>NZ_CP011925.1:0-617402 GCF_000238315.3 Pseudoalteromonas piscicida
TTCGGAGCCTTAGCCTTTAATACCTATATATTTAACCATATCTAAACTTTCTTATTTATACTTAGATGTAAATCAAAATTACAAATGTCTTTGTTTTTTTGTGTTTACAGCAAAATATATGGACATTATAATAATCGTTATCAAATAAAGGATAATGTGTATGTCTATAAATAACAATGCGCTATCAACGTACCGGCTCTTAAAAGCTACAGCAGAAGTAGCAGAACAATCACTTGCTGGTCGTATTCAACATTATAGAGCTCATCTTAAAACTGAAGAAAAAGAGCTTAGAACTTACACGCAAAAAGCTGCCGCAGATCTACTTGGTGTAAATAATAGAACACTCAAAAGACGTCATGACCAAGGTGACTTTGATACCATCAATATAAAGAAAGGCGCAAACGGTCATTATGCATACACATTAGCAAATATTTTTGCGATGGCAGATGTTCTTGGTGTAAATGCGGATCAACGAAAGTCTAGCGATAAATTACAAGTCATCGTGATTAATAGTTTGAAAGGCGGTTGTGGTAAAACAACAAGTTTGGTGAATATTGCAGCTGCACTAGCTACAACCAATATTAAGCGCTATCGCATCGGGATCATTGATCTTGATCCACAGGGATCATCATCAAGCTTTTTTCCATCTAATGATCATGAGCCGATCACAGTTGGCGATTTAATGAGAGATTGCATTGAATTAGATGAAGGTGAAACGTGGATGGATCTGGTCTCTAATTCATTCCAAGAAACCCACATTCCAAATATTCGCGTATTACCTTCTGGTATGGATGACTTTTACTTTGAACACGAAACAGCAACAGAGTTAAAAGAAAGTTCAAGCTACGAAAAGACACGTCATTATCATAAGCTTAAAGAAAAGGTTATAGAGCCCGTACAAGACGAGTTTGATATTATCCTAGTAGATACCGCACCTTCACTTAATTTTATGTTCTATAACGCATTGATGGCGTCTACGGCTATGTTAATACCTGTACACCCAGAAGCCGTAGACTTCGACGCTAATAATAAATACCTGAAGCGTCTTGGTGAGATATACCATACCGTTGCAGCTCTTGGTCACGAAGGCTGGGACTTTATGCAATTCTTGGTCACTAACTATGTTAAAGGCAACCATTCTCAGCGCGATATCGTTAAAGATGTACGTAGTGCTTTTGGTCGTCAAGTAATGAGCTATCCAATCAATCACAGCTCAGCAATTACTGCGAGCTCTTCATCGTTTAACACTATTTTTGACCAAAAGACTTCAGATAGTTTAGCAAGTCGTGAAGCATTGCTAAAAGCGCAAGAAAATATCAAAGACGTGGTTGATGAATTAGAGATGCTGATCCGTTCAAATTGGCCTTCAACACAATCCTCGCTAGCAGAATAAAAAGGTATTAATAATGGCTAGAAAACGTAAAAATGATACACGAATTGATCCTTTTGCTACTGCGGTTGAAGGCAGTAGCCTCGACGATCTTTTAGATCAGGCTAAAGTAGGCGATGTGGTTACTATGCCTGCGCCAAGCGATCCGACAAAAACCATAGTACTGACCTGTGAAGTAGTGCCGTTTAGCGAAATTGAGAGTAAAACCACAGTTTATGGGCAGAATCGCCGTGAGCAATCCTTATTAAGCGAAAAAGCGGTCGCAGATATATTACCTGCCATTAAAAAAGATAAACGTAATCTCCACCCCGCCCTATGTTGGCAACATAATGGCAAACTTCACGTTTTATCGGGCTCAAGACGCCGTAAAGCCTGTTTGCTGGCCGAAGCTGATTATGTAGTGTTGAGCTCGAAAGACTTTAGTGACGAAGATGCAAAAACATTAGCGGTATCTTCCGATCAATACATCGCCCCGAGCCTTTGGGAATTGGGTAAAGCCTATTTTGATACTAAGCATAATTTGATCGAACAAGGCCAAAAAGGATCGTATCGAGAAATCGCTGCCGTGGAAGGTGTTTCTCACACAGCTATCGCAGACGCATTGAAAGCTTATGAAAGCATTCCGGTCGAAGTATTACAGTTATATCCAACGGCGAATCATTTAGGCCGTGAAGCGGCTAAAAAGCTCATCACTGCGAAACAAGAACAACCAGAGCAGTTTTCAGAGCAAATTGCTGCACTTAAAGCGCAAGATTTTATGACTGAAGAGATGTCAGATGAGAAACGTGCTGTTCAGATCACTAAATTCTTGACTACTTTAGGAAGTAGCGATTCACGCGTGGAGTCCATGCTAGAGAACGACTACATTCGAGTACAAAGAAATCTTAAAAGCGGTGATGTCACCGTGAAAATAGATAATCGAGTATTGACTGATAAGCGTTTGGAACAATTGCAAAAATTACTTAGCAGTTATAACTAAGGTTCGTTCAAAAATTGCCGCGTTGGTTGAATTATCAGGCAACTCGGCGCTTTTTCTAGTCAGTTGACCTCCAACCAGTCCTTTTTTAGCGAATTTCTCGCATTTCTCTCTTTAGCTCAAATCACTAATTTCATATACTGGCTTTTTATTTTAATTTTGACGTGCACTTAATGTCTTCGCAGTTATCTAAAGAGCAACTTTTCGCCTTATTTGAAGAAATCAAACAGGAGCAGGCTAATCAATTTCCTTTGTCTGAACGTTTTCTTCGTCAGTACTTCAATTCAGCTTTACTTGCGAAAGCTAAGGAGTATTTGAAAGACGAACAAGTCTGCTATCTTCAACATAGCGAAAACTTTGCGCAAATCGACGCGCAGGTATTGGGAAATTACGGCAATACCTTCACTCAGCACATCAAAATAAACCAATCACAGGGTACCGTTTCGGTCGAAGCAAACTGCTCTTGTTCAAATAACCCTAAATGTCGGCACATTGCCGCGGTATTGCTCAAACTTAAAATCGAACATTCTGGCGGCTTTGGTGAGGCTTATTTGGTTAATGACTGGTTTAATGAGCTCGGGCAGTTGCAGCAAGTCGATAAAGCAGACGCGGAAAACGTCTTACTCTTCGTGTTAGAGCCTCGAGCAAACGAAGTCCTTGTAAGCCCTAAGGTATCGCCAAATCGGCCCGATGGTGTTTACCCCTTAGGTCGAGTGTTAACCGAGCAGCAGCTCAATAGTCAGGTCGCTCCTGCTGGTTTATTAGAAAACGATTTTCGCTTATTTAGCTGGATCCGCTCGCAAAATACACCGGGTCATTTTGAGCTATTTGGCGCCTGGGGCTTTAATGCACTCACACAACTTATACATACCCATCGCTGTTTTTATCGTAACCAGCGCCAACCTTTGGAGCTTGGGCACAAGCAAACGCTAGATTTTTACTGGCATCAAGAAGGCAATGAATACCAACTTAAAAGCCGTCTGGCGAATGTTGAACACTGGCGCTTGATTAAAACCGAACCTCCGGTGTATCTAGATACTGAAAACTTGGTCGTCGGCCGAATTGAGTCAGAGCTTACCGCGCAGGAAATCGCTCACCTTCATACTATGCCTACCATCACGGCTGAAAAGCTAGAGCAGGTAATGGCACGTTTCCAAGATATCTTTACGGATGATGTCATTGCGCCTCCTGCTGGGTTTTCGCAGTTAGCGAGTAAGCAATCTAATGTTGCTAAGCTTATAAAACTAGATAGGCCTAATAAAATTCGTTTTGCAATTGAGCCGCTTGGAAAAGGCGCGACGAAAAAGCAGTTAGCAAGGCTGGAGCAGGTACTCACAGGTCTGGGCTTTGTCCACGAGGGCGACGAGTTTTTATTACCAACTGAGGATGGCGTTGAAGTCCATTGGTTTAACAGGGAGATCAGGCCGCTTTTACAGGGTAAACGTTGGATTGTTGACGAGCTGCCAAGCAATGGCCTTGTTGTTACACCAAAAGTGCTGTTAAGCCTTAAACGAGATAAACAACATCATGTGCTCGGAAAGGTGATGTTAGATGACAAGCCCGTTACGCTCAACTGGGATAAGCATCCGGTTCATGAGCTTAACAACCTCGCCCATGAATATCGCTACGTCGAAATCGGCGAGCAGTTCTATGCCATTAGCAAATCCATATTTGATGAATTGCTGGAGCTGAAGTCTCGTTTTAGTTATTACCTTTCGAGCTCACAATTTAAATTTCCGTTGTCGTATGCCAAAAAGCTGTTTGAACTGACTCATATTCATGCCGACTCAGACGATCAAAAGCTACTTGAGTATCTCGCTGAGCTAGATAAACCGATAGAAAATCTTGACGTGATCCCAGCCAGCGAAGGACAAAGCTTCACCCTACGAGATTATCAAGTACAAGGTGTTAACTGGCTTAAGTTCCTTAATCGTCATCAGTTAGGTGGCATTCTGGCAGATGATATGGGCCTTGGAAAAACGCTTCAGGTTATTGCTTACTTTATTTCTCAGCACAATACGCTAGTGACACAACCAAGTTTAATTGTCTGTCCGACGAGTTTAGTGGGAAACTGGCGTGACGAATTTAAACGTTTCGCACCGCATCTACCTCTCACTATTATTCATGGATCTAATAGAGAGGATGCACTTACTAACTTGTCAGGTGCACGATTTATTCTAACGACGTATCCGCTACTTAAGCGCGATGTGGCGTATTATAAAGGGCTTGATTTTGATTCAATTGTGTTGGATGAAGCACAATATATTAAAAACGAAAGCGCACAAATATCTAAATGCGTAAAGAGCCTATCCGCGCGTTTCAAACTTTGTTTAAGTGGCACTCCGGTAGAGAACAATTTACTCGAGCTTAAATCGCTGCTCGATTTTGTCATGCCTGATGTGCTGGGCACTAAGCAGCAGTTTAAGCAACACTTCCAGATCCCAATTGAAAAAGAACAAGATCGCCCAAGAGCCCGAGAGCTTAGATCGCTGATCGCGCCATTTATTCTTCGTCGTACAAAAGCTGAGGTAGTGAAAGAGCTACCCAATAAGACAGAACTCATCAAAGAGTTAGAGTTCTCTGATGAGCAACATAAATTATATCAAGGTGTTCAGCACCAAGTAGAAAGCAAATTGCTCAATCTATTTCAGGAGCAAGGCGTTGAAAGAAGCAAGCTGGCATTCCTCGATGCCTTGTTAAAGTTACGTCAGATCTGCTGTCACCCACAATTGGTTGATAAATCACTGACCGATCAACATGGCGCTAAATTTGAGTGGCTTGCACAACACCTGCCTGTGCTACTCAGCGAGGGCCGTAAGATAATTATCTTCAGCCAGTTCACCAGCGTGTTAGATCTCATTGCTGAGCAGTGCCAACAGCAACAGTTGAAATACACTATGCTGACGGGGCAGACAAGGCAACGGGATAAAGCCATTGAGGCGTTTACTCAAGGCAAGTGCAATGTCTTTTTGATAAGCCTAAAAGCTGGGGGAACTGGTTTGAATTTGACTCAAGCAGATACGGTTATCCATTTCGATCCTTGGTGGAATCCTGCGGTAGAAAATCAAGCAACAGATCGCGCTTATCGTATCGGCCAAGATAAGCCGGTATTCGTGTACAAATTGATTATGGCGAATTCTATCGAAGAGAAAGTGTTTAAGATGCAGCGCGATAAACAAGCCCTTGTTGACGCCCTATTTGCTGAGTCTGGTGTCAATCTTGGTCAGTTTGATGAGTCGCAAATGCTAGCGCTGATAAAAAATTAAAAATAATTTGGAACTAATCAACAAAGGTGAAGGTCTATGATAGTGCTTGTTGTGACATTGTTGAAACAGTAGGCATATGTTGATTTTCCCCCTTTGTTACTGATTGTAATAAGCCAGCTTAATTAAGTTGGCTTTTCTTTTTTCTGGCTCTAGGGCCTGTTTATCTTTCAAGTTTGTTTTTGCAGCAGTTTGACAGGTATTTATACAAGGCAGAGCCTGCGTAGCATGGTCATTCTATGTAAGTCTGGCGATAAAGACTTTGTGCTCCTGCAAAGTCACCTTACCCCACATCCTTGTGGGGCAACACTGAGAAAATGCCAATCAAGCGCTGCCCTTTGGGTTCACCTGAGTGCGCTTTGTTCATTGTTGCTCAACTTTTGCCTAGATTACTAGGCGGCAAGTCGAGCGTCGCTACCAAAACACACTCAGAAGAACAAAAATCAAACAGCAAAGGTCAACAGACCCTAAAACATCTTTCACTCCATTTTTATTCCATAATCTCGCGCTTTAATAGCTACAACGGAGAAACGCCATAGACCAATTAGGATAACGTTATGCTTTGCTACGATGCGACAATTTCACACTTAAACTTTATTGAGACACAATCAGAATCAGACTATGATCTACTTAATGAAGTTGCGAGTTCAGAAGATTTGTCTAGTATACTGACCATGTTACTGTTCGATGACACGCTTTCAGACAAGTTAAAGCGTCAAGTTAGACAACAATTGAAAAAGTTAAAAGCAAAGAGTAAATAAATCCTATGTCTACCCCATCAAGAATTTTGCTCGTCGAAGACGACCAAGATATTGCAGAGCAGGTGCTGTTGTTTTTTAGAGCATCCGGTTTTGAAATGTTTCATATTACAGACGGTGCTGAAGTTGTACCTTGGGTAAAGGCAAACCAACCAGATGCAATCTTGATGGATATCATGTTGCCGAACCAAGATGGCGTAGAGTGTATGCGTCAAATTCGAGAGTTTTCTGAAGTACCTATTGTGATGCTGACTGCCAAAGTGGCAGAAGCAGACCGTTTAAAGGGCTTAGAAGTCGGCGCAGATGATTATGTATGTAAACCTTTTAGCGCCGCTGAATTAGTGATGCGCATGAAGGCGATCTTACGTCGTTGTGTGAACACCAATGCGTATCAAAAGCCTATCGAAGTAAATCGCGAAGAATTAACGGTTAAACTGAATGGCAGTACATTAGGCTTAACCAAAGTTGAGTTTGACGTCTTTGCGCTTTTATATGATGCACCAAACCGTGTATTTTCAAGACAGCAAATTCTTGATTATATTCAACCGGATAACTTTGATATTTCGGATCGCGTAATCGACAGCCACATTAAAAATATCAGAAAGAAAATCAAAGGATTAGATTTATCTCCGAAAATTGTAGAGTCGGTATATGGCGCCGGGTATCGCTACAATGGTCAACAGATCACTGAATGACTAAGTGATTGAAATTTATATCTAAGGTATTATCAAAGTAGAAGAACCGATGAGATCTCAATATGCTTTGGTCAATGCTCTCCAATACGCCTGCATGGTTTAGTCTTGCGCTATTTGCAGGCGGTGCGGCTACCCTACTCCCCGTTGTTTGGGTCATACGCAGCACTTTCAAAAATCAACTCAATACTCAACTCGCCTCCGAGCAAGCACTTAGGTCGCAACTAAGCCAAGCCGAGCAACTCGCTGAGCAATTAAGAGCACAGCAACTGCAAAGTCATGGCCAACAGCAGCAATTGCAAGCAAGATTAGCTGAGCGTCAACGGCAAGCCGCTGAATATCAGCAGCTGTGGCAGCGAGAGCTCGATGCCAAGGAAGAAATTCAAGTGCATGCTCATGAGTTAGAAGTTGAAATGGCCAATCTGCAAACCTTGCTGGAGCAAAAGCAACTAAGTTTTGAGCAGCAGCTCGCGCAGCTTGAGCAAGCAAAAGTCCAGTTGAAAGAAGAGTTTCACAATCTCGCGAATCAAATATTTGATGAGAAAAGCGAGCGTTTTAGTCACCAAAGTAAAGAAAAAATCCAGCAGTTGTTGCAGCCTGTACAAGGTGAATTAAAGGGCTTTAGAGATAAAATGGAAGCCATTCATAGTGAAGAGCTTAAGCAACGGGCGTCATTAAAAACTGAATTGCTGCACTTACAAGCCAACAATAAAGCCATGACTGAGCAAGCAGATCGTTTGACCACTGCGTTACAAGGTCAAAAGAAAGCACAAGGTAACTGGGGCGAACTCATGCTCGAAAATGTGCTTGATAGCGCTGGGCTACGTCCCGGTTACGACTATCAGCGAGAAGTAAACTTTAATACCGACGAAGGCAAGTTTCGCCCTGACGTCGTGGTTTACTTACCGCAATCTCGTCATCTGGTTATTGACGCTAAAACCTCATTGAATGCCTATACAAGGTATATTAATGCCACAACCGATAGTGAAGCGAATCAAGCCATAGTGGCACACACTGAAGCCATCACTGCACGGATCAAAGAGTTGGGTAGTAAATCTTATGAGCGCTTACCAGGTCTTAACTCCCCAGAGGTGGTCATCATGTTTATCCCTGTGGAATCTGCATTTGTTGAGGCGGTTAAGCATAAGCCCACGCTTTATCAGGAGGCTTTACAAAACAATGTATTGGTGGCAACGCCAACAACACTTTTAACCAGTCTTAATATCGTTAAACAGTTATGGCGTTTTGAGGAGCAAAGCAAGCATACCAGAGAGCTGGCGCTTCGAGCTGAGAAGTTTTATAACAAGCTCAATAGCTTCCTACATAGTATGGAAGGGGTGGGTAAACAGCTTGATAAAGCAAAAGAGAGCTACGAGCGAGCGTTTTCTCAGTTATATATGGGTAAAGGCAACTTAATTAAGCAAGCTTCTGAATTTAAAGAACTAGGCGTTGCCGTAGTCAAGGAGCTACCCGAAGAACTTGAAGAAAAAGCCAAACTTGAGCTCGAGCCGGTAAGTCAGCTTGGCAACCACGATAGCTCGAAATAACCCTTGAAATCCAAAAAAACAAAAAAGGCCCATTGGGCCTTTGAACGAAAGATAAAAGAATTTAACCTGAAATGATTAAGGTGCCTTGCACTTGGCATAATCGCTGTGGCGTGGCGTGTCCGAGTACAAATGCATATAAAGCGCAAACTGGCTGACATCACGCCAAACATTACTACTGGCCGGTGGGCATAGTGACTGCTCGATATAACCTTTAAGTGCCTGTCCCGTTAATGCAAGTTTAGTCGGGATACGGATAAACACATTGATGTCATCTTTACTGGTTTTTAAGTGTGAGAACTGCCAGCTTCCAACCATATACTGTTTGGTAAAGTAGCGATTGATACGCATTTGGGATTCTTTACTAAGCTGCTGAGTGGGTGCCTCAGGCGTTTCGGTAACAAATGACCATGCACTGACCAGCGAAATAATAGTGGCTAGTACAAAAGTCCAAATCACAGCAGGTGATAGTTTATTTTTTGGCTTTATTTGAAGCTGCTGCTGGTTCGCTCTAGATTCAACAATTTTCAACCATTCAGCATGTTTTAGCGTCCGTTGTGTCATTGGTACTCTCCGTTTCTGCATGCTGGTATTTAAGCGCTTCAATGTGGAGTAAAGATGGAGTGGGAAAACATCAGAGCAGTGCCCTTATGAGGTATAAGGTAGATCAAAAAATTCTTTATTATCGGTGAAAGAATAATTCTAAAATCCGCGTCTTTTCTTATGATAGTGACCTAATTTTAGGCTGGTATTGAATTAGTAAGTACCAACATTTTGGTCATAAGTCGAATGGGTATCGTACCGCATTTTGTGTTATTTACTTGGGTACCTTATTCAGTCTTGATTTATCTTCATATTGACTAAATTAAGTAGTAATCGGTCTTTTACAGACTCTGCGTTCAACATATTCACGGGACAAACTATGCAATTTATTAATAACAAGCTGGAAAACGCTGTTCGCAAGCCAATCTCGTTGGCTGTCGGTGCTGCGCTTCTTTCAACTTTTTCAATCCATGCGCAAGCAGAAAGTAACAACACTGAAGCCAAAGAAAGTGTTGAAGTCATCGAAATCACTGGTACGCGAAGAAGTCTTCGTAGTATTGCCGAGAGCACGGTGCCGGTAGATGTGATTTCTTTAGAAGATATGCAAAGTACCGGTCAGCTGGAGCTGAGCCAAGTACTAACTACGCTCGTGCCAAGTTTTAACTTCCCAAATTCAACGCTGGCGGATGGTACGGATCACGCCCGTCCGGCAGTGCTTAGAGGTTTAGCACCGGATCACACCTTAGTGCTGGTTAATGGTAAGCGTCGTCATGCTGGCGCATTATTGAATTTAAATGGTACCGTTGGTCGTGGTTCAACGGCGGTTGATTTAAATACTATCCCAGCTGCCGCGATTAAGCGTATAGAAGTACTGCGTGATGGCGCTGCTGCTCAATACGGCTCAGATGCCATTGCTGGCGTTATTAATATTGTGCTTAAAGATGCCGAAGAAGGCGGCAGTATTAGTGTGACCTATGGTGAGCACGATACGCAGATGGCAGGTGTCCCTGACTTATTACAAACCCGTGCAAACGCTGCGGGCGATTTAGACTTTGTGCTTGGAGATGACCGCAAGCGTAATGATGGCGGTACTACAACAATTGGTGCCAACGTTGGTTTTGCTTTAGGTAATGAAGGTTTTATTAATCTGTCTGCCGAATATAGAGATAAAAAACCGACTAATCGTTCAGGCTTTGATCCAAGAGAGCAATATGCTCGTGATGAAAATGGTCAACTTGACTCAAGAGAGTTTTCATTCGATCGCTACAACCACCGTTTTGGTAAAGCTGAAGTGGAAGACTTTGCACTATTTTATAATGCGGGTTACAACCTAGATGCGGAAACCGAACTTTATTCATTTGGTAGCTACTCAACACGTGAAGGTAACTCCGGTGGTTTCTATCGTCGCGCAAATGACAGCCGCAACTTAACTGCGGTATACCCAGATGGCTTCTTGCCTCAAATCGTCAGCGATGTAGATGATTACTCTTTTGCGGTTGGTGTAAAAGGCACTCAAGGTGAGTGGGATTACGATATCAGTACAAACTATGGTGTGAATGACTTCGCTCTGGGTGTCGTAAATAGTTTGAATACTTCGATGGGGGTAACAAGTCCGACTGAGTTTAATAACGGCGCTTTAGTCTATTCACAGTGGCTTGTGAATGCTGATGCTAAAACGGCATTAGATTTGGGCTTACCGGATGACGTATTTTTCACGATTGGTGCAGAATATCGCCGCGAAACCTATGAAATTGAAGTCGGTGAAGAAGCGTCTTACCTCACTGTACTCGATGCAGAAGGCAATCCCGTTGCAGCAGGTGGTGCGCAGGTGCTTGCTGGTTTCTCACCAGCAAGTGCTGTTGATGAATCTCGTCACAATATCGCTTTATTCGCAGAGTTTGATACCTACTTAACGCAGGACTGGAATGTCGTTTTGGCGGGTCGTTTTGAAGATTATAGTGATTTTGGCAGCACCTTCACCAGTAAACTGGCATCGCGCTATGTGGTGTCGGATAACTTTTCACTACGTGGTGCTGTAAGTACAGGTTTTAGAGCGCCTTCATTGGCTCAAACGTCCTATAAATCCATTGCTACGGTATTTGAAAATGGCGTACCTAGTGAAGTAGGTCACTTCCCTGTTGATACGCCAGCTGCAAAAGCGCTAGGTGCTCGAGAGCTTGAGCCTGAAGAGTCGGTCAATATGACGGCGGGGTTTGTCTATACACTAGACGCGTTCTCATTTACTGTGGATGCCTATCGAATTGACATCGACGATCGCATCGTACTTTCTGAGAATTTAGGTGGTCCTGAAGTCATTAATATTTTGCAGCAAGCGGGTGAGCTCAATACGCAAAGTGTAAGGTACTTCACTAATGCTATCGACTCGCGTACCCAAGGTGTGGATATCGTAGCAACGTACAGTTTTGATCTTGCTGACTACGGTGATCTGCGTTTAAGTGCTGCGGTAAACATCAATGACACTGAAGTGACGCATGTAAAAGCAAATCCTGCTGAGCTTGAAGCCCTTGGTGACAGCTATGAGTACTTTGCTCGTCGTGAAATTGCACGATTTGAAGATGGGACACCAAAAGACAAATGGAACCTAGCTGCAATTTGGCAATTTGGCGATTGGCAGACGACATTACGTGCCACACGCTATGGTGAAACGGTGGACTCTTCGAGTGCAGTAGAAGGCGATGAAGTATTAGACGCTAAATGGATCACTGATTTAGAAGTGGCTTATAACCTAGGTGACAACTGGAAGTTTGCTGTAGGCGCTAACAATCTATTTGATCAATATCCACAAGATACTGTTAGTAATATTGGTTATACAACGTTTAACCAGATCTTTCCTTACTCTGCGTTCTCGGCATATAACACCGATGGTCGTTTTGTGTATGGCAATATCAGCTACCGTTTCTAAGCAAGCTTAGAAAGAGGAAAGGCCAAGCATCTGCTCGGCCTTTTGTACTTTACTTAATATCAACTCGCATTTTATGCGGGTACTTTATGCTGGTACATCTACCGCGTGAGGTAAGTTTATCTGAATACACAAACCACCATACTTCCCTGACTTCACTGTGATTTTTCCATTCATCGCTTCAATTAAACTCTTACAAATAGATAAACCAAGACCTGAGCCTCCTGTCGCACGACTTCTCGATGCCTCGACACGGTACAAGCGTTCAAACAGTTTGTTCTGCTCGGTCTCAGATACGCCTGGTGAGCTATCATCGACTTGTAGAAATAGTCCTTGTTTATTGACCACAGCTTTAAACCTTACCTTGCCGGGTTTATCTGTATATAAACATGCATTCTTAGCTAGATTATCGATAACCCTATCCAGCTTAGGTTTATCAATATAAATACTCATATCATCGACGTGAATGTCGGCGATAAATTGCAACTTATTGCTTGTTACTAATCTTTCAATATCGTACACATAGCTTTGGATAACCGTTTTCGCGCCATGCTGCTGAGGATGGATCACAAGTGCGTCATGATCTGCTTGAGACAATTGATATACGTTCGAGATCAATTCATTTAGCTGATTTATCTTGTTGTTGATCTTGGCATATGCAATTGTGCTGTCATCAATAAGATTGTGTTCCATCGCTTCTATATGGAGTTTTAAGACACTAAGTGGCGTGCGTAACTCGTGGGAAATATCGGCCAGCATTTTATCTTTATGCTCAATGTTCAATTGATACATTTTTGCTTTTAGTGCCGCATTTCTATGTTTGACGACAAAAAATCCGACTAGAAATAATCCAGCTAAAAAGGTCGAGATTGCTGCGGTTACCCACATTTGTGTGGATAGCTTAGCATTTTGTAAGTTAACCTCGGTTATGGCTTGTGCTGAGCGGGCCTGCTCCAGTTGTTGAGATTGAATAAGCGCATCAATACTGGCTTTATAGGTACTTACTTGTTTTTCTAGTAATGCTTCATGAAGTCGAGTCTGCAGCTCTGAAGTCGACTTCATAAACTGATAGGCTTGGGCGTATTCATGATGTGCAGCAAGCGTTATTGCTTTAAGGCGATGATATTTTTCGAGCAGTAGCTCTGCCGTTTCAATTTCGGTTAGGGCGTCCAGTTTAGTGAGGAGTGTTTTTGCTTTGACTAATTCTTTGCGTTTTAGCCTTACTTCTAACTCCGTCAGGTAGGCGTAAAATTGTTGCAGTGTTGAACTGGTTTGAGTGGCATATTCAATGCCTGCTTGTGCATCCGACAGGGCACTGTCTAAGTCAGCCTTAGCTATATGGATCAGTGCGGAAGTACGATATGCTCTGGCTAGAGAAACCCTTGCATTAAGCTCTTTTAGAAATTCAATGGCCTCTTTTGTTTGCGCTAACGCTTCGTCCGTCTTGCCGTTCTTAAACTTCAGCTCGCCCAAGCGAAGGGCTGTGCCTGCGACGTTGCGTAATTCTTTTGAAGCTTTATCTGCAACGAGAGCTTGTTGAAAGAAATACTCAGCATTTTCCTCATCCCCCATACGCACAGAAATATCACCGAGATTATAAAAATTAGCCCCTTGCTTTTCGTACTGATCAGTTCCTTTTAGTAATTCATAGGCTTTTAAGTGGTATTGCATAGATTGCGCAAGCAGATTTCTATGGTCGGCAACAACGCCTAGATTATTATAGGTTTGCGCAACTAAATTTGATTTATTCATTGCTTCGGCTGATGTGAGCGCTTTTAAATAAAAAGACTCGGCCTGCTCAAGCTGGCTTAGGTTACGATAGTTAATACCTATCTCTCTGTATACTTCATACTTGCGCGCTTCGGTAAGGAAAAACTGCTTTTCGATATAGCTAAGGGTAGATATTGATTTCTCATATAAATCTTGCTTTCGATAAATCATGGCCTGCAAATAAATCGCTTGATATCGCGTTTCTTCTTCTTCACTGACGCTGGCCGTTTCAATTTTAACTAAGGCTTCGGTGTATTTGCCTGCCTTTTCTAAATCTTCTATTTCCTTGATAACTGTATTCCCGGCCTGGCAATGCATCGCTGTAAGCAGTGCTACTGCTTTTATTAAGTTCTTAATGGGGGTCATGTATCAACTTCGATGTACTGTAATCAGTTTTATAGTTTTACATGGAAAAGTGGGGTAAATATGGAAAGTGTAAAGGGGGTTTACAGCAGAATGAAGTGCTTATAAATCTGAGGTTAGTTATATTCTTATTTTTAGTCAAAATAAACTCAGAACAAAATTTTACTAAGTAAGTTAGTAAAAATGTGACCTGTCGCTGGTTTAGTTAGTAAAATTTTGGTTTGTGAAAGTGAAAAAAGTCACAAATGCGCTCTTTTTTGTCTGGATCTTAGATCTTTACTGTAAAGATTGGGATCGTTAGGTGTTGAGTTAATAAAATTCTGATCTCAAATAGGTATAGGTTAGTAAAAATATGATCTGAACAACTGACGTTGGTAAATACGTGATCTAAGTTATCAGTGGCTAGTAAAAATCTGATCCACAATAGATAAAAGGGCCTGACGGCCCTTGCTGATTAAGGAACTATATAAGTCGTTATCTAAATCGAGAGTTTAGAACTGGTTCATGGTGTTAGCTTCACCACCTGCTTTGAGTGCGTTCTCACCAGAGAAATACTCTTTGTGCGTGTCACCGATATTAGAGCCCGCCAAGTCTTGGTGTTTAACTGATGCTTGCTCGCGACGGATTTCTTGTCGTTGCACATCGCGTACATAGGCAAGCATACCCGCGTCACCAAAATAGCCTTCAGCCAGAATATCCGTGCTGAGCGCTGCTGTATGGTAAGTTGGCAGTATAATAAGGTGGTGGAAAATCCCCGCTTCTCTTGCCGAGTCACGCTGGAAGTTTTGCACCAGTAGATCGGCTTCGGTTGCCAATTCGGTTGCGTCTAACTCTGGCGCCATCAATACTTTTGCATCCGCGCTTGGGTTTGGGTATGCCGATAAGTCTTTACCTTGCTCCTGCCATTGTTGGTATACCTGTTCACGGAATTTTAATGTCCAGTTGAACGATGGCGAGTTGTTGTATACAAGCTTAGCGTTAGGCACTTGTTCGCGAACTCGGTTAACTAGCTCGGCAATTTGCTCGATATTTGGCTTTTCGGTTTCAATCCACAATAGATCTGCGCCTGATTGAAGACTGGTTACACAGTCTAGTACCACACGATCTTTTTCTGTGCCTGCTCTGAACTGGTATAAACCGTTGTCTAAGCGAACTGGCTTTTGCAGTTCGCCACTCAATTTAATTGCCATCTCACCTTCTTGTAAGTCAGCGGCCGAGGTAACTGGCGTGGTGTCTAAATAGCTAGTGTATTGGCTCGCAAGGTCGCCTGGCGCTTTTGATACTGGCACTTTTTGCGTCAAACTTGCACCCAATGAGTCAGTGCGGGCGACGATAACGCCATCTTCAACACCAAGCTCAAGGAAAGCATATCGTACAGCGTTAATCTTGGCTAAAAAGTCTTCATGAGGAACCGTTACTTTACCTGCTTGGTGGCCACACTGTTTTGCGTCCGATACTTGGTTTTCGATTTGAATTGCACAAGCACCCGCTTCAATCATTTGTTTAGCTAATAGGTAGGTTGCTTCTTCGTTACCAAAACCGGCATCAATATCAGCAATGATAGGCACTACATGGGTTTCGAAGTTATCGATTTTGCTAAGGATCTCTGTCGTATCTTGGCCTTTTGCTCTCACTGCATCAAGATCTTTGTAGAGATGATCTAGCTCTCGCGCATCGGCTTGCTTGAGGAAGGTGTAGATCTCTTCAATCAAAGCTGGAACCGCTGTTTTTTCATGCATACTTTGGTCAGGTAGTGGGCCAAACTCTGAGCGCAGTGCAGCAACCATCCAGCCACTTAGGTATACGTAAGAGCGTTTTGTGGTTTTATTGTGACGCTTTACTGCCATCATCATTTGTTGCGCGGTAAAACCGTGCCAACAACCAAGCGATTGCGTGTATTGGCTGCTATCTGCGTCGTACGCTGCCATATCTTCACGCATCACTTTTGCCGTGTATTTTGCAATGTCCAAACCGGTTTTAAAACGGTTTTGTAGGTGCATACGGCTGGCATACTCAGGACTGATAGACTGCCAAGTTTGTCCTTGGCTTTGGCATAGACTAGAGAAATGATCTAACTGAGTTTGATACTGAGACATAATTAGCTTCCTTTGAACGGGTACTATAAATCAAATTAAATTCTGGTTGTTTGTTACACGAAACCAACCGGTGTGAGAGTGATTGGCTGCGGGCTTAATTAAACACTAGGCCGATAAATTAGATTTTTTAAATTTATAGTTATTATTACGAGTATATTTTTTGTGAATGGGAAAAGGGGTTCGTTTTTCCAAAAATTGTTTTATGTTTGACCTATCCCGTTCAAAAAATGTTAATCAAGGACTCTCCATGAGCAAGTATGTCACTCATTCAGGCTTCCAAATTGCGACTCCACTGGCGCAGTTTGTTGAGCAATCTTTACTTCCCGGTACGGGGATCGCGGTCAATCAATTTTGGCAAGGCGTAGCGGATATTTTTTCGGAACTTGGGAAGCAAAACCAAGCGTTACTAAACAAACGCGATACCCTGCAACAGCAAATTGACGATTACCACCTCTCTCATCCTGATTGGCAATCTGCAGAATATCGGACATTTCTTGAATCTATCGGTTATTTGCAGCCTGAGCCTGAAGATTTTGCCATCGAAACCGAGCATGTGGAGCCTGAAATTGCGAGCGCAGCCGGTCCTCAGTTAGTGGTGCCTGTCAGTAACGCAAGATTTGCGCTCAATGCGGCGAATGCGCGTTGGGGCTCCTTGTATGATGCGCTCTATGGAACGGACGTCCTTGGCGAAGAGGATGGTGCTGAGCGTACTCAAGCCTATAATCCGAACCGTGGGTTTAAAGTCATGGCTTATGCTAGGCAATTCCTCGATAAAGCACTGCCGTTGGCTGAAGGTTCTCACATAGAAAGTACGAACTACGCGATTCTAGACGGCAACTTGGTGATTACACTCAACGACAGCACCCAAGTTGCACTGCAAAAGCCTGATCAGCTAGTGGGTTATCAGGGGGAGGCACAAAATCCAAGCGTGGTATTGCTGCGCCACCATGATCTGCATATTGAGATCCAAATTGATCCACACCATCCGATAGGACAGGCAGACAAAGCCGGGATCAAAGATGTCGTCCTTGAGGCTGCACTGACGACAATCATGGATTGTGAAGACTCGGTTGCTGCGGTGGATGCACAAGACAAAGTATTGGTATATCAAAATTGGTTAGGCTTGATGAAAGGGAGCTTGAGCGAAACCTTCGCAAAGTCAGGTCAATCGCTGACTCGGACGCTAAATGCCGACCGAAGTTACGTAGATACACAAGGCCAGCGTATGACACTTAAAGGTCGCTCTATGATGTTTGTGCGTAATGTTGGTCACCTAATGACAACACCTGCGGTACTGGATGCAGAAGGAAACGAGCAGTTCGAAGGGATCTTAGATGCTATCATGACAAGCACGGCTGCGCTGCATGACTTACAAGGCAATAGTCCGTTTAAAAACTCGACGGCAGCAAGTATCAATATCGTGAAGCCGAAGATGCACGGCCCTGAAGAAGTCGCTTTCACTGATACCCTATTTAGTCGAGTTGAAGCGCTGCTCTCGTTACCCAAAAATACCATTAAAATGGGGATTATGGATGAAGAGCGTCGTACTTCGGTAAATTTAAAAGCGTGTATTGCTGCCGCTAAGCAGCGTGTAGTATTTATTAATACCGGCTTTTTGGATAGAACAGGCGATGAAATTCATACCTCAATGCTGGCGGGCCCTGTATTGCCTAAAGTGGCAATTAAAGGACAGTCTTGGATAGCGGCCTATGAAGATCAAAACGTGGATATTGGCCTTAAAACCGGTTTTAGGAAAAAGGCACAAATAGGCAAAGGAATGTGGCCAATGCCAGATAAAATGGCGCTGATGATGGAGCAAAAACAAGGCCATCCGGAGTCTGGTGCTAATACTGCATGGGTGCCCTCTCCTACTGCAGCAACGCTCCATGCGATGCACTATCACTATGTGGATGTGTTTGCACGCCAACTTGAGATAAAAACACGTCAGCAAGCATCGCTCGATAACTTACTTACGCCCCCGTTGATGTTAGAAAACGATTTGTCTGCGGAGGATATTCAAGCCGAATTAGACAATAATGCGCAGGGTATTTTGGGCTACGTGGTGCGCTGGATAGACCAAGGCGTTGGCTGCTCAAAAGTGCCTGATATCAATCACGTTGGATTAATGGAAGACAGAGCAACGCTTAGGATTTCAAGTCAGCATATCGCTAACTGGTTATATCATGGTATTTGTAGCGAAGAGCAAGTAGAAAAAACCTTTAGACGTATGGCTGCTGTGGTAGATGGTCAAAACGAAGGTGACAGCCTCTACCAACCAATGCTCAATGACCATAAACCGCTTAGTGAAAACCTTGCCTATAAAGCGGCGTTATCTTTGGTATTTGAAGGCCGAGTTCAACCCAATGGTTATACCGAGCCGCTACTTCACGCCTATCGACAAGCCTATAAGCAGCAGGCTAATTAGTCCCTTTTCATTTCGATGTCACTCAAATCAAGGCTGGTCAATCCAGCCTTTTTGGTTTTTATGCTTGTGTCGAAGTAAACCTCGACCTACGTTGGATTTGTAGGTCGTGATTTATCACGACGAGCTTTTTCATCATGGGTCGTTAAGATGCTTGTCGAAATATTTGTTGAGGTATGTGTAGAGGTAAACCTCGACCTACGTTGGGTTTGTAGGTCGTGATTTATCACGACGATCTTTTTCATCATGGGTCGTTAAGATGCTTGTCGAAATATTTGTTGAGGTATGTGTCGAGGTAAACCTCGACCTACATGTTGGGTTCGTAGGTCGTGATTTATCACGACGAGCATAGGCTACATTTGCGATGAGGTGACTAACGGAATTCGTGTTGAAACACCGTTGAGTGCAATTTTGTGGATCATTTCATCTAGGGTAGTGCAGCAATCACTGAGAATGTAGACATTGTATTGCTCCGCCGATTTCGATAGCGCGGTATGGGTTACACAGTTTTGTGTCATCATGCCGCAGATATATAAAGTGTCGATACTTTTAGATTGGAGCAAATCGTTTAAAGAGGTTTGCTCAAAGCTGTCGGCGTAGGACTTTACGATATGGTGGCCATTTTTTTGCGCTTGGCGTAGGCCATTATGAAGCTCAACACCGCAAGTGTCGGCATTGAAAAATGGTGCTTTTCCTTGCTCTGGATTAGCTATGTGCTGGACATAAATGACTTCCATATTTTGCTCTGCTGCCTTTTTGATAGCTGTATTGATGTTTGCTAGTGTATTTTCGGTATTCCATAACGGGAAAAGCCCTCCAGGAAAGTAGTCATTTTGAATGTCGATCACCAATAGTGCGCTGTTGTTCATTTTTTTACCTCGTTAGTTAATTTGCAGAGGTATTGTGCTGGAGTTGTAACTTTGACTGGAGTGTCTAAAATGACATTTTTGAGTTCAAATTCGACAATGTAGATGAAACCAATCAAAGTGGCGATTTGTCACTATCCTCACGCGATGAAGTCGGCTGTGTATGGTCTAGAAGAGCTGTTTTTTCTAGCAGATAGAATTTGTATCGAAGAGTCACAGGATACCCGCTTTACAACACATGTTGTTACCTTCAGTTGTGCTGTAAAGGGGGATTACAATATTGTGTTATTGCCGCCGAGTGTTAATTCTGATTACTACCTTAAACCTGAGCCTCAATTACTTGCTTGGTTAACTCAGCAACACCGACAAGGTGCAGTTATCGCCTCTGCCTGTGCGGGGGCTTTTATACTTGCGGCCTCGGGGCTAAGTCATCAGCGCTTACTTACCACGCATTGGGGGTTAACTGAGGCATTTAAACGGCATTTTCCTAACCAGCCTATCGATACGCGGAAAATTTTAATCGATCACAATGATATTATGTCGGCTGGTGGCGTAATGTCATGGCTTGATCTTGGATTAGAGCTAGTCAAAAAATATAGCGGTCACTTAGTCATGCGCAAGTTAGGCAAAACGCTAGTCGTAGATACGGCTCAGCGGGAGCAGAGCTACTATCATCAATTTCAGCCAAACTTTCAACATGGCGATGATGCTGTGCTGCGTGCTCAGCAATACATTAACACCCATTATAGTCGTAATATTTCAATTACAGAACTAGCTGATATCGCTCTACTTACGCAAAGAACCTTACAGCGACGGTTTGCTAAGGTGCTCGAACTCAATCCAAATCAATATCTGCAACGGTTTCGGGTGCAGAAAATGTGTGATTTATTAGAAAGCACGAGCAAGCCATTTGATTGGATTGCGCACCAGGTAGGATACGAGGATACGACAGCCTGCCGTAAGGTGTTTAATAAGTGTATGGGCTTAACGCCAAACGAGTTTCGAAAACGTTTCTAGTTAACCTGAACCCGGGATAACAACTTGTTCTCTAGCAGCTGTTATCCCTTACTACTGCGTTAAATTTGCTTGCAATAGGCCAGCTATTGACGCACAAATTTGCCTTGTATTAAGAAATAACTTCTGGCTAGAGTGATATTACGCTTTTGAACTTAGGTATTTTAGTACCTTAACTAACTTCTTATCCCGAATTCAGGTTAGTTATTAAAACTTGACTTAAAGTAAAAAATATTTGACTTGAAGTTGGTCAAAGTTTACGCTTTCAATGTAAAGAATATTTAACCTTGAGTAAAGTGAGGGTAACATGGAAAGCAACAATAAGATTAAAGCGTTTTTAGACTCGTTGAGTTTCCGTGACTTAACGATTGCGATAGAGTTTTTGGTAACAGGTTATATCTTGTTTTTTTATTTAGGCGAAATAACAGCGGCTACAGAGCAGTTACGTCAAGATCCGAGTTGGGTATCAGGACTGTTGTTCAAGGTGATTGTTATTTCTATCGTGACATCTATTGCAGGTCAGCTGCTACTAAGCTTTGTTAGCGATAAAGATATGGATAAGCCGTTAGATGAGCGTGAAAAGTTGATTGCGCTATCTGGGTGTAAACCTGCCTATTGGGTGCTTCAGGTTGGTGTATGTATCTCTATTTTCCAGTATTCTGCCGAAGCGCAAAATTGGTCGCAAGCGCTTCCTTTTGAACTACCATTTGCACCACTTCATATTTTGGTGATTGCATTTTTGCTGGCTGAATTGGTCGGTTATGGAACCCAGCTCGTCAAAGCTCGTTTGGGAGCTGTGTATGGCTGATTTACCAATAAAAAACAAAATCAGAATGCTACGTTTTATGAGCAGTGAAATGACACAAAAAGAGCTTGCAGAGCGAGTGGGTGTTACGAGGCAAACGATTATGGCGATCGAGGCTGCAAAATACTCACCTTCGCTCGAAGTAGCATTTAAGATAGCGCATGTATTTAATGTCTCTATTGAAGAAGTATTCGAATATCAGCCATAAAGTGCCCAAAACAAGCGTGATGTAAAGGGGGTTTACGTCACGCTCTTTTGTTCCTGTGAGCACAGATGCGCTTTTTGATTTAAATAGTTTTATAATTAGGCATTGTGATCTAGGCTTTAGGTAAATATATTGTTACTACTAAAGTATATTGTTACTACTAAAGATAGTGCCTATACGATGAAATGAGTCGTCATGTTATAAGGCCGATTGTCATAGACTTGCTCACGAGGTGTCATGGTTAAGCAGTACATATCAGTGAATAACTTGATTGGCATGGCTATATTGGTGTGGGGTTTGGTATTTTCTCCTGCCAGTGCAAGCGAATGCAGTAAAACGGTGAATATCGGCGTTGTTGCCGATTGGCCGCCATTAACTGTATTTGATGAGCTTGGACCTTGGGGCCTAGACGTAGACATTGCTGAGATGGTGTTCCAGCATGTTGCCGTGTGTACCACCTATATTCGCCTCCCTTCCAGCGCTCGCACTTTCGAAGAAATGTCAAAAGGGGTGATAGATGTTGCGGTAATGGTTAGCTACACTAAAGATAGAGAAGCATACGGAGATTTTTCTCTGCCCTACCGTTTTGAACGTATGCGATTATTCTCGTTATCACCTCCCACAGCGCTTGCCGATCTCGCTTCATTACTAAAACAATCGAAAACCATAGGGTTGAGCATCGGATCTTACTATGGAGAGGAGCTTGGTAAGCTTAAACAAGATCCCCGCTATAAAGATCAGTTTGTGAGTATTGCCAGTGCGCAGCGGAGGGTTGAAATGTTAATGAAAGCGCGCGTTGATTTTATTGTGGATGATATGATCACGGGGAACTATTTTATCAAAGAGCGAGGACTTGACGCTGCACAGGCTTGGCCTTATGTGGTACATGATAACCAAGTACATTTTTTGCTGCGTAAAAATGTTTTTAGTACGAGGCTGAAAGGTAAAATTGATGAAGCGATCATAGCGCTTAAACCTAAGATTGAGTTGTTAGTAGCGAGTTATCAGTCAAACGCTTCTTTTGGGATTTCAACTGTCTCAAATAGATTTCCTAGTTACCAACCGTTACCGCTTTCAAATCCTAACTAGCAAGGATGTTTTGTGCTAACTTAAGCCCCCTCATTTGCTTAAATTATGATTGTTTTCTAGCCAAACCAAACTTAATCAAATTGTCACATCAAAACGGTAAATTATCGCAAATACCTGCAAAATCTCAGATTTTTTAAAATTTTTTAAGATTTTTTGTAATCCTTTAAAACCCCTTAGCTATCATGGGATTAACCTAGGTACAAACGTCAAAAATTTGGCTTTTTACAAAAAGTCAACCTTGAAGTCTCATCTTTATCACCCTAAGATTTATTTTAATTGAACGGTCAATTAATAAAAAGCTATGCCAAAAGTCGGAATGGAACCTGTTCGTCGTCAGCAGCTAATTGACGCCACTTTAGAGTCAGTTGCCGAGTTAGGATTACAAGCAACCACTATTAATAGTATCAGTAAAAGAGCCGGTCTCTCGTCGGGGATTATCAGTCACTATTTTGGTGGGAAACAAGGCTTGATTGAAGCAACCGTGCGCTATCTATTAAACAACTTGAAATACAGTTTGTTGGACAAAACCTTTGGTGGTTGTAGTGCCGAGCAGCGACTCATGTATATCGTAGAAGCTAACTTTGCCATGGTGCAGCAGCAGTCAAATACGACGCGCACCTGGTTGAGTTTCTGGGCGCAGTCTATGCACGATGACGAGCTTCACCGACTACAGCGTGTTAACAGTCGCCGCCTGCAGAGTAACTTAGCGACTTCGTTTGCTGCTTTTATGTCGCGAGCACAGGCAAAAGAAGCGGCTGAGCTTGCCGCCGGTATGATTGACGGACTCTGGTTAAGAGCTGTGCTAAGCAAAGCTGACCATCATGCGTTTCATCACAGTGAAACGCTCGCAAAACGCTACATTCAATCACTTATTAAGCAGTTTGGAGGATAATGTGACAGTCCCTGTATATCAAAATTTTATTCATGGCCAGTTCTTGGCAAATCACTCAGGTGAAAAGTTTGCAGTAAAAAATCCAGCAACTGATGAAGTGATCTATGAGGTAGAGGTTGCTGACAGTCATGTTCAGCAAGCTGCGATTGAAAGTGCCAAAGCGGGCTTTGCATTATGGTCAGCGATGGCGCCAATTGAGCGTAGTCGTGTTTTACATAAAGCGGTATCTCTGTTGCGCGAGCGTAACGATGAGCTAGCCAAGATTGAAGTGTTAGATACCGGAAAACCTTGGCAAGAGGCGGAATGTGTAGACATTCAAACAGGCGCTGATGTGATTGAATACTTTGCAGGGGTGGCTCCCGCTCAAGTTGGCACTCAGCAGCCTGTGGGAGGGGACTTTTTCTATACTCGTAAAGAGCCCTTGGGGATTTGTGCAGGCATTGGCGCGTGGAATTATCCACTGCAAATTGCGTGTTGGAAGTCAGGCCCTGCACTTGCCGCTGGTAACGCCCTCATTTTTAAGCCATCGGAAGAAACACCACTAGGCGCGATTAAGCTGGCCGAAATCTTTATTGAAGCCGGTGTCCCTGCGGGTGTATTTAATGTGGTACAAGGTGCCGCTGAGGTGGGCCAATGGCTTACTACCAGCCCTGATATTGAAAAAGTATCGTTCACCGGTGAAGTGGGTACTGGCAAAAAAGTAATGCAAAGTGCGGCAAGCAATTTAAAAGAAGTGACGATGGAGCTCGGTGGCAAATCACCGCTTATCGTCTTTGAAGACGCTGATATCTCTCAAGCGATAAGTGCTGCGATGTTGGGCAACTTCTACACCCAAGGTGAAGTGTGTACCAACTGCACACGCGTATTTGTTCAGCGTAAGGTTTACGACGCCTTTTTAGCTGAGTTAAAGCAGCGTACCGAACAAAATATCATCGCGGGCGATCCGCTCGATCCAAACGTAAATCTTGGCGCTCTAATCTCAAAGCAGCATCACACACTGGTGATGGATTACATTGCAAAAGGCAAAGCTGAAGGCGCAACCGTACTGACCGGTGGTGAGGCACTTAGTCCTGAAACGGCACCAAACGGCTACTTTGTCGCACCGACCGTGTTTATCGACTGTCATGATGATATGACCATAGTCAAAGAAGAGATCTTTGGTCCAGTGATGTCGATATTGGTATTTGATGATGAGGAAGAAGTCATTCAACGTGCAAACAACACCCACTTAGGTTTGGCTGCGGGTGTGTTTAGTAAGGATATTCAACGTGCACACCGTGTCATCCACCAGCTAGAGGCTGGCATTTGTTGGATCAATAGTTATGGCAACTCACCAGCCGAAATGCCCGTTGGAGGCTATAAGCAGTCGGGCATTGGCCGCGAAAATGGTATCGAGACGCTAGATCAATATACTCAGACTAAGTCCGTGTATGTTGGTATGAGCGATATTGAAAGTCCATTTTAATCGAGGAGTATGATGACTGATTTTGATTATATTATTGTAGGTGCAGGTTCTGCAGGCTGTGTGCTTGCAAACCGCCTATCGGAAAATCCAGCGCACAAAGTACTATTACTCGAAACTGGCGGTAGTGATAAGAGTATTTTTATTCAGATGCCAACCGCGCTATCTATTCCAATGAATACCGATAAATATGCTTGGCAGTTCCATACCGAGCCCGAGCCGCACTTAGACAATCGCGTTATGCATTGTCCTCGCGGCAAGGTACTTGGTGGTTCATCGTCAATCAATGGCATGGTGTACGTTCGAGGTCATGCTAAAGACTTTGATGAGTGGCAAGACAGTGGTGCACAAGGTTGGGATTATCAGTCTTGTTTACCTTACTTCAAGCGCGCTGAATCTTGGTATTTAGGTGGCGATGAGTACCGTGGTGAGCAAGGTCCGCTTGGCACTAATAATGGTAATGAAATGGCAAACCCGCTCTATCGTGCGTTTATTAGCGCTGGTGAGCAAGCGGGTTATGCGTTTACCAAAGACTATAACGGTGAGCAGCAAGAAGGTTTTGGGCCAATGTATATGACCGTAAAAGGTGGTAAACGTTGCTCGTCTAGCCGAGCCTATTTAGACCCAATTAAACATCGCAGTAACCTCACCATAGTCACGGGGGCTTTGGTACAACAAGTACTGTTAGATGGCAAAACCGCTACAGGCGTTGAATACAGTGTGAAAGGAAACCTGAAAAAAGCGAATGCAGCGAAGGAAGTGATCCTAAGTGCAGGTTCAATCGGTTCACCGCACTTATTACAATTATCTGGCATTGGTGATAAAGAAGCGTTGACTGCCGCAGGCGTTGAAGTAAAACACCATTTACCTGGGGTTGGCAAAAACCTTCAAGATCACTTGGAGTTTTATTTCCAATACAAGTGTAAGCAGCCCATCACCTTGAATGGCAAGTTGGGGTTAATTTCTAAAGGTTTGATCGGTGCAAGATGGTTGCTTGATAAGTCAGGTCTTGGCGCGACCAATCACTTTGAATCTTGTGCCTTTATTCGTTCGAAAGCGGGCGTTGAGTGGCCAGATCTTCAGTACCACTTTTTACCTGCGGCCATTCGCTACGATGGTAAAAGTGCCTTTGATGGTCATGGGTTCCAAGTTCATGTCGGCCACAATAAACCAAAGAACCGTGGTGAAGTAACGATTAAATCAGCAGATCCAACGGTTGCGCCTAAAATACAGTTTAATTATCTGGCAGAACAAGAAGACATTGAAGGCTTTAGAGCTTGTGTCAGGTTGACTCGTGAAATCATTGAGCAAAGTGCGTTTGATGACTTTAGACAGAGCGAGATCCAACCAGGTGAGCATATCCAAACCGATGAAGAAATTGATGCTTTCGTGCGTCAAGCGGTAGAAAGTGCTTATCACCCTTCTTGTTCATGCAAAATGGGTGAGGATGAAATGGCGGTTGTAGACTCGCAAACCCGTGTGCACGGTGTAAAGGGGCTACGCGTTGTGGATTCATCTATTTTCCCGACCATTCCAAACGGTAACCTCAATGCGCCGACTATTATGGTCGCGGAAAAAGCAGCGGATATGATTTTAGGTAATTCGCCACTTGCCGCTGAGGGAGCAAACGTTGCTATGACACAAAACTGGCAACAGGTTCAACGTAGTTCGGAGATCTAGTTTCGCCACTCGTATGGGAAAGTTCGTGCCCCATATGAGACCTGCAGTGGCATGCAGTGCAAATCGTTTGCACTGCATTAATGCGGGAATAATGTAAATAAAAACAACGGAGAAAAAATGAGTTACTTCTATCAATTTTGGGAGGGTGACAATGACAGTATGGCTTAGTGCAGGCATCATTTTCACCCTATTGGCAATTGCCTTTATTTTATTGAAGTGGGGGAATTTACAGTGCGTTGGTGTTACACCGGTTAAAACGTTCACTTTTATTGCAATCTTATTTACTTCTGGCCTAGATGTTGGCCTGATCATGTTTCCGCTTACGGAGTTTGCGGGTTACGCAGACATAAAAGCAAGCCCAGAGTATGCATTTACTAATCCGCTGGCCATAGAATTTGGTTTTTGGGGATTTTTAATATGGGGGTTCTACTTTCTTACGTGCTTTTATTTCTGCGTAATAGAGCCCAAGGTGAAATTCTTTGAAATTCCTTGGGTTAAATTCATTAATAACCTAGTTATTATCGGTACTTGTGCGTTTACCGCATTCTTATTGTTGTCTAATTTGCCTTGGTATTTACCCAGTTTAGGCGACGGTGAGTCGGTTATTCCTAGTTTCTATTTGATAGTGTTTGCGGCGATTGCTTTTGCGGTTTATTCAAGCACCAGCCTGAAGTACGTGCGCTTTTTAAGCATTACGACAACTTGGGTCTTTATCGGTTTAATTGCCTTTATGTGGGCGTCAGCATTTGTCTTTGGTGACAGTGCAATGTCGAGTTATACCAACAACTTGGCGCTGATCGGTGGCTATTTTACTAATTTAGATCAGTTTGTGCTGCCACTGAATGACTATCACGAGTTCTATCTATTCTGGTGGTTTGCGTGGAGTATCATGATTGGGCAATTTACATCGCGTTTTGTCGGTGGTTTGAAAACCTATCAAGTGCTAGCGGCGATGTTGATTTTCCCTTCTATTCCAATCGCAGCGTGGTTTAGTGTGCTTTATCACTACCATGAGGCTGGGATCCCAACTGCGGGTATTAAAAACTTTGCAATGGTCTTTGTTGGCGTGGTGTTTGTAATTAACTCACTCGACTCTTTGATCCGCCTATATACAGACAACCTTAACCTCACGGTTAGCCGTTTAGGAAAAAGAAACTATATTTTATTTAATATCGTGGCGTTATCACTGCTTACGCTGTTATTTAAACTAAACTTTTTACAGATCCAATGGGTTGGTGCGTTAGTTATAGGCTTGTTCTTCTCATGTTTTGGTTACATTGCATATAGCAAATACAAAACTGTGAGCAAGATTGATAGCTCGCCAAAAGACAACCTTATCGACTTTAGAAAAATTGAATCAGTAAACTAGGGATACAACTACATGACAACTTTAAAGAAAACACTTTGTGCACTCCCACTTATACTCGCCTCTAACTATGCGGCGGCAGACTGGTCTGCAACGCTTACAGGTGCATCTGACTATACCTTTAACGGTGTGAGTCAAACGCAAAATGACCCAGCCCTACAAGGCAGCATCGATAAAGCCTTTGCTAATGGCGTGTATGCTGGAAGCTGGGCGTCTAACGTCGATTTTGGTGATGACACTGACCTAGAGTGGGACTTTTACGTTGGTCGCTTTATCGAGCTAGACCAAAGTTGGAGCCTTGACTATGGTATTGCTTACTACTCTTATCATGGTGGTGACAACTCAAGCGATGGTAACTATCCAGAGATATATACTAAGTTTGGTTACGCGAGTGAGTTTGGCCAAACTGAGTTTAATTTTTGGTACAGTTGGGATTATTTCGGAACCGAAGCGGGTCACACTATTGCGATGGTAGCACATACTTTTGAAATTGCAGAAGGTCATGCATTACGAGCAAGCTTTGATATCTCCAATTCATTGGATGGCGATAAATATACATGGGATGGTAACGATAAGTCTTACAATCACTATCGCCTTGCTTATCAAACGGCATTTAAAGGCTTTGATATTGAAGTGGCGGCTGAAAATACGAGCTTAGATTGGGATACGGCTGATGAACGTATCGTACTTTCTGTGTCGAGAACATTTGATTTGTAACTCACATTAGATGTGATGACTGTAATACCAGCCTAACCTAGGCTGGTATTTTTTTGCCTACAAGGCACAATGATTCAGTATTGTTATAAGGATGATGATTATGGATCTTAACCAAGTTACCCTGCCCGTTGATGATATGGATGCAGCTTGTCAATTCTATCGAACGCTAGGTTTCACTCAAATTGTTGATACACCTCACTATGCTCGATTTGAATGCCCTGAAGGTAATGCAACCTTCTCGTTATCGTTAGAAATGCCTCCCATCAATAATGGTGCAGTTATTTACTTTGAACATGAACAGTTAGATGAGTGGGTCACTGAGCTTGAGGCCCGGGGTATCGTATTTGAGCAACTACCGACAGAGCAGCGCTATCTGTGGCGAGAAGCCATACTGTTTGACCCTGCAGGGAACAAGATCAAATTATACTGGGCTGGTGAGAATCGACTAGATCCTCCTTGGCGTGTAGAACTTAAAGGATTTTAGTAAGTTCATTCTTGTTTATTTAATGTTAAATTTTGTTTTACAAACATTGTTAAATTGTGTAACTTTAATGGTGACTGTACAACTGGGTAAGAAGTCCGAGTGGAGTCGCTTAAGTTAGGGGATTTTTCACCAATCGCCTGATGGATTGTTTTGAAAGATTGAGAACGACGTATTGAACATTTCTACAGATCAAGTTGTACCATTCTCCCAATTTGCCGTTACCAGATAAACGGATGTGCTGTTGCGGCAAATTATTTCTCTATCCTTGACTAATTGCTAGGCCCTAGTTTCAAGCTTATGAACTTTCTAAAAGATATTCCAGCTGATGTAACCGAAGAAATTTCTGAAACGGTGCTGTCTCATCCAAATATTCGTATTGAACGGATAGTATCAAATGGTCATACCTCGCCAAGCTCTGGATACTACGACCAAGATGAAAATGAATGGGTGCTGGTATTAAAGGGCTGTGGTGAGTTGACTTTTGATGACGGTAAAATAGTAACCTTAAAGGCGGGCGATAGTCTTAATATTCCCGCACATCAAAAGCATAAAGTAAGTTATACAGACACTTCTGAGCCAACTATATGGCTCGCCATCTTTTATTAACTACCAAAGTTCAATTAACTACCAAAGTTCAATTAACTACCAAAGTTCAACTGAGCGAAGCTTAGATAAAACTAAAGTCGCCAACAAACACTTGGTTGTCGTTGGAAACTTGGGTAAACCACTCTTTTAGGCTTTCAATTGCAGCGGTTGTTTTTGCCGCAACGGTATCGCGATGCGGCGTCACGGCGTAAACGCTATATTTTTGTAATGACCACTCTGAACATAGTCGTTTTAGCCTCCCTGATGAGAGATGATGTCTAATTTCGGGTTCAGGTAATACCCCATAGCCAATGCCATCTAGAGTGAGCTGAATACAAGCCTGCATATTATTCACCATAAAACGCGCTGTTGGCAGCGCCACTTGTTGATGAGTTTGTTGGTGGCTCAAATGGTAAGGGTTTTGTTTACTACTCGAATGACCAATCAAGGCGTGAGGCGCTAAGCTGTCAGGATGCGATAAATTGAGTTGTGCTAGTGGATGATGGCAACTGACACAGGGGATCAGTTGCCAGTCAGCAAGGTGACGGGCAATAAGGTTTGAGTCCTGTAAAGGGCCTATACAGATAGCCAAGTCGACACCTTCAGTAATGATGTCAATGGGCTCATCGGTTAGGATTAAATCGACTTTTATTTGTGGAAACTGCTCACTCAAGTAGCGCAGAGGCTTGCTGAGTAGCCCGCCTCCAAACCCGATGGGGGCAGAGATCTTCAATATGCCAGAAGGCGTATGTTGTAATAACTCAAGTTCATGCTCCGCTTGCTCTGCGGTTTGCAGTATTTGTATCGCGGATTTGTAATAGATAGAGCCCGCTTCGGTGAGCGTGAGGTTACGAGTATTTCGATTAAATAAACTTAGGCCTATGTCTTGCTCTAATTTGCTGATCTGCTGGCTGACGGCCGAGGTGGTCATATGCAATAAGTCAGCGGCTTTACTCATACTGCCAGCTTCTACTGTTTTTGCGAACACTTTAAGTCCGCGAGTCAATTTCTGATTCATTGTTAAGACCTGCTTAAAATACCTTTAAGAAAAACCGCATTGCTCCAAAATACGCAATCATCATACCATTACAAATGAAAATAATTGTTATTTATCTTGTATTCTATCATGGAGGTTTCTCGATGTTGATGGCCTGTCGTAGTTTGGCGCCACTCTCTTTAGCTGTTGCAGCTGCCCTGCCTTTTTCCTCACTTGCACAAAGTGATGCAAAATCAGAAATAAAAGAAGAGATGGAAGTGATCGTCGTATCCGCTTCTGGATTTGAGCAACTGCTAAAAAATGCCCCGGCGTCTGTTAGCGTTATCAATCAAGAAGCGCTACAGCAGCGCTTTTATCGAGATCTTACCGATGCCATGACAGATGTTCCCGGAGTTGTAGTAACTGGAGGCGGAGACAGGGAAGATATTAGCCTTCGCGGCATGGGCAGTCAGTACACGCTTATCTTAGTCGACGGGCAAAGACAAAGTTCGCGTGAGACTCGGCCAAATAGTGACGGTCCTGGTGTTGAAGGTGCATGGACGCCTCCTGTTGCTGCCATCGAACGTATCGAAGTTGTGCGCGGGCCTATGTCCTCGTTGTATGGCTCTGATGCAATTGGCGGCGTAATTAACATTATCACTAAAAAAACGCCTGACGAGTGGCATGGAGAAGTTAGAGTTGACGCAACCAGCCAAGAAAACAGTCGCTCAGGTGATATTTATCAGACAAATTTCTTTGCTGCAGGCTCGCTGATCAAAGATACCTTAGGGGTACAAATTTACGGCCAAACTACGCACAGAGATGAAGACGAAATCGTGTCTGGCTTTAGAGGTCGCGATGCAGATACGCTGAAGGTAAAACTGGCCTATACACCATCAGATGAACACGAATGGTTATTGGATTATGGTATTGCTTCACAGACGCTTGATGCAACGCTCGGTAAAACGGTAGCACCGCTTGCGCCAGGTGAGCCGTGTGGCCGCCGTGGTTGTCCTGAGTCCACTACAACCGAATACGATAGTGAGTCAATCTCTTTGACGCATAACGGTTATTGGTCATTTGGTAGCTCTCGTAGTTACCTAAAACATGAAGAGTTTGATAATAAATCCCGCGAGATGACGGTCAAAAACGTAGACTTCCAGTCTCTTTGGACGTTACCGCTTGGCGAGTCTCATACTAGCTCAATCGGTGTTGCCTATCTTAATGAAGATTTGACCGACAAAACCAGTAACCGCATTAGTGATTTGCAGCAAGTCGACAACGATCAGTGGTCGGTATTTGCTGAGGATGAGTGGCGCATCGTTGAGCCATTTGCCCTGACTATGGGCCTACGCTACGACAAAGACGGTAACTTTGGCGGCCACGTTAGCCCGCGCTTATACGGTGTTTATACTGCATCAGAGGCGGTGACGGTTAAAGGTGGGATCTCAACCGGCTTTAGAGCGCCGAACTTGCGTCAAAGTACTGCGGCGTGGGGCCAAGTGAGTCGTGGTGGCAATATTTATGGAAATCCAGAGTTAAGCCCTGAAACCTCAATTAATTACGAGGTAGGCGTTTACGTTGAACTGGCTAAAGGGATCAGTACCTCTGCAACGGTATTCTATAACGAATTCGACGATAAAATTTCACGGGTTTCGTGCCCACTAACTCAATGCACGGACGGCCCTAATGAATTTGGCTCGTTACCGACAACCTATGTCAACGTTGATGAAGCCGTAACCCAAGGTGGTGAAATTAGCTTCTCGGGTCAATTGACGGAAAAACTAAAGCTTAGCGCAAACTATACCTACACAGATTCGGAGCAAAAAACCGGAGTGTATGCTGGTAGCCCGTTAAACCAGTTACCTAAACATCTGTTCCAAACGTCGCTTAATTATCAGTATTCTGATGAGCTGAGCACATGGTTACGCTTCCATTATCGTGGTGAAGAAAGCCAGCCTGTAACAGGACCTTCGCAAAGTAGCTTAGTCGCACCTTCGTATAACCTAACTGATTTAGGTGCAAATTATCAGCTGAACGAAGCGATCAAGCTTGGATTTGGGATTTACAACCTCTTCGATGAAGAAATTACTGAAGCAGAATACGGCTACTTTGAAGATGGTCGTCGCTATTGGGCTTCATTGGCGTGGAGCTTTTAATGACACGAGCTCGCTCAGCGGCTAAGTCGTCGAATCGGCGACTTAAAAAGCTGTTTGATTGGCGCACTTGGCATTGGATGAGTTCTGCCGTGTGTTTGGTGGGAATGCTGCTGTTTGCCGTGACTGGGATCACCTTAAATCACGCAAGCCAGATAGAATCTACGCCTACTACATATGCTAAAGAAGCGGTGCTGCCAAGTGCTCTGTTGACCCAGCTTAACGCAGCGGCAGAGCAAACTGCGCTGCCACACAGCTTTCAATCTTGGTATCAGTCACACACAGGTGCGGCGTTACCTGCACTACAGCAAGTGCAGTGGAGCGAGTACGAATTGTATGTTGCGCTGCCAAGAGCTGGTGGCGATGGCTGGTTTAGCATTGCCCTTGATAGCGGTGAGTTTTATCAAGAGATCACGGATCGCGGTTGGGTATCATACCTTAACGATCTTCACAAAGGACGTAATACAGGATTTGCATGGCGTATGTTTATTGACGTGTTTTCAGTAGCTTGTGTAGTGTTTTCACTCACAGGGTTATGGCTTTTATACAAGCATTCTCGAGGAAGAAAGTCGACTTGGCCGCTCGTCGCAGCAGGCTTTGTATTGCCTGTTTTAGTGCTGATGGTACCCGCGCACGCTAAGGCTGATGAAGTTGAAATCACGATCCCGCGCTTAAACGTTGCGGAATATCACCCACCTTATGTAGCAGTATGGCTGGCGGACAGCAAACAACAGCGAGTTGCCGATATTGCCGTTTGGTATGACGTTAATATGACGGATAAAGAAGGTGAAAAGTGGCTAAAAGACTTACGCCTTTGGTGGCGTAGAAGCGGCCGTAGCCTATCCATGCCTGTAGATGGCGTGACTGGTGCGACAAGACGTCCAGGTACAGCAAAGATTGATTTAACCCCTTGGCGCGACGAGTTTAAAGCTTTACCTGCGGGTGAATACACGCTGTTTGTAGAGGCTGCTCGTGAGCTTGGAGGTCGTGAAGTATTGAAACTGCCAGTGACCTTACCTATCGCTGCGCCTGTCACTGTGATTGCAGAAGGTAAATCTGAACTCGCTACAACAATTTTAACAATGGAGCCTTAATCGTGAAAATTTCAACGTTAGTTTCTGGTGTCTTAGTTGCCTTAGCTGCATATAGCCTGTTAAGTGAAGCACACCGAGTATGGATAAAGCCAAGTACCACCGTGGTGTCTGGTGACAGCGAATGGATCACGTTTGATGCTGCCATCGCCAATGGGATCTTTAACCCAGATCATTATGCTTATCCACTAGAGCGTCTATCTGCACTGTCTCCTTCTGGTAGCAAGGTTGAGCTTAAGAACGCCGCAAAACTTAAGTGTCGTAGTGTGTTTGACATTGAGCTCAATCAGCAAGGCACTTACAAAGTGTTTAATCAAAGTCGCTCGCTGGTGGCGCGCTGGACTGATGAAAACGGTGAAAAGCATTATTGGCCAGGACGCGGAAAAATTGGCTCAGTAGAGGCCTTTAACAAAGAAGTACCAAAAACGGCAAAAGATTTAAGTGTGACCGACGTTGCAAGACGATTAGAAGTATTTGTAACTTTGGGCGCACCAAATAACACCGCGCTTAAGCCAACCGGCAAAGGGCTAGAACTAAACCCAGTTACTCACCCTAATGATTTGTACACCGGTGAACCAATTACCTTGCAGTATACGATGGATGGTGAACCTGCAAAGGGTGCAGAAGTGATAGTGGTACGCCAAGATGAAAAGTACCGTGATAACAGTCAACCAAGCAAATATACAACGAATGCCAAAGGTGAAGTGACGCTAACGCTATCTGAGCCAGGCATGTATTGGTTTGAAGTGGAATATGACGACGACAAAGCACAAGCACCCGCCACAAAGCGTGCCGGCAGCTATGTCACCACCCTCGAGGTATTACCGCTTTAATCCATCGTCCCCATGTGGTTTGAGACGTGCAGTCGTCTCAGCCCATTTAATTTAGTGGTCATAACAGAGACGCCACTAAGTGCCCAAAGGGGGAGGCGTTCCTTCCTCCCCCTTTTCTTCCTTCTATGACTATTGATCACGCAGCGGTAGAACTTTTATGTTGGTAAGCTGAGTGCAAAAATACTCATTGTGAGAGACCAGTATAAATCCACAAGGAAGCTGATTAAGCATGGCAGCAAGCTCTTCTTGTGCTTCGAGGTCGAGGTGATTATCCGGCTCGTCAAGCAGTAAAAAGCCTTGCAGTTGCACGGCCAGCACGATGGCCGCTTTCATTCTCTCGCCACCACTGAGACTCGTGATAGGTCCTGAAATCTTATCTAGACTCAGACCAACGCTTGCAAAACTGGTGATTATATTTTGATGTGGCGTGTCAAGTAAGCGCTCGGCAATGTCTAAAACGCAAGGGCCCTGTTCAAGCCAAGCGCAGTGCTGATCTAAGTAAACAGATGTTGTAGGGCGCTGGATTTCTCCGCGCTTTAACTCTAGCTTACCTGCAAGGGTTTTAAGCAAGGTCGATTTTCCGATGCCATTTTCTCCAATTATCCTGAGCTTTTGTGTTGTATCCGCAAAAAGGTTCACTGTCTTTTCTGGTCCAAAGCACAATTCGGCTTCGCATAAGCGGAGCTTTTCTTTTGCTCGAAAAGCTGAATTAAAATGAAACTGCTGTTTGTCTTCTCGATAGTAAACTGCATTTTTCTTAACCCTATCTTGAGCTTGCTGAATTTTATGGGTTTGTCCGGCATGACGCTTACTCCCTCTGTCTGACTTAAAGTCAGTAACCAGTTTACTTTGGCTACCAGCGCGCACTTGTGCTTTTCCTTTATTGGCCTGCCGTTGATGTTGCAGATCCGCTGCAATCATGGCTTGTTTAAGTGCTTTTTGTGCTGCGCGATTTGCCAAATGTTGTTGTTTTTGTCGAGCTTGAGTTTGAAGGTGTGTCTCTCTGAAGGCGTCAAATCCAAGCGAGTGATGAGTTAGCTCCCCCTGTTTTATGTGCAGTATATGGTCGGCTGCATCCAATAAAATAGGATCGTGTGTGACGGCAACCACACCATGTTTGTGGTGCTTTAGCTGCTCAGCTAGCCAGTGCTTATTGACGCTGTCCATGTGATTACTCGGCTCATCCATTAATAGGATTGCAGGCTGAGATTGTAGTATCTCAATATAAACACGCATTCGCTCTCCTGGACTAAGCCTTGTAAAGGGGGTTTCCAAAGTGAGTGCTAGCGGTGCAAGTGTTGCTTGCCAAGTTGATTCTAACTGCCAGTCATCTGAGATTAAGTCAAAATCGTGCTCAGAGGCGACCCCCTGATGGGCTCGATGCAGTGCCGCTAGCTTCTCTTCAAGCCCGAGTAGTTCAGAAACGGTGGTAAAGCGGTTAGTCGCATCTTGTGGGAGATAAAGGCATTTCCCATGACTTTGGCGCTCGCCCGAAGTTAGAGGCTGTTCACCGGATAGGGCTTTGAGTAAGTGTGATTTTCCTGCCCCATTTGGGCCTGTTATCGCAATAAATTGTCGCTCTATTGTTAGGTCGACATCGCAAAATAAACATTGACCATTTGCAAGCGTCAAGCTTGCTTGCTTTACCTGTATCCAAGGCATAATAACTGCTCCTAGTCGCAGCAGTGCAAAAGGCTAAAGGCACAAAGACTCGTAAAAGCCATAAACAGTAAAATAGAAAATGAGAGTTTATAGATTGGTCTGAGAAGCCTCAACGATAACCATAAGCTTTGCACTGGAAATTAATAATAAGTTCGTCAGTTACAAAGGGCTTAGTTATTCATTGTGATGGCAACTCCTAATGAGTAAATAAAACGAATAGAGGCAAATAATTAGCGATAGATCGTGCCTACGTTTATTTTGCAGGCACTAGATTAAATGTCAAGGCGCGGAATTGATTAAATTACAATTGAATGGGCATAAATGGTTTGATTAAGACACCGACCACAAGGGCCAGCAACACACTGACAAGCGTGCCCAACATCACGTATTCGGTGAGCTTTCTATCTTGGCTTTGGGTTAGATCGCCAAAGCGAAATACCGATTTAGCGGCGAGAATAAAGCCGATAGCAGCCCAGCTATCTAGTAACACGCAGCTCAGTAGTAATACACGTTCAAGTTGACCAATTAAACTTCCTGCTTGCGGCAGGCTATCAAGAGCTGAATTATTGAGTTGCCAACGCTCAAGCAGCATGCTGGTGAATATCGATGCAGGATGCAATACCATTAAATAGCCCACAACCAATATTAGCAGCTGGACATTAGCAAAAGGCTTTGCAAAGGCACTGAGGGCAATCTCAGGCTCAGCAATGTGCCAAGTGACGGCCACTAATATGGCAATATGTGCACATTGGTCTAGCACAAAAGGAATAACGCCTTTGCTAGAATAGGATTTAGCTAAGTCGATACAATAGTGGCTAATACCTACCGCTAGCGCAAAGAGCAGCGCATTCCATTGTGCTCCCCAAAACAAAGTCGACTGCCAAAGTAGGATGATTGCAAGTGCTGCCCCGCCATGCGCGACACTATGCCACAACAACTTGATGGACTTATAGTGACGGGTATTTCTGTCATGCACCCAGCTCATAGGTTGGAGGTAAAAGTCAGTGATTGTGTGGCCTATTACTAACCACAATAACAATACTTGCCATTCGTTCATTAAGTCCACCTCGTGATATTTAAGCGTTGAGCATTCGACTATTGGTGTGAGCGTGCAATTGCTAAAAATTGATCTAATAAAGCGTAGTGTGCGCTATTGAGTAATTTAGTTACGTTCACCCGACTGGTGTTGAGTTGTTTTGCAATATCGGCATGGCTCAACTTAGGGTGTGAAATATGAATAAAAGCGGCCTCTGCTTGTTTTTGGGTTAAGTTCGAAAGTAATAAATCCACAAATGCCAGATTTAGTGCAAAGTGGGCATTACTGTCATTGTTATACCTGAGTCTTGCTTGTCCAATTGCGTCCAATCCTCGGCCCGCAAGTACCAGCGCAGCACCTGTCGCGGTTGATAAATCTGCTGTTGTGATATTAACTTCACCGACCGCAAGGCTGAGTCTGGCATCGCTATGTCGGCTAATTAAAAACAACCGTAGCTGTAATGCCACATTGAACAGTTTCGTAGCATCTGGCAACACAAGCTGAAAGCCGTCGCCGCGGTAAAAACTATAATAGCCCTGCTCCGCAGTCGCTATTTCAGCTAAGTAATCCTTTAACTCGCTTTGCAGCCTTGTAAGTTGTAGTTGTGACAGCGACTGTGAGCCGACAATGTCTGCTGTGATCACCGCACCTTGAGGTATTGATGTCATAAAGGTAACTTAATTTGGTTACATTTAAGTAAGTAACTAATATTGGTTACATTTATTTTGGTCTGAAGCTGGATAAAAAGCAAGCTGTCGGTAAGGTTTGTTCGCTTTGGCAGTATTTTACCAAAACGAACGCAGGTATGGAGGCAGACAAAGCTTCCGTATATGTGAGAAATAGGCGTTTATCACATACGCTAAGGATTACATTGCTGAAATGTTTAAGGTTTTGTTTTTATTGATTTTTGTTTCTAATCTCATCAATGATTTTAGCGTCCACCCAATAGATGTCGACGTTGTTATTTGCTTTATCAACAGCACGGTTGAACAGCAGGTATTTGCCATCTGAGGTGACCGTTGCATAAGCATCCCACTTATCTGAATTAACGTTTTCCCCCATATTTATTGCAGGTCCCCATATTCCATCAGGTTGCTTAAAGCTGATATACAGATCGGAGTCACCAAAACCATCCTCACGTTCACTATCCCAAATTAAATAGCTTTCGTCTGGCGCTATGAAAGGGTGTGCTGATTTTTTCCCTGAGTTAATTTCACTGCTCAAGAGTACTGGCTCTTGGCGCATACCATCTTTTACTGTTGAAATTCTAACCGTATTCATTTGCTTAAAATTATCAAATACATAGGTTCCAGTTGCGGAAGCGGACAATCGCATTATCCCCCATTCAGGGCGGTCAAACATGACTCCCAAGCTGGTAAGTTCAGACCAATTATTACCTGCTCTGTCTTTGTATTTTTTTGCCATGTGCATGCGTTTACCATCTGGTGAAAAGCTTACCTCTCCGGCACGAGGAAACTCAGTGTATTTCACCCACTTATTATTGATTAGCCGAAAACCAATGACAGTTGGACGAAATCCAGTTTTATTTTCAGTGGTGTATACACCACGGTCTAAGGTGAAATAGAACTCTTTCATGTTTGGAGCAAATACGCCTTCTAGCTCCCATCCCGACTTAGAGATAATTCCAGGTGCGAAAGGTTCTGCTTTTAATCCAGGAGGTTTTTGTCCCATTAAAGGACCTTTCAGTATAGGGAATTCGTCTTGTGCTGAAGTCCGATGACTGAGAGAAGCAACAATCGTTAGTAAAAGAAACATCGGTGCTAACTTCATTGTTGACTACTCCCATAAATAGACTTTAACCAATTGATACTACGGATTACGGTTTCAGGGAAAGCGGTTTGATGTGTGCCATCGGGCATTGTCTTGTGAAGTGATAAGCTGTCACTTTGCTTGCTTTTTAGATAGTCGATAAATGCGTCGATTTGCGGTGCTAACTTATGTTCGTCTGTACCAACAGAGATAAACACTTTCCCTTTGAGTGGTTGTTCGGAGCTAGAGAGTGTTTTTAGCGCATCCAGTTGTCTAACAGATGGACTGCCTAGCATATAGTTGTCAAAGGTATTTGGCTGGGTGAGCAGTATATAGGCGCCAAATAGTCCACCGAGAGAATAGCCAAAATAACTGCGACTATTGGACTTTACCGAGTAATTGCTTTCAATATAATTAATAACTTGATTGCGAATAAAGGCCGCGTGGGCATTGGCTTGGCCAAATTGGTACTTGTGCTGATGTTCACTGTTTTTTGACTTTGTAAAAGAATAATCAGCGTAACGGCTAACAAAAGGGCCTTCTTCTTGAAGCAGTGTGGTGTTGATATTTTTCCGCCACGAGATACCAACGAGGATCACTTCATCGAACAAAAAGAAGGTTGCAGAAGACAATGCTTCGATATGCCATACCGCATCGGTAAAGTAGAGTACAGGGTAGCTTTTATCTTTTGAGTATTCTTCGGGCAGCTTGATATAAAGCTCATATTGATGGCCGGTTGTGATATCTTTGAGTGGCACAACTCGCGTTCCGGGCATCGCATATTGCGGTACTTCACTGGCATGTAGCAAGCTACAGAATAGGAGTAATATCAGCATAAACAGCAAACGTTTCATCACACATTTCCTTCTTTCATGTTATTTTTAGACTAGTGAATAAGTATCTCGTACTGGCAACTTAGCAGCTGAGAATAAAAATACATGACGTTTACATGATGTTATGCTGAATTGTGACTTTTAAATAAAAAACTATTTCTATCAAGTGGTTATGCTGTTGAGTTTCGATTGCTTCAAGTTTATCCTTATACTGATAATTATAATAATTGGCGTGGTTAGCGCGTGCGCTAGGCACATTGGGGATTTATGGTAGAACAATATTGGGTTGGTGATTTTTTTGTAGATTTATCACGTAACCAGATTTCACACCAAGGTGAATGTCAAACACTTGCACCAAAGGCCCTGGCGGTACTCACTTGCTTGGCTCAGAACCAAGGCAAAGTGATGAGCCTTGATACCTTGCTCGATACAGTATGGCCAGATTCGGTGGTCTCTCCTAATACTTTGCAGCGTAGTATTGCGCAATTGAGAAAGGCGCTTGGGGATGATGGTAAGGTGCAAGGTTATATCCAAACGCATGCTAAAAAAGGGTATAGCTTAGAGTGTGAAGTACGTTGGGGAGGGCAAACTAGCGAGCTGACGAATGCCGAGCCGCAACTCGAGGTGATGCCAGCCCCTGAACCTGAAATACAACAAGATAAACACCTCAATCAAGGTCAGAATAAAAACAAGCTTGGTCTTTATGTGTTTGTTTTACTTGCCTTTACTATTTTGCTTGGGGTTATCGGTTATCAATATTTTTCCATCAAAAAACCTTCACCACTGTTCTTTGATACTTTGCGCTCATTGACCGCAACTGACGACAAAGAATTTGATGCAAGCTATTCCCCAGATGGTCAGTACATTGTTTTTCACCGCTATTTAGATAAGTTTTGCGATAATAAGATATGGGCAAAAAAGGCGGATACCCAGCAAGAGATCCTGCTCACCGAGCGCTTTGGAGCATACGGCAGGCATAGTTTCTCAAAAGATGGTGAGCAGTTACTGTTTTTGGCCACCGACGCTTGTAGCGAGCCCGTTACACAAAAGCGCTGCTACGACCTTGTAACACTCGATTTTACTAAAGCATTGAAAAGCCCCCAGCTGCCAAAAGTTATTCTCCAGTGTAAAAATTCAGTGGTTGATAAGCCTATCTGGCTGAACGATGGCAATGTGGTATTGAAGCAAAAACAAGGCGAGCGCTGGAAGCTGATTAATTACTCCATTGATGACGACAGCGGTGTCGATCTTTATACCGTAGAAGACGGGACGTTGATTGATTACGCCTATTCTCCTCAAGATGATTTAATCGCGGTCAGTAGTATTCATGCCGATGGCTTACATTATATTGATATGTTAAAACCCGACGGTGAGTTGATCTCTAGCCATCAGATCCAGCGACCGCCGGAAATTACTAAGTTTCACGATATCTACCCAAGTTTTGACCCACTCAACCAGCAATTGATTTTCAGTACCGGACGTCAGCTATTTAGTCTGACTTATGAAGGGCTTGTGAGTAAAATTCAATTGCCGTTTTCAGATCGAATGAGGCAACCTGAATTTCGTCCTGATGGCAAAAGTGTACTGATGATCAAAGGGCCTTACGACGGTGACATCGTCAAATTACCACTGACACAGTTAGCACAAGGCGCTCAAACATATACCAGCTTTGCGCGAACCAACCTTGGTGAAGATCAGGCTGTTTTTCAGCCAGGTGGAAACTTAGTGGCATTTTGGTCGGAGCGTTCAGGTACTGAACAGGTGTGGCTAAGCGATGGCAATAACACGCGACAACTGACTAACTTCCCGTTAGATACTTTTATTCGCGGGATCCACTGGGCTGAGGATGGCCAAAGCATATTGGTCAGTGCCAGTGGTGTACTGACACAAATTGCTTTAGATGGCAGCTTGACATCTTACCCGCATGCCTACCCTGTTTTACGCTTATATCAATGGAAAAGTGCAACACAACGTGCACTAACACAGATTAGGGTACAAGGAGAAATGAAGTTAGCTGCTTATGATTTTGCTCAACAATCGTTTCAAATATTGACGCAGCAACCTGTGCTGTGGGCGCTTGAAAGTGAACACGGTAAAGTTGTGTATAAGGATAGACTTGATCAGTTTTGGCAAATAGGCGCTGTTGAGCCTCAGCGGATCAATGCACTAGACAATCAAGGCGGCAGAGGAAAATCTTTTGTAATGCGCGGCAATGGGATATATGGCGTCAATGAAGATAATCAACTTTGGTCCTATGATCTGGACAAGATGTCGTTTACCATACTCGGCGAAGTGCCTACCAGTGTCGACTATCTCACCGATATTAACGACAACGATGTACTGTTGATAAATCGAATATCGGCCAAGAAGGAAGTGGTAGAGCTTACGGTTGCTAATCAATAACTGGAGTATAAACATGAGCCAATTAGCTCAATATCAGCGTTTTAGGCAAGAACTGGGGCAATTGCTCGCACAATACAAAGGCTATGGGTTTGTACTCGGTTTTTTGCTAAATCTGAGTATTTGGCATATTGCATCTCAGTTTGTTGCTGATCCCTTTGTCTCTAACTTTTGGAATCAAGTGTTTGTTTCCTTGCTCTTTTCTGCGGTTTTTTATCTGCGCTCAGAGCGTACGGTAAGTTGATGTGGCGCTAACTCCTCGTTCTGAAGTTAGTTCATAAAGTTTGGGTCCACTTAAAAGCTAATTACCTGTTGTCATAGCTTTTAAGCGGACCATTCAATTAAGTGAGCTGTTATAAGACTAAAATTCTGATTTTAGAATATCAATGGCACGCTCTACTTGATTGTCAGTACCATTGATAATGCTTTCTCTGGTTCTTGGCACTAAATAATCTGGCGCAATACCTGCGTTTATCAAAGGGTCACCATTATGTCGGTTCGCGAGCATACCTGTGTATTGGAACTCAGCACCTAGATTGCCCTCTTTTAAACCGCCAAAAAACGGAACCCAAAAAACGTTACCATTAATCCCTGAAGTGTGCTCTCCTAAGATTGCTAGGCCACCACTACGTGCAAATACCAAAGCATGTTCATTCTGACTGATACTTCTTCTAGAAGAAAGTACTATGGATGGAATTGAAAGTGGGTTGGCATCTCGATGAATTATTTGCTGAACGGGGTAGAGCTTTTTATCTGTTTGATTTGGTGCTCCTTGCCATAATAGTGCCAAAGTATCATTGGTCGCATCTTGTTTGATAAACCAGCTTAATACGCTTCGCCATCCGTCCCAGCTTTGTGGGTAATGGCGAAAGTCGATTACAACGCCATGAGCATTTTTTAACGCTTCTTTTATCGCATTCAAGTCATCTGGTATAACGTTATAAATATTGATTTTATATATATTGTCGCCTAAATCTTCAATTTTTGACGTTGAATGGGGGGTGTAAGGTAATCCGATCAAAGGTTTTACTTCACTCTGCTCTAGCGGTGTTATATTTACCTGAAAAATCTCCCCCGCCGGTTTTTTAACGGTAAAGTTAACAGGGGTCTTATCTTTAAAATAAACTCCTTGTCTTGCAGTGTGGCTCAACCTATGTAGTGTATTTTTAAGCGAGTAAAGCGCTTTCTTTGATAGGTGTTCTATTATATCTTCACCATTAATAGTAAGTACTTCATCTCCAATTTCGATACCAGTTTGCTCATCTTGTTGAACTCTCGTTACAATGGCTTTTCCCTCTACGATCTCGTAAAAAAAAGTACCATAGTACGCGTCGCTAACCGTAAACATATCAGGAGTCTTAACTATAATGTGGTTGTCATTCAATTTAGTGAGCTCGGTTTTAATTAGCTGTAACCTTCGCTCTGGCTCTTCAGTTTTGCAAGCGGTTAGTAACGGGATAAGACTTGCTGACCAGTCAATATCAATCTGCTCAAAGTAAGGCCAGAAATGTTGAATATTGGCCCACATTCCCGACACGGTAGCCATACAAGCTTCGGTACGCGCGAAGTTAGACTCAACCTGCCAACGGCCTAATTGAGTGAATGTACCACCAGAGAGTTCAGTTTTAACGGGCAGGTAGAGTGGTAAGTAGAGGGGACTTTGATAAAAGTTAAGAGTTACAAATTGCTTGCTGGGGGCGTATTTCTCCTCTTGAATTTCAGCTAACGTAGCTGATACTAGCAACCGTGTATAGACGCTGAAATGCGCAGACGCATTTTGTATCCAAGTATATGTTTGCGTATCAGGGAGCAATTTTGGGATATGGTTTTGTTGTGTAACCAAGTAAGGTGCAATTTGCCTTATGAGTTCAATCCCCTTTTCTTTACGCTCTTTACTTGGTGTTTGGTTTAATTCGACAATGCTTTCCGCAATGAAAAGTGACCAATCCGAGCCTCTTACCTCGGCCGATGGATAAAAATACTGAACAGCATGCGCTAATTTAACAAACTCAGAGACATCATCGATAAAGCTTTGGTCGAAGCTCACATCAGGAAGGGGTTTAGGTGATGATGGTAAAGGCGTATTTGTTGGAGGCTTGTTAGAGGTCACATCTGTTGGAGTTGTATTATTTGTGTCACTGCCACATGCCGTCAGTACAAAACATAAAATTATGCTAGTAAGTTGCTTTATCATTTTTATATCCTTATGAATTTTTTAGGTACAAGTTAGCTGTTATTTGAGCAGCTGTAAACTTTTAAGGAGCAAATGGGTAAGTTTGAATTGGCAAACGTGTAACTACATTGCCTATTTTACTTTTATTAATACAATTCATTTTCAGTGTTTAAATTCATTAAAGCCAGTTGAAATTTGGTAGCAGGAGCATGTTTATTGTTTCATGCGAGTAATCAATTAGGGGCAGAATCACTTTGACTAATTAAAGTGAGACGTATACCTTAAGGCTGTTGCTGAGATGGAGACGGGATTTAATGAAAGCAATTGAGGGTAAGGAAAATGCGGTCGATTTCATTGAAAACTATAAGTTTGACGAAGCTGTGCTGGAGTGGTTTGACTGGTATATAGAAACGCACTTTGAATATAAATTATCTGATGATGAGATCCAGGTGGTCGTTGAGGGTCTAAAAGACTATCTAATATTTGTGGTTATTTCACCAAAAGCAGTTGCTGCAGCAAGCAAATTAGTTGATGAGTTATTCCATGCATTTATTTTGCATACAGAACTATACCAAGTATTTTGCAAAGGTGTTGGGCAGTTTATACATCATTATCCAATTAGAAAAAAAGTGGTTCTCGGGAATGAAACTCCACTAGAAAAGATTGAATATAATGATCATTACCAATCCATAATAAGAACATACTGTCTAGCTTGTCAGACATCAGATCTCGATCCGCTAACCACGAATCAAGTTCCCTACCTATTTAAAGTCGATTCAATATTGCCTGAAAAACACGCCGTCTTATTCGACATCAAGTTTTTTCAATCTGTATTACCTAAGTTAGGTGTACATAACTTTATAATTCAAGAGTAAAGGAGATAGTCATGTCATATTTAAAAAATCGTGCTAAGCGTAATGAAGCTGCCCATTCACAAGTTGAGATTGAGCTGACGAAACCTAAAAAGTTTGTAGATGTATGCCTAGCAGGTGTTTGGCCTCGAAAATAAGTAGCCCAGAAGCAAAGCCGGTTTATGCTGGCTTTTTGGAAAGAGTATGCTGGATAAAATTGAAGCTTTAGAGCGAGCGTTACATTCGCCAGAGCTACGAAAAAATATTAATCTGATCTCGGACTACATCCATGATGAGTTTTCAGAAAGTGGACTATTTTGTGATGGTATGACAAAGGATGACATTATTGAAGGCTTGAAGAGTGAAGATCTCAGTGAGCATAAAATAATTAGCGAGGATTATAAGTTAGTTGAGCAGTTTCCCAATAAGGTTGTGATTGAGTACGTCTCCGCACTGGAAAATACCTTGGGTGAGAGGTCATATGACGCACTAAGGCAGTCTATTTGGTATTTATGTAGCGATGATAAATGGCGCTTGATAGGTCACTCTGCAAATTTGTTATAGCGCCAAGCCTGCACTCTATTGATAAAAGAGTGGACGAATATGTGTGGAAGAAGCACGCGTCCTGCGTGCGTATTCAAAGTTAACTGCGTGCGGCTATAAACAATATTGTGAAATGATCTGATACACTTGGTTGATATTGTCGCCCGCTTTAAATTCTTTACTAATTGGTGTTGGATCTGAGCCAATCCATATTTTTAGTTCCGCATCGAGGTCGAAGTGACCCGCAGATTCTTTGCTGTATTTTGTGATTTTGCTATACGGAATGCTGAGCATTTCTACTTTGCTGCCCGTCATGCCTTGCTTGTCGATTAAAATTAGGCGTTTATTGGTAAAAATAAACAAGTCGCGGATCACCTTGTAAGCTTGTGCAACTTCTTCCCCTGGAATTAGCGTATCTGCTAATAACTTATCTACTTCGCTACTGTCTACTTCACTTGCATTACCGAGTAAACCACTCAATAGTCCCATTGTTATTCTCCGTTTTATTTCAATTCGTCTTAGGCTGATCGCAAGATAGTGCTTAGGTCGAAATGAATTAATGATGAAAGTGACAAAACCAGCATAGAAAAGCGCGCTGATTTTGCCAAATAAATAACCCGAGTTTGGATAATTAATGCCTTTCTAGCAGCCAGTTTTAGTGCTAACTGTGTTGAATTCACTTCCAATAGCCTGCTATTAGTGCGTAAATTCGCCTAGTTATCCCTAAAACTCTCTGGCTAGATAAGAAAGTTATTTAAGGTGAGTTTAAAACAATGAATTAGCCCATTCCTTATCCAAACCTCAGGTTAAATAACCCGAGTTTGGAGTAAGGAGTTAGCTTATATCTCTTATCAAACAAATTTTACCATCGCGAAATGCAAACTCTGAGCGGCCTTGCAAGGAGATGCTTTGCCCAGCTTTCATGCCATTGGCCAAGTCTTGAGCTAATTTCGCTTTGTAGGTCACATGAACAATAAACAGATCATTGTCTTGCGTGGTGGCGGTTAAAGATTGATTGCGTTCGGAAAATAACTTAGCAGACTGATTTGCTAATTCTGCAAATTCCATTTTACTGGTTGTACGCGTTGTAATTTCACCATTGGCGAGATTTTCAAACACGACATCATCAGTAAGCTGAGCTAGCATACCCGGAATATCAAAGTGATTGTAGGCAGAGATATAGTTTTTCACTAAGGTTTCCATTTTTCCTCCTTGGTGTAATGGATGCTAATAAAAACTTAGATCGGTTTGTTCAATTTCACACACTCTTTTTACCACTTTTTGCTGTGCCATCATTCGCATAAATCGGCCCAAATGCGTATAGTCTTTTGGCGCAGTATTAAACCCACTTGCCCAATGAGCCAGCATAAATAAATAATAATCACAAAGCGTGAGCTGTTCATCAACTAAGTAGGTGTGTGTTGCCAACTGCTTGTCGATGAGTGCAAACATGTCGCCGACTCGTTGCTCCGCGGCTTGAGACATGGTCTTGCTGTTCACTGGTGACAGCTGATATTTTTCAGGATAGAAATACAGCATGAGTTCTGGCTGAACCGTCGTGGTTAAATAAAAAAGCCACTGATAAAACGTGGCTCTCTGTGGGGTTGCTGGCGCTGGGATAAGCTGTCCTTCAGGGTGCTTTTCGCATAAATGCAAACAAATAGCTGCACTCTCGAAGATGATTTGGTCACCGTCGACCAATGTCGGGATCCGTCCTGTTGGATTGAGTTCTAAATAGGTCGCAGACTTTTGTTGTTGTGTTTTTCTATCGACCAAGAGCAGTTCTTTTTCTAGTTGTAGGTGCTCGAGTACGAGATGCGGTGCCCAACTGGCATTTCGGGGGTAGTAAAATAACTGATACATCTTTTGCTATTCCTTGACGATACTTTTTGTTAGCGTGTGGCTGGTTTACTGTTGATAGTTACAACTTTTTCGGAGGCTGTAAACCGCTATTTTGCTTTTAGTAGGGAGAATCAAAAATGTATATTGGCAAGCTGTCAAAGCAAACTGGGCTGTCAGTCAAGACCATTCGCTTTTATGAAGAGAAAGGGCTTATTCCTACCCCGGAGCGTGTTGGTAAGTATCGCGTCTATTCTCAAGTAGATGTCGATCTGCTGTTATCAATAAAAGAAGCAAAATCGCTCGGCGTGTCGATTAAGCAATTACAGCAGGTGATTGAAATTAAAGGGCGGCAAGTTAACTGGGTCGAAATCAACACATTTTTAGTTGAACTCAAAGCATCCTGCATAGAGCAAGTTGCGCAGCTTCAGCAAAAAATACACCGAATTGAACACTGCATCGCATCGCTTGATGAATGTCCACAAATAAAACTATCCTAGTCTCAGGTAGAGTAACTTGACTCTCCCGTTAAGGGGAGACAGTACACTCGTTTCTCTGTCATGTGATAAGGAAACGACGATGAAAAAAATACTGCTACTAAACGGTAACCCCAAAACCAAAAGCTTGTGCCACGCTATCACCACAAGTTATGAACGAGCTGCAAGCACCCAACATCAAGTACGCAGAATGGATCTTAGTGAAATGCACTTTGAAATCAATTTGATGTATGGTTATGAAGCGAGCCAACCATTAGAGCCATGCCTCAAGCAATTCCAAGAGAACTTACTGTGGGCGCAGCACATTGTGATAGTAAGCCCAATTTGGTGGTTGGCGTTACCAGCCAAGCTCAAAGGGCTAATAGATAGAGCATTACTTCCAGGCTTTGCTTTTAAATACAGTGAGGCCGGCACTGAAATTGAAAAGCTTCTACCGCATAAAACCGCGAGAGTCATTCTCACCTCAGACACGCCGCAAACTTATTTGCAAGAAGTTGCTGCTGGGCTTATGGCTCAGCTAGAACATGGGACATTGGGATTTTGTGGTATAGAGCCAACTCAACATACGCTATTTGGCCCTGCGCACTTAGCAACGCCTGAGGTAATTGATAACTGGCTGAGTGAAGTGACAAGCCTAGCCGTGCGGGGTGAGTGAATAAAAACACATAACTTCTATTGCTAAGCTTATTTTAAATCAAAATTTGCAATGCCGAATGTTGCTATCTTTTACACCAAGATGGCAACTTGGGCGGAGTGTATGCGAATTTGGAGTTTATTTCTTTTTGCGTTTCCATTATTGGGAGCAGCAAATGAGCCAATTCTGCCACTTGAGCCTGCAATAGGACTTGATGCCGATAAAGTTAGCTTGGGCAGATCACTTTTTTTTGATAAGCGGCTTTCCCGAGGAAACCAAGTCAGCTGTGCGTCATGTCACCAATTACTCACTCATGGCGCGGATGTAAAGCCCCTTTCCAGTGGTGTTAAAGGCGCACTAGGTGAGCTAAAAACTCCAACTGTTTACAATGCGGCTTTAAATATTCGTCAAGCGTGGGATGGCCGGGCGCAATCGCTGTATGATCAAATCGACTCACCCATCTTAAACCCAAAAGAGCATGATATGACGTGGCCAGAAGTCGTTGCTAAGTTAAATCAAGATAAAACGCTGGTCGCGCAATTTACTAAAGTGTACTCGCAGGGCGTAACGAAACACACGGTAAAAGACGCAATAGCGACTTTTGAAGGGTCGTTAATCACGCTTAATGCACCGTTTGATTTATGGCTTAAGGATAACAGCATAGGATTACCTAAGTCGGCTATTGCCGGTTATGAGTTATTTAAACGGTATGGTTGCATTAGCTGTCATCAAGGGCGCAATGTTGGTGGCAATATGTTTGCCAAAATGGGCACCTTTGGTGATTATTTTGGCGATAGAAATACACCAATTCAAAAAGCAGATTATGGCCGTTTGAACGTCACTGGCAATGAGCAAGATCGCTTTGTGTTCAAAGTACCGAGCTTGCGACTTGCTAGCAAACAAGCATACTTTTTTCACGATGCTAGTCATAGCAGCCTAGAATCCGCCGTTGCGACCATGGCCAAATACCAACTTGGTCGCAATATCTCAGACTCCGATATAAACAAGCTAGTTGCCTTTATTGACAGCCTAGCAGGACATCACCACGAAATGGATTTGGAAAACCACGAATGAAGAATAAGGCCTTCATTGGTGTGCAAGCGTTACTGCTGTGCGCGCCAATTGCGCTGTTTGCGTATTTTTACTCGCAACAAGAGCTCAGCAGTCAAACACACCAAGCACGAGTTACCCTGCTCTTTGAAGCCAAGAGTATTGATGCCAAACTGGATGCCGCGGTGTTACAAATGCTTAGTGCACAGCTCAATCAATATGATGAATTAGCGCGATTAGCACATGCAATCGACGCTTTGAATACACCAGAGCAGGATGCATTATTTGCAGAAGCCACGCCCGACATTCGACAGCAATTTGATGCCTATCGTCAGCTACTCAGCAATAAAGTACTGCAAGTCGAATCCATTAAAACAGCGGCAGCAAATATTAAAAACAGCCTGCTTTATCTCCCCGAGTTGCTAATCGAGCTGGAGCAGAGTGAGCCCGAACTGGCAACCCACGCCAATAGAATGCTTGCTAATTTAATGTTGGGTCAGCTCTATGAATTTGTCGCAGAGCCTTTAATGACCATCAACTCTGAAAGTGGCTTAGAGCAGCTTATCTATCAGCATTTTAACGTCGCGCTTGCTAACAGTGCAGAATTAAAAAAGGCAAAACAACGCTTTTTGTCTTTGCCGAGTGATCAAGCTTTTTCAGCCCTTTACGCGGCATATAGCCAGCATCACAGTGAAACCATAGAAAAAACCAAGCATCAAAGTGAATTGCTTTTACTGCTGACCATTGTGCTATTTTTGCTCTTGATTGTGTTTGCAAATCGGCTTTATGTGGCCAAAAATAAAATTCTGAGCACCAGCCAAACTTTGTCTGATGCCGTTGCGCGTTTAACCGAAGGCTTTGCTCTTTTTAGTCGCAGTGGCAATTTGCTGCTCTGTAACAGTGCTTGGCGTAATCATTTTGCAATTGCCGATAGCGAAAAAATGCCACGCAAGTTAGAAGAGTGGCAGCAGCAGTTTGGAGAAATTTTTAACTCCGACGCCAATTTGCATCAAACCGAATCTGGCGCTTGGTTACAGGTAAAACAAACGAATACACACAACAATGGCCAAGTGTTTGTGAGTGTTAATGTTTCCCTTTTTAAACAAGCGGAAGAAGAGCTTCGCAAGTGGGGCCATGCCATTGAGCAAAGCCCCTCTTCTATTGTGATCACCGATCCTCGTGCTCGCATTGAATACGTTAACCCTAAGTTTGAACAAGTTACTGGGTATTCACTTGAGGATGTGAAAGGACAAACACCCAAAGTACTAGGCTCCAAACAAGGATTTACCGACTACAAAACGCTGTGGCAAACTATCAAACAAGGCAAAGTCTGGCGTGGTGAGTTTTACAATCGCCGTAAGTCTGGAGATTACTATTGGGAGTACGCGTCTATTTCCCCGATTAAAAACCAGCAAGGGGAAATCATTAACTTTATTGCGATCAAAGAAGATATCACTGCACAAAAAAGCGCAAGTGCACAGCTTAAAACCGCAGCGGCGGTATTTAATGCAACGCAAGAAGGGATCATGACCACCAACGCAAAACTTGAGATCACCGCGGTCAATCCAGCTTTCACCAAAATTACTGGATACGAAGAACATGAAGTGCTCGGTCAACGACCTAATATTTTAAGTTCAGGTAAGCATGACAAACATTTTTATGAGCAGATGTGGAGCACCCTCAACTCGCACGGACAGTGGGCAAGTGAGATCTGGAACAAGCGTAAAGACGGTACTTTATATCCAGAGTGGCTAGCAATCAGTGTCGTGCATGATGACAAAGGGCTGGTGCAGCAATACGTTGCTATATTGTCTGATATGACCGAGCGCAAAGCGCAAGAAGAGCAGATTGAATATCAAGCCTATTACGATGTGTTGACCGGACTGCCGAATAGAACGCTATTACTTGAGCGCATTGAGCAAGATATTAAACGCATGAGCCGTACTCATCATCAAAGTGCAGTGTTATTTATTGATTTAGATAGGTTTAAGCGTGTCAATGACACCATGGGTCACGAGGCCGGAGATGCCTTACTTATCTCCGTAGCTAAGCGCTTAAACGGCCTGCTGCGTAAAAGCGATACCTTGAGCCGCTTTGGGGGAGATGAATTTGTATTGTTATTGAGCCAAATTGCGCATCCGGATCATGCTGCTCAAGTAGCCGATAAAATTGTCAAAGCACTGAGCGAACCATTTGTGATCAACGGCTTTGAGGTATTTACGGGGGCAAGCATCGGGATCGCGATTTTACCAAGTGATGCAAAAGATCAAAAAGAGTTATTACGACTTGCCGATTTAGCCATGTATAAAGCAAAAGAGGCGGGGCGCAATCAGTATCACTTTTTTGCGCAAGAAATGCAGCAACAGGTGAATCGTCGAGTTGAGCTGGAGCAGCTGCTCCGAGCTGCGCTTGAACATCAGCGCTTAACCGTACATTACCAACCTATTGTCGATACGGTGTCGGGTAAATTATATGGTGTCGAGGCGCTCATGCGCTGGCCAACTGATTTCGGCCAGTATATTTCTCCTGCTGAATTTATTCCTGTCGCTGAAGAAAGCGGTCTTATTGCTCCTCTTGGTGAGTGGTTACTTGCTAAGGCATGTAATGATATTCGCAGATTAAATAAAGCACTTGGCATGAATTGTTATTTGACGGTAAATGTCTCGAGTCAGCAATATCGACTTGGCTTTAACGCCACTACCATTAAGCAAATCATGCAGCAATCAGGCTTTCTTCCAGAGAACCTAACGCTTGAAATCACAGAAAGCATCTTACTTGAAGATGATAAAGCCGTAACTGCTTGGCTTCAAAGCCTACGGGCAACGGGAGTCAACTTAGCAATCGACGATTTTGGCACTGGCTACTCTTCTCTTAGCTATCTTAAGCGCTTCCCCATCAATATATTAAAGATCGACCGAGGTTTTATTCAAGATATAGATCAAAACCAAGATGCTGCCGTTTTGGTCAACGCGATTTTGTCGATGGCGGAGAGTTTATCGCTCAAAGTGATAGCTGAAGGCGTAGAACAACAAGGACAACTAGATTGCTTAAAAGACCTTGGTTGTCAGTATGTACAAGGGTACTTTTATGCCAAACCAATGGCGATTGAAGGATTAATCGACTGGGTTGAGCAATTTGCCATTGCATCGGAGCGAATACCTCCCAAACTGTGGTTGGATTGAAGTGTGTGGCTTGGGTTGTATTTGGTGAGGGTTCGTGGTGTCTGATCTTACATGCTAGCTTTTGCTCAGTTATTACAGACATATCATTCAGGACTTTTCTCCTTATATCGGAAGTCTAGCAATAAATAATCTACCTCTGTTTTATTTATCCACTTCTCGTCCATTCTTTTGAACCTACATAGAGAATGAAGCAAACAACGTCGCCTATGCCTATTTTTAACTCATAGCAATTATGCTCTTTGCTCGCACCATATAAGCTATCAGATACGATATCTCATACATCACTTTGGATTACTTAATACAGTTCGGTGTAATTTATCGTTTGCATATGCAGCTCATTTGAGCCAATATGATTAGGTCATATGAGCCGAAAAAATGAGAGAGGTAGGATGGCTACAGCCCAATTAAAAAGCTTCAAGCCCAAGCGTAGTAGCAAAACAAACTTTTGGATTAGTCTTGGAATTGAAGACGCAAATATAGCGCGGACAGAAGCGGTACATCAGGGGTTCAAGCCAAAGGTGTATCGCAATATTATAGAAATGACAAAGCTTTCTCAAAATGAATTTCACACCGTAACTCATATACCTGTTAGCACTATCAAGCGCCGATTAAAAAATGAAGAACGCTTTAGCACCCAAGAAAGCGACGCGATTTATAGGTTGGCTATGTTAATCAAGTTAGCTACCGAGTTATTCAATGATGAGAAAAGAGCATTAGAATGGATTCGTGAAAATGTCTATGGATTGAGTGGCAAGAGACCGCTCGATATGGTGTCAACTACGGTGGACTTTGAGATTGTAAAGGACCTTATAGGAAGAATTAAACACGGGGTTTTCTCATAATGAAGCTTTACCGTTTAACTCAAAAAAAGTTTGCGGACACGCCTTTTAGTCCCGAAGGTGCGAAGCTATATGGCGGTAGATGGAACTCTAAGGGAACAGAAGTTTTGTATTTCGCTGAATCAGAGTCGCTGTGCTCTCTAGAAGTATTTGTGCATGTAAATAATGATCCAAAGATAGTAGATCAATACGATCTTTACTGTATAGAGGTGCCTGATGAACTTATTGTAAAGCTTGACGAAGAGGATTTACCTAAAACTTGGAGAAGCATTCCTGCAGGTGAAGAAACACAGGAAATTGGTGATGAGTTTCTAAATGCAGTAAAGCCTCAATACGCTGCCCTACAGGTTCCATCAACCATTTCACCAAGAGATAAAAACTATGTTGTTAACCCGAATCACCCTGCAATGAAAGCAAGTTTTAAAAACCATGAGAAACTTGAGTTTGGGTTTGATCCTCGAATTTTTAAATAGTCACGTAAAACTTGCCAAAAGAATCGTTTAGTCAATACAAGTATTAATAAGCTAGCTTTGTGAGGTAATAAGGTAATCTAGCCCTCAGTCGCTGATATCAAAATGTATCCTATATTTCTTATTCACCATTTTTAAACATTTTATCGGTGATTTCTTGGGTAGGCACTCACCCACCCCCCCTTTTTTATTGAAAGGTTCTCTCCTTTGCCAACTACTTCAACGCAAAATTGCAGTTAGTAAAATTAAGATCTGTAAAAGTAGGCAAAGTACATTGGTAACAATGATTGCCATTCGCTGAAATCTCAGCCCATACATCAGCCAAAAACTAAACACCAACACATACCCGATTAAAAACGTAAAGGACAAGTTGGTTGGGCCTTGGCGCTCAAGTTTGCTGAGTAGCTGGCCGAATAATGCGATAAAACCGATACCGCCGAAGAATACACCGGCGAAATCCCAGTAGGTATCTTTCGTTTGATAAAAGCCTGTCAGCCATGTTTTCATTCGCTTACTTCCTCTGATAAGTAGATATCCTGATAGTGATTGATACGGGCAACAATATGGTCGTGGTGAATTGTGCAAAAACGGTTAACCACGACTACGTCACAGCCTGCGCTAAGTGCGGATCTTACCCCTTGATCTGAGTCTTCAAATGCAAGACATTTAGAGGCTGCCACTCCCAATCGTTTGGCCACCAATAAAAATGGCTCAGGGTGAGGCTTACCTTGCCCAACATCATCTGCGGTAATTAATATTTTAGGAATAGGTAAACCTGCTGTGGTGAGTCGTGCAATTGCATTGTGGCGATTTGCAGAAGTTGCAATGGCCCATTTGCGTTGCTGTGCTTTTATTTCGCTTAAAAACGATTTAGCTCCAGGAATGGCAGTTACGGTATGGGCAAGGTCGGCTTCTGCTTGTTCCAACAGCTCGACTTCATGCTGGCAATCTAAATGCGGAGTAAATTGTTCTATAAAGTCTTTGAAACGTGCACCTCTGCCCATAGTTAATACCATTTCTAAATCGACATGATGTTTCTCACACCAAGGCGCGACGGCCTGTCGTACTGCAACTTCAGAATCAACAAGTGTACCATCCATATCGAATATCAATCCCTGATAATGGTTCAGGTTGAGTGAATTAAGTGCCATTTTTACTCCTTATGATAATATTTCATGCATAAACAGGCGTTTGTTGATATTAAATCGGCTTTATCGTGCATGTGTGTGCAAATAATACGCTTGTATCTCGATCTTTTTCAAGTAAAATTACGCAAAAACATGCAGGAACATGCAATGCTATTGGCAGAACGTCATCAATTCATTCTCGATCAGCTTAATTTACAAGGGCGGATCACCTCAGTGTCCTTGGCGCAAACACTTGATGTGAGCGAAGATACAATCCGTCGGGATTTAAACAAACTGGCTGAGCTTAAGCTCCTGCGGCGTGTTCATGGTGGCGCTTTAGCGCTGCAGGATAATACTCCTGACTATATCGAGCGTTTAGATAAGCCCGATACCAGTAAAATTCGTTATATTGAACCTGCTTTGGCGATGCTCGTGCCTGGACAAACGATAGTGATTGATTCTGGCGAGACGTGCCGTTATTTGGCTCAGCACTTACCTAAAAATATGCCGCTGACGGTAGTTACTGGTTGTCCACTGATCGCCAAAGAGCTGGCCTACCATTCATTAGTGGATGTGATTGTGTTAGACGGCCCTATGTTTAAACCTGCAATGCGGGTGGTAGGCATGACGGCGATCGAAATGGTGAAACGGATCCGTTTTGATATTGTTTTTATGGGGATTTGCTCGTTCCATATTCACCACGGTTTTAGTGCAAGCTATGTCGAAGAAGCGGAGATCCTCTCTGCGACTATTCGTCAAAGCGATCACACTGTGATTATGGGACCGAGTCATAAACTAGATAAAGTCGCTACTTATCAGATTGTTACAGCTAACGAAATTGACACAATTATTACCGATGAAGAAATTAATCCAAGCTTAAAAAAGCAGATTGAGTCGCTAGAGATAGCGCTGACTTTGGTCTAGGTTAATACGGAGCCACTTGATTGCTTGAGTAGCCTACTTACGGTTGTACTAAGCAACCGCTCATTTAAGGCTTTAATAAGGCAAAAATGTGATTGTTGTAGAAACGCTCATTTTTGAATATAGCGCGTTTTAACACCGCCTCTTGCTCAAAACCTGACTTCTCTAGTAGCTTCATTGATGCACGATTGTCGTCAAATACGGCGGCAAAGACCCGTTCAATACTGGTCGCGTTAAATACCTCTGAGGTAATGTGTAAAATGGCTTTATGAGTAATCCCTTTACGCCAATGGCTTTTTGCGAGCCAATAGCCTATTTCACCAGAGCGCTGATATTCAAACTCGCCAGGGGTAATACCTATACAGCCGATAAGCTGCTGACCATCGCAAATCGCTCGGACATATCCGTGTTTACTGCCTTCATTTACCCACCACATAGCATCTTGCTCAGTGTAAGGTTGCGGAATTTTTGTTGATAAATACCGAACGACATCGGGATCGTTCAAAATCACGACCATGTTGTCAACATCATTGGCTTGGAACGGTCTTAGCTTGAACATTAGACTCCCTTTCAATAAATTTAAACGTAAATTCATCAATAAGTTACCATTCCCTCTCGAGGTGTACAATGCGTGCTTTGTGCAGAGAAAAGCAAGCTGGGGTTGATTGTCGTCATCGGATTTTATTTTGCGTATTCTGATTGCATTAAATAAGGTTAATTACTTTATGGACGAGGAATCTACAATGCTAACTTTAAACCTTGCACCGCAAATTCTTCCATTGAGATTACCTAACCTTAACTCGGGATAAGAAGTTAGTTAAGTTACTAAAATATCTAAGTTCAGGTTACCTATATTGTTTTTACTTTTTTTGCCCTAATTAAGAGAGTGAGATAACAAATTAATTGCAAAGGATTAGGAAGAAAACACGATGGATAAAAATACCTTAATTGAATTGGTGACTGAGTACTTTAAAAAGATTGATGCTGGAGATTCAAGCTATTTAGACTTATTTCATGATGAAGTGATTTTCTTTTTTCCAAAGTTTGGTGACGCTGTTGGTAAGCAAGCATTACTTGAGTTTGGCGATAAAATTGGTAGCTCACTCAACAGTATTTGGCACGATATTGCGCATTTTAATTTCATTGTGTCTGGAAAAACTGTTGTTGTTGAAGGGCGCGAAGGCGGTGTGATGCGTAATGGTACGCACTGGCCTGATAATCAAATTTCATCTGGCCGTTTTTGTAGTGTGTTCGAATTCTCTGATAGCTTGATCACAAGAATGCATATTTATGTTGATCCAGACTTCTCAAGCCAAGATAGTGATAGAATTTCAATATTATCGCGCTAATGTTGACTGTTTTGATAAAGAAAAGGATAGCTGAATTATGGTTTTCTCTGAAAGTGAAAAAAACACCTTACTGGCCCTCAAAGGAGTCGGCCCTACGGTGATAAAGCGTTTTGAAGAAATCGGTATTTGCAGTTTGAGCGAGCTTGCAACTTATGAAGTTGAAGAAATTTCTGAGCGGGTCGCTTCAATGTTGCGAACAACCTGTTGGAAAAACAGCCCACAGGCCAAAGCTGCCATTCAAGCTGCAATCACAAAGGCGCGTGAGATGAACTAGCGTGTAAAGCCCCTTTACGGGGCTTACTTAAAGTAGTCTGGTAAACATATGATCTAGGCTTATTTGACGGCTTACTAAGCAACAGCTTCTACAAAGTTGATATCAAAGCGTCCGTCAGGATCTTCTACTTTGATAAGCTCGTTAAGCGGTTTATTTTTCAGCGCTTTATTCTCAGCAAAGATGTCTAGTAATAGTGGTTTTACTTCGTTTCCGCATAGTGCCTCGGCGAGCGCTTCATGAGATAGCTTGAACAACAGATCCATATTCTCGTCCTCGTCTTCAACGAGTTCTATATCTTCCCAGCTCTCGAAAATGTCTCTCAGTTTACTGACTTCTGGACAATCATCTTCAAAGTCAGACAAGATGATAAACTCGTCTGAAGTAACGTTTTTATGCTGTTCGAAACGGCTTTCGGGCAGGCTGTAGATATTCCAGTTTACATCGTAATGCCAAAATTCAACAGATAACGACATATGAGAATAAGTACTTTGATTTACATAAAACTTTAACTCGTTGATACGCTTTTTAATGAGCGTAATTAAAACGTTTTCGTAGGCTTCAATAAGCGTATTTTTATCAAACATAATGTATCCTAACTGCAGTCTTAAACAATAAAACTACGTGCTCCTAAATTGGTTCTCAGTATTAATTCCACTCTACTATGTAAATGTGAACTTTTGTTACTGGTGTTTGCTAAAAGGAAATTTATCCAAAACAGATCAATTTAACCATCAGTGTAGAAAAAATACCAGCCTATGCAGAGCCAGTATGGCTTTAATTTGACAGTATAGGTTTACTCAGAATAAGTTAGCTGTTTCGTTATAAAGCCACTGCACAATAGGGCCTTTACTTTGATCTCTGCGTTGCACTATGCCCATTTCGACGACTAGAGGATTAGGGATATGCTCTGTTGATAGCTCGAACAGTTCTCCCATATACCACAGTGTGTTGACAACATGTTCAGGTACTAATGCCCATCCAACGCCTCTAATGACTAAACCCATGATGTAATAGTAACTGTCAATGTGCCAGTGACTTGTGGATATGGCTTGTGACTGAGTATTACCAATGCGGTCGCGTATTACGAGCTGCCGATGTCGATTTAGTTCTTCAATGCTCGGGGCAGGATGTTGTGCCAGCGGGTGGTGAGGGGAGCAGATCAAGATTTGTTTAAAGCTGTTTATCGAAGTGAAATCCAGCGATTCTGGCAATGGTTTTTGGTGAAATAAAATGCCTATTTCTGCCCTTTTTGCGCTCACCCATTGTGCAATGTCGTCTTGGGAACCATTAATAATGGCTAATTTTAATAGCGGAAATTGCTGAGCTAATCGTTCAAACAATGATTCAAATGCGATGATGGGCACTGCTTCATCCATGGCAACAGTGAGAGACACCTCTTCGCCACTATTAAGAGAATTGGCTCTTGATTGCAGGCGCTGACACTGCATGAGCACCGCTTCAGCTTCTTTAAACAGATCGAGGCCAGCTTGATTTAACATTGGCAGTCTGGCGGAGCGGTCAAAAAGTGCAAAACCTAGATCGGCTTCCAAATTGGCAATTGCGGTGCTGACCCGAGATTGTGCCTTCCCCAAGTGTCTTGCTGCAGCTGAAAATGACCCCAACCTGACGGCGGTAACAAAGGCTTCAAGTTGATCGAGTGTCCAATGCATAATGATTAACCTATCCGAATTTCGGATGGATACTAACTTTGACCAATCTCAATTACAAGGATAATAACGGCTTTTCATGTTTAAGGATTTCATCATGCTGTTAGATTCAGCGAGCAAAACTCCCACAAAAGACGCTAACGTTACCCGCACTTTTTGGCGTTATACCATTCCTGCCGTTGTCGCAATGGTGGTCAACGGATTGTACCAAATCGTCGATGGTATTTTTATTGGTTACTACCTTGGTGCTCAGGGGTTGGCTGCTGTAAACCTTGCTTGGCCCATTATAGGGATCATTATTGGTTTTGGCGTTTTAATCGGGATGGGATCTGGCAGTTTGTTGTCGATTTATTGTGGCGCTGGCGACAATACAGGTGTGCAGCAGCTGATGAGCACCAGCTTTTGGCTCATCGCTATCTTGACTGTGGTTGCAATGACTGTCCTTATATTATTCGGACCGGGTTTGCTCGAGCTTCAAGGTGCATCGGGTGAGCTTTTACATTCCAGTTTGGCCTACTTACAGGTATTAAATTGGGGCGCTGGGGTTACCATTGCGGCAGGTGCGTTGCCGTTACTACTAAGAAACAGCGGTAAGCCAGAAATAGCAACGGCTTTACTGATTGTAGGGGCGCTCAGCAATATAGTGCTCGATTATTTTATGATTGTGAAAATGCAATGGCAGCTGCCCGGTGCTGCACTTGCTACGCTGATTTCACAAGGGATAGTCGCACTTACAGCGCTCTACTTTTTGCTCACACCTAGTGAAGTAAATAAACCCAAAGGTGCGTTTAATCAGCCTCTAGCTCTGGAAATACTAAAACAAGGCGCTGCAGGATTGGTGATGTTTTTGTATTTTGGCTTTATCGTTGCGTTACATAACAAGCAGTTGCTGATATTTGCCAGTGAAGTTGAGGTGGCGGCCTTCGCTGTGGTTGGTTACCTTGGCGTTATTTACTATTTTATCGCAGAAGGCGTAGCGAATGGTGTCCAGCCGCCTATCAGTTATTATTATGGAGCAGGCCTTTACCAGCGCATTCACACTATATTTAAGCTGGCGCTCAAAGTGAGCTTGGGTGTTGGTGTGATGATGATAACTATGTTTTATCTGTTTCCGGAGGATGTACTTGGGCTCTTCAGTGAGGATTTTGCTTTGCTCAACGCGGCCGAGCGTGGTTTGCAGCTGCATCTATCCACGTTATTTTTGGATGGCTTTATATTTCTTACCTCAATGTACTTTGTTGCGGTAGGCAAAGGCGGTAAAGCGTTGGCTATTTCGCTTGGAAACATGTTGGTGCAATTGCCGTTTTTATATTTATTGCCCTTCTGGCTTGGTGTCGATGGGGTGTGGCTTGCGGTACCTATCTCAAACATCACGTTAACCGTTATTATCATCCCTCTGCTTTGGCGTGACTTATGTCAGTTAAAGCATGCAGATATGGAAGCTACGTCAGAAGATAAGCAGTGCGCTTAGTTGCATACTGTAGGCGCTTATTTTAAGCGCCTTCTTAGGGTTATCTTTGGCGTACGTAGTAATTTTTTACCACGCAATCTAAATATCTCACAGCATTCACATGTCTAAATTTAAGCGGTTCGTTTAATTCTCCGAATAAAGGTGTTCCACTACCTAAAATAGTTGGAATGGTCGTGATAATTAGCTCATCAATGAGATCTTGTTGAAGAAAGCTTTGTATGGTTTTTCCGCCATCAATGTAAAGGTTTTTAAAGCCCTGCTGAGCCAGTTGTTCGGCGATATCTGTCAGTTCACCTCGCACAAGCGATACCTTATCTGAAAAAACTTTTGGTACTTCTTTAAGCGTATTACTTAATACAAAAACAGGTTTATTGTATGGCCATTCGCAATCAAATCCTTGGATTGTCTCAAAGGTATTACGTCCCATGATGATGGCATCTACGCGGGCCATAAAATCGGCGAACCCCAAGTCTGAACCTTCAGGGTTGGGTAAATCGTGTAGCCAGTCTAAGCAGTTGTTTTTATCGGCGATAAAGCCGTCTAGGCTTGCCCCGATATAGACGATGTTTGCCATTTTATACTCCAATTGAACCCTAAACCATTTCAAGATAAAATAAATTCTACAGTGTAGAATTTATTTTATCTTAGCGAGAGTAAACAATGAGTGTCAAGGATAAGAAGCGTGGCCGACCGTTAGCGGAAGGTGAAGCACTAAGTCAGGAGCGGATCATACAAGCAGCCAAATTGCAGATGAAGGAAAGTAGAAAAGTACCTAGTATTCGAGCGTTGGCGAGCAGCCTAAATGTCGATGCGATGGCAATTTATCATTACTTTAAAAACAAACAGGCTTTGCTCGAAGCTTTGACCTGCTCTTTAGTCGATGAAATCTATGAACCTAGCTGCGATGAACCGTGGCAAACAGAACTACAAAAGCTCAGTGCAAGTTATTTACAGCTACTCGATGACTATCCAGGGTTGTTAACTGTGCTGCTGTCAATGGACTCAGTAGGTCCAGCTCAAGTATTTCAAACTCGATTTGAAGAAGTGACTCAAACGCTTGAATTACAAGGGCAGGCACAACAAGATGCGATTTGCTTACTGGTTGATTATCTACATGGTTTTGCACTCGCTATGGAGTGTAACCCAGATAGAGAAGCGTTAAATGTCTCGATGACAAGCGGTGCAATTGCACTAATGTGTAAAGCGATTGAGGCTTAAGTGTCATTGCGTTGTGGCGTTGTAAAGGGGCATTACAACACATAGAGGCGAAGTACCTGTTAGGGACGCTTGAGATAACGAATGGGAGTGGTGCCGATTATTTCTTTAAAATCTCTTATAAGGTGGGACTGATCGGTATAGTCCAACTGAGCAACAATATCTGCCATCGTAGTCACATTGGATTCCAGCAGTGCAAGTGCTTGGTGCAGGCGATACTTTCGAATTAGCCATTTAGGACTAAAACCTATGTAGTGTTGGCAAAGCCTTTGTATTTTTCGTATTGGCATGTCGCAGTGTTTAGCAAGTTGCTCAACCGTAAAAATATCGCTGTGATCTTGCAAGGTGTTGAGAATATATTCAGCCATAGCAGCACCAGTGCTTTGAGGGAGTGTAAACGACATTAAAAATTGTGATAGCACTTTTACCCGCTCTGCATCATCACTTGCCGCCGTTAATGAAGAAATAAGCGAACTCGATGGCACATCGCAAAGATGCTCCAAAGAAAAGGTTTTATCGACACATGCCAAAGGGGTGATATTAAATTGCGCTACTAGGGCACCTACCCTAAATTTAATTCCCAAGATCTGCCCTTTTCCATGCATTGTGTAATCGTATACTTTGCTTACAGGGCCAATAATTTTTATTTCATCGGTACTTTGCAGCAAATGAAAGTTGGGATCTGGTAAGTTTCTTTGTGTATGGGTTTTATTATCCGGCAAACACCAGTCGACAAACCAAAATTGCTCGACAAGATCTTTTAACTCTGTGCATGGGAAATACCGTCTAAGCTGGTAGTTTGGCGCGCTTTGCTGTTGGTGAAGTACGCCGTTGATTGGGCTAAGGTTAGATTTCATCGCTGCCTTGTTATGGATAGAGCTCATTGTTTGTTGTCGTGTTTTTACAATACCAATTTTAAATTGCGTGCTAGATTTAAAACAAGCTGCATGAAACTGCAGAGCAAGGTCAAACTCTTCTACTATAAAATTAAGGGAAATGCGATGCAACTAACAGGTGTGTACGAAATTATCAATTGGCAAGAAACCACAGAAAAACAATTTGATGATGGTGCTAAACTCTCCAAAGCCGTGGTGAGCCTCAGTTATGACGGCGAAATTGAAGGCAGTAGCGAAGTTTATTATCAGCTTCACTATACCGAAGAAGGAGATGTTGAATTTAATGGCTTTGAAGCAGTAATCGGGTGCTTTTCTGGGCAACAAGGCAAAGTTGTATTGATGCACGACGGTCGTTTTAAGCACGGTAAAGCACATAGTAATTTTACGGTGGTACAGAGCGATGTTGACGCGATTGCGGTGGGTGACAAAGGGTCATTTGAGTCGACTGAGGGAAAAAAGGCAAACTACCAAATAACACATAACTGATAGCTTCAATGTTATTGCGCTAGGCTAAGTAGCGGTGTCTTCTCATGTCTAGCGTGTACAGCGCATCAACTAACTCAGCAAAGTGACTAATGACGACATCTGCTTGCTCTGCGTAGTGAGGTTTGTCATTGGGGGCAAACAAGCATGATGGCATATTGGCGTTATGTGCCGCCTCTATATCGTAGAGGTAATCGCCAACATAAACGCATTGATAAGGTGGCACTTGCCAGGTCTGAGCAACTTGCAGCAGTGCGGCTGGGTCTGGTTTGGCTGGCGCGTCGTCCCTCGTTAAAATCAATGGGATTGGCAATCCCGCTGTTTTAAGCTTCAGTCGCGCCGCTTTTGCAAAGTTTCTGGTCACAACGGCAAGCGGGACACCCATTCTCGAAAGGTGCGCAATAGACTCCTTAACCCCAGGAATAACTTCACAGTGCTGTGCGTCACATAATTCATGTTGGTGGACGATGTTCATGGCCTCTTCACGCATATAAGGTGAAGGCAATCCACTGATAAAACTGAGTAAGTCTTGCCCTACCGGACAGCCAATTTGTGCCCGAATAAGTGAGAAATCGAGTTCAGATGTCACTAGTGTGCCATCTAGGTCAAAAATGATGCCTTTAACCGGTATCCTATCCATTTTTAATATCCTTTGGTTTCGCATATGTACTGCGTAGCCCTACTTAAAGGTAGGTACGTAATTGAAGTTTGTAAAGATCAAGACGATGGAGTTTTGCTTTTGCGAGATGAGTGGCTCACTGATGGTAACGGTGAGCCACTTTTTAGGCTTTTCGAAGTTTTATGCGAGTTTGTGTAGTAGTCCTTGTGTGTTTTGTTTCATGGTATTCGCCACCATAAAGTAACCAATTACAGCGACGAACGTTGCGCCAGTTGCAGGCCCTAATAGCCAAATATAGGGGTGCAAGCGGCCATCCACATCGAATGTTTGGACTTGGATCACCAACAGTGCAATGTCACTGACCACGGCAGCTACCAGCCCTGCTAATCCGCCAAGTAATAAAAACTCATAAAGCGTGGCGAGTTTTATCAAACGACCTTTGGCACCGAGAGTGCGCAAGATAACGATTTCTTGCATACGTTCGGCAAGGCTTGCCTGAACCTGAGAAATGAGCACCAAAGAACCGCTGATAAGCACGATACTAAGTACAAAGCTAATCGCCAGTGAGACTTGAGAAATCATCGACTGCGCCTGTTTGAGCTGGCTTTGAATGTCGATCATGCTAATTGTCGGATACGCTTTCAAAAACTGGCTAATAACCTTAGTGTCTGCTATTTCAAGCTTGGCGGCAGTAAAGTAAGTCACTGGGAATTGGCCGGCGATTTTATCGTTAAATATCATCACAAAGTTAGGTTTCAGCGAGCCCCAATTGACACTACGTAAACTCGTTACTTTGGCTTCAATTGTTTGACTATTGATTAGAAAGCTAAGCGTGTCCCCCACTTTTATCCCTACCCGTTCGGCGAGCCCTTGAGCGACGGAAACTTGAAGCGCATCAGAATCATCGAACCATTCGCCATCGACTACTTCATTGCCCGCTGGCAATTCATCTAGCCAGGTAAGGTTGAGCTCGCGCCCTACCCCTTCTCGTGCATCTTCGTCTTTTTCTTCACCTTCTTGTAGTGAGACCCGGCGCGCAAACTCTTCGCCATTTAGCGCATTGACACGGCCCAAAAAGACGGGGTAAAAATGTTCATGTTTGATGCCACTTTCATCGAGTTTGCTTTGCATTGGCTGAATTTCTTGTTCCATGATATTGATAAAAAACGCATTAGGTGCGTCTTCTGGAACTTGCATCTGCCAATCTGAGATCATGTCATTTTTCAGTACCACTAAAAACAACATTAATTTGATAGCCAGAGCAAAGCTAATAAGCTGTACCGCATTTGCATTAGCACGTTTTTGCAGTGTGGCAATGGCAAGAGACCAACTTGAGCCAGGGCTCAACCCCAGTTTTCTGCCCGCTGAAAATAACAGTCTTGAGATCACGTATAGCACGGCCATGAGTAGCAAGGTTGCGCCGAATAAAATCGCGGTGATCTTAATATCGCGACTAAATAGCCACATTAATCCAAAAATAGTTAATACCGAGAGCGCCATATGAATTCGGCTAATCGCGATGGTGTCTCCGAGGTTACGTCTTAGGACGCGCAGCGGCGGGATATCAAATAAATCTAATAGTGGTTTTAATGAAAACATCATTGCACACACTACACCCACAGCAATACTCAACAGCCAAGGCCTGAAGCCTGCTTCAGGCAGGGCTGTATCCATAAAGTTAATCAGGTAAGCGGCCCCAATACTTTGCAGCCCGTAACCGATAGCAAGACCGACTACAACGGAAAAAAAGGTCACTAAAGAAAGGTGTAAAAGATAAATACGGCGGATGGTTTTGCGACTACCACCGAGAGTTTTCATCATGGCGACAGGATCATATTGGCGCTCACAATAGCGCTTTGCAGAAACCGCCATCGCTACGGCAGCGAGCATGATACCGAACAATCCAGCAAGGAGTAAAAAGCTCTCCGAACGAGCTAAGTTTTCACCTAAAGGTGATTGCCTGTCTTTTATTCCCTGCCAAGATTGGTTGCTCTTGAGTTGCGGCTTGAGCCAAGTGTAGTACTCTCCCAGCTGCTGCTCTGTGCCCGAAAATAGTAGGCGATAAAATACTCGGCTTCCGGGTTGAATGGCTTTCGTCACCGCAATATCATCATAATTAATAAGGACGCGTTTGTTCCCCGTCAGCGAGAAGAAAGGGGCATCAGGCTCGCTAATAAGCACCTTACTCACGGTAAACTGCCCTGCCCCTATTTCTACCACGTCGCCAATTTTAAGACTAAGGGAATAAAACAAGCCTTCGCTGAGCCATACATTGCCCTTTTTTGGGGCGGCTTGAACTTGGTAATTCTCGCCATTAAGGCTATCTCTTAAAGTAAGTTTACCTCTAAGTGGATAGGTTTCTGTCACAGCTTTTAGCGCGCCAAGAATTAACTCATCGTTGGCAAATAACATCGAGTCAAAATACACTTGCTTGGCGGTATTTAAGCCAAACTCTCGTGCTGTGGTCAATACTCGGTCGTCGAAATCATGGTTGCTCGAAAGCCGCCTGTCAGCAGCGATAAAATCTGCGGATTTTTGTTCTAGATTCAAACGGATCCGCTCGGTAATGGAAGACAAGCTAAACACAGTCAATACTGCAAGCGCAATTGCAGCTAGGATGATGGTGAGCTCGCCTCGTCTTAATTCCCTAGAGAATAAAGTAAGTGCTAACTTAAACCACATTGACAGCCGCTCCTTGTTTTATTACTTCTAGTTTTCCAGCTTCAATATGAATGATGCGATCACACTGTTGAGCGAGTTGCTCATCATGGGTAACAAGCACCAAAGTGGTGCCATTCTCTTTGTTTAGGTCAAACAGTAAACGCTCGATAAGATGGCCGTTCTTACTGTCTAGATTGGCTGATGGTTCATCGGCGAATAAGATTTTGGGTTTGCCAACAAAGGCTCTGGCTATAGCCACTCGCTGCTGCTCACCACCCGAAAGTTGTGAGGGATAGTGAGTTAGTCGATGAGACAAGCCAACTTTTTCTAATAACTCTGTCGCTTGATTTTTCGCACCTTTGTCCCCAGCTAATTCAGCAGGAAGCATCACATTTTCAAGCGCGGTTAAGCTTTGCACTAACATAAATGACTGAAATACGAAGCCGACTTTTTCTGCTCGCAGTTGAGCTCGAGCTTCTTCATCCATTTTTTGCAATGATTCGCCATCTAAATGAACTTCTCCTTTGGATGCGATATCTAAGCCGGCAAGCAAACTAAGTAAGGTTGACTTACCAGAGCCTGAAGCGCCAACGATTGCCACGGACTCACCTGACTTGACAGTGAAATCGATATCACTAAGGATAGTGAGATTACCTTCGACGGTCGAGACCTGTTTAGTAAGGCCTTTTACTTGGATCATATTTAACTGAGAAAGCACTGACATGAAGTACTATTTCCTAAAGTTGTTGTTCATACTTGTTATTGTAATGACGCCGTTAAGCGCAAATGCCAAGCAAAAACTCATGATAGTTGGTGATAGCTTAAGCGCCGCTTATGGCCTGAAACAAGATGATGGTTGGGTTAAATTGTTACAAAATAAATACGAAACAGAACAAAATCCGATCGAAATTATCAATGTTAGCGTTAGCGGTCAAACAACAGGTAATGCTGTGGCAAAAATAAATCAGCAATTGAAAACGATTTCGCCTACTCATGTATTAATCGAATTGGGCGGTAATGATGGTTTACGTGGCTTCCCTGTTAAAAGGTTAAAGGCAAATCTCACACAACTGGTGCAATCTAGTCAACAAGCTGGCGCCAACGTTGCCGTAATGGAAATCCAAATACCTCCTAACTTAGGTCCACGTTATACCAGTATGTTTACTGAGAGCTACCAACAAGTGACAGAGCAAACCGGTAGCTATCTAATGCCCTACTTTATGTTAGAAGTGGCGGACAAACCGGAGTTAATGCAAAACGATAACTTACACCCAAACAAAGAAGCACAACCTCTAATCCGCGACTTTATGTATAAAGAAATCAATCAATGGTTGGCAAAGTAAGCATACTAAGCACGAAAAAACCCGCTAAGAGCGCGGGTTTGGGTGTGTTTTAGTTTGAAACTTGAACGTCAAGCGATTACTTGAAGTTTGCGATGCTCGTTTTAGTCGCATCTACCGTTTTCCAAGCATATGATTGACCAACTACACCGTAAGGCACACCGCCAAGAGACCAGTTCGGGTTAGCGAAGTAGTCGTACTGTGTTGCATTACCAAATACATGTGGATAAGCCATGATACTGGCGAAGTTGTCTTGTACGCCGTGGCCCATACCGTCAACGTATACACCACCGCTGGTGTCACCTTGTTTGCGTGAATGCGCTAGACCTTGGTTGTGACCAAGCTCATGAACAAATGTTGTTGCACCACAATCGATACCTGTAATGCTGAACATACGGTTGCTCATGCTTGAATATAGGTTGCCATTGCTACCTTGACCTACCCAAGCTAGACCACATGTGATGTAGTTACCATTGCGCTCACCTGTACCAAGTACTGCAACCATATCTGCACGCCAAGTATTACGTAGGTTAGCTACATAGCTGCTGTTAGTCACAGAATCTAACCAAGTACTCGTTGGTGTGATGTTGTAGTTACCTAAATTTTGCGTGCCTGCAAGACGTAGTTGCAGATCGATACCATTTTGGCTGTAAACTTGGTTTGTAAACGCAATCAACTGATTGATTTTAGTGTTAATGTTTGATGTAGCAGCCGCTGACTGATCAGTATAAAGAATGCCGATATCAACGGTGACTGCTGATGCGCTTGCAGATAGAGCGAGTGCTGTTGCCAGCGATGCTGCCTTTACTGTTGTATTCATTGTTTTTCCTTTCTTTTAGTTAACGTTACTTTTGGGTTGAAAAATATCTTCCTTCACAGACACTGAGTTACGTTCTGTTTCGTCATGACTATCATGCGGATGCAGTTCTTCTTCTTTGTGAGAGCGATATAAGTCTCGCTTGGCTGCGATCCAGCCAAATTGGTCTTTTGATTCGAATACATAGTTGCCGCTTGGCGCGGTGAGTTGACCATATACGGCGTCTTTTCCTACCGTCAAAACGGTGGTATGGAAACGACCATCAGCACCTGTGACCTTACCAAAGACGCTTTTATCGCCGTTTTCTGCTAAGGATATGCCGGTCACTTCTGCTACAAATGACTCTTGTGTTTGCGGAATAAGCAATTCAAAGTTATCGCCGCCTTCTAATTTTCTGAGTGTAGGTAAATCAAATTCAATATAAGCTTCATTGTTTAAGTCTTGTGGTAACACCTTTGCGGCTGACAGCACGGCTTTTGCTTTATTCGATACCTTATTCACCGCATAAAAGTCACTGCTTTTTTGTATTGGCGCTGCTGTGATGGTGACTTGCTTAGAACCTTGTTCAAGCGTATCAAGCTCTAGGGTCGCCTTCGACTCATCTTCTGTGTTGTTCGAAACTTGAATTACATTTGCATGTGAAAGTTGAGCTTCAGGCATCATTTTCCAAAAAGCAATTCCAATAAAACCAACAAGTAATGCAACAATGAGCAATCGCATAATCCACCACGAATACGTTAATAAGTGGTGAAATACTATTCATTTTGCGGGTTTGTGATCAACTTTTAATTTACCAAGTGTTTTCATCTGGATTCATTAAAATTAAATATCTTCATGATATATATGTATAAATCTCATTAACAAATCTTTACAATGTGGTGTGGTTAAATGTGTTAAGTAGTGGAGTTGTCAAACTAATGTAACTAAAGTGTGTCTTTTTAAAGTAATTGATTAGATTGACTTTATTTTTTCAATTAGTGGCATTATTTATCTGTTAGTCTCTATCTAGTTGATTTGTATATTTAAAGTTTTCAGCTTTAGTTGACGCTTTTATTCATAGTCCTGATGCGTGTTCAGGGTATTTTGCCATTTGTTTTGAAAACTGTTGTTTGACTTGGTGAAGTAACTGATCGGGAGTGAGCTCTGTAGTATTGTTAATCGCCGGCATAACAACAAAAGTTTTACTACGGTAGTCTATTGCCATAGGCACAATGGGGACTTCGGCGGATTGTGCTATGTAGATAAAACCTTTTTTCCATTCTGAGGTGTATTTACGAGTCCCTTCTGGGGCTAGGCCCAAAATTAATTGGTCGTTGGCATTGAAGATATCGCGAACCTGCGTGACCATACCATGAGGTGTATCTCGCCTAACCGGAATACCGCCCCATTTACGTAATAGCCAGCCAAATGGTGGGATAAAAATGGTGTGCTTGCCTAAAAAACGAATTTCAACATCAAGTGCAAGCTTGACAGCAATGCCAATAAAGAAATCCCAGTTTGATGTATGCGGCGCGACGGCTGCTACGAATTTGTCTTCACTTGGGAAAGTGCCAGCTATCCTCCATCCCATCATCTTAAGCATCAAGTTTCCAAGCTTTCGACCAATAGGGCTGTTTGAGCGTGGGATATTGGCTGGAATATTGATCAAGGTAATGGCCTTCTTTGTTTTTATTATTTATTGATGGTGAATTTATTTTAGTTGACAACTTTAGGTAGCCAGCGCTGGTGTACGATACCATCGTGTAAAATGAACTACTGAATAGGCAGAGAAATCTACAAAAGCATGATTGAACTAATATAGGTCCCTTACTGCTGTATCCCAGCCCCAGATTAATTAACCAAAGCCGATAATTCAAGTTTCAATAGCTTGTCGCTCTGAGCTAGGTTTAGTTGGGTGATATACACTGGTGGATAGGTTGCCAAGTATATTTGGAGTTAAACAGGGTATCCCTTGTGTGACCACTCAAGTTTGGGTTTTGCAGTTTTAAAGCTTTCCTATCCTCAAATTTGGCTTTTGCAATGGCTTCACGAGTAATTGGATGATTGAAAAATAGTCTATCAAATGAGCCGTCTTCTATTGCTTTGTTGAGGCCATAGCTAAGGCGTTCCTTGAGTCGACTATTATTTTTATTGACGAAAAAGTACATAGCAGTGGGATAACAAAACGCGAACCTAGACTCTACTACTGTGCTATCCATGCTTTGTAACTCTGTCCATGGTTCGTGAAGTGCGCGAGGGAAGAGCTCAAAGCGTTTTTCTTCTAACATCTTTGGTAGCAAAGAAGCCATGCTTGTGACTACAACAAAGCCATTTTTTTCGTAGATTGAAGTATCGGGCCAGTCGATACCACTACCAAGCGTGAAACTCATTAATTGGGCGGGAGAGTGAAGCAAAGAGAGTCTTTCTTCGGTATCTTTGTGGATGAGAAATAAACGCGCGCCCATCATTCCTTTTAGTAGCGGCACATATACCGTCGCTAAACTCTTTTCTCTTTTGATGGATGTCATACTCCAGTGAACATCTAAAAGCTTCCCTTGCTCCAAAATTTCTAAGGTGCGTCCTTGAGGGGTATGATCGAAAGAGTTTTCACTGAGTTGGTAAGCGCCATATTTATCGCGGCTCTTATTTAGAGCCAGCCTTAATAACGCGATGTAGTAGTCTTGTTTTGGATCTGCAAATTCTTTAGAGATGTTATAGCGCACTAAATCGTTTGCACAGACGCTAAATGACGTCAGTAATATGCAGGTCAACACCAGCTTTATTGAGGCTATCATTCCTTTTCCTCATCGTGCATTAAAAAGTATTCTTTAACTTTAGCGCAGAACTTGAGTTGATAAAGTAAAAAAGGCACCGGAGTGCCTTTTAACTTTAGCGAGTTAGATAACCTAAAACGTGACGCTTAGCCAATCATCATTACCATCAAAGTGCAACGACCTGACTTTTCCTTTGCCTTCAAAGTTTACTAAATTGACTTGTTCTGACCACACATCTCTGAGTGCATTATGGCGCATTTTAAGTTCATTTATTGGTGAGAACAGTGGCGTTTCTTGATATACCCAAAAAAATTGGCCATCAATTTCCGCACCAACCAAATTTAAGGGCAGCACTTTACCTGCGCCTGTTTTTAATTCAACGCGCTTACTGACATAATTCGCAAAGCTTACTCTATCAGCAGCATTGTTAAATATATCGGCATTGTGACTAAATAGGCTCTCTACCGCATGCTCAGTATCATGGAGATAAAATCTGTGCATGATCTCGATATTGCCACTGCGTTCGTTAAATAAAACAGTGGTGATCGCTGCTTTTAATTGGTGCGCCTGACAAAGCGGCGAAATCAGCACCAGTAAACAGGCTAAGCGCCAGGTTTTCATTAGTTATCCTTTTTCTCTTCGAATGGTTTTAGCTCGGCTTTCACGTCTTGCATGATATCGCGATACACTTTACCTTCACGCTCTTTCTTTTTATAGAGTTCTAGGCGGGATTCTATAATGCGCCTTGGGTAATGGTTATTCTCGATATCAACGTCAGCAGTTTCCCATCGCGGATCAACAGTCACGGATGCAAGCGGCTTATCTTTATCTGTAATAATTAGCTTGCTGACGTTACGGGCATTGCGACGCCAAATCTCGGCAGGGATAGTTCGCTCTTCTTTGCTACCATCTTGGTACGTGAGCTCAAGTAAGATTGGCATCACGAGTCCACCGACATTACTAAACTTAAGCACATAATAGTTTTTGTCTTCTTTTGCCGCGCGCTCAAGGGTACGTTTTTCCCAAGGTTTAAGCTCAGATAAAAACTCACGATACTCATTTCGTTCTTCATTGGTTACCGTAAACTGGTCATTACTATCGTAAAAGTCTGTTATGTCTTGGTTTTTATCAATCCAAAGTGCGCGCCCTTGTTCTTGATTGCGTTTGACGAATAACGACATTGGTTTGTTCTTTTCAAACTCACGTAGACGGCCAAAGTCGATGTCTGGGTTTTTGGTGTCTAACCGCAATTGATAGATTTTATCCAATGAGATATCGACATGATCTGTGCTGTAAAACCAGCCGCGCCAGAACCAATCTAAATCGACCCCAGAAGCTTCCTCCATCGTTCTAAAGAAGTCGGCAGGCGTTGGGCGTTTATATTTCCAGCGTAGGGCATATTCTTTAAATGCAAAATCGAATAGCTCACGACCTAAAATCACCTCGCGCAGAATGTTAAGAGCCGCTGCTGGCTTAGTGTAGGCATTTGGACCTAAGTGCAATACGCTGTCTGATTGTGTCATGATGGGAGACTGATCTTCAGATTTCATGTAGGCAGCAACATCTCTTGGCTCAACGCCCCAAGGAATGGTGGGATCCCATTCGCGGCCAGCAACGCCATCTAAAAAGCTGTTGAGGCCCTCATCCATCCATGTCCACTGGCGCTCGTCTGAGTTGACTATCATCGGGAAGTAGATATGCCCTACTTCGTGAATGACAACGCCGATTAAAAAACGTTTCTCGGCCAGTGAATAGGTGCGAGAGCCATCATCTTGCAATTTCGTACGAGGACCATTGAAAGTGATCATCGGATACTCCATCCCACCGACAGGACCATTTACCGACTGCGCGGTTGGATAGGGGTAATCAAACGAGAAGCGTGAATAGACTTCCATGGTATGAATAACGGCTTCGGTGGAGTATTTTTTCCACAAGTCCCCCCCCTCTTTGGGGAAAAATGACATGGCCATCACGAGAGGCTGCTCGTCACCACCTTGCTGATAGCCTTTAGCATCCCACATAAATTTACGTGATGAAGCCCAAGCAAAATCGCGCACATTTTTGGCCTTAAAGCGCCACGTTTTAGTGTCATCTGTGCCGGCTTTTTCGTTTTCTAGCGCTTCTTCTTCAGTAACGATGAATACCGGGCGTTTTGCTGTTTTTGCTTGCGCTAGTCTGTCACGCTGGGTTTTGCTCAGAACTTGCTTTGGGTTATCTAACTCACCGGTTGCAGAAACGATATGATCGGCTGGCACCGTGATTTCAACGTCGTAGTCACCAAATTCGAGCGTGAATTCACCACTGCCAAGAAACGCCTTGTTGGTCCAAGCTTCATAATCTGTATACGCCGTTAGACGAGGGAACCATTGCGCGAGCAAAAAGATGTCATTACCATCTTTTTCAAAGTGCTCATAACCCGAACGTGCGCCAACCGCATCTTCTTCAACAATATTAAAGGCGAAGTCCATGCTAAATTGCAGATCTTTACCTGATTTGAGCGGTTCGTTTAGGTCAACACGCATCATGGTATCAACAATCGTGATCTTGAGCGGTTTACCGCGACCGTCCTTGACATTATTAATGACAAAACCAAGTTCTGTGTCATCCATAAACTGCTGACGTCTGAGTTGATTTAGTGAAATTTTTGCATGTTTTGCAACCGGATTACTCTGTAATTCGTTCCCAAAAGTTGCAGTGCGTTCAGCGATTGAATCGTTTTTGAAGATATTTTGGTCTAATTGTAGCCATAAATATTTGAGGGTGTGAGGAGAGTTATTTTTGTAATTTATGGTCTGCGTAGCGGTTAATCTTTTGGCTTTCTCGTCCAAATTTACATCAATATCATAATCCACCTTTTGTTGCCAATAACGCTCTCCGGGCTCACCGGCTGCACTACGGTAGATATTTGGGGTAGGTAAGGCTTCATCTAATTGGCGAAACTTATCTTCAAAATGCCCTTTGGTTTGTGAAATGGCGCTGGCGTGTGCGACACCGGATAGCGCGAGTGCAACCAATAAAGGCATAGCTGGTGTTGATTTTTTCATTGTTATTTCCCGTTTTATCATGCCAAGGTATTGACCGATAAACATTTTTATTTCAGTTTTTTGCTCTGAGTGAGTAGAGGGGATTTGCATGGTGACAAAGGAAGACAAATAAAACCTTCTACGTGTCAATAAACTGACAAATAAAAACACATAAATCAAAGTTTTGAGATAAAGTAACAAGATTTGGACTCGACTGAAATTAGACTGTTTTGAGTGTTTTTTAATCTATTGTTTTTGATAGAAAAAATACAGTGGTCTAAAAAATTAATTTGTATGCCAAAAAGGTATTTTGCTGGGTTATTGTCTACATTTTATAAATAAATAAAGAAAACAAAATTAGTTGTTGATATTGACCCAAGTTTGTCTTTAAAATCGCGCACTTTACAATCTCTGGGTAAAACTGGCGTTAGTTTTGCTCTGTACTAAATACCCGTTTAGCGAATCGAATGTGGTGGGCAGTATGGATTTCTACATACTAAAAAAACAAGAGAAGTTTGTTGCAATTCCTGCAGACGAACAAAACTGTAAAGATTATTTAGATGACGGCTATTTTTATGTTGATAAAGTAGCTGCCTGTAACGAGAAATCGGCGATTAAACGCGTGCAAGATAAGCATAGTCGTGTTTTCAAGTTACCTGCTAAATTCTTTTTACTGGCATTACCTATAATCATTTTTGCTTGGTGGCAGTTGACTCACTAAGCTGTTAAAGCGTCAATATTCACAAGACGAATATTGCTCGACGATGCTATATTAGCGTTTCTATAGGAAAAGGAACGCTAAATGAAGGTTTTACACACGTCTGACTGGCACTTAGGGCAATCGTTTTACGAGCATGACCGCAGTGAAGAGCATCAGCTGTTTTTAGACTGGCTATGCGATGCGCTGGTTGAACAGCAAGTCGATGTACTGTTGATCAGCGGTGATATTTTTCATACCGCAACACCGCCCGCCAGTGCTGAAAAGCAACTGTATACCTTTATCCAAAAAGCATCTCAACTGTGCCCTCAGCTGCACATTATTCTGATTGCTGGCAACCACGATTCCGCTAATCGCATTGAAACCGCAAAACCACTCTTAACCTTATTTAACACCCATGTTATTGGACGTTTTAACAAGCAAGCGCCGGAACAGGTTGTTATCGATTTACCCATCGCAGCGCAGCATATGCATGTTGTGGCAATGCCATTTTTACGCAGTGCTGATTTACCAAAACCGCTAGATGACGAGTTTGACTATCAAGCAGGGGTGCAATTAGCTTATCAGCATGCGCTAAGTACGATAGAAGAAGTGAAAGGCCCTATTGTGCTAATGGGGCATCTGCACGCCAAGGGGGGAACGATTTCTGAAGATTCTGAGCGTAACCTCAACATTGGCGGTTTTGATGCGGTATCTGCAGGTGTGTTTGGCGAGCAGTTTGACTATGTTGCGCTAGGTCATTTACATAAAGCGCAAACCGTCGCTAAGCAAAGTGCTATCAGATACTGCGGCACACCTTTGCCAATGTCATTTTCCGAACGCAATTATAAGCATCAGGTATTGCTCGCTGAATTTAACGAGCAAGGTCTGGTCGATGTAAACCCCCTTTACGTTCCCCGTTTTAAAGATGTGTTATATATCCCTGAAGATGGTGCAAAGCGCTTGACTGAATTATGCGAAGCTATCGCGGCGCAAGATTTTAGCAAGTTCGATAGCGCTCCCTATATTCGCTTAAAATTATCTGCAGCGGAAACCAATAGCCGCTTTCGAGCCGAGATTGATGAAGCGCTAAAAGGAAAGGATATTAAGTTTTGTGGTATTGAGCGGGTGTCCAAAGGCGCAGCTGCCAGTGAGTGGTTGTTTGAAGATTTGGGCAAAGTTGAATCGTTATCGCCCAATACCTTGTTGGATATTGCCTATCGCGAAATTGAACCTGAGCAGGAAAAGGCACCAACGACATTGCATGAAAAATTAGCTGAAGTGATCGCGAGCATGGAGGAGTAGGGCGATGAAACTTGAAAAAATACTAATCACCAACCTTGCCTCTATAGAAAGCGCAGAAGTCGACTTTACTGCGGCACCACTCAAAGACACCGGTCTTTATGCCATTACTGGTGATACAGGGGCGGGAAAAAGCACTTTACTGGATGCGGTTTGCCTCGCATTTTATGGCAAAACCGCACGATTAAAATCGGATGACAAAGAGAGAGTTGCCTTTAATGGCGATAACATTAAGTTAAACGACCCGCGAAACTTATTGCGTCGGGGTTGTGTTGCAGCATCTGCGAGCGTGGTTTTTATTGCCCAAGATAGTAAACGTTATCAAGCTATTTGGTCGGTAGAGCGTGCTAGAAAAAGCCCTAAAGGTAATTTAAAAACCGCCACTATAGAGTTGTTTAGCCTACCTGATATGACCCTAGTCTGTGAGAAGAAAAAAGAAACAGAACAAAAAATCGAACAGCTAGTCGGGCTTAACTTTGAACAGTTTACTCGAGCTGTGCTGCTTGCTCAGCATGAATTCTCCGCGTTTTTGAAGGCAGGGGGAGATGAACGGGCTCAGTTACTAGAATGTCTTACGGGTACCGAAAAGTTCAGCAATATAGGTAAAGCGGTTTTTGAAGCGCACAAACAAAAGAAAATCGAGCTGCAATCCCTGCAAGATAGGCTAGGTCAAATTGTGCTCTTGTCACCAGAGCAGCTTACCGAACTTGAAGCACAGAAGTTGGCGTTGATTGATACAAGAAATCGACAACAAGAGACAAGCACAAAGCTGCAAGCTCAGCTGCAATGGCTCGCGGATGTCGAGCTAAGAAAGCAAAAAATAACTGAGGTGGAACACAGGCTAAAAACGCTTGAGCAGCAAATAGAAGATGGAAAGCCACAGCAGGAATATGCGCAGCAAGTCTTAAAAGCCAATGAGATGCGTGATAATCGTGAGCAGCATGAGCTGGCGGATAAACGCGTTGCGCAGCTATCTCAAGAGCAGCTAGCACTGCAGCAACAAGATTTTGTATCCGCCATTACAACGCTCAAAGCAAAACAGCAGCAACTGGAACAGCAGCTTATTACGCAGCAAACCAATTTTGTAAAGTTAGAAGCAAGCTTTAACACCATTCGTATATTGGATGAAAAGCTGAGCCTACACAAAGCGCAAGAACGAGAAACTAAGCCCTATCTTGATAAGCACGCTAATCTTATTGCGCAACATGAAGCTGCGATACAGAAGTATCAAGTACAACAAGGCGAGATCGCTACTGAATTACAGCAACTAGAGCATGAGCAAGCGAATTTGCACTCAGTTAGCAATATTGCTAGGCAATGGAGCGTGGTTCAACCTCAATTCGATGATCTGCAAAAGTACCAACAACAACGCAACGATCATGAAACCCAGTTGCAAAAATTACCGAACGAACAGCAAGCGCTAGGTACACAATTGAGCAAACATGAGGCTGAGGTACAGCACCTACAAAAGGTTTACGACACCGAAGCCAGCGTGCTCTCCGCGTTAAAAGAAGCACTCGCACCTTTGACTCAACAAGACCTAAATTTGGCATTGCAGGACTGGTCTCTATGCGTGCAAGCCTATCGTAGTATTGAAGAAGGGGATGCCTTGCTGCATCAGTTACGATCGCAACAAACTCAGCATCATATTGGCTTGGAAAGGCTTGAGATACTGATCCGAGATACCAAGCAGCAAGATGAGTTGTCTAAACAGCGTCTAGCCCTAACTCGTGATAACTTGGAGCAAGTGCAGTTACGCGCAAGTGAGCGGATCAGCGATTTACGTTCTCAACTGCGAGCAGGGCAAGAATGTATGGTGTGTGGCTCAAAAGAACATCCTTATGGTGTGGAGCATATCGATGCCCATTGGGAACAGTTACTATCGGATTTCCGGTCTCAGTATCAAGCTGCTGAGCAAGCTCGGGAACAGGTGTTGCAGCGTTATAACCAACAAGTCGGTGAAAAAGAGCGTGAAAATGCACTATGGCAGTCCGTCAGTCAGGAAATTGCTCACTGCACTAAGCAAATAAATGAGAATCGCGCTCGACTAGATACGTTAAATGATGAGTATAAAGTTGGCAGCGCTGAGCAAGCTGAATTGCAACTGGAGAATATACAGTCACGGCTAAATGAACTATCCAAGTTACGCAATGATATCGACCGCCAGTGGCAATCGGTTCAGCAGGCACAACAACACCTCGAGCAGGCTAAACATAAAGGGCAGGCACTTCAGCAGCAGCACCATGATTTAGGTAATCATATTGCCTTTTTGCGAACCGAATATGATCAGCTATCACAGACAGTGGATGCCTTACGCAATCGGCTTGAAGCGTTAATTTCCGATAAGTCGTGGTGGCAAGACTTTGATTCATCTCCTCAAGCTGCCATCAGCCAACTTAAAACAGGGGTGCAAACTTGGCTAAAAACCACCGAGCGTACAGATGTATTAACGGCGAATAAAGTTCAGCTTGAGCATCAATTACATCTTGTCAGTCAACAAAAACAAGATGAGGCGCAGCGGCTTGAAGAATTAGAACATACGCTTATACAACATCAGCAGAATATTGAACGCCTCAATCACGAACGTGCTGAATACTTACCACAGCAGCACACCAGCTTGGATGATTGGATTGCAGAGCTTAAGCAGCAAGAGCAGCAAAGCCGAGAGCAGATCACACAAACCCAGCTGGCGCTGAGCCAAACCGAAGCACAGCGTGAAAAGGCTCAGCACAGCCTGACGCAGCTAGAAAAGCAAATTGCCGAGCAAACATTGCGGTTGCAGCAACTTGATGTGCGCTTTGAACAATGGTTGCTCGACCAGCAGGGGCAGCTAGACAAAGTAAAAGTATTAGCATTACTTGAGGTTTCGTTAGATGAAGCTCGAGCGAATTTAGAAAAGTGTGCGCAAGTTCAGCAAGCTTTTCAAAACACTAAGCTGCAGCTTAGTCATCAGCGTGAAGAACTCAGCCAACTTGAAAGTAAATACCCTGATGGAGTTGATAGTGAACAAGTGAAACTAAGTCATGCCGAGACGACGCAAGCACTTGAGCAAACTCAAAATCAGTTGCTACAAGTGCAAAGTGCATTAGAGGTCGATGCTCAGAATAAACAACAATTCTCTTTGCAAGCGGCAAATCTCGCTCAGCAGCAACAAGACTACGAGCAATGGCATTTGTTAGATAAGCTATTAGGCGACGCAACAGGCAAAAAGCTGCGTAATTGGGCGCAAACACAAACGTTAAAAATCTTATTACAGTATGCTAACCAGCAATTGCATACGCTTTCTAGACGTTATCTGCTTACCAATATTGAGCAGTCTTTAGAAATTGCGGTGATAGATAAAGACATGGCTGACGAACAACGTAGCGTCAACACCTTGTCTGGAGGAGAGTCCTTCTTGGTATCTTTATCTTTAGCACTTGGACTTGCTGCACTTTCATCAAATAAAGTGCAAATACATTCATTATTCATTGATGAAGGGTTTGGTACGTTAGACCCTGAGACGCTAGGTGTCGCGATTGATGCACTAGACGCGTTGCAATCACAAGGCCGCAAGGTTGGAGTGATCTCGCATGTTGCTCAGATGAGCGAGCGGATCGCCACCCGTATCCATGTGAATAAACAGCCGGGAGGCTACTCATCTTTAAATTTAGTACCACAAACATAAGGAAATTTGGATGCCGACTTTTACGGGCGAAGAAGCCCAAAACTACGACTCGAGGATCACAAAATTAGTGCCGGGCTATGCGTTAATTCACCAACTTACTGGGGCACAACTTTTAGCACTTTACCCAGATAGCGCAACCATTTTGGTTGTGGGTGCAGGGACAGGCAAAGAAATTGTAGAGCTTGCTCAGCTAAACCCGAGTTGGCGGTTTATAGCGCAAGATGTATCTGCTGATATGTTGGCAATTGCAGATCAGCATTTTACTAAGTTAGGCCTACAGGAGCGCGTGCAGATCCATCATGGCGCGATTTCACCACAGGCCTATCAAGCGGATGCGGTACTGTGCTTGCTGGTGATGCACTTTGTAAAAGATAACGGTGATAAAGCAAGCTTGTTTAAGCAAATGAGTGAGCAGCTAAAGTCGGATGGGCGTCTTTTTATTGCCGACTTAGAAAAACCTGCGACAAGCTTTGAACGTGAAGCGCAATTAATCGTTTGCAAACAACTTGGGCTGACTGATGTTGGCGAGCAGCGCATGAGGGTGAATTTAGAGCATGAGTTTTACCCCTTGGATAAGATGCGTCTTGCAGAGCTGCTAGACACCGCAGGTTTTGGCATTGCTAAACCTTTCTTCAAAGCCCTTGGGTTTGCAGGCTTTGTGGTAGAAAAACAGTAGTTTTTTATCTAAATAACCTGAGGTTCGGATAATTAATGCCTTCTAGCAGCCAGTTTTAGCGCTAACTGCGTTGAATTCACTTCCAATAGCCAGCTATTGGTGCGTAAATTCGCCTTGCCTACAGGATGTAGGTACCTTAGCGAGAGCAGGACGCGGAAGCGGTGTTATCTATCCCCAAAACTCTCTGGCTAGACAAAGAGGTAAATTAAGTTGTGCGTTAACTGCAATGAGTTAGCTCATTCCTTATCCAAACCTCAGGTTAAATAAGCCAGACCACATAAGGGTTTGGCTTTTACCTTCTAACTCTTTCAAAGTAGCTTGTATTAAGTTAGTAAAATAGTGATCTATACCAAGTCAATTGCTGCTCTGCCACTGACGTCACCGCGCTTTATCTATCTATAACTTCTAAAAAGTTAGTAAAACTCTGATCTCAATGACTGTGATACGGAAGGTAGATCAGTATTTTACTTAGTAAAAATTTGATCTATTCACGAATTGGTATGCAGTTCAGTTGTCGCCTAATATCTAACCTTGTCTTATTATCTCTACTAACTTATTGATTTTTATATTACTAAGTTGGCGATAATCCAAAAATGGCGAAATGATAAGGCGCAAGTTATAGTCAACGACGAACTCATCATCTAGCCAAATTAGATTGTTAGTAAAAATCTGATCTCTGAGCAATGATTTCGCGTAGGTGCGTCCTGCAATAATATGCCAATCGTATGTTTTTGCTGAAAAATCAGGCGTTGAGAAGAGCAGGGCTTCTTGACTTGAAGCTTGAAGTAATGCGCTATCACGATATGACTGCCAAGTTGAATAGTTAGTAATATCGTGATCTGGCAGCCTTGCAGCAAATAAGAACTTGGCAAAAACATTGAAGATTTTCCGCCAACCATTGCCGCAATGCGCATTAATATGTTCGATCTCCCTATTGGCTAACGCACTGACTTGCATCAAATTATTATAAGGTTCTATGCTTGGTGGATGTTCAATATAAAACGCAACTTTACCCGTTGCTACACCCAAACCATGAGTTAGTATTTTTTTGCTCTGTGCTGTATTCATCATACTTTGCTGCGAACTATTCATTTGCACGTAAGTTTAAAATAAATAAGGTGAAATTGGCATGGTAAGGGTCTCAATTTAAATTTTATTCTTACTAGGTAAAAATCGAACCTATCGTTAATCTTAGTGCTTGGTTTCTACGTATGACATTAAGATGGAATATGGAGAACTTATATGAAAGTACGTCAGTTATTTTTCACGGTGATTTTGGTGCTTGTAGTTTCAGCATGCACAGGGCTGCCTGAGGGCATTAAACCAGTTAAAGACTTTAATGTTGAGCGTTATACTGGCACCTGGTATGAAATTGCGCGATTAGATCACTCATTTGAAAGGGGAATGCAGAACGTCACGGCGACGTATAGCCAAAATCCTGACGGTTCAATTAAAGTCGTCAATAAGGGATATGTAACAGAGGAAGGGGAGTGGAAAGAAGCGATTGGCAAAGCTAAGTTTGTTGCAAATGATGAAATAGCGCATCTGAAAGTGTCATTTTTTGGTCCGTTTTATGGCAGTTATGTGGTATTCGAGTTAGATGAGGATTACCAATATGCATTTGTTACCAGCTACAACCGTGATTACCTTTGGTTGCTTTCTAGAGCACCTAAAGTGTCCGATACCGTAATGAACAAGTTTAAAACCATGTCAGAACAATATGGTTTTAACACCAATGAACTTATCTATATGAGACACAAACCCGTTCAAAAAGAATAGTGTAAACCCCCTTTACACTAAAGTTCCTTTTATGGGTATTTTAACTTACTAACAGAAGGGAGGCTGTATGTAGGTTGAGTCTAAGTGTCTTATTCCTGTAGGAAATGGTTAATAAATCATTCAGTCAACTGTAACAGGAACACTTCACACTGTTGCACGCTTTACAAAAAATAATACTTAGGAACTGGAGTAACTCATGAAGCGTGTAGCATATTCTCTTATTGCAGCAGCAGTTGCAATGGCACTTACAGCCTGTGATGGTGACGATGGAGCACAAGGTCCTGCGGGTCCTCAAGGTGAGCAGGGCACTGCTGGCCAAGACGGTGCAAACGGCACTAATGGATCGAATGGTACTAATGGCTCAAACGGCACAAATGGACAAAATGGTACTGACGGCCAGGACGGTCAAAATGGACAAGACGGCCAAAATGGTCGTGATGGTAGTTACAGCGTACCTGGCCTTGTTCGCATCGCAACCGTCCCAGCTGGTGCTGAAGTAACAGGTCTATTTCTTTCTGAAGGGGGTGACTTGTTCTTCAATGTACAGCACCCAAATGATACCAACACAGCTACTGATAAGTTCAATAGCAAGCCATTCAATACGGGTACTGTTGGTGTACTAACCGGTGTGAACTTTAATAATTTACCTGCAAATATCCCAAGCGCGCCAGTTCCTGCTTCGACCATGGAACAACAAACCGTGATTTCTGCAATTGGTCAATATCAAATTCTAGGCCAAACAGGTGATACATTCGCAAACCTTGGCACTAAGGGGTTAGCAGGTGGTTTGGGTGTACATTACAGCATCTCAACTGGTGAAGAAATCATTAAAAATGATAACCCTGATTTCAATGGTTATATTCCAGTCGATGCAAACACAGGTTACCTATTCACAAACTGGGAAGCGTACCCAGGTGGTGTCAGTCGTTTGAAAATGAGTAAAGCGACAACGGGTAAATGGTCAATCGAAGAAGCCATGATGGTAGACTTTGACGGTGTTAAAGGCACTGCTGCTAACTGCTTTGGTTCAGTATCACCTTGGGGCACACCGCTGACTTCGGAAGAATGGATTGTCTGGTCTGAAGTTGATTCAACACAAGATCCACAGTGGAATAACCCTGCTGAAACAGGTAACGACACAATGGAAGCGTTAATGGCACCTGATTTCCCTAACCCTTATCGCTACGGTTACATTGCAGAAATCAAAAATCCTACAACCGAAACGCCTGATGTTGTAAAACACTTTACAATCGGTCGTTATGAGCATGAAAACTCAGTTGTAATGCCTGACCGTCGTACTGTCTATTCCTCACAAGATGATACCGGTGGCGTATTATTTAAATTTGTTGCAGATCAACCAGAAGACTTAAGTGCAGGTACCCTATACGCAGCAAAGCTAACTCAAGATGCAGGCCTTACCGATCCGGCTGTAACTGGCTTTGACATTAGCTGGGTTGAGCTTGGTAGCGGCAGTAATGCACAGATTGAAACTTGGGTGGCCGAATACGACGGCATCAATGAGACTGACTATGTTGAAGGTCAAACAAGCTATCTGTCTGTTGCTGATGTAAAAGCGTGGGCAGAAGGTGCTGCTACTTATCCAACAGTTGCAAACGGTGGTGGTAAAGTAACGGCAGGTAAAGCGATGGACAACCGTGCTATCTTCCTTGAGTCTCGTCAGGCTGCACGCCAAAAAGGCGCTACGGCTGAATGGCGTAAACTTGAAGGCTTAAGCATCAACCATAACCGCGTACTTGAGGCGGTAACTGGTCAAGATGTTGTTGCCGGTGAGGTGGTAGATAAAGCCTATATGTATATCGGTATCTCGGATATCGACAACACCATGATTGATGGCGAAGGTGACATGCAGCTTTCTGCGCGTGTTAAAGATTGTGGCGGTGTATACCGTGCTCATATCGATAACAACTATAACTTAACTCGCATTGAACCGGTTGTCATGGGTGCAACTTACCGCTCGTCACTAACTGGCGCTGAGCGTTGTGACGTCAATCAGCTTTCGCAGCCTGATAACGTAATCGTAATGGAAGATGGTCGCATCATCATTGGTGAAGATGGCTTCCAAGAAAACAACACGCTTTGGCTTTATGACCCTAAAGCAAAATAATTAAGCAAGTAGCAGCGCACTTCATGGTGCGCTGCTTTTTTTTAGCAAAATTTTGGAGTCATAAAAATGAAATACGTTAGCCTAACTCTAGTGGCATTGACGAGCGTAGCCTTGTTTGGTTGTAATGATGAACAGACCCAAGGGCTAACCAATACCGCACTTATGTCGGCGCAAACTACAACACCTTATAAGCAGGGTGATGATATTCCTGCGGCCGCATTTATGCAGCACAATGAAGTCTATAACCCTGAATCAGTGATCCCACCTCAGTGTTACACCAAAACGGATGGCGTGAATAACCCTTGCTATGCCTGCCATCAATCATATGATGAAAAAAACCGACCAAACATGATGCGTGATGCCAATTTACAAGGCGCCTATGAGTTTTCCGATCTTGGATTTAAAAACCACTGGAAAAATTTGTTTAAAGATCGTTCTGAGCTTATCAAAGGTATCTCAGATCAAGATATTACTAACTGGGTTAACCAAGATAATTACAGCCCTTTCATCGAAAAACTAAAAAATAACCCCGACTGGAAAGGTGAGATCACCCCGCTTAACAACTTGGCATATCCGGAAAAAGCCTTCGATGAGCTTGGTATAGCAAAAGACGGCAGTGGCTGGGTGGCATTCAATTATAAGCCTTTTCCTAGTACTTTTTGGCCAACCAATGGCTCGACGGGGGATGTCATGATCCGTCTTGCTGACGCCTTCAGAGAAAAGGGCGAAACGTATAATCAGGACGTCTATCTTGCCAACTTAAGTCTGGTTGAAATGGCTGTAAAGGGGCTTGACGAAATATCAACGCCAGTGATTTCTGAATCGCGAGTTGGCGTAGATTTAAATGGTGATGGCAAACTCACACAGATCACCAGCATGCTGCGCAGTGAACGTTACCTTGGTGATGCCAATCCTATCGAGCTTGCTCATCAGTTATATCCACAAGACACTGAATTCTTACACACCGTTCGGTATATTGGAGTGGATGATAATGGCCAAGTATTTAATGCGCCAAGAATGAAAGAAGTGCGCTACATGAAGAAGCACAACTTTAAATCCAAACAATCACTCGGTGCTGCTTACTACAGAGAAGCTAAAGAAAAGTCATTCGAAAATTACCCACAAACGCTTTATTTGGGCGACCAAGGGATCAATAACAACTTCGGTTGGACAATTAACGGTTATATTGAAGACAAAAATGGTGCGCTTCGTCCGCAACATGAGCAAGAGCTTGCTTTTTGTAATGGTTGTCACAAAACCATTGGCTCAACCTATGACCAAACCTTCTCGTTTGCGCGTAAAGTTGAAGGCAAACTGGGTTGGGGTTATATCAATTTAAAAGAGATGCAAGACGTACCTAACAAAGGCGAAGAGCAGGGCGAGTTCTTGACCTATATGATGCGTGTTGGCGGTGGGGATGAGTTTAGGCAAAACCAAGAGATGCTAATGCGCTGGTTTAACAAGGATGGTACGGTAAACAGCAAAAAAGTGCAGTCTGCGAAAAACCTTTATGAATTGATCACACCATCAAAACCACGTGCGCTGGCGCTGAATAAAGCCTACTTAACCATTGTCAAAGAGCAAAGCTACCTGTTCGGTCGTGACGCCACTATAGTAAAAGCGCGTAATGTGCTTGAACAAGTCGATGATTCTCAACAGCCTCTAGAGCCAGAGCACCGATATGTGTGGGATATGCAGCTGGATTGGAATAAAGCCGAGTAAATCGTGTTCAGGGTAGGGGCGCTTCCTACCCTGAGTTGATAAAGGCTCAAAGATAAAGGGACTGGCACTGATAAACTGCCATCATCCTAAGAGGTAGTTTCAAATTGAAATTGCACGCTAATCTTCTTATCACATAGACCTTGAAGGTAAGATAAAGCTTAAGCTCGGATCAGAGCAGAATTACTCTTCTCGCTTTCTGGATCAGAATTTAACCAACCAACAGATTTCCTTTGGCGCTTAGATCAGAATTTTACTAAGTTAGTCCGAGAACAAGACTACCAGATCATGTTTTTACCAACTGATTAAGCTAATTGAGCTCATGAGATCATGATTTTACTAACCTAACTTAGTTTGAGTTAGTAAATTTGCGGTGTATAGCGTCATTATTGCTGATATTTTATGCTAAATGATGTGGTTTCAAAGAGTTAACAAAGGAATGTTAGTAAAATTGTGATCTAAAAAAGGCGCCATTAGTGGCGCCTTAGTTAAAATATGATCCAATACAGCGTACTGAGCAGCATAGCGGTAATGACTAGGTAAAATAGTGATCTGAAGTAACTAGGTTTGGTCGCAAAGATAGCGATAAGTAGTAATACTGCCAAGGTCATATAACCGATAAACTCTAAGCTACCGTAGGCCCCTTGAGTTTTAAGAGCAAGTGCCAAGCTGCCGCTGAGGCAAAGCCAGCCGGCAATGGTTAATTGGTTTGTTATGTTTCCTTTTGGACGTGTACCAAATACTTCTTTATAGTGATTGGGTTTTGCTACTGCAAAACCCATAAACGCTAGCAGACAAAGTAAAAACGTTAGCCATTCCATTAGGCGTTTACCTCATGTTTTGCTTGGCGACGTGGTGTCGCTGGTGCTGCTTTGGTACTGCCGAGCTTTTTGGCTTGAACCAAGAAACCGAACGCGATACCAATAGCCATCACATCAAAACCAAATAATACCCACTGACCATTAATGAAATAGCTCACAAGACTGCTATCAGTGGTTAGCATATTTACGACAGGCAGTAGGCCCCACACGATTGCATTCACTTTCGCAGATAGCCGCCACGCTAGTCTATCCGACTTAAAGAGAGCAGCCAGAGTGAATACTCCCCACGTAACAAAGAACGCCAGAACTTCTTTGTCTGCACGCCCCGCTAATTCCACTGGAAGCAATCGGTTTGCATAAAAGAACATCGCCGTTGCGGCTGGCAGACCCATAATGGTGCCTAAATTGAGCGACTCCACAAGCCTAAGGCCTACACCCGGCTTGTCATCACCTTTGAGCTTTTGGCGCAGTCTTTTTGCCCACATAACCGCACCCGTTGCAATCATGGCACATCCTGCTAATCCAGCAACAAAGTATAACCAACGCAAAAGCGGCTCTGCTAACCGCCCGGTGTGCAGTGCTATCATTCCGCCGTAAAGATTTTCAGCGCCAGACAGTGTCACATTGTGTGTTTTTAACAACTCTCCTGATGCCGCGCTATACATCCAGCTTGGTGGATCATCCTGAACAGCACGTTGAGCATTGGCATAAAGCTTAATTGTTGCACTTGCATCTCCTGGCGATGAGATCACAATGCGGCGAAGCGGTGCGTCGCCTGAGTTAGTAAAATAATGATCTAACGCTGTATTTAATTCAAGATCCTGCAGTGGCTGTCCTGTTTCAGGGATCTCAGCAAGAAAGGGGTAGCGTTCGGCTCGGAGCGTTTTTGTATCTTCAAAGCGCTGCTCGGCAGGTTGTGGCAGCAACATAAAGATAAGCGTCACTAAGCCAGTATAAGTGATCATAATATGAAACGGTAATGCCACCACTGAAGAGAGATTGTGGGCGTCTAGCCAACTTCTCAACCCTTTCCCGTTTCTAAATTGGAATAGGTCTTTGAAAATGCGCTTATGGATCACTACGCCAGAAATAAGCGCAATCAGCATAAACAGAGTTGCAAAACAGACAATCCAACGCGCGGTGATCGCGTTCATGTAATGCAAGTCAAAATGCAGACGGTAGAAAAAGTTACCACCTTTAGTCTCTCTAAACTCAGGAAGTGCCTCCAGCGTTACTGGGTCAAGATACTCCGAGTGGCGTTTTCCGCGCCTTTCTCCTTCTGCTGGCTTTTCTGAGTACATCAGTAGCAAGCTGGGGCGACGCTCCGTTGGCATTTCAATACGCCAAGATTCTGCGTTTGGTGCTATATCTTGAAACCGCTCGATACTCTTTTTGACGGTTTCATTTTGTTGAGCGCTATCGTAATGAGGTAGATGATGTGTCGCAGGTTGTGCCCACAGACTGATCTCATGTCTGAAAAAACTCGCTGTACCGGCAAAAAAGATTAAAAACAGCAACCAACAAACGAGTAAACCAACCCAAGTGTGTAGCCAAGTCATACTGCGGAAAAATGACTCTCTCACAGGGAGCCTCCAAAATGCGTAAGTGCGCCGTAGAGAATACAAAGTAGTCCGATCATGCCAAGAAATACTTTTCTAAAAGAGCGGCATCCAAACACCCAAATAAAAACGATGGCGTAAAAGACGATGCCGGTTGTTAATGCATATAAAAGCGCATCTAGGCGCGGAGTAGGTAAAGTTAAAGCTAACAAAGATGAAGCCAAAACGGTCACGTAATAGCCGCCGAAAATAGCGATGAAAAAGCGTGCTAGCACTTCAGCTCTGTACAAAATAGCCTTATTGTTTGTGTTATCCCGACTAGGCATAGCACCTCTTAAAAAGACAGAAAACGTAATAGAATATTATCCAATAATTTGCATCTAAATGATAGTGATTCGTACTTGTTTTAAGTTGAGTGGAGGCGTTTTAACGACTAAGTGCTTTTGGTTCAATGGGGTTTTGAATGTGGTTATGTCATAATCACCCACGGTGCGATTGGGTAAAACAGGTAAGGGAAGATGGATATTTTTGAACGTGTTAGGCAGTGCAGGCTTTGCGATAAAATGCTTCCCATGGGGGCAAAACCTATCATCCAAGGCAGTTATAAGGCCAAAGTCTTAATTATAGGCCAAGCGCCGGGGTTAAAAGCACATCAAACCTGCCAGCCGTTTAATGACCCAAGTGGAGATAGATTGCGAGACTGGCTCGGTGTAAATCGAATACAGTTTTATAACCCTGAACTATTTGCCATTATGCCTATGGCGTTTTGTTACCCGGGTAAAGGGAAGTCTGGAGATTTACCGCCGCCTAAAATCTGCGCGCCAACGTGGCATTCTCAGGTGTTAGCTACACTCAGCCACGTATCGTTGACACTACTTATTGGGCAATATGCGCAAAAATGCTACTTAACGCAATATTCATCAGTAACTGAGATGGTAAAAAATGCTGACTTTTCCAGCCAAAGTCATTTGCCATTACCTCATCCTAGCCCCCGTAATCAGATCTGGTTAAAAAAGCACGACTGGTTTGAAAAAGACAGTGTACCGCAGTTAAAGACAAGAGTTTCAGCTGCGCTATCATCTTGATAACGCGATAATTAAGTTTTCAATTAATGCTTTAGGGTTAGGTTTAAAATCAAAGGCAATCTGATAGGTTTAAAACTAAGGAATAAAGGTCATATCAGCCAATATTTATCACCATTTAGTTGCGTAATTACGAGTATTACCTCATACTCCAGCCTGTTTACATAACAAACACTTTTTAACATTTTCAAAGGACTTGATAATGATATACAAAACTACCGGTTGGGCTGCTGTACTCCTTTCTCTCGTCGCATTTTATCCTAGTATGCAACCTGGTACGTTTTCCGTTATAGGCTTCTACTTATGCCTGTTTTCCCTCATTATCGCAGCATTTGCGAGCCATATGGATAAACCGATTTATTTTCGCAGCGTGATCACATTGTCTCTTGTTAACATCTTGTTAGTGAATGATGGTACTCGTGCAAGCCTTTGGTTTGGCCAAAGCGACTGGGTTTATATCGGCTCTATGTACGGTATCTTTTTAGTCGTGGTGAGCATTTGTGGTTTTCTAGTGAGCCGAGACTTATTGATATCAACCTTAGAAGGTAAGGTTGAGTAAAAAATAAGTGCACAAGCAAAGCCTGTGCACTATATCAGCGGTAAAATACGCTTAATTTTTTGCGAGCGACTGGGCCACCGTTGTGGTCGGGCGACCAATCAACTGGCTGAGCGCATTATTCTGGGTTGCCAAATATCCTTGTTGCGCTTGTGCCTCGGCGTCAACCAATAGTGCGGCAAAACCTGCGGGCACGCCAAGAGCAACCAAGTAGGCCAAATACTCTTCGTCAGATACAAACTTTGCTTTTACTTCAACTTGACTATGCTTTGACACAGCTTGTGCCAAACCTTCAATTGTAAATGCGTTATCGCCAGCCAGCTCATAGACTGAATTATCATGGCCAGAACTACTTAATACGGTTGCAGCAGCCAGTGCGTAGTCTGCACGAGCAGCGCTATTGATCTGAGCTTTCGGCGCGATTGAGGTAATGGCATTATTTGCTGTAAATACAGGTACTAAATCAGTGTAGTTCTCGTTATACCATCCATTTCTCAGCATGCTATAAGCCACGCCACTTGATCTCAAATACGCCTCTGTTTCTTTGTGCTCTTTAGCCAGCTTTAGTGGTGAATTGTCCACATTCAAAATACTGGTATAGGCAATTAAGCGCACTTGGTTTTTCACTGCGGCGTCAATAACTGCTTTGTGTTGAGGTGTGCGGCTTCCGATCTGATTGCCTGAGATCAGTAGCAGTTTTTCAACACCTGTAAGTGCTGCGTCAAGTGTGTGCGGTTTGTCGTAATCAGCTTGCCGTACCGTGATCCCTAAATTGGTAAGTGCCTTTCCTTTATCGAGATCTCTAACTAGAGCCACAATGTGCTTGGCTGGGATCTTCTGTGCCAAAAACTCGATAACTAATTGACCTAATTTGCCTGTTGCGCCTGTGATTGCGATCATGATGTATACCTCTTTTTAAAACGAGAATGTATTAGATGTGGCTATTATGCGTGGTAATTTTTGTTATCATAAGTGGGTTAATTCGGTATGGTGAGTTCTGAAATTGAGTACAATAGACTTAAATGCACTAAAACTCTTAGCAATATTTGCAACGGTTGTGGATGTGGGAAGCTTTGCTCAAGCTGCGCGAAAGCTGGCTACTAGCCGTTCTAGAGTGAGTGAACAAGTGTCTCAGTTAGAGACCATGCTAGGCGTTCGACTACTGCAGCGTAGCACGAGGCAACTCACGCTAACGCGAGAGGGGCGTGACATTTTGGCTCAAGCGCATTCATTGCACGCTATTTTGGATGATGTTGAGGTATTGCTCGATAACAAAGAGCCTCATGGTATGGTCTCAATAACCATGACACACGACACCGCACATAAGTTTCTGTTACCTAAACTTCCTGAGCTCACTGCACGATATCCGAAGATCCAGTTAAATATCATCGTTGATGATGACAAGCGCGATATTATTAACGACCAAATAGATCTCGCCATCAGGGTTGGCTTTCCTAAAGATAGCGCACTGGTTGCAAGGCAATTACATCAAGAATGTTTTAAGCTCTATGCAAGCCCTAAACTGATAGCATTGCATGGTTTACCAAGCAAAGACACACAGCTAAATCAGTTACCTTGGTTACTGTTAGAGCAGGCTAAATCAACGGGGATGACACAATTTTATCGTGGCGGTGAAGCCGTAAACTTTACACCAACTCAAGTACATTGGTGCAATTCCCCTATGCTGTTACAACAAATGACAGTGGCAGGATTAGGAGTTGCGCAGTTATTGCCTTCTACTGTGAAGCAAGAAGTTGAGCATGGGGAGTTACAAATGATCTGTCCAGAGTTAAGTAGCGAGCAACTGGTGTTTTCTCTCGTGTATCCATCACGTAAACAAATTCCACCTAGGACACGGGCGGTTATTGACTACCTATTGGAAGCGAATCTGTTTGGATAACTTTAATTCTTTTCAATAGAATGATGTGTGATATTTTTACTAATTTAATTATTTTAAAGCGAACGTATACTTTCTTCTAACGGCTCATCACCGAGAGCCAATCCAATACCGTCTATATTTATCGAGGAAAGTATCATGAACCTAATTAACATCATTAAACCGAACAGTACCATGGCATCAGTATTATCTTTATTTGGTCGAGTAGGGCTGTCAGGCATTTTTATACTGGCTGCGATTAATAAAATCCAATACTTCGAAGGTAATGCTGTATACATGGCTTCAAGCGGATTACCAAGCGAGCTGCTGCCATTGGTTATAGCCTTTGAGTTGATAGGAGGGCTTTTCATTCTTGCGGGAGCATTTACTCAACTGACAGCAATTGCATTTGCAGGGTTTAGTGTTGTCAGTGCGTTGCTGTTTCACTTTGAGCTGGCCGACCAAATGCAGTTCTTAATGTTTTTTAAAAATATTGCAATGGCTGGTGGCTTTCTCGCACTTGCCGTGTCAGGTGCTGGTAAATTCAGTATCGATAGTAAGCTCGTAGAGAGTAAGTAACCTGAGCTGCGGATAATTAATGCCTTTCTAGCAGCCAGTTTTAGCGCTAACTGCGTTGAATTCACTTCCAATAGCCAGCTATTGGTGCGTAAATTCGCCTTGTTTTCCCTAAAACTCTCTGGCTAGACAAGGAAAAAACTAAGTTGTGCTTTAGCAACAATGAGTTGGAACATTCCTTATCCAAACCTCAGGTTAAGTAATTACAAAATAAAAGCGCACAGGGTTGGGGCCGTGCGCTTTTGGTTGTCCTGTTAAGCCTTTTTAAATTTAATTTGTGCGACAAAAAATAATGCTAGCGTTTGTGTAATTAGGGCGGCCACATGGAGGTAAATTGGAAAACCCAAGGTGGTATCAATGGTCGAAAGCGCTAACTGGGAAATATGGAAAGTGGGCAACAGCCAAGCAAACCATTGCATTGCTTCAGGAAATAGTGTGATAGGCAGCCACAAGCCAGAAAGCAAGGAGAGTGGTAGGTAAACTAAATTAACCACTGCAGGTGTCGCTTTTGCTGACACTGACAGCCCAACTAACAGCCCTAACATACACAAAGGCAAGGTGCCGAGCAGGGCAATGGCAATCACGAGTAACCATTGAGCTAAACTTAAAGACACGCCAGAAAATAATGCCAGCAAGCTCATTAGGCAGGCTACGAGCAATGAAAAAGCCGTCGCACTCACACATTTTGCGAGCAGATACTGATAGGGAGAAACGGGAGAGAGCTGCTTGAGTATCAGCCAACCATTTTGCTTTTCAAGGGCGACGTTAACGCCAAAGGAAAATAGCGCAGGTCCTATCATGCCAAATATCAGATAATTGATATACATATAGTTATGGGAGTCATGATGACTGAACACCACGCCGAAGAAAAGATAAAACAAGCAAGGAAATAGGGTGGCTGGGATCACAAAACCCTTACTTCTAAATGTGCTCAAGAGTTCAGTTTTGGTTTCAAGTATAAAGGATGTTGTGTTTATCATGGTTAAGCGCTCCTAGCATTCATTAGAGATAAATAAGCTTCTTCGAGGCTCATTGGGGCTACATACAAATTGCGGATAGAAAATTTCTCTAATAACTGCTGCAAAATATGGTTTGGCTCGTCCGTCAATATAGTGAACTGATCGCCTTTAACATTCAGATCTATCATGGGAAGTGCGTTAACCAGTGCAGCAGCAGACAGGTCGCTGGTGAACTTGATTTGTGAGCGACGATAGGTGTAAGCAAGTTCAGGTATATCGTTAAGCTTGGTACATTTTCCTTCTTTTAACACCAACAATTCATCCGCTAATGCTTCTGCCTCGTGAAGATAGTGTGTGGTAAGGAGTACCGTTTTATTTTGTTGTTTTAACGTCCGTACGGCCTGCCACAGTTGCTGTCTTGACTCTACATCCATACCAACACTGGGTTCATCCAAAAAAACAATGTCGGGATTGCCTGCCAGTGCAATTGCCATAAACAGTCGTTGCTTTTGACCTCCAGATAACGTATCGAAAGTTTGTTCTAAAAATGGTGCTAATTGGCAGAGTGAAATTAACCTCTCCAATGGAATTGGGGCTTGATGGTAACTTGCAAATAACGCTAGAAACTCCTTCACCTTGGTTTGCAGAGGTAGTCCGCCTAACTGCATCATGGCACCCACGCGCTGGCGACAAAAATCAGACTCAGGCTGATGACCAAGAACCGAAACTCGTCCTGAAGTGGGTCTTAGTCTGCCAAGCATTATATTGATTAGGGTGGTTTTTCCTGCGCCATTTGGACCAAGAATGGAATATACTTTACCCTGTTCAAGCGTAAAGTTTAGGTCTGCTAATATTGGCTTAGTATTGTTGTATGCAAAACTGATATTTGATAACTCAATGGCGTTGCTCACCGTCTTCGCTCCTACTGAACTGTACGATTTGCAGTATGCGCTGCTATAAGATGAAGCGTGAGTGAGGGTTGTCAGGAAATAAAATGACAAATGTCAGAACTTAAAAAGAGAACTCACAGGCATTGCTGCACCTGTGAGTATTCAAGCATTACAGCCCTGTCATTTTTGATAAATGCGTAGAGAGGGCAAGTTGGATCTTAGTGTCAGGGGCCTTTACAGTAAACAAAGCCTCTTCAAAATCGCCTTTTGAAAAGCTATCGTGAATGTTATTCGACAGCGCATAAGGCTCACTTGGCATACCGGTAAATGGGAAGATCATCCGATCCATGCCGCCATCACCATCTTCGTCATGGATCACGTGGATCGCATACTGGCCTGCAGGCACGCCTTCAAAAGTGACCGTTGTGGTAGGGGTTTGCGGTGTGACAATCAGCTTGCGGAAAAAGTGAGCGTCTGGATCATTCACATTTTTATCGCTGTGGTAGTCAGCGCTGTTGTCAAATAACAGTACTAGCATTTGACCATCGGTATTGGTCACATCAGTGATCTCAACCGTAAGATTCGTTGGGGGACCTGCAACCGTATTTACGCTTACCGGACTTGTTGAACTACACGCCGCAAGTAGTGCCAGCGCAAACAATAAACTTAGGGACCTCATCCTTTGCTCCTATTAAGGGTTAAATTGTAGCTTCACAAGCTTGTCAGATAATTGTGTAAATACTGTTAAAAATTGTTAGATGCGAGCAATGTTAAAGACTGTTCTGACCAGTATGACCACGCGTTGTAATAGATTGGAACAATCATTCGATGTAATAGAACGAAATAGCCAAATTTGACTAATTTTATTCTCACGCAGGTTTGGTAGGCTAACTATTAAATAATTGCGCTGAACTGATTATTCCAAGTTCAGGTTAACCCGAGAGCTATTATGAAAATTATTCGAACTAACAAAGCACAGGCAACACAAGATGGTGCTGGCGTAAATATTAACCGCATCGCTGGATTTGAAAACTATGGGGAGCAAACGCTGCTTGAGCTTGACCCAAGTAAAAACCTAGCTCTCTTAGCGACGGATGATGTTGGCTTTTTGATCCTTGTAGGGCAGCCGATTAATGAAAAAATAGCGCATATGGGACCATTTGTGATGAATACCCAAGAGGAGCTTCATCAAGCGGTAAGAGATTATCAACAAGGACGCTTCGGCGATATTGTATAGGGGGTTTACATGGGATTATTAATTGACGGTCAATGGCACGATAAGTGGTATGACACAAAAAGTAGCCAAGGCAAGTTTGAGCGTGAGTCTGCAAAACTAAGAAATTGGGTAACAGCAGACGGCAGTGCAGGGCCAACGGGTAAAGCGGGCTTTAAAGCCGAGTCTGGACGTTACCATTTGTATGTTTCTCTTGCGTGTCCTTGGGCTCATAGAACGCTCATTTTCCGAAAGCTTAAACATTTAGAGGCGCATATTGATGTATCGATTGTAGACCCTGATATGTTAGATCAAGGTTGGTGTTTTACCAGTCAGCGTCCAGAAGTCGGTGATAGCCTGTATCAGCTCAGCTTTATGCATCAGCTGTATACGAAAAACGACCCAAATTATTCGGGTCGAGTCACGGTGCCAGTCCTTTGGGATAAACAAACGGAGCAAATCGTGAGCAACGAATCGAGTGAAATCATTCGTATGTTTAATCGTGCCTTTAACCAGATAACGGGAAACGACACTGATTATTACCCAGAGGCGCTACAGCATGAAATCGATGAAATAAACGACTTTGTTTATCACAACATCAACAATGGCGTATATAAAGCCGGATTTGCGACAACCCAAGATGCTTATCACAGTGCGGTAAGCGCGTTATTTAACGCGCTAGATAAGCTCGAAGCAAGACTCGCTGCGCAACGTTATCTTGTGAAAGGACAATTAACGGAAGCCGACTGGAGACTATTTACGACTCTCATCCGTTTCGACAGCGTGTACCATGGTCACTTCAAGTGCAACATTAAGCAAATCGAAGATTACCCCAATATTTCTGCGTATGTGCGTGACATATATCAACATCAAGGTATTGCAGATACGGTTGATTTTTACCACATTAAAAGGCACTACTACTTTAGCCATACGATGATCAATCCAACCCAAGTGGTACCAGAAGGGCCAAGCATTGATTATCACCGTTTTCATAACCGTAAAGGCATCACGTTGTAAATAACCTCCGTGTGCAGGGTAAGTAATCTTTGTCTTTGTTTCTATTTGGACTAGATTTAATAATGCGTTTGCTTATAGCTGCTCCTTGTGCTTAAGTGCAAACGCATTTTAGGTCTTTATGCCTAACAGTCAGGCCACTGTCCAAGGAGAAAATGTGTCTTCTTCCAATATTGCTAAGGGCGCTATTGTACTGCTGCTCGCCGTGATGGTGAGTGCCATCTTATATTTTGAAAACAGTATCCATCGCGACCTTAACGAAAGCTTTTATCAGCGCTTAGAGCAGGTACATTGGGCGCAAAACAATATTTATTTGGGAGAGATCGACGATAACCGCCGGTTTCTTTATTTTCTGCTAGACACCCCGCCAATTCAGGGGATCGCCAGAGCGGAAAAAAACGATGGTATCGACCCTCAAGAAAACACGCCGCTTGATGTTTGGCGGGCACGACTAAGTACGATTTTTAGGTCAATGTTATATTCCTATGATGGCATTAACCAAATCCGTTTACTTGATGCCCATACAGGGATGGAAATGGTTAGGGTTGAGCGGCAATTAGGCCAAGTGATCACGGTTCCCGATAGCAAATTACAAGATAAAAGTAAGCACGACTATTACCTTCAAGCACTGCAACTGCCAGAGCGCACTATCTATTCCACAACAATCAACTTAAATCGCGAGCACGGACAGGTCGTCACGCCTTTTCAACCAACCAAACGCTTTACCTTACCGACTTACGATATAGATAACGACTTATTTGGTATCTTGGTAATTAATACCAATACTGAAAAGATGATAGAGAGGATAGTCTCTCAAGCGCCAGATATGCAAAAAGTGATGTTCTTAGGTGAAGATGATTCGTTTATTTATCACCCCGAGTTTTCGCTACGATATAGCAAGGATTTAAACCCTGAAATCAGCTTTAATACACTGTATCGCGTTACTCCGTGGTCCAGTAACATCCAACTGGTGGAAGATAAGCAAACTGGGGAGCAGTTTTTAGCGCTAATTAGCAAGGTCGAAGGGGCAAACTTTAATAACTTAGCGGTAAAGCTGGTTAATCTCATCCCCTTTGCCACCTATCAGCAAAGCCTCAATGAAAAACGATTAACCACCTATGTTTTACTCGCGATTGCCTGCGGTGTATTCGCTCTCATCTTTTTTGCGTTTTGGCAATATACCAGTAGTTTACGTGCGCTTGATTCAACGCGAGCAGAGTTTAAGGCGATTTTAGATGGTGCATCAGATGGTGTCCTTGGCTTTGATAGCAACTTAAAGCTCACCAGCTTTAATGAGTCGGCACAGCGCTTCTTTAAGCTGCTGAATAACAGTCATTTAGGTAACAACCCACAGTTTTTGCCAGAGGCTGTGCATCAGTTTTTATTTCACTATGCCAATATGGTTTTACAGGGCGAAGTGGTGGAGTCTAAGTCATTACAACTAGACTTGAACGCCCATGAAAACATCTGGCTATCACTTAGTTTATCACCTATCTATGGGGGGAGTGGGCACATTCAGGGTGTCGCACTATTTGTTGAAGACATCACTGCGAAAAAAGAAGCGGAAGCACAGTTAGTTGGTGCAAATGAACGACTGGAGCAAGAGGTGAAGGAGCGTACCAAAGAGCTGGTGAAGGCTCGAGATAAAGCAGCGAAAGCGTCAGAAGTGAAAAGTGCATTTATTTCCACTATCAGCCATGAAATGAGGACGCCTCTCAATGGTATTTTAGGATCACTAAACTTGGTGAGAAAAGAGCCCGTTACTAAGCACCAACATAAGTACCTAGAAATGATGGAAACGAGCTCGACTACGCTTTTGTCGTTAATTAATGATGTACTGGACTTGTCGAAGATAGAAGCGGGTAAGCTGGACATTGATAATGAACCATTCAACCCGCTCTCTGTCATTGAACATGTCGCGCTGTCTATGTCGGCGAAAGCCAAAGAGCAAGGTATCACTTATATTTTGGACCAAACTGGTGTAGCGCATATTGAACTGTGCGGTGATGCGGCGCGCGTTAAACAAATAATTTATAACCTCCTTAGTAACGCGATTAAATTTACTAAAAAAGGTCATGTGAAATTGACCGTTACCACAGAACAGTTAGACGACACGGTATGGCTTAAAGTCACAGTGGAAGACACTGGCGTGGGAATTGAAAAAGCTAATCAAAACAAGCTATTTCAATCGTTTAGTCAAGAATCTGCTAATACCTCGAACGAGTTTGGTGGAACAGGCCTTGGACTTTCTATTTGTAAGCAGTTAGTCGAAAAGATGCTCGGCCATATTCACTTTGAGAGTGAAAAGTTTAAAGGCAGCAAGTTTTGGTTTGAATTACCGTTTTCTAGTGCGCAAACTAAACCCATCAACGTGCCTGAAGTATTGGCCGGCAAAACAGTCTCTGTGCTCAGTAAAACCAAATTGGAGTCAGACTCTATCGCTAAGCTTATCGCTAAATGCGGTGGTAAGTACGTTGAGAAAGAGACGCAGAGTGATATATGCATCATTACGAATGAGCAAGATTATATTCAGGTGAAATCAACTCAAAATCACTTTGAGAAACTTATATTGGTGGGGGATGAACTTCAGAATATTAACGATGCTGATAACATAGTGCATATCTCTTCACCTCTTCGGGTTGGAGAATTTGTCGCGCTATTTGACTTAAATAAAGCAATTCGATTACAGCCTAGCTTGAAGAAGTCAGGTGAGACAGTCGCATTAAGTGGTAACTTGGTCGCGGGCTGTCACTTTTTGGTGGTAGACGATAATCAAATCAACCGGATTGTGGCAAAAGGCATTTTGGAAGGACAAGGAGCTAAGGTGAGTTTTGCCGTTGATGGTCAAGATGCTGTGAATAAACTACTGTTATTTGAGCATCAAGAGGTTGATTTTGATGCTATCTTTATGGACTGTAATATGCCAGGAATGGATGGTTATCAGGCCACAATAGCGATCCGTCAAGGTCAAGGTGGCGATAAGTATAAAGATGCGATCATTATTGCGATGACTGCCAGTGCCCTTGCGGGTGAAAAAGAACGTTGTCTCAATGCAGGAATGGATGAGTTTGTGACTAAGCCTGTGGTCGTCGAACAGTTATTTGACGTGCTAGATGTGCTAGGTGTGCATGCTAAGGATGATGACTCTGTGCTTATTCACCCGTTTGAAAGCGTGGCAGAAGAGCAAACGGGCATGCCGATAAACGAAGCTGACGTGCTCGAGCGCCTCTCTGGGGACGAAGAATTACTTAAAAAGGTGTACACCTTATTCTTGAACGACTCTGAAAATCAAATGCAACAGCTTAGATTGAGTATCAAAAATAGTAATTGCGACGCTTCGGCAAGGTACAGCCGTGCACTTAAAGGTCAAGCTGGTGATTTAGCTGCAGAAACACTTTTTGATCTGCTCGATAAAATAGAGACTTATGCGCGTGAGCACCAAGCAGGGCAGTGTAAATCACACTTGGAACAGGCGCAAAGTGAATACGATAAAGTCGTCGTATTTGCGAAAAAGCGCGTGAGTGAGTTAGAGTTCGCAGATATCAACAATGGCTAGAGTGAGCGAGGCCTTAGTTTAATAATGGTGGGTTTACTCATCATTATTAACTTCTAGGCCAGTCATAATCCATTTGGGTTGCAGTCTTTCTTGCTACCGATTGCCCAAAGCGCTTTTTCACCAGTTCTAAACTCATATCGATACCTGCCGAAATACCCGCTGAGCTAGTAAAATTCTGATCCATTACAAACCTTACGTCCTCAACGACTTCTAAAGAGGGATATTGCTCTCTCAAATCGTCAATATCCTGCCAGTGGGTGGTGACTCGCTTGCCATCAATGAGGCCTGCTTCGGCATATAAAAACACACCCGTACAAACAGATGCGCACTGAGAGGTATGGTTCGCTGTTTCTGCAAGCCAATTAAGTACGTTGTGATCTCCGCAAATTTGGTGATGCAGTCCGCCGACTACGATGAGCAAATCAAACTTTGGGTGCGAGTAGATACTGTAATGGGGGTTTACACTCATGCCGCCACGCGAGGTAACAGGAACATGACTTGGTGCGACAAAGCTGACGTTAATTGGCGTTTCGATAAATCGCTTTGCGGTGTTGAATACCTCAAATGGGCCACAGAAATCTAAACACTCCGCACCGTCATAGATAAAAATACCAACTTCCATTATTTCTTCTCACAGATCAGTTTTTTACTAACTTGGCTGATTTTAGTTAAATTTTCAAGGTAAATTGTAACAACCCATGAAAAAACTCTACTCACTATAGTTTGAGTGTCTTTAAGCTACTATGAGTACTAGCATTTTTGCTCTATCGCAGAGAACCTTGTTTCTCCCGCAAAGCGATTGCACTTTTAGAGACGATCCGTAATATCTATCCCACGATAACAACAAGCGATGAAACAATATGTTCAAACCTTCCATCACATTATTAAGTGCAGCTGTATGTTTAGCCCTTGCGGGTTGTGCGGGCACAGCAGAGCAAAGCCAAGAACCAGTAAAATCACTGCAAAGTAAGCAATATGATAACGTGCTTTTACAGGAGTTTTCAGGTCCTTATCAAGGCGTTCCTCATTTTGACAAAATGAAGCTTGAAGATTTAGAAGCTGCGCTTGAAATTGGTATGGCTGATAATTTGAAAGAAATTGAAGCAATAGCCAATAATCCAGCTAAGCCAACTTTTGAGAACACCATTGTTGCGCTTGAAAGAGCGGGTGCCGCTTTGGATCGCGTTTTTACCTACTACGGCCTTTGGAGTGCAAACATTTCAAGCCCAGAGTTTAGAGAAATCCAATCGCGAGTTGTGCCAAAGTTTTCAGAATTCAGCTCTAAAATCACCCAAAACCAAGCGCTTTTTGAACGTGTAAAAGCCGTTTATGAAGGTGCAGAATATAAAAAGTTAACGGCAGAAGAGCAGCGTATCACTTGGATGCGTTATAACGGCTTTGCTCGCAATGGTGCGACGCTAAAAGGTGAAGACGCTAAGCGTTACGCAGACATTAATCTTGAGCTATCAAAGCTACATACTAAGTTTGCAAATAACGTCCTTGCTGATGAAGAAAACTACGTGGTTTACCTCACTAAAGCGCAGTTGTCAGGTTTGCCTGAGTCGTTTGTTGCATCGGCAGCGGCCGCTGCAAAAGCACGCGGCAAGGCGGATATGTACGCGATCACCAACTCTCGCTCGTCAATGGATCCATTTTTAACCTACTCAACAGAGCGTGAGTTACGCGAGAAAGTATGGAGCAACTACTATAACCGCGGCAACAACGGTGATGAGTACGACAACAAAGCGATTATCTCTGATATCTTAACGCTTAGACATGAGCGCGTTAACTTACTGGGTTACGATAATTATGCGCAGTGGCGTCTTGAAGATCGCATGGCGAAAAAGCCTGAAAACGCGATGGCGCTGATGAAAAAAGTGTGGCCAGCAGCAATTGCGCGCGTGAAAGAAGAAGTTGCTGACATGCAAGCGATCGCCGACAAAGAAGGCGCTGATATCACGATCAAACCATGGGATTATCGTTTCTACGCCGAGAAGGTTCGCCAAGCTAAATATCAATTGGATTCAAACGAAGTTAAAGCCTATTTACAGCTAGACAATCTGCGCGAAGCAATGTTCTATGTTGCAGGCCGTTTGTTTAACTTTGAGTTCACCGAAGTGCCTAAGGGCTCAGTACCAGTGTTCCACCCTGACGTTCGTGTATGGGAAGTAACAGACAAAACCACCGGTGATAATATCGGCCTTTGGTATTTAGACCCGTTCGCACGTAAAGGTAAACGCTCTGGTGCGTGGGCCATATCATATCGTAGCCATACAACATTTGATGGTAAAACAAATGTGCTTAGCTCAAACAACTCCAACTTTGTGAAAGCACCAGAAGGTGAAGCGACCTTAATTTCTTGGTCAGATGCAGAAACCTATTTCCACGAGTTTGGTCACGCACTGCATGCGCTTTCATCAAACGTGAAGTATCCAAGTTCAAACTCTGGCGTGCGCGACTACACTGAGTTCCAATCTCAGTTATTGGAGCGTTGGTTGGCGACAGATGAAGTGATCAATCGTTACCTAGTTCACTATAAAACAGGTAAACCTATGCCTAAAGCACTAGTCGAGAAAATCAAGAAGTCAGCAACCTTTAACCAAGGGTTCGCGACGACTGAATACCTTGGCTCGGCTATCATGGATATACTTTTCCATACCACAGATCCTGATAAGATTGGTGATCCTGTTGCATTCGAAAAGTCTCAGTTAGGTGCGCTAGGCATGCCGGACGAGGTCGTGATGCGTCATCGTACTACTCACTTTGGTCACGTGTTCTCAGGTGAAGATTATTCAGCGGGTTACTACGGTTACCTGTGGGCTGAGGTATTAACTTCTGATGCAGCAGAAGCGTTTGCTGAAGCGCCAGGTGGCTTCTACGACAAAGGCGTTGCACAGCGTTTAGTGGATTACCTATTCTCAGTTCGCAACTCAATGGATCCAGCAGAAGCGTATCGCAAGTTTAGAGGCCGTGACGCTGAAGTTGAAGCGCTTATGCGTGATAGAGGCTTTCCAGTAGAGAAGTAAAAAGTTTACTCTACTATTCGGATAATAATACCAATTTGACTTAATACTTGCTCAATTTGAGGGATTAAATCTGACGCTAGCTGTGTTAAAAATTTATCATTTAGAACAACTAAATAGCAAAATTTTTGCTGGGCTATCGACAAGATTTTCTTGCCTCAAAATAGACCACTTAATTTAGTAAATTGGTATAAAAAACCCCTTGGCGTGATGCTAAGGGGTTTTGTTTTAGGGTTAGATAGATCCTTAGTACGAGTGCAGTTTGATATTGTCAGCCACTTTGCTATGGTAGTAGGTGTTCGCAAAACAACCAAAGGAGATTAGTTATGGCGAAGAAAAGCGATGTTAAAGCGCTTAAAAAAGAGCTGAAAGCGCGTAAAGCAAAGATTGAAAAGCATGAAGCGAAAATCAAAAAGCTGAAAAAAGCGATTAAAAAGGCTTAAAAGCCATTAGCCCTAACTCAAAGGGTGTTAGTAAGCGAGCGGTAAATATACCGCTCTTTTTGCGAGTCAGATTAAATCGAAAGATGGCTATATAGCAACCAAGTTCCCACACAGATTAAGGTCACCCCACCAAAGGTTTCAGCTCGACTACCAAGAAACTTTCCAGCCGAATGCCCAATCATTACACCAATTGTTACCATCATGGTGGTGGCAAGGCCAATGAGCGAAGCGGCGAGCCATATATTCACATCAACAAATGCGAGACTGACACCGACAGCCATTGCATCAATACTGGTACCAAACGCTGTGATAATGGTTTTTAACCAAGGTTGCTTTGCGTGCTGTGCTGGCGCATCGTCATTACCCTTAAGGCTCTCATAAATCATATGAGCGCCAAGTCCTAACAGTAAGATAAAGGCAATCCAGTGATCCCAAGCCTCGACATAGCCAGCTGCAGATTGTCCTATTAACCAGCCAATCAGCGGTGTACTGGCTTCAATAATCCCAAAAATGAGGCCGATTTTTATGGCTTCGGTAAGCCGAGGTGATTTTAGGCTGGCGCCTTTACCGATTGCCGCAGCAAACGCATCGGTAGACATGGCGTATGCTAACAGTAGCAGGGTGACGAAATTCATTTACATTGCTCCGGCCGGGCGATTTGAGTCCACGATACATCCACACGCCCGACCACAGGCATGGATATATCGATGGTCTCGCCAACCGAGAGGTGTCCGCACCATGGCATATGGCCAATTATGTTGATACGGACTCTTCCGAGCATTGGAAGCAGGCTACTCCCCAACGAGTTGCAATAATATCAAGAATTGTTCTAAATAGAAATCTAAGTTTATAGCTAGCTCTACACGATATGGTGGATGAGTTGGCTCCATTTTTAGTTATTTATCTTACAGCAAGACACTAAAGCAGCTCCCTTTCCCTAATTCAGAGGTTGCGCTGATCCGTATGGAAACGGTCACCACTTACTATGGTGATAACAGCTGCTAGCTTGCCTCTCCAAACACTCGATTTTTACCATTCTTTTTAGCTTCATATAGCGCGTTATCTGCTCTTTCTACTAATTCTTCAACAGTTTGATTGATATTATCCTCACTAAGTGAAGCGACACCAGCACTAACCGATACAGCTTTTAGTGGTGAAAGTTTATGTTCAATAGCGGTTTCGAAGAAGGTTTGTACCACTCTTTGCGCGATCTCTAAGGCGAAAGAATAGGGTGTGTTTGGCAGTAAGATGGCAAACTCTTCACCGCCGTACCTGTACAGCGCATCCATAGGTCGACGAATATGATTTTTGGCGGTGCTTACAAAAACCTTCAAGACATCATCACCCATCAAATGACCATATTCATCGTTATAGAGTTTGAAATAGTCAACATCGAGCATCACGACACTAAGCGGGCTAATGGAGCGCTTTGCACCGCGATAGTGGCGCTCCAAGTCAGTATCAAATAATCTGCGATTAAACGCTTCAGTAAGCCCGTCAACGTATGAATACTCTCTAAGTTGATCGGCTTGCTTTTTATACTTTAGGTGGGTAAGTACGCGATTAAACAGCGTGCGTGTTACTATTGGTTTACTGATGAAATCGACCGCACCTGCATCCCAGCACATTTCTTGCTGATTTTCTTTAATGTTGGATGTCACAAATATGACAGGAATTCGGGCGGTTATTGGATCTTTTTGAAGCTCTGTACAAGCCTCTATACCCGTTATCCCTTCTAGCATCCAGTCCATTAGGATTAAATCTGGCAATGCAAGTTTTACATATTCCAAGGCCTTCTCAGCACTTTCAAAAGCGACGACTTTGCATATGTCTTCTAAACATGCGCATAGCACCTTTTGAGTGAGTGGCGAATCTTCTACGACTACTATGGTACAGTTATTTAGTTCTACAACATCTTCAAACATGCTATTGCCTTTATTCCTATTGCAGGCTTAGATTGTGTGCTATGTCTTTATGTTTAAAAAGTCAAAGTGCAATTATGTTGCTATTAACAGGATTAATATTAGGTAAGTATCGCACTGTAAATAAAGCATCTGGCACGAATAATAGTGTAGACATTTTTGTGATGAAGCACACTTGTTATTTAACATTTCCATTACTTTTATCTTGAATAATATCGCTTTCCTACTATAGATCTTATTACCTGTTCCCAATGTAAATTCCTATGACAGACTCAACCCTACTTGAGAAAGCAGACAGATTTATTGGCGATGATGCGCTTTCCGATTTAATTTTTGACAATATTCCGGACTACGCCTTTATCAAAGATGATCAGCTCAGGATCGTAAAAGCGAACAGTGCTTTTCGCTCCATGTATCCAGAAGAAGCCAGAGAGAAAATTATTGGCTACACCACACTTGACTCTTATCAACCAGAAGAAGTAGAAGAGTTCATTAAAGATGATAAAAAAGCCTTGGAAACAGGGTATGCAGAGTGTTTGGAGATTATCAATTTCCCAGATGGTGGCGTAAGAACATTATTTACTCGCAAAAAGCGATTCTATGATGCCAAAGGCGCGACGTATATTTTAGGGCTTTCCAGTGACGTAACCGAAAGGGAGCATCTTGTCGCTCAGTTAAAGCGCTCCAATGAAGCCTTAGACGAATTTGCTTATATTGCCTCTCATGATTTAAAAGCGCCACTCAATGCGATTTCCAAGTTGGTAACTTGGATTGATGAAGACTACGGCGATGAGTTACCCGATGGTGCTAAGGAGAATTTTGATTTAATTCAGCAACGTGTATCAAGAATGAGTAAATTGCTCCATGACTTACTGATTTACTCGCGGGTAAATCGAAAGCATAGCGAAAACGAAACGTTTGAATTCAGCGAGTTTACAAAAGAGATATATGACTCTATTGATATTGAGGCGAAGCTGAAATTGGAATGTACTTCTTTAATTGTCACCTTACCAAAAACAGCACTTGAAGTAGTGACCCGCAATTTAATTAGCAACTCGCTTAAACACCACGACTGTGAAAATGGCTCACTAATAATCCACGTTAAAGAAAGCCCTGAAGAGTATGAAATGCATTTTATTGACGATGGACCGGGGATCCCACCTGAGTATAGAGAGAAAGTATTTGAAATGTTCCAAACGCTTAAACCTAGAGATCAACAAGAAGGTAGTGGTATGGGTTTGGCAATAATTAAAAAAGTGCTCAATTTCTATGGCGGCTCGGTCGACATTGTGGATAGCAATGTTGGTACTGAGTTTGTGATCAAGTGGCCAAAAGTAGATACCAGAGTTAATCCAAATTAGGTATTCATTTTATGCAAAATAATGATATTACAGTGCTGGTCGTCGAGGATGATGACATTGACTATATGACCGTAAAACGTAGCTTTTCAAAACGCAAGATTATGAACCCTATGGTTCGGGCAATTGATGGCGTTGAAGCGTTAGAATTCTTACAAACTAAGAAAATAGAGTATCCATTTATTGTTCTATTAGATTTAAAAATGCCTCGCATGGGTGGGCTTGAGTTTTTAGGTAAGTTGAGGGATGACCCAGAGTTAAAAGATACCGTTGTGTTTGTACTTACTACTTCGAAAGATGAAGATGATATTCATCATAGTTATGAAAAAAACGTAGCAGGATATTTTTTAAAAGAAGAAGCAAGTAACTCAATGATGAGCCTTGTTGATATGTTGGATGGATATTGGCGAATTGTACAGTTTCCAACTAAGTAATGAGGTTGTAAATGAATATATTGCTCGTTGATGATGATGTGGTTGACCGAAAGATGATCCGCCGTTCCTTAGTGAAAGGCGGGATTGAACATCAATTGACAGAGGTTAGTACAGTAGAAGAAGGAATCTTTGCGCTAGAAGAGCTTTGCTTCGACCTATTACTACTGGATTACAATATGCCGTCCAAAAATGGTTTGGACTTACTTATTGAACTTAAGCGTATTAACCATATTAAAGATTTAACCATAGTCATGATCAGCAATTCGCATTCTGAAGAGTTGGTTTTGAAATGTCTAGATTTGGGCGTACAGGACTTTCTACTCAAAGAAGAAGTCACCGCATCGCTTTTGAGCCGTTCTATTATCCAAGCAAGGAAACGCTTTGAGCTAGAAAGTCAACTGCATAAAAGCTACCTGCAAGTAAAGCAGATGGCTGAACGCGACTCATTGACGGGGTTGTATAATCGTTACTATTTTGAAGAAACCTGCCAGCGGCTGATGCAAGCCGATAAAAAGCGCTATAAGTGTGCTGGGATCCTTGTCGTTGATATCGTCGATTTTAAAAAGATAAATGACCGCTTTGGCCATGAAATCGCTGATCAACTTTTACTTGAACTAGGAGCAAGTTTTAAGAGGCACACCAAGCAAGAGGATATTGTCAGTCGTTTTGGTGGAGACGAGTTTGCTTGTTTGATGGTGTCTTGTGACAACCCGCTTCAAATTAAAATAGAAGCTGAAAAGCTTATCCGGTTACTAAGCCGAAACTATTCAATCTATGAGTTAGACATCTACTGCCAAGTAAGAATGGGAATTTCTCTTTACCCACTTAATGGTAATAATGCTGATGACTTAATACGTTTTGCTGATATTGCACTATTTAGAGCTAAATCTTCCCAAAGTGCGATGGCGTGCATTTTCGAAGATAATATGCAGACTGAGTTCCAAATGAAGTATAACGTGGAGCAAGACTTAAGAGGAGCGATAGAGAGGCAAGAGTTAGAGTTAGCGTTTCAGCCGATTGTCGATATTCAGCAGGCCAAAGTCGTGTCTCTCGAAGCGTTGATCCGATGGCCTACTGCAAAATACACAAGTAGTCCTCAAGAGTTTATTACAATAGCTGAAGAGTCAAAGCTCATAGAACCGTTGGGAAAGTGGATTATTGAGCACGCGATCACTACATTGAAACTGATACAGACAAAGTGCGGATATCCTATTCGTTTAGCAATAAACCTGTCGCCATTACAGCTCGGAGACATTTCTCTACCAGCATATATCAATGATTGTCTAAAACGAGTCGATATTGACGGTACTTTATTTACCTTTGAGCTAACAGAAACTGCGCTTTTGGATGAAAGTGAACGGGTAATATCAAGCCTAAGCCGCATTAAAGAGCTTGGCTGCAAGATTGCGCTAGATGATTTTGGAACGGGCTATTCTTCAATATCGCACTTGCTTAATTATCCAATTGATATTGTTAAAGTGGATAAATCGCTTACCGACAGAATTGAGGTAGACGATAGAGGGAAAAGGATATTTAAGGGTTTGATTGATATGCTTAAGAGCCTGCAATTGAGCATTGTTGTTGAAGGTGTTGAGAACTATCAGCAGTATTATGTGTGCAAAGAAGCACGAGTAGATAAAATTCAGGGGTATTACTTTTCGAGCCCTGTTTCCGAAAAGTCCGTAGTGAAAACGATAAAAGCGGTAAATAGAGAGCTCGCCAGAGAATTTAAAGCAACGCAGTAAAAAGATAAAGCCAGCAGTTACGGCCGGCTCCAGCAATGTTTGTATTAAGCGCCAGGACCACATTCCAAGCAGTGCTTGATAATATCTGGGCCAAACTTCAAGTTTGCATTTAGATTTCGCAGTGCCGTTCTTAGGCCTTCTTCTATCACTGGGTGGTAGAAAGGCATTTCGAGCATTTGCGGCACGGTCATCTTGTTTTGTAGCGCCCAAGCAAGTAAATGCGCCATATGCTCAGCAGCAGGGCCGACAAATTCGGCACCTAAGAATAATCCGGTGCCTTGCTCAGCGTAGACTCGCATATGGCCTTTGTTTTTTAACATCACGCGGCTGCGGCCTTGGTTTTCAAAGCTCACCTCTCCGATGGCAAAGCAGCCGAAATTGCCATATTGCTTTTCCAGTTCTTTATAACTTGCTCCAACCATCGCAATTTGTGGGTCGCTAAATACCGCCGCAAGCTTTGCACGGCGCAGTCCCACTCTCACATCAGGGAAGCGACCGGCGTTTTCACCTGCAATCGTGCCTTGATCTGCGGCTTCATGTAGAAGCGGGATCTGGTTGCTGGCATCACCAGCAATAAAAATCGGGGCGTTACCTGAGCCATCAAGACATTGCATGGTATGTGGGTCGGCTAGCGGTACGCCTCGGTCATCAAGCTCAAGCGTGGTATTTTCTAGCCCTAAGTTATCAACATTGGGCACACGACCTGTGGCTGCCAACACATAGTCAAACTGCTCGGTTTGTGGTTTCCCTTGTTTGTCAATGTAGGTAAGCTCGGCTTTGTCACCGACCTGTTTCATATCTGATACTTTGGCATCTGTGTCGAGGTAAAACTCATCACTGAACACCGTGGTGGCATAGTCTTTGACGATTGGATCGGTTAGTGGGCCAAGGGCACCGCCGACACCAAATACTTTGACCTTTACGCCAAGTCGGTGTAGCGCTTGACCTAGTTCTAAGCCAATCACACCGGGGCCAAATACGGCCACTGAGTCGGGTAAATCGTCCCAGTCAAAAACGTTATCGTTAATGACTAAGCGGTCGCCAAAATTATTAAACGCACCGGGGTAACTAGGTCTTGAACCTGTAGCGATAACAAAACGTTTGGCTGTGATCTGAGTGTGGTCGTCCAACTGTACCGTATGGCTGTTGATAAATTTTGCACTGCCGCGTAGTTTATCTTGCTCAGGTAGTTCGTCGACAGCTTCGACGACAAAGCCAACGAAGCGATCTCGCTCATGCTTTACTCTCGCCATAACCGCTTTACCGTCAATTTCAGCGGGTTTTACATTAATACCAAATTTAGGTGCGACTTCAATTTGATGTGCAGCTTCAGCTGCGGCAATCAGTAACTTGCTCGGCATGCAGCCAACCCGAGCGCACGTTGTGCCGTATACGCCAAACTCAATCATCAGTACTTCTGAGGTATATTTTTTGGCATTTCTATAGGCGCTGAGACCCGCTGTTCCCGCACCAATCACGACTACGTCGGTGTTTATCTTTTTCATTTTTTGCTCCGAAATCAGAAAGTGTGATACCAGTTTACTTAATTAAGAGGTCTATTTGAGGCGAGAAAATCTTGTCGATAACCAGGAAAAAATTTTGCTATTTAGTTGTTCTAAATGAGAAATTTTTAACGCAGTTAGCGTCAGATTGGCTCCTTCAAATTGAGCAAGTATTAAGATAAATTGGTATACTCCCCCATGACAGTCAGTTATTAGCCATCGTGTTGTGTTGAGGGGGAACATTTTGACTTGGTGAGCAAGTTCACCAAGTCATGTTGTGGGGGATGAATGATTAAGCGAAATATTCAGCTAAATCGTCTGAGCCACCGATGTGTTTACCGCCGATAAATACTTGCGGCACGGTTTCGCGACCAGACAGCGCTTTAAGGCTGGTTAGCGATGCCTGTTGACCAAGTACCAGCTCTTCATATGCCAGTCCTTTTTCTTTTAACAAGGCTTTGGCTTTTTCACAGAATGGACAACCAATCTTGCTAATAATGGTAACCGGCTCAGGTTTGATTTGGCGCGGGTTTATGTACTCAAGCATAGTATCTGCGTCTGATACTTCAAACGGGTCGCCAGGCTTTTCTGGTTCGATAAACATTTTGTCAATCACACCATCTTTTACCAGCATTGAATAACGCCAGCTGCGTTTGCCAAAACCTAAATCGTTTTTATCAACTAACATGCCCATGCCGTCAGTGAATTCGCCGTTACCGTCAGGTAGTAGTGTAATATTCTGCGCTTCTTGGTACTGTGCCCATGCGTTCATTACAAACGTATCATTAACGGATAAACACACGATTTCGTCGACACCATTTTGCTTAAAAACGCTGGCAAGCTCGTTATAGCGTGGTAAATGCGTTGACGAACATGTTGGTGTAAAGGCACCAGGCAAAGAAAATACAACTACAGTTTTGCCTTTAAAAATGTCATCGGTGGTGACGTGCTTCCACTCTTCATTTTCTCTAATTGGGAATGTAACCTGTGGTACGCGTTGACCTTCAATATTCTTTAACATTTTGCTTTCCTTCTTAAGTTGATGTAGCCATTATGCCGTGCGCATTTTGATTTGTATAATTGATAGTTGAGATTAAAGCGTTCAATAAAATTGATTGTTTTCAACTGCAAATATTTGTATTTTTTAACCTAGCCAATGCCGCTAAGTTGAGATTAGTCAATTTTTACAAGAGCAGGGAATATTTAGATGAAAGCAAACTTTGAATTAATGGCGGATTACAATCGCTGGATGAACGAAAGATTATATGAAGCTGTTTCGGGATTGAGCGTCACGGAATTACACCAAGATCGAGGGGCTTTTTTTGGCTCCATCATGGGGTCGTTAAACCATATTCTTGTTGCCGATATTATTTGGCTTAAGCGCTATACAAAGCATAGCTATCATGTTGAAGCACTGAACGCTGTAGCAACGATGCCGCTGCCGACAAAACTTGATGCGATGCTGTATGAAGATTTTGTAGCGTTGAGACAAGCACGGGCTGAAATGGATAAGGTGATTATTGAATTTGCGAATGAAGTCACTGAGGAGGCGCTTGCAGCCGATTTACACTACAAAAACACACAAGGTAAAACCTTTTCTCGCAAGTTTGGTTTTTTAGTGCATCATTTATTTAATCATCAGACGCACCATAGAGGGCAAATAACGACATTACTCAGCCAGATTGGTATTGATATGGGAGAAACCGATCTATTAGCTCGGATCCCTATATCATTTGGTTAGTGCTCTGGCTGGTTTTACCGCTTCAGTTATGTCTAGTGTTATCAGCAATGAGAAGGGTTATAAAGCTAGACATTAGCTCTACAGGTCTATTCAAAACCGTGTTCGGCAAAGCCTGCTAATAAGAATTTCACTCGCTAACTTTTCATAATAACTCTGAATAGAGCTCCTCTAGCCATTCATGAAGGTCCTCTATCGAGTCAAAATCTTCGTCTGTTAATTCTTCATACTCTGTTAGTGAAATAAGATTTAAGTCTATAGCCTCCCGAAGTTGAGCCTTTACCAAGTCGCTGTCATAAGGGTAAGATTCTCCGTGACCGATATCCATTCTTAATATATTGGAATCATAAACTTCAACATGACAATAGTCTCTTAATATTGATCTTAAAGGTTCTTTAATTTTGCTCATTCTAATTCACTTCTTTAGTTCAGGGGATAATGTGTGCAATTTAATGTTACCATCTTCTATTAGATATATAGCTTTGGCGTATCCGTTTGAAAAATCTGTAACCTCGTATCCAGTGGGGTTTTTCTTGGAACCTAATCTAGTAATGCTAAAAGTGGCTTGTACAATTGGAGGAGTCCATATAAGGTGGTTTATCCGCCGAGAAGTTATGCTTTTCTGGTGTGGTGTTGACGTCGTCTAGGCGTTTTACCGTGGCTTGCATGCCTTTGACGATGTTTTTAACTTCCGTGGCGGATTGTTTTCCTAGGTCTTGCCAGTTGATGCCTCTTAGGTATTTAACTGGGTCGCCTTTACCGACTTTTCTTTAGGTAAAAAGCCGCAGCACGGCAAGCGCAGCGGAGAGGGATTCTCCGGTATTTTTTAAGATAACCTTGTCTATGGTTGTGACATGTCTTGGGCCTCTATTGGTGGCTTTGAATAACCCCTACAGCATCTGATTTTGAAGGTAGTGAAACGATGTTAGTATTTTCAATTAACTCGGACACGCGAAGCGCTAAGAAGTTATGAGTTGAGCTAGTGATCCTGACTTTTTAATAAAAGCTTTTATCTTAGATGTGTTGTACTAATTTTCTCCGAAAATCAGCGAACACAGCTTTCGAATAATATCATTGCTTTCTAGCTCGTTCATTTAGAACTTTAAGTAAGTCAGAATCGCCTTTTACCCAGAACTTGTCATCATCAGGAAAAATATTCTCTGGGTACTCATTTGCAAAATCTATAAATTCACCGTTCCAATGTTGTGGTATGTACTTTTCCATTTGCACGCCCTCATGATAAAATGTGGCTACACTTTTAGCATCAAAGTCGATAAACATGATAGGGAATAAATCAGCAACATCCCACCAAGATCTAGCTGATGGGAACCTAGATGCCAGTCTCTTACTTAGTTCTCTGCAACTTATTTCATTACCCTGAATTTTATCCAGAAAAGTTTCTACATTATTTTCATCTAAAGTATGGAGGCCAAACCTATCAGAGTCGTCAAGCTCTGGAACTTGATATCCATTTTCTATAAAAGCGTCTCTTAGTTTTACCAAATCTAATATCCATAACTCTCGTTCACCCTTAAACCAGCGAATTTTGCTTTGATAGCGTATAACTACTATTACTATTCCATCAAACACAGATATTTCCTTAGGGTGAAAGCATACTTAGTTAACAGCAATTAACTGAAGAGCAACTCTGCTCTGAATTCATAGTCAATACAGGGTCGTACATATTTGCGACGTATCGAATCTTCACGACCAGTGTGTTTTACAAAGTTATAAACAACCGGTCTGAACAGTGCAATTTTCCGCCGAAATTGGTTCACGTGACTGACAAGCACCTTTCTTAATTACGACATCCAATATCCAATGCTGATAAGGGGGCGCAAACTAATCATTTATTTTACCTATATTCAGCCTATCAGAGACGCTCAACAAAAGCTTCAAAACTATCTGAAACTAGTACAAAAACAGGACTTAATTCATCTGATTCATTATGATCCCAGAGTACAACTGACGGTTCAATATTGCTATCTTTGAAGTTTAAACATAAAAAGTCTCCACCAAAGACATAAGCAAAAGGAAGTAACTCAACACCCATTAAATCTTCATTGTCGGTTAGGCGTTCTTCAATCTGGGCGAGTACCACTTTTATTTCGTACTGCATAATATCGTCTGACAACTTTGAATCGTTTGTGATAAGAAGTGCTCGTTCAATCAATCGCTCCTTATTGTCTATGGCGTAAGTGAGCCCTTCAAAAGCAACACCATTATTGTTGCGGAAAAACTCGATAAACGAATACGGAAGTTTAATTCTGCAAAAGTTTTCTAATTCAAAGATGCTTGAGTTATTTAACTCATAAGAGTCATTACGTTTAGTGATCATATATAGTCTATGCCTTTTGCTGGAAAATATTGGCTAGGATGATTGAGCTAGGCCTTGCGGCATCTGAGTCTTGAAAAGACTTAAAAAGATGTTACTGGTTATGGGGTAATTTTTTAGCCAATGCGACGATATCCGCCATAACGCGTTTCTCTCCAAGGTCAGCTAGGAAAGCCAAATGTTCTGTGGCTTTTACCTTTTGGAGATTCTCAAGCTTAGGTTCGCCACCAAGGGCAAGAGCAGGTACAAAGCCATAGATTTCTCCATTTTCAAGAAGGCCTAACTTTTCGACAGCTCGTTCAAAAAGAGGCAGATCATTGATATCGTCTAAATCCAAGCTTTCTTTACTGAGCACAGCGTAAAAAAGGTCAATCATTCTTTCTTCTCCACGCTCAATTAATTTATCAGTGTTATCTGACGGAAAAATCATTCCGTAAGCTGAGTTGATATATATACTATTTCCTGATTCTTTTCCCCAAACAATAATCTCTCCAAATGCGCTTAAGCCTATAACACTGTAGTTTTCAATCTTTTCTTTCTTATCAAAATTTATATTTTATAATCATGCTTTCAGTACATCACTATATTCGGATGGGTTTACCGTCCAGAAAATGCCGTTCCCCCAACCACAAAAGCCATACTTTTGCCAATATTCCAGCAACCTTTCAGGTAGCTGGTTTTATATTCACGTAATATTTCTTCAGTTGGCATTACTGGTTTAATTGCTGTTCCAAAGCCCTTATAATTATAAAAATTGTCAAAAAATTTGTTCATTATTTTTATACAAAATAATATGGAAGGCTATTAAGGTCACTCCTCCATCAAGATCACAATAGATTTGTCTTGCTCTTTGGCATCTCGGAAAGTTCGGTAATAAGCATTTCGAACAATCTCATAAGCGTCTGGGTCTAGAACGCCTTCGTTTTGCTCAACATATTTAACTAGCTGTTTACCATCATAAGAGTTAATATCGAAGTCTAGATTTTCTTCCATGACATCACCTAAATCAGTAACCATTTCTGAAGGAAAAAAGCCAAAAGAACCATTTATCTCGGCATCAGGAGCAATTAGGTGATTGGGAAAGTAATGAAATGAACACGCCTCAATCAATTGGCTATTACCAGCAACTTTGTCCCACATGGAAATTGCAGGAATAAAGCCACGCATATTTAATTCAACCGTTTGCCAGCGAATTCCATTACTTAAAGTAATATCAATAAGTTGCTGGTATTTTTTCTGGCTGCTTCCTGTTAGTGTTTTTGGAAAAGCAGCTTCATCAATGAGATACAAATGAATTAGGCCACTCATTTTTTTCCTTACTAAATTAAATTCAAGAGGTTTAACGGTAAATAGATTGATTCACTGGTACATTCCCATCCATGCATGTCACGACCAAGCTTTGCAAGAGTTAAGGCATTCAAACAAATAACACCTTGCCGGATGTCTCTATATTCACCCAATTTTGCTTCGTCAGTGTGCCATTGCAAAGCTTTGTCAATGCCAATTTGCCATTGAGATTTATCACTAGTAATTAGCCCTTTAATTGAGCGTAGTAAAGGCACGATAAATTGTTGAACATCTCTGTCTTTTTCTAATTCAGAAACGTTTAGAGCATTAATTAATGCTACATCATCAACTTTGAATGTGGTACCAATTTGAATAAGTAGGCGGTCATATAAATAGGATGACTCGTTAATAATGTCCTCGTTCTCTAATTTCCAATTAGAGTCAATAAGTTCGGATTTCAACTCTTTCGTGCCGAAAAGTAAAATACAATTCAAAGTTTCCTGTATGCTCCAGCAGTTTTCTGGCTCTTTCCATAAAGCTTCGAATGCTAACTTAAACTTGTACGGCATAGCTTTTTGAAAGTGTACGATGCTCTTATTGTTTTCTTCAAGCATATAATACGCATAACCTAAATCAAGGTATTCTTCTGCGACAGTAAATAATGCTTCTTTACGCTGCTCCAATGATAATGTTTTATCATCTATTTGTGCCTTCCTATTTTCAATAATAATAGGTGAGTCAGCAATAAGCTCTTCAAAATCTTCTTCATATTGGTTGATCTTTAACATTGTAATTCCTAAGGTAAAGGTTGAATTTTTGATGATACAACAGAACCATTCTTTTCAACCGCCTCTATAACTAAACGACGAACAGGCGGAGTTCCACTTTTCATAGCTCTGAGTAAGTCACTTCCGAGTTGGTTTTTAGATTTGTACTTCTTCGATTTTTTCATCTTTTTTGCGTTAGCTCTGAGCCAAAATAGAGACATCTGGGTTTGCATGGTTTTTGTTTTTTTCAGCGTTGCTCCAGGTCCTTTAGCTTCTACAGCGAAATATTCGATAATATTTCCTGTACCATCTCTCTTAACCCAAATCTGGTCAACTCCTGGTCCAGGCCCAAAACCCATCTCCATTTGCGCTGGTGGAGGTGGTTTAGAAAAGTGTTTTTCCATATGCATTGCAGCTGCTAACTCACCTTTTCCTTCGGTAATCTTAGCCTTAAAAGCACCGATTTTTCTGGAAGAATCACCATTTCTAATAGCTTGATCCATACGTGATTTATAGTGAGCCATATAAGCTGAAACATCTTTATAATGTTTCTGAAGTCTCGGATCTGTTAATTTGCTAACTTTAGCCCCCGGCAGCTCATTCCCTTTTGGCGGCTCCAATTCATCGGCTTTGGCTTTGGTGGGCTTATCGGTGACGCCTCGAATTGGTGATTGGCCTTGATACTCATCCAGTGCTTTATTAACTCGCTGTCCGATTTCTTGGGCGGCTTGTTGCATATGCTGGTCGATTTTGGGGGTGACGTCGTCTAGGCGTTTTACCGTGGCTTGCATGCCTTCGATAGCGGCGTCAGGGAGTAGTAGGTCGTAGTGCCAACTGCTAGATATGTCATCAAGTGAATCGTGCAGGCCTTTGACGATGTTTTTAACTTCCGTGGCGGATTGTTTTCCTAGGTCTTGCCAGTTGATGTCTCTTAGGTATTTAACTGGGTCGCCTTTGCCTAGTTTGCGTAAAACGGCAAGCGCAGCAGAGAGGGATTCTCCAGTATTTTTTAAGATAACCTTGCCCACACCTTTGACTGCTGAGCCCACAACTGGCACCAAACCAATACCCGTAAGGGTAAAGGCAAGCCAAGCGTCAGTGTCGTTGGCTTCATCATCGTCGGTCAGTAACATGACATTGGCGGTGATATCTCGTAAATCCATGACTTGGTCGATAATCGGTATCATGGAAATCGAGGGGCTGACTACTGTCAGTGAAGGTTAGCGGCTTAGCCCTGCAGCACCCAAGTGGTTCAGCCTATCCTTTTTTAAAAATCATGCGCAGAAGTTTATCTGATTAAATCAACCGGAACATAAACACTATCTTCTAAGGATTCTCTTGGTATTTCTAGAACATTGGCGACTAAAGCCAATTCAAGGCACCAATAACCAATATAATAATCCGTGTACTCGAATTCGCATTCACAGTTGTGATTATCGTGCCAGTCCGCCAAGCCCTCTAACTTGCTGTACCAACTTTGTGCAAATTGGTTGAGTAAATCAGGCTTTTGTTCATTGGGTACTGTAAAAGCGAGTGAAAGGTTTTGATAAATTTCAGGGTAGTAGAGTGTGGGCGAAACAGGCCTATCGATATCACCAAGTGCAATGGCTATATTATCAAGTAAGGTGTCTTTACCGCGTTCGCCAATAACGTCTAGCACTTCTTGAATATGAGCTGGAGCGACATCACAGGCTTGTAAAAGTGCCAGCCACCACAAAGTGTAGATATAACGATTGATATTAGGGGAGCCGACAGCATCGATTTGCCCGCCCAACTTTTCAAAAGCGTGACGGTATATTTGATGATTTGCAGGTAACTTATCACAGTAGTGTGTCAGTTGTTTGCGATACGGCAAAATCGCTTCGGTATAGCGCTTAATATCCCCAAGGTGAGCACCGTATGAGTAGTGCGCTACCGCTCGCATAATAGCGAGCTGATATATACGCTGGGCAACATTAACTCGCTCGCTAGGTGTGGTAAAATTACCTGCGTCGAGGGCTTCCTGTGTTTCTTTAATGCCAACTTCAATGTCGACTAAGAACTCTTCGAAATAATCGTTACTTCTCCGTGTATCGCGCACTTTTATCTCCTACTGATTATCTTGCCAATGTACGAGGTCTTTGGGGTAGTATGGGTGGTCAATAAAGCTGCTATCATCAATATTGAATAATTTAACAACGAGCGCAATTTCCCAGCACCAATAGCCAATGTATGCATCTGTATCCATTAAATGATAATCTGGGCTACCCTCCAATACATACCAAGCCTCTAGATAGGCTTTTGCAAGTGCTGGACGTTGCTCTGGACTTCCTTCAACTACTTTGTAAAGCTTACCGAAACGTTTTTTGAACAGAGTATCCGCTGCTATTTCACGATTAGTGTCACCTAGCGCTATCGCAATTTTATCAAATAGCGCGTCTTGACCTTGATTACCAATAAGACTCAGCACTTTTAGGTAGTATTCTTTATCCATATTTAAACAGAAAGCGAAACTCAACCATTTAAGATGATCTTCGAGGTAATCTTCTCTTATTTCTTCCCAGCCAATTCGCTCTACTTGCTCTTTATCTGGCAAGGCGTCAGCATAATCCTTTTGCCATTGGCGGTAGGTCAACATATTTAATAAAAGTGGCTTAAATTCTGAGAGATCATCGCCGCGAGAGTATTTCTGATGGAGAAGATACAATGAGTCACTAACTAGCCTAAATGAACCTTTCATCTTTACATCGACAGGATCATCATCAAATTTGATTTCTTCAACATCTTCTTCAATACATTCAAGTCTAAAGGAAACCCTATCATCATAATATTCTTTATTTTTTAAAGTATCTCTTAACATCTTGTGGTCTAAGCGTTTAGGGTTTAATACAAATGATTTTTTCCTCTAAAAGCAAGAACTTTACTTTATATTTCCAAAGTTCAAAATAGCTATCAAGGTCGAGATCAAGTTTTATAAGTGGCGATGCAATAAACCAGGCTAAATAGTAATCCGCATCCAAATTATAAAGCGCTTCAAAAAGAGCTATTGTTTTTTCATCATTTTCTACTCTAGAGGCTCTTACAACATCTCCAAAGTCGTCATACAGCCAATAATGGGGACAATCTTCATTCTCATGTTGCGAAAATATGTCTTCTGAAACGAAGCAAATCTCTCCTCTAGTTATTGTATCTATAATCGGTTGGTCAAAGTCACAAACATATTTGGTCTGTGTTAAAAAAAAACGTCTTATGAGATTTAATATATATTCATCTTCGAGAGGAGGCGAAGTAGCTTTTGGATTATACTTTTGTTCTATAGCTAAGGTTGCATTTACTATCAACTTTTCGAAGCTTGTAAAGTATGCAAAGACTTTATCCAAGCAGTTTCTCGCTTCCTTTTCATGGAATAAAGTCATGAAATGAGACTTATCAAAGTTTTTTTTATTCTCACAGAAATCACACCAATCTTTTAGTAGAGAGTTCATTTTATCTCCTTAGTTAATTTATGCGGAATTATTGTCGGGTCGATTTTCCATCGCTTGATTAATACATCAAGTCGAGTGTTAAAAGTGCTGAGGTTTTTACTATTATCAATTAATTCAAGTAACTCTTTATGGAAAGTGCCTGAACCACTCTTACCGTGCATACCGGAACGTCCATCTATTGGAGACACCCATTTAAGCTCATTAATTTCACTCCTAAACCGTTTTATTTCATCCATGTTTATTCCCCACGCTTTAAACTTTGGTGTTCTTGCTACCATATACCACTCATGGTAACCCCCAGGCCTACGAATTCTCGCTTCGATTGTATCCCGTATATCTTTATTTTCCCATAATATTTCAAACTGCTCAGGCGTTAATGAGTCGAACCACTTATTGAATTCACCTCTCCTAGTTGAAGGCACTTTTCCATTAATTAAAAGTTCATCCACGATTAGTGTTTTATTAGCCCCCGGCAGCTCATTCCCTTTTGGCGGCTCCAATTCATCGGCTTTGGCTTTGGTGGGCTTATCGGTAACGCCTCGAATTGGTGATTGGCCTTGATACTCATCCTGTGCTTTATTAACTCGCTGTCCGATTTCTTGGGCGGCTTGTTGCATATGCTGGTCGATTTTGGGGGTGACGTCGTCTAGGCGTTTTACCGTGGCTTGCATGCCTTCGATGGCGGCGTCTGGAAGTAGTAGGTCGTAGTGCCAACTGGTAGACATGTCATCAAGTGAATCGCGCAGGCCTTTGACGATGTTTTTTACTTCCGTGGCGGATTGTTTTCCTAAGTCTTGCCAGTTGATGTCTCTTAGGTATTTAACAGGGTCGCCTTTACCGACTTTTCTTTGGGTAAAAAGCCGCAGTACGGCAAGCGCAGCACAGAGAGACTCTCCAGTATTTTTTAAGATAACCTTACCCACGCCTTTGACTGCTGAGCCCACAACTGGCACTAAACCAATACCCGTTAGGGTAAAGGCAAGCCAAGCGTCGGTGTCGTTGGCTTCATCATCGTCGGTTAGTAACATGACATTGGCGGTGATATCTCGTAAATCCATGACTTGGTCGATAATCGGTATCATGGAAATCGAGGGGCGACTACTGTCGGTGGAGGTTAGCTGCCTAGCCCTGCAACACCCAAGTGGTTCAGCCTATCCTTTCTTAAAAATCATGCGCAGAAGTTTATCTGATTAAATCAACCGGAACATAAACACTATCTTCTAAGGATTCTCTTGGTATTTCTAGAATATTAGCGACTAAAGCTAATTCAAAGCACCAATAGCCAATGTAATAATCCGTGTACTCGAATTCGCATTCACAGTTGTGATTATCATGCCAGTCCGCCAAACCCTCTAACTTGATGTACCAACTTTGTGCAAATTGGTTGAGTAAATCAGGCTTTTGTTCATTGGGTACTGTAAAAGCGAGTGAAAGGTTTTGATAAATTTCAGGGTAGTAGAGTGTGGGCGAAACAGGCCTATCGATATCACCAAGTGCAATGGCTATATTATCAAGTAAGGTGTCTTTACCGCGTTCGCCAATAACGTCTAGCACTTCTTGAATATGAGCTGGAGCGACATCACTGGCTTGTAAAAGTGCCAGCCACCACAAAGTGTAGATATAACGATTGATATTAGGGGAGCCGACAGCATCGATTTGCCCGCCCAACTTTTCAAAAGCGTGACGGTATATTTGATGATTTGCAGGTAACTTATCACAGTAGTGTGTCAGTTGTTTGCGATACGGCAAAATCGCTTCGGTATAGCGCTTAATATCCCCAAGGTGAGCACCGTATGAGTAGTGCGCTACCGCTCGCATAATAGCGAGCTGATATATACGCTGGGCAACATTAACTCGCTCGCTAGGTGTGGTAAAATTACCTGCGTCGAGGGCTTCCTGTGTTTCTTTAATGCCAACTTCAATGTCGACTAAGAACTCTTCGAAATAATCGTTACTTCTCCGTGTATCGCGCACCTTTATCTCCTACTAATTCTCTTGCCAATGTACGAGGTCTTTGGGGTAGTATGGGTGGTCAATAAAGCTGCTATCATCAATATTGAATAATTTAACAACGAGCGCAATTTCCCAGCACCAATAGCCATCGTAAGCATCATTGTCCAGTAAATGAATATCAGGACTTTCCTCCAAAACGTACCAAGCCTCCATATAAGATTTCGCAAGTGCTGGACGTTGCTCTGGACTTCCTTCAACTACTTTGTAAAGCTTATCGAAACGTTTTTTGAACAGAGTATCCGCTGCTATTTCACGATCAGTGTCACCTAGCGCAATCGCAATTTTATCAAATAGTGCATCTTGTCCTTGATTTCCAATAAGCTCTAATAATTGTAAGTAGTAATCTTTTCCCATGTTTAAGCAGTAGGCGAAGCTAAATAACTTTAAATAGTTCCGTAAATCGCTTTGGTGCAACTCTTCTATAGGAATACGCTCAACTTGTTCTACGTCTGATAGAGCATCTGCAAAGTCCTTTTGCCATTTGCGATAAGTAAGCAGGTCCTGAATAAAAGCTCTAAACTCAATAAGGTCATCCCCTCGAGAGTATTTTACTTGGAGGTAACTTAAAACTTCGTTTATTAAGTTAAAGGTGCGTTTCATCCTCACCAAATTAGGACGATTACTAGAAGTGATTTTCTCAACATCTTCAGTTATTGCATCGCTATAAAACTCAACTGCTTCGTCAAAGTAAGCTTTATCTCTTAAAGTATCTCTTAACATATTAATATCTCTTAAAATTTAAATTGATTATCAATCGTTTTAGCATCTTTACCAAGTACTTCAACAGCTAAGTTTCCATCTATTTCATTTCTAATTAATAGCTTTAGTACCGAGCCATCATCATCAGCTAAAGCATCAAGTATTTTTTTTCTATCTCTTCTACTTATACCTGCTTTTTCTAGCCGTTCGGCTGTGATCCAGTCATCACCCATTTGTCTACCATCTTTAGTCATACCTAATGGAGAGGTGTTATATTTGGCTTCTGTAATCACATAGTCCGGTGGTGGATTTGGGTGCAGATATATTCCGTCAATACCGGATTGTCCTGGTTTATAATTACCGTCGGTTTTACCTAGCGGTGTAAAACCATTTTCCAGCATTAATTGGTGTGCATTGTACTCACCAGTAGCACCTTTTCTATGATTTAGTGATTTATGCTGCGTAAAGTCACTAGGCGTCTTACGTGATGGCGGATTAACTTTGTTAACTGGGGCACCTTTGAGATCGTTTCCTTCTGGAGCTGCAAGCTCCGGTGCTTTAGATTTCTTCGGCACATTGGTAACGCCAACCTGTGGTAACTCCCCTTGATACTCATCCAGTGCTTTATTAACTCGCTGTCCGATTTCTTGGGCGGCTTGTTGCATATGCTGGTCGATTTTGGGGGTGACGTCGTCTAGGCGTTTTACCGTGGCTTGCATGCCTTCGATGGCGGCGTCTGGAAGTAGTAGGTCGTAGTGCCAACTGGTAGACATGTCATCAAGTGAATCGCGCAGGCCTTTGACGATGTTTTTAACTTCCGTGGCGGATTGTTTTCCTAGGTCTTGCCAGTTGATGTCTCTTAGGTATTTAACTGGGTCGCCTTTGCCGAGCTTGCGCAGTACGGCAAGCGCAGCAGAGAGCGATTCTCCAGTATTTTTTAAGATAACCTTGCCCACGCCTTTGACTGCTGAGCCCACAACTGGCACCAAACCAATACCCGTAAGGGTAAAGGCAAGCCAAGCGTCGGTGTCGTTGGCTTCATCATCGTCAGTCAGTAACATGACATTGGCGGTGATATCTCGTAAATCCATGACTTGGTCAATAATCGGTATCATGGAAATCAAGGTACCTACCACGATTTGTGATGTGGAGGGGTTTTGATTAAAGTCGCCTTGTAGTGTGCCCCACAACCAATCACCAGCTTGGGTTGCTATGCCATTGGCTTCTATCAGTGGTGCGGTATTGCCGCTGCGTACCATTTCAGCCGCTTGCGCTGGGGTGATTTGTCCATACAGTGGGTTTTTAGGGCGATTATCTTCTGGCAGGTAATCGCGTTTATCCTTACCATATTGCACGGTGTATTGACCGGGCGGGACATTCTCAATTTTTGCTTTACTGCTGTCTTATATCTATTCAAAATCAATAGTTTACGCTGAGGAAAGGTTGTTTTCAAGGTTAAGACCATGCATGTCTTAATTTACTGAAAGCATTTATCGACTCCACGCGTAAATTTCACTATTTTAGTAATCACATTTAAATAGTCCATAATGTTATGAAGTCCTTGTTATTATATCTTTCAGATATCCATATAAAAATATCTACGAAGCTTTCGTCTGACCACGGATCAACATCTAAGTCTTGCCATCTATTATACTTCTTTTCACAAACTAACAAACCTTCGTAGTAAACTCTAAAAAAATAGCTATCCAAGCTAGGTTCGTGTTGAAGTTTTAGATTTTTATCTGATAGTTTATATAATGAATTATTGTTAAATAATATCGGGCCTTCTTCTGAGGCAAATACCCCCCAAAAATCTCCAGATAAGTTTACGTAACTAGCTTTTTTTTCGATATCTACGTTAAAAGCTTCATGCAAATACATTTCATCTAGAGGTCCTTTTTTGAGGTCGAATTTCAAAATTCTTCTAAATTCATCCCTATTTCTAATATAGATATTGTTCATTTTATTCATCCATAAGTGTTTTTATATAGCTATCGGGTTTACTCTCTAACCACTTCTTAAACCCTGATAGTAACTTATTTACATCTGGGTTCGGCTTTGAAGAGCTCCAAATTATTTCTTTGTATGTTTTACCTCTTTCTATTAGCAAGTCAACACTAGGTCCCAAGGGATCGCCATACCGTCCCATATTTACCTCATAAATGTATTCTCGCAAAGCTTTTGGTGTAATATTTTTATATTCAGCGCCTAGCTCCCTTCTAGCTAAGTGAGCTTTGGATGCTAGAGCCATCTTCCAGTTTAGTAATATGATCAATGATATTTTCATTATAACTTCTCATCATCATCTCATATTCAGTTTTATACTTTGCAAGCGCTTCAACTTTTGATTCATACTCGATTCTAAGTGGGTGAACCTTAATGTCGTTGGATATCTTAAATATAAGATCTTGTTCAAACTCTCGACGTATAGTTAGGTTAAAATGGCTTACTTTTTTAGTTGATGAGGACGAAAATGTAGTGTCTAGTTTTCTAATCCGGTCTAGTTGTACCTTTTCAGTTGTACCCGAGCGAGTGTAATTTAAGAGTTTTAACTTGGTGGCTTGAGTGAGCTTTTCCAATGCGCGGGTTGCTTTAACAAAGTAATTGGATTTAGCGATAGCAGAAACCACTGCACCACTACCAAAGGTGGCAAGGGCAAGCAGTATTTCAAACGACAAGCGACCTGCCATTCTGGTACGTTCAACACTGGAATGGGCATTAAAGTAACGTGCTGGAAAGTTTGCAAGTAAAGTACGCGCTTCTTCATCTTCTGCAATTATAACTAATGTTTCAAACGCTTCAACGATGCCATTAATGGACTCTGAGGCAGTTGACATAATTTGCTGTAACTCTGCCCGCATAGCTTCCACATCGCCAGTTGCGAGGTGGCCCAAAATACGGAAAGTTGCTGCGCCAACATCATAAATTGCCCCTGCTGTGCCTTCGACTAAATCTGCAACTCCCGTTACAATGCTTTCTCCTTGCTGATAAAGCCCGTATAAGAAAGCACCGCTATAGATAAGTCCTTGCATCCCAAGATTTTCGTCATCAATCAGGCGCTCTTGAATGTCAGCTTGCTTGCGGATTTCTGCAACCATTTGGTCAAGGGCCGTGCGAAGCTCTTGGCGTAACGAGACAATCTTCTCTTCGTCTTCGCCGATGTAACTCACGGTATAATTCCCAGCAGGCACATCAATGATTTCTGCGGTACCGCCACTAAGCTGGCCGGTGTATTTTTTGCCGTTATCCATCACGACTTCGTAATCAATGTCTTCTACTGGTGTGCCGTCGCTATAAAAATACGAAAGGTCAATGGTTTTATCAGCAAGTGATGCCGTACCATCAGCGGTTAACGACAAGCGTTGATTTGCTGCTATCTGCGCTATTTGCGGTACACTCGGCATAGTGGCGCTTTGTTTACCACCAATATCTTGCTCCATGCTGCCGTCAAACACGGTCATGGCTTTGCCTTTTAAGGTCAGTAACTTGTCTGCAAAGATGTTGACGTTACCACTTGAGTCAATGCTGATTTCACTGCCGCCATTGGCAAGAGTGAGGTTGCCAGAGCCACTGCCTTTAATCGTGATATTGCCTTGGCTTTGAATGATTTGACTTCCCGCCGGGGCGGTGATGGTGAGGTTGTTGTCTGCCTTGAGGTTGATATCACTTTGGATAACACTGCGATGGCTGCGACCCGCCTTAAGGGTGATATTTTGTTTGGCGCTGACGTCAATTTGATTGGCGGTGACGTCTAGGTTGGTTGCTGCATCAATAATCACCGACTTTTTACTCTCCAGTGCCAGTTGTTGTTTGGCGCTGGCAATAAAGGTTTTATTGGTGAGTAGTCGAATTGCGCTTTTAACACTGCCAAGTTGTATGTCTTTGGCTGCAAAAATGTTCATCGCACCAAGTTGTGCAAGCCAGTGAATATAAGGCTGCTTTTTATCCCCATGTAACACCAAGTGCTGGTTGCCCGCTAAGGTTTGCAACACAATATGCGGGGTATTTGGGGTGTCATCAAACATCAACAGGTTTTGGCCGCGAGAGCACAACACGTTTTGGGCGTTATTGGCGCTGGTAACAACCGACGGTTGGGTGTCGTTAAGGGCAAAGCCTAACAGGTAACTTTGGTCTGGGTCGTTGTTCATGCAACCGATGAGCACATTACTGTCTGGCAGCAGTGGAAAATGTAACCCCGTCGGCTGCTTTTGGCCGCGACAGGCATATTGTGTGAGGCGCTTGACCGACTCGGTCACCTGACTATCAAAATGTACTTGCGTGGCATATTGCCCTTGTGTATCGACATGAGGATTGGCCTTTGACCCTGACAGCGAACGTACCGTGGCGGTAAACACCATCGGTTTTGGGCTATGCTCTGGGGGCGCGATACGTATTGGCTCACCCCGTGGTACACAAACCGACTCGCTATGATATGCAACTTGCTTAGGGTCATTGGCACTGCCTTGCTTATAAATCTGTTTACTGCGAATACAGGTATAATCGCCACCTTTCGCTGTGCCCAATTTACCATTTAACGAAAACGAATAACCGGCATTGGCTTCGGCTACGTTTCCTACCAGCGTGACTTCATTTTTACCTTGTTGATAGGCAAGCTCGAGATTGCCGGTACGCTCAAATTGCTCAGCGGGATTTTGTGCAGCAGGCTCAAAATAGCTACGCTGCGCCGAGCTGACCGAGGTTGGCGGATGGGCATTCACATGCACTTGTGAGCCACCCATTCTAAAACGATGGCGGCTTTGGCACTGCGTAAACCCAACAAAGCCGGTTTCATGTTCGTGAACCAGGCCATCTTTATCCGTCACCGACAGTAAGCCTCGCTCAATATAGGGGCTTGCAAGATTCCCCTCGGCAATCACTATCGACTCAATAAAATCATGGCATTCAAACCAATAAATTAAGCCGTACTTTGCTAAGAGTCGGGTGAAAAAGGTGTAGTCGTTTTCTAGCGCTTGTACGCACTGCGGTAGCGTGGGTAAATCTTTAGTGACTCGCCATTTTATCCGGTCTTGTGAATAGCCGGCTTTTTGTATCAGCTTATTGAGGACAGACTGAACATTGGCTTGTACAAAGATTTGGCTTTTTTCAGTTTGCTTAAGTAACTCAAGGCGAGGCTTTAAGACCACCTCTGCACCACAAGTGTGCTCAGACACAAAACCAGATTGGATATCAAACAAAGTCCCAGTGAAATACGTCGATATTGCATCTGGTGACTCAATTTCAAACGTGAGCATATTGCCGACAAGTAACTCATCAGCCAGGTCAAATTGGGATTCTAGGTTCGCTTTGAGTAAAAAGCCGCGATTGATACAGGTCGTGAGTTCAAAATCGACGACATGTACAGGATGGTTAGTACCATACACCACAATCCTTGTTTGCATTTTTTATGTCCACTGTTGTTGGTTAAAGCCGTTCCACCAATACGCGGTACTACTTCCTAGTGTGCTGCGATTGGTTTTTATTTGCGCGCTATTGTTACATAAAAGGCAAGCATTTTTAACTCATTTTTTTATTCAGCATTAGAATGCTTATCTTTTGGCATAACGGGTGGTTTTTAAATCTCAAGCCAAATGAAAACGGTGTCAGCTTGCCCTCCTTGGCAGATATCAAAGCGCATCCATGCGCTTCTCGTTCATTCTTTTTAAACGACGAAAAAGAACGAACCAAGAAAACGTCGCCCCAGCATCACACTTAATCCTCAAACCCTAAGCCACTATAGTGCAACCGTCTTGTAAGGCACTTCCATGTGCCAGACAAGACTTAGCCGACATCCTGTCGGCACATTGCATATCGACTTATGATTTTCGGGTGTGATGAAGGGGGGAATCGCGCTGTCTGTTAGTTCTGGTTTTATCCAGTAAAGTAGCTAATTAGCTTACAAGCACCACAAGAATTTATCAGCGCCTTGTGTCTCCCTCATCACACCTGAAAGTAAATTGCCAATGAGTCATTTCAACGCATGGATGCGTGAAAAGCGGTGACAGGGCCAAGGATGGCCCTTACACCGCGGTGACGTTCATATTGGCAATTTACTTGAGGAGTCAGTGTGATGTTGGGAGTGCCTTTTCTTTTGCTTACTTGTTCTTTGGGCATCAAAGAAAAGTAAGTCGTAGCCCATGGATGGGCGTCGAAATCCGTCAGGAGGACATATTAGCCTTACCCTCCATGGCCCGTATCAAAGCGCATCCATGCGCTTCTCGTTCATTCTTTTTAAACGACGAAAAAGAACGAACCAAGAAAACGTCGCCCCAACATCACACTTAATCCTCAAATCCTAAGCCGACATAGTGCAACCGTCTTGTAAGGCACCTCCCTGTACCAGACAAGACTTGGCCGACATCCTTTACTCATAGTCTCGAGTTAATGTTGAACTTTTCTGACTGTGGAGCAATCGTATATTGCTCCACACCAAAGTTATTCAGCTAGTCATCTAGTTTTACGGCTCCAGCTATCTTATCTATTTTCACTGAGCCTGAACCTGATTCGGTAATGGTCAAGGAGCCAGCATTTACAACACGAATATTTCCAGCACCGTCTTCTATTTGAACATGGCCCTTAACTGCTTCGATATCCGTATTGCCCGAACCATCAACGATAGTGACATCGCCTTGGGCGTGACGAACTTGAATATTACCAGACTCATCATCGATTTTAATATTGCGTCCACCTTCAACAATCAGTGAGCCAGAGCCATCGATGATATCAGCGTTGCCGCTAAAACCGCGAAGGGTTAGATCGCCAGACTCATCTTCTATTTTGATATCCGTGCCGCCAGTCACATCAATATTACCCGAGCCATCCTCCAACTCGAGTGTATCGATCAACCCCTTTATGGTTATGTCGCCAGAACCATCGTCGATAACAAGTTGCTGGACGTTAGTGATATGGATATTGCCACTGCCATCATCAATTTCAGCACCTTGAATATCTTCCAACGTTATATTGCCAGAGCCATCATCTAGTTTGATAAAACCTTTGATATTTTTGATGGCTATATCGCCCGAGCTGTCATCAAGCGTTAGCGCAAGTTGACTTGGCATGGTGATGGTTAAGTCAATTCTAGGGCTATTATTGCGATACCATTGTACACCAGAACTTGTATCTGAATCGGCCACCAACATGGCGGTGTCACCGGATTTTTCTAGTGTAAGTTGGTAGTTCTCTGCTTCTGTGGTTAACACTGAAGCTTCCACTTGGATCTCTTGTTGGTTATCGTATCCAATGATCTGGATATTACCCGAGGTGGTATTTGCATCAAGTTTGCTTAAGTCTGCAGCGTTGAGTTGCAGAGATTTATGGAGTGTTTTGGTTGCGCTTGCGCTTGGAGAGATATGTACGACACAGCCAGATAAAAGGCTAAGTGCAGCTAAACAGGTGAAGAGCTTTTTCATTGTTGTTATTTTCCATAGTGGTGATGACATAAGGTTACCATTCAGCAATAGTTATACCAGAATGAAGTTATAAAAAAATCAATAGATTAAGCAGGTAGCGAACCTTAGGGTGGTCAAAATAGCGAAATCAAATAGTGAGCTGAACCAAAAGTTTGCAGATGTGACTGTCATATGGCTGTAAATCCGACAATGTAGTCTGGCGCTATTGTTTGTTGATTTTTCTGGCAGTGCAATGAAAGACATAACCAAGACAACCGAACTACACGCTGTCAATCCGAAATCATTCGTTGACAGTCACTGTAAACCAGACGCTGCTGTTTTTTTGGGAGTGGGAAGTGCCGCCAGCGCTGCAACTCTAGGGTGCTCTGCCTGTGTATTGACCCATAAAGGCCTACCTTGGTTATTGATAGATTGTGGCTTTGATACGGTGTCGCGTTATAAAAAGCATTTTTCGTCATTACCCGATGCTGTGTTTATCACCCACCTTCATTATGACCATATCGGTGGATTGGAGCAGCTTTACTTTCAGGCTGCATTGAGTCAGCACCAAGTCACTTTATACGCCCCAGCAGAGCTAGTTGTTGGGTTGTGTAATATGCTCGCGTACACCGGGCTAAGCGAAGGGAATTGCGGTGTATGGCAGGTTTTTCGTTTATTTCCAATCACTGAAAGCTTTCTTCATCGTGGGCAGCGTATACATAGTTATGCCGTTCGTCATCATGAGCCCAACAGTGCTTTTTCGTTACATCTCCCAGGTCACCTGTTTTACAGTGGTGATACTAAGGCGATTCCTGAGCTGCTCCATCACCACGTCAGTAACGGCGAGGTTATTTTTCATGACTGCGGTCTTGCAAACAATCCCAGTCACTGCTCCCTTAATGAGTTGTTGATGAGCTATCGTGAAGACATCATTAAAAATATTTGGGTCTATCATTACCAGCATCAAGAAGATGTTGTGAAGTTCGAACGCGCAGAACTCAAAGTGGCTATCGCTGAGCAGCCGATTGCGCTTTAATTTTGCGACTGAGAGGTTAAATAGGCTTTTAGTTCTCGAACAAACTCGCTGCCGATCTCATGGTGTATCGCTTTTATTTTTTCGGCGCACTCAATGGTGTTGTTATCAAGTGCCGAATATTCTAACGCCTGTAGATGTTCAGCTAGTACCTCTGCACCCACTGCTTTGGCGGAGGTTTTGAGGTAATGAGCTTCGTCTTTTAACGCTTGAAAAGCACGAGTTTGGTATGCAGTTTTAATTTTTGCGCAGCTAGATTTTGATTGCACTAGAAAGTCGGTGTAAAACTTTTTCGCCGTAGCAAAATCATCACCGATTAAATCGATAAGCACCTGAGGGTTGAGGGTTTTGCTCATTGTGTAAGGTCCATATCTAACCATTTATCTAAGGTGTTTTTAAGCTCTTGTAATCGCACCGGTTTGCTAACATAGTCATTCATGCCACTATCTAAACAAAGCTCTTTATCCCCTTTCATAGCAGCGCCTGTGACGGCAACAATAGGAATGGCTTTGCGCTCTTCTGTGGACTCAAATGCGCGAATTAACTTAGTTAATTCATAGCCATCTATCTCTGGCATATGGCAATCCGTCAACAAAAGCTGATATTGCTGGCTTTTATACATCGCCAAGGCTTCTTTGCCGTTATTGGCAATATCACAGGAAACTCCAAGTCTAGAAAGCTGTTTGACGATGAGTTTTTGGTTAAAGGGGTTATCCTCGGCAAGGAGTATATGTTGCTTACCACTCGTATCCGATTCATCATCGGTAGGGCTAGATACTTTATCGTCTAGTGAAAGTAGCGCATCTAGTTCACTGAGATCGTTTAATTCACCTAAATCAGCCTCGTCATTTTGCTGACTTACTTTAAGTTTACTCAGTAATTGACCGATAGCGTATTGAGTCTGCGGTGCAATTGGTTTTGGTTTTTGTGTGGTTAACGCTGTACTGTTCAAGTTAGCAAACGCTTTTTCATCCAGAAATACTAACTCTGGAATAGGTGAGCGTATTTGCTCTGCACAGGCTCCTGCTTGCGTTGTGACAACACGAATAAGTGCGGTATCGTCTGTCTCTTTGATTTCATTGGGTGACTCGATGACTTTGAGCTCATTGCAAAAATGCGTGCAGGCATTGTACAACTGAGTCAGCGCCAACGAACTTTGCCAAGGCGTATCACTTAACCAGTAGAGCGTATTAAATAGAATATTGGGCTGCTGTTGTGTTCTTGGGCGCCAAATAGGAATGGTAATGGTAAAAGTTGAGCCTTCACCGGATTTACTTTTTAAGACGACCTTGCCGCCCATTAAGTCAATAAGCTTGCCACATATTGCAAGCCCTAACCCCGTACCACCGTATTTTCTCGTGATAGAGCGTTCGGCTTGTGTAAAGGGGGTAAACAGTTTCTTCTGTACTTCTGGTGCAATGCCAATGCCATTGTCTTCTATCTTAAATATCAAGTGAGATAAGGCCACGCCTTCACATGCCCAGTGCACATTGATGGTGACTTTTGCACCGCCTTCTCTATCTGCAACGCTAAATTTGATGGCATTGCTGACAACGTTAAAGATAATTTGCCGTACTCTATTTTCATCGCCAATCACTTCTAGCGGTAGTTTTATGTCCTCATGCACCGTTAATTTTACTGATTTGTCTCGCGCGTGGGCTTCAAAGGTTTTGATGATGTTATTGAGCATTTTAGAAGGGGAAAACGGGTAGCTCTCAAGCTCCATTTTTCCTTGTTCAACTTTGGCTAGGTCTAAAATGTCTTTCAATATTGAGACTAAATTATTGGCTGAAATAGACGCAGTTTCTAAGAGTTCTTGGTTGTCTTCATCAAGCTCTGATAGTGCCATGAGATCTAAGGAGCCGATAATGCCATTCATGGGAGTTCTGAGTTCATGGCTCATCATGGACAAAAAATCTGATTTAGTACGATTGGCCTGCTCAGCTTTAATTATCGCAGCTTCAAGATCTGCGGTGCGTTCTGCGACGCGCTGCTCTAATTCTTGATTAATGTGCTGGAGTTTTTTCTGGGCAATATATACATCGGTTTGATCGATAACAACGCCGTCAATACGTGCTGGCCGACCCTGTTCATCAAGCCCCACAACACCTTTGGCATACACTACAACAATGTCTTTATCGTTGAGCAGGCCGCGATAACGCTGCTCAAAGGTTTCACCTGAGTTTAGCGACGCTTCTAGCGCTTGAGTAACACGTGCTTTATCGTCGGGGTGAAGGCTAGCTTCCCAAAGATGCAAATTGCCGATATCGTCTTCCGAAAGCTTGAAGATTTCATTCGCTTGATGATCCCAATTCCAGATCCATTGATTCGCCACTCGTATTGCTCGCCAAGTGCCTATTTTCCCCGCTTGCATGGCAAGTTCTTTGCTTTCTTCTGCATCATGTAATGCGACTAGCATGTCTTTTTCGTGAGTACAGTCAGCTAAAATCCCATAAACACTGTGTGTGCGAATACAATACTTAACTTGCTCTCCCTTGAACTCAAACCAATGAATTGTTCCCCTTACCTCAAGCCTGAACTCAAAATGCAGCATAAGCCCTTGTTCAATATGGTGAGCGAGTAGCTCGGCAAATAGCGGCTGATCTTCGTGGTAAATCATGCTTTTTAAGGTGTCCCAGTCAAGTTCTGCTGACGCTGGGAGGCCTATCAGTGATTTAAATTTAGGAGAAAAATACGCTGTCTTATTAAGGAGATCGTAGCACCAAACTCCTAGGTTTGCGCTGTTGACGGCGTGGCGCAAAATTCGAGTCTGTTCGTCTTCCAAAGGGTTTTGACAATAATACGTAGAGAGCTCGGCAATATGTACAAATATTTCGTTGCTGCGAACATCATAAAATGACAGTAAAAATTGTACATTTGGCGATGTGCGCAACGACACTTGTACCAAAGAGCCATCAGCAATTGTTTTTTGCTGTTCTTCTACGCATAAAGGAAAGATAAATAAGTCTTCAAGGTGCTTATTGATGACGTTATCGACAGGTGCGAACAGTTTTTCCGCAACGGCGGTTGTATGACTGACATACCATTCAGATGTAACAATCAAAATTGGCATACTGTCTTTTAGCGCTGTTAGCATCGTATCCCCCATAATATCCTCATAAAACAATATAGCAGTTCATGATTAACTTGCTGGATTTATGGTCGATCTATTGATGTTTAGGTGGAAGGGTAAAGGTTGTAAATTGTAGAAAGCCATCGCGACCTATGAAGTCGTCGATGGATTGATGAAAAGACTCTTATTCTTAAAAGAAAAATAGTCAGCAGTGTAAAGCAATATTTTGCTTTCCTCTAACCGTACGAGTACCATATCACGCGGCGGTTTACACCGCCTCTACATTGAGCCTTTCTGCGAGTAGCTGGCGCTCAGTATTTAATCCTCTGTAGTCTCGAAGTCCTGCGAGAAGCGCCCTGATTAATACTGTGTCAGGGTTTTCACATTGTAGTTGAGCTTCCAACAGAGCGATTGTATGGTCTACGATCTCACGCTTTTGTGGTGCAAGCTTGAGCTTTTGAGATTTTTCTTGGAGCTGTAAAAAAGCTTGTTGGACTTTTTGTTCGTGGAGTTGTCGTTTTTTGACTTCGATCTCTTTTTGGGACGGAAAATCCTGCTCGGTTAACACTGGCAACAGTGCTTGATTTGGTAGCGCTGTACAAATTGAGTCCATGCATGACACCACCCAATTAACCAGCTTTTCAGTGTCGAAATCAATACCTTCGATCACGGGAAGCGAAAGGTAGTTAGCTATAATGCCATCAAGCGTCATCGCGAGATCAGTTTTCCATGGCCGGACTTGCTCGCCATAGTTTTCAAGTAAAAAACCTTCCTGTAGCGTAAGCCACGTCAAGCGAAACTCTTGATAGAACATGATCAAATTATTTGAAAAACTCAGTGACTCTTCCTGCAATAAGAGCTGAAACATCGCTTGGTACTGCTGTAAATCTTCGTGCTGGAAGCGGATTTGTTGTTTTAGCTTGGCAATTGGAGTCAATTTATCACTTTCTAATATCGCTCTTATTTTATCCAGCAGATCCGCTGTTTGACGCTCAAAAACGGCTAATAGTAGTTCGTCTTTTGACTTAAAGTGTAGGTAGATAGCACCTTTCGAAATGCCCACTTTATTGGCGATGGTTTGCATGCTAAAGGCACAATCGGCCTCAGCTAAAAGTAACTGCTCCGCGCATGCCAGTATTAATTTCCGCTTATCAGACATAGCTCCTCCTGTTCACATTGCAGTATACAGTCAATTTAAAAATGACCAATAGGTCAGTTTTAAATTGACTAAACTTAAGGTTTGGTCAATTATTATATTGTCTATTCAACGGGAACATAATAATTATGAGCAATACATCATCTTTAATACAACTAGTCAGGCGCACGCGGCCAAGTTGCCTATTACTATCAACTCTGGTTTTGTTTACGCTTATCTCTAGTGTTTTAGGTTTGTTGGTGCCTTTGCAAACAAAAAAATTGCTGGAAGAACTCGGAGAAAATGGTCATTTTTCAAATGAACAGGTAGTCATATTAATTATGGTATTAGTGTTTTCCGCTGTGCTAACAGGGTTGATGACTTACATCATGGGTAAAATTGGCAATGAGCAAAAGCTTAAATTACGCGGAGACCTTTTTCAGCACCTTATTCGTTTGCCTGTTTCCTTCTTTGATAATACTAGAGCTGGGGAGCCCGCGAATCGTATCGTAAAAGACACTGAAATTATTGAAAACCTTGTGAGCGAACAGTCTGTGTCTTTTATATCTGGTGTGGTTTCATTATTTGGCTCTTTTATTATTCTATGGTTTTTAGACTGGCAAATGACACTTGTAATGCTTGGTGCAGTTACGGCTAGTTTTCTGATTATCTTACCGTTTTCCGTGAGGCTAACGGATCTGTCTAAGTCATTACAAGATACTGAAGCCTCTATGCTTGGAAGGTTAACCGAACTGTTTGCCAATATCCGCTTACTAAGAGCGCAAGGTGCAGAGAAAATAGAAGGTAAAAAGAATAATAATGAATTGAAGTCACTCTATAAAACCGCAATGTCAGAACATACGCTTTTAGCGACCATGGGCGCATTGGTGAATTTAGTGATCATGGCTTCGATAGTGTTAGTACTAGGATTTGGCGCATCAAGGGTTGCCAACGGTGCGATGACGCTAGGTGCTTTTGTTGCGTTTATTATGTTTTTACTGAACATCGTGTTGCCGATGGGGCAGTTAAGCATGGTGGTAGCCGCGTTTAATAAAGCAAAAGGAGCGGCCGTTCGTATTAATGAGATCTTAGCAACGACACCACCAAATGAAGCTGGTCATACGATTAACCTGACTGATAAGTCAATTTATGTTCGCAACTTATCTTTTAGTTATGCTGATGACAAACCGGTATTTAAAAGCTTAAGCTGTGAATTCTTAAGTGGAAAAACGACCGCTATTGTTGGGCCATCAGGGGTTGGTAAGTCTACACTCTTCGCTTTGTTGCAGGGCTTTTATCAGGCGAGGCGTGGTTACATTGAAATTGCTGGGCTTAATGTTGAAGAGCTAGACCGAGCCAATTTAAGAGCGCAAATAGGCTACGTTGCGCAAGAGAGCCCGCTGTTGTGCGGCACCTTATATGAAAACTTGGTCTACGGTACTTATGAGACAATAGATGATGAACAATTACAGCATGCCATTGCCACGGCCGATTTAGCAGAGTTTATCGCGACACTACCTGATGGGTTGAGTACTCAAATTGGTGAGTGTGGCATTACTCTGTCTGGCGGACAAAGGCAACGAGTTGCATTGGCGCGAGCACTATTAAAAGACCCAGCATTGCTGCTGTTGGATGAAGCAACGGCAAGCCTTGATTCACAAAGTGAAGCCGCTATTCAAATTGCCCTGAAAAATGCAAAAAAAGGTCGCACTACAATTATCGCTGCGCATCGACTCAGTACGGTTATGGATGCTGATAATATTATCGTCATTAACAAAGGTGAGATTGAATCACAGGGAAACCATCAGTATCTGATGCAACATTCTTCACTTTACCAAAGCCTAGTGAACAAACAGTTCAGCCTTCAAGCTGCAAGCTAATAACTTTGGTTGGGGTCCGTCAGTTGGATAGGTGGAAAGTGAATGAACAGTAATGTCATTGGTAAATGGTTGTATTAATACTTTTTGGTGTTTTTTTAAAATTATATAGCACTAAAAGTTTAGATGTGATAGAAAGTAATCATATTTAACTAAGTGCTATTTTTGTTATTGGTTAAAAAGGATTGGTTTTTAGGGAAGACAAATTAATTTTCGTAGGTTTGTTTATGCCCCATAGAGCATCACACACAAGTTCGCATACCTCTATCCCGCTGATTGTAGTGCTAACAAGCGTGTTGTTATTACTGACTTTACTGAGCTTTCCAAGTAAGAGCAAACAGCCTGTAGAAACCAAAGTCGCAATACATAAGAGCGGCGCGATAAAGCATGAAGTCCGCCCGACAGAATAAGAATGAAAAATTCTTAGCTGCTTGTGGCTAGCTTGAAGTATCTAGCTCACACCAATACTTTACACTTTGTAACAGTTCAGGGTTACTAAATTTTATTTATTTAAAACATATAGTTAGTATCTTGAGCTGGCACCACCATAAAGTTTCTGCAGGCATTCAGCCTATCATCTCACCTCGATAATTTGCTTATTATTTCTAACTCGGTATAGTTTGACGTCGGCCAGAATAGTAATAATATTGCTCGGTTTATGGGCGCAGGACAAATTGGCCTTACTTCTCAGAGGCAGGTATGCAATTAATTCAGTTAAAGTCAGATGACCCATAAGTAGTCGCGGTGTTTTCTGAAATCGATAAGCTTATGAATAGCTTATATCCAATCGCAAGTGCACAGTCTTTATCAATAGAAGAAATTAACCAACCTAACGTGTATGCCGTTGGCTTACAAAATGAAGAGGGCATTGTAGCGTGCGGTGCGATTGTAAAGCAGTTTGATAAAACCTTATACGGTGAAATTAAACGCTTGTACGTAAAACCTAGCTATCGAGGTAAAGGGCTTTCTAAACGTATTATGCAAATTTTGCTTCACTACGCGGGTGAAGCGCAGATCCCACTTATTCGGCTTGAAACCGGCTCTAAGCAAGCCAGTGCGATAAGTCTTTATGAGAGCTTGGGATTTGAGCGATGTGAACGCTTTGGTATGTACCGTGACAACCCGTTAAGTGTCTTTATGGCGTTATCACTGAAATCTTAACCTAGTAAAATAGGGATTGTCGGTATCGGCAGAGATACTGGCAATCTCTGCAAGCACCACAGTGACAGTTTGATTTTCTCGCTCTAAAACTAAACACTCCTGTTTGCCGACTATGGCCGTGTTTTCGCACCTGCCACGCACAACGTCACCATCTTTCATCTCAATAGTAACCGCTAGGCGTTTTATACACGCCAGTTCAATATAATCATACTGTTGGCAACTGAGCATAGATAGGCCCTTATTGAATAAAGCCACCTCTACTCACAGGTGGCTTTTCGAACTTAACTTTAAAGAGACTTAATTCCCATATTGTAAAGCGTAAAGCCATAAATATCGGCATACTGTTCAATCGTCTTGCTTATCGGTGTGCCTGCGCCGTGCCCTGCATTGGTTTCGATACGAATAAGCGTCGGATTAGCACCTGTGTGTTTGCTTTGTAGCTCAGCTGCAAACTTGTAAGAGTGTGCAGGTACTACGCGGTCGTCATGGTCACCTGTTGTGATCATGGTTGCTGGATAATCTACGCCAGCCTTTACGTTATGTACAGGTGAATAACCTTTCAGGTATTCAAACATCTCTTTGTTGTCTTCCGCCGTACCGTAATCGTAAGCCCAGCCGGCACCAGCAGTAAACGTGTGGTAACGCAGCATATCAAGTACCCCTACCGCAGGTACAGCCACTTTGAATAGGTCTGGACGTTGCAACATCGTCGCACCTACTAACAAACCACCGTTCGAACCGCCGTTAATTGCAAGCTTTTCACTTGAAGTATAATTTTCAGATACTAAGTATTCGCCTGCAGCAATAAAGTCATCAAAGACGTTTTGCTTTTGCATTTGAGTACCTGCTTTGTGCCATTTTTTACCATACTCACCGCCGCCACGTAAGTTTGCTACTGCATAAACCCCACCCAGCTCTAACCAAGCTGCACGTGTCGGGCTAAAGTAAGGCTTAAGACTGACATTAAATCCACCATAACCGTACAACAGCGTTGGATTGTTACCATCCAATTTCAGTCCTTTTTTATGGGTGATGATCATCGGTACACGGGTACCATCTTTTGACGTGTAAAAAACTTGCTTAGACACGTAAGCATCTGAATCAAAATCTACTTTATCCGAACTATATAACTCGCTACGGCCTGATTCTGCATCGAAAGCAAAGATAGATCTCGGGGTGTTGTAGTTAGTGAATGAGTAATAAAGTACCTTGTCTTCCTCCTCACCGCTAAAGCCACTTACAGTGCCTACACCTGGAAGCGTAATGTCACGGATCAGTTTACCTGTGAAGTCATACTGTTTTACCAATGAAATTGCATCTTTGATGTAAGTCGCAAATAGGTAACCTGACCCTGTTGAAACCGATAGTACATTGTCGGTTTCTGGGATCACATCTTGCCAGTTTTCTGGTTGTGGCTGCTTCGCATTGACTTTAACGATACGGCGATTTGGCGCATCTAAGTTAGTGCTTAAGAACAATGTGTCGCCTTCACTGTGGATCACGCTGGTATCAGAGTTGGTATGATCTAAAATCGTTACCCAGTCACTATTTGGCTTGCTTAAGTCACGAATAAATAGCTTGTTACCTGAGGTTGATACCGCAGCAGAGATCACCAAGTATTTTTTATCGTATGTTACACCACCATAAACATAACGGTGCTTTTGCGCATCAGTGGCACCAAAAATGACCTTATCTTGATCTTGAGGTGTGCCAATCTTGTGGTAATACACTTTATGTTGGTCAGTTTTTGCAGAAAGTTCACTGCCTTTAGGTTTGTCATAGCTTGAGTAGTAAAAACCTTCATTACCAAACCAAGAGATACCACTAAACTTCACGTCGACCAGCGTTTCACCAACCTGCTCTTTAGTCTCGGCGTTTAGTACAATCACTTTACGCCAGTCACTCCCACCTTCGGAAATTTGATACGCTACTAATGAAGCGTCTTTACTAAAACTTAATCCTGCAAGCGATGTTGTGCCATCGTCACTCATGGTGTTTGGATCTAAAAATACCTCAGCTTCACTACCTTCTTTTTGGCGGTACAAAACACTTTGGTTTTGCAATCCATCATTTTTGTAGAAATAGGTATAGTTGCCGTGTTTAAACGGTTGAGAAACACGCTCGTAATCAAGTAGTTCAGTGAGGCGTTTTTCGATGTCTTTACGATATGGAATCTGCGATAAATATGCTTGAGTAGTCTCGTTTTGTGCTTTTACCCACGCAGCGGTTTCTGCGCTTTTATCGTCTTCTAACCAGCGATATGGATCCGCCACTTGCGTACCAAAGTAGTTGTCTACCACGGTGCCTGTTTTAGTCATTGGATATTTCACAGATTGCGTCAATGCCGCATTATTAGATTGTTCATTTTCGGTATTAACACATCCGACAAGCGCAAGAGCAATGGCTCCAGCTAGTATCTTCTTTATCATTGTGGGGATTCCTATTGGTTCTTATTAGCTACTATCTCGCCGTAGTTTCTTGCATCTTACTCATTAATAAAACTTTTCGATACGGCATTTTTTGTTAAGCATTTATCAGTGTTGGACATGATTACGCTACTAGAATTGCTGTGGATTGTAGTGAAGCAGGTGTATTTGTCTACAAATTGTAGACAAATACACGAGTAAGAAGGTTAAATTGAAGTTGATTTGGCGTAATTATTATTGCCTTTGCATAAATATTGTGACTTCAGCCATTACAATACCGAACTTTTCAATATAAGAGCGGTTCATGAGAGTGGTTTGGTCAAAAGACCACATCCAATCGTCAAAGTGTACTTCGTAGCTGGTGTCGTCAACGGGTAAGTCCATTCTATACTGCCAATTCATGGCATTGCCGTAGGTTTTGCCCGATGCTGAGTTGAGGATATCGTTGGCGCGGCCTAAATACTGGTTGCCAGCTGCTTTTGTAATAGTCCAAACTCGCGTTTTGACGCCATCACCGAGCAAATAGTTAAAGGACTCATCTAAGACAAGCTCTGACTGGTTATTGATTGAGCCTTTGATATCGACGGTAAACTGTTGAACTAAGTTACCATCTCTGTCTTGGACTATCCCCCATGCTTTTATGTCACCAACAAAAAACTCATAGGGGTCAAATTGCGGTTTAAGTGTCGAGTATTTTTTACCGTCAATGCCCGAACTGCATGCCGACAAAAAAAATAAGGTGAGTACTGCAAGAGTGATGCGCATTGTTTTCTCCTTAGGCTTGAGGCCACTTTGAGTGCTATTGCTTTTGATATGTGAGCCAAATAGCGAAGATGAAATTAACGAAAAAGAACCATATGCTATTTCCGCTTGAGGCCCAGAAGCTCGGCTCGCATGGTTGGCTCGGATGTTTTTTCACCGAGCCAAATGTTGAAAAAACGGGTAGTAAATTCTGAGTCTTTCACTTCGCCAATAAGCTTTTTATCTTGGTAAAACTGTGTAGCTCCTTCGGGTGTTCTCACGCCAAAAAGCACGGTCCCTTTAGAGACATTGGGGAAAATCTTTTTCATTTCTGCCAGCCATCGCTCACCTTGACTCGAATTATTAAACCCTTGTTTTTCCATCTCTTTAAGAGATCGTTTTACTATCTCTTTGCCGTCAAGCGCGCGTAAATAATGTAGTGCCAATACAAAAGGTTGGTCTTGAGAGTACGCGCCTTGTGGCGCATAAAGGCTGGCATCATAAACATCCCAAAACAAATAGGTCATTCGACTTGTTTTGCCGACCTGCTTCGGGTTTTCGATAAATTGATTTACAAGATCACTGGTGCTTGCGAAACCCTGAGTGCTGAAAAGCAAAATCAAAAAGGCAAAGATGGCCCTTTGCATACTAACCTCTTCCTATATAAAAACGGTTAGTCTCTTATACGAACGAGCTGGAAAGTTTGTTCACTTTGCTGCTGCCTGAAAGGTGCTGTCATCCCCCTTTACAATTTGTTAAGCTGACTAAAACCTACATACAGGAGCCATTATGAGCCTTTCAATTCGCCCAGCAGAAGTAGCTGATGCCGCGACAATACTGCATTTTATCAACGAACTTGCAATTTATGAGAAAGAGCCAGATGCCGTGCTCAATACCGTGGAAGAAATAGAACAGAAATTGTTTGGTAAAGAAGCCAGAGCGCACAGCGTTATTTGTGAATTAGATGGTGAAGCAATTGGGTTCGCAGTATATTTCTTTAATTATTCTACTTGGCTTGGCAAGCACGGGCTGTATCTTGAAGACTTATATGTGTCACAAGACAAACGCGGTGTTGGTGCAGGTAAAGGGATCATGAAGTACCTCGCAAGACTTGCACTACAAAAGGACTGTGGTCGCTTTGAGTGGGTGGTGCTTGACTGGAACAAACCATCAGTCGATTTTTATGAAAGTATCGGTGCTAAAGCACAAAACGAGTGGATTATTTATCGCTTATCAGGGCAAGAACTCATCGATTTTGCTGAGTAAGTATAGTGGATTGAGAGGGCTATTTAGCCCGCTCAATCTCATGTTTTTTTAAGTTATGGTTACTTATCTACGTGGCCTAAATCACGCTCAGGATCTAATAAATCTCTCACTCTTCTTTTGAGCACCTTGGCTTCTGGAAAACCACCGTCGACTTTTCGGCACCAAATTAACGTATCATTGTAGTAAATTTCGAATACGCCTTTACTTGCTGGTGCAAGTGCAACTTGCTTTAAATCGTCGGAGAAAGTTGAAAGCAACTCTTGTGCAAGCCAAGAAGCTCGCAGCATCCATTGGCAAAGCACGCAATAATGAATTGTAATGATCGGTTTTTGCATGAATTTACATAAACTTGAAGGTTGTGATTGGATTTTAGCACTGTGATTTATGATGTGGCTAGTATGAAAAAAACGGGGGTTACCCCCCCGAAATTATCCAGGGAGACCTCAATCATAAGGTCAGACTTTAAGTTACGGGTTATTCACATAGTAACAACCCTTTTGTGGTAAGTTGGGGGGGAGACGTGATGAAAATTAGGATTCTAGTGATCGTTTCTATATTGATCCAAAGCTGCGTTCAAATTATCAATCCAGCGTTGTCTATTTTTAAATTCTGATTGGATTGCTTGGCGTTGAGTCGATGTTAGATCAGGATGCCAAATTGAGAATATAAGTACAATTCGGTCACGGTCGCTGCCATTATGTGCCATATGCAAATAGGAGTCATCGAAGATGGTGAGTTGATGCTGTTGCCATGAAACACGCTCGCCATTGACGTCTAGGTAACAGTCATGGGGAATATCTATGGCTAAATGCACTGTTAAGCTGTGGTTCGAAAGGCCGTGATGTGGAGTGATGGTTTGGCCTTTGGCTAATTTAGAGTAAAACACTTCGTATGGAGATGCTGTTAAGCCATAACAAGGTACTTTCTCTAAGGCTTTTTTAAGTATGGGAAAGTGCTTTGACACTGAAACGTTTTCCACTCCCTCTTTAAAAAGGGACAACGCTTGCCAGTTGTTACTGTTTGCGAGCATTGGAAATGCGCTTTCATACTCTTTACCCGACAAATAAGGCGTAAGGTGTGAAGATGCGGTATTAAACGTAGTGTGAAATTCTTTGATGATGTCGGGGATCGTAGCGTTAAAGCTTTCATACCATGCAAATTGTTCCGCAGGCCAGATAGGGTGAGCACTTAGATTCGCAACGTAAAAAAGGTGTGGTGCTTGGGTTGTTTCGAAGGGTTTACTACTATATTGCACCCAGCGACCGGACTCAATGCTTGATGCTGTACCAAGGTTCTTTTCCATACACTGCCAAGCTTTTTGGAATCGCTCAAGTGTTTGAGGGGCGGTGCTATTGGCGAGTTGAAGGCGCTTAAAGCTACCTGTGAGTGCTTCACATAGGGTGTAACATACGAGTGCTGTACTGTCTTCTCCCTTCTTCTCTAATAAATGTCCAAGGTAGAGATACACTAAGTAGTTTTTAGGTGCCAGAGTAAGGCAGTGAAAGTAGGCCTTTTCACTTTCAGGTAACGCGCCAATTTGCTCTAAAATTACAGCAACCCGATAGCTTAGTTCAGCACTTTGAGGATAACTATCGATTAGCTTCGATAACAGTAATGACCATCTATTTTGTGGCTCGCACTGGAGAATTGGCTGTAAAAGTGAGTCTATATTTAGTGGTTGTGTCTCTTCGTTTGTCATTAAAGTGGTTTCTCTTTCTATTTATTAAGAACGCCAATATCGAGTGGCAAAGTCATTCGATAGTTATTACCGGTAGGGTTAAATGGCTGTGTTCCATGCCAAAAATAAGAGGGGAAGATCACGATTTGCCCTCGTTGAGGTTTTACGGTTTTGAATGGTGGAAAATCGTAGGGTGGTGCCAGTGGTGGCCGCCCAAACTCAATGACACCATTGTTGCTATCGTCATTTGGCGTGTTGATATATAGAACTACACTAATCCAACCAGCGGGGTGAATATGGCTTACGTGGAAACCTTGCTCCGTCAGTTTGACAGACCATGAGCCTGTAATACATTTCTCTTTGCGTAAATGAGCTAAAAAGGGATGTTCTGGATCTAAATCTAACTTATTAAGGCATTTATCTATATCTCGCAGCAGTTGAGTTCGAGCTTTGGAGATGATTTCGATATCTCTATTAAGCAAGCCTCCTGAAATTTGTGAGCCATTTACTAAGGTTTGTTCACTTGGTGCTTGTTTGCCTTGATGAAGTGTTAGTAAGCATGACTCCAACGCTTTAAGAAAGTCTTCTGTGTCTTGATAGCCGCTCGGAGCACCTAAGGTTGTGGTCAGAATAAAATCAGGGTTGCATAGAGCGTGGTGCTTTTTTTTATCGGTAGCTTGATATACTGCGCTTAGCCAAGCTAATGCAAGTTGTGAGTTGGGCTGTGCTTGCAACACTTTTTCGAGCAGGGATTGTGCGGTACTGAACTTTCCAAGCTGGATTGCAAATTTTGCTTGCTCACATATCCTGTCGTAATTAACGACTATCTTATTGGCATTATCGAAATGCTCAAAGGCTGCATTTAGCTCATTGTTTGTGGCCGCTAGACGTCCTCTTAACGCGAGTAATGTTGCTGAAGTATCTGCGTAACCCGACGCCTGTATACATTCCTCACATAACTTGTACTGATTGGTATTCCAGTACAGTTCAGCTAGGCACTCTATGAGTTCTAGGCGGTTATTTGCTGACTCCATCACGGTTAGTAAACTGGTAGCAAAAAGCTGATGCTGCCCACTTTGCCAATAAAGCTCGTTAATTGCTTTATGTATGATTGGATTGTATGGGGCTTGCTTCAATGCCAGATTGTAGGCTTGTTGTGCTTGTTCAAATTGACCATTAGCAAAAAAGCAGTCACCGAGGTTGTAAAGCGGTTCATAGTGCTCAGGTGCTTTTTGATGTACAAATTTAAAGCATTGAATTGCTTGGTCAAATTTAGCCTGTAACTTATAGCAAAGGCCTAAATTGTGTATTGCCCGAAAGACAACCGGAGAGTGTTGGGGAACTTGTTGATAGTAACTGATCGCCTCACTAAGGTTTCCTCTTGTTTTTTCAACGTCCCCGAGTATTTTGGTGAGTTGTCCAGAATCATCTAGAGATTGTCCTTTGAGTGCCCATTGACTTGCCATGTCGAGCCGGTTTTGTTCAAGATACAGCAGCGACAAGTTTTTAAGTAAATCTAGATTTTTGGGCTCAGCTTCATACAGCGCAAGGTAATGGGCTTCAGCTTGGTGTAAATCACCCGATAGCCAGTAACATTTGGCTAGATGAGTTAAGATTTCAGTTTTAAGTGGGGCGAGTTTCGCGGCATCACTTAATGAAGTTATTGCGCTTTGCCACTCGGCTAGTGATTTATAGCAAATTCCCAAAAGGTAATGCAGATCGGGGTGAGGCGAGTCAATAAAAGGCTGTAGCTTAGTTAACGCTAGTTGATATTGTTTTTGTTGGATCAATTTAAAAGCATCTTGAACTGCAATAGTAATTTCGGGCGCTTGCTTCATATTATTTTTTCTTAAACGGTCAATTTGACTGAGCTGCATACTTTTTATTTTAGCCAAACTCGACTTAGTTGCGAGTAGGGTGTTGTTATTTTTAAGTTTTGTTGGTTTTGATTAATTTTTTAGTAAACGCGATGGAAAACTTGGTAACTTACTGTAGATTAAGGGACTTATACAGCAACAACAGAAAAGGGAGCCGAAGCTCCCTAGTCTTTCAGTATCAACTGATTAGAACGTGTACACAGCACTCACGAAGTAACGTGGGCCAATTACGTCATACAACTCTGGGAATGTATTTGCTTGTTGCTGAGCATCACCTAGAGCTGTTGGTTCGGTGTCTAGCGCATTTTTAACACCAAATGTTGCTTGTACATGGTCTGTGAAGTGATAGCTTGCGCTAAGATCAAGGTACCATACAGCTTTAGATGTAGGCACAATTTCGTTTTCGCCAGTGTCATCATCAACTTCGCTCATATATCGCACTAGTGCTGACACGCTTAAGTCACCTGAAGTCCAAGTGAAGCGGTTATTACTCTGAAACTCTGGTCGAGGGGTAAGACATGTGTTACCGAATTTACCTTCACAGTAATTAGTTTCTGTAAAGCCAACACTTGCTGTTTTAAAGTACTCATCAAGAATGGTGTTCTTTGAATTAATACTCAATGTTGATCCATTTTCGCCGATACCAAAGTCAAGCTCAGTTCTCCAATTGAAGTTAACATCATAACCCTTAGTACCTAGTTCAGCTATGTTAGCATTGAGTGCCGTTACAAGGTCTACGTTGCCATCAGGACGACGAGTAATCGCTTGACAGAACTCAGAGCTTGGATCTTTAAGCTGGTTGTAACAAACATCCAGAATATTGTTTACGCCACCACCTAGTACATCGATAGCATCATCAATTTGAATATCGAAGTAATCGATAGTCACGTCAAAGTTTTCTGTAGGTGTAATAACAAGACCTAGCGTGACCGTTTCCGATGTTTCTTCCTTCAGCTCTGGGTTTCCGCCAAAGCTCCCCTCGATTTGCGCGTTTGCTTGCTCGAATACACCGACTTGAGAAGATGCAACACCGTGAGCTTCACAAAGTGATCTATCTGTTTTTCCTTCTACGAAACCATCAACGCTACATGGATCGGTTGCGCTTGGGAAGCCATTTGCTGCGCCTTGGAATAGTTCTGAGATGTTAGGTGCACGTACAGATTCTTGATAACCCGCGCGGAACGAAACGTATTCATTCACTTTCCAGTTTAGCGTTGTTGCAAATGAAGAGACGTTACCAATGTTTGAATAGTCAGAAAGACGCCCTGCAAACCATAGTGTAATGTCTTCAGCAAATGCCGCATCTGTCACTAATGGAATGTCGATTTCTGTGAAGATTTCATCAACACTATAGCTACCAACGGTTGGCTCACCAGCGTTAAAGCCCAAAACATCACCAGATGCTAAGAATTCATCAGGACGGAAGCTCGAATCATCAAAGCGGCTTTCGTAGCCAATTACGAAACCTACCGGCAAATCAGCAGATGGCACGGTAAATGGTAATTCACCAGCAAAATCGACGTGGAAGATCTCTTGTTTGATATTTGTTACGTTAGATGCACCAACGTTGATAAAATCAATCGCCGCTTGTGAAATATTACCTTCACCGAATATGTTCAATGGTGCACAACCGCCAGATGTATCTTGACATGCGCTACCGTCATCAGTAACTAAAATTGCTTGTCTGAAGCGTGTTTCAGAAACGTCATTATTAAGTAGATTAGAGCGATCTAGTTCAGAGCGGCTGTAGTATGCGTTGTAAGCCCAATCACCAATAAAACCATCAACACCTACTAACACTCGCATAGCGTTACGTGTATCAATTGATTGACGTGGCCCGTTTTCAACCATACGGCGACCAATTGTAGCGAATGTAAAGTTACCATTAGCGTCAAGTTGACTAACCATGTTACCTGTTGGTTCACCTTCAGCATCAAGTTCAGGTACTAACGCTTTCATTGCGGCTTGAACATCTGCACCAAAGAATGGGCTGTCAGGGTTAACCACCAAGCCATTTACGAACGCTGGAGTTGGCGCTAGCTGTGATGGTACTTCGTTGCGAATAAATGATAATTCACTATATAAGCGAGTTTCATCATTGATGTAATAGTGTGCAAAAGAGTTAAGCGTTAAGCGCTCTTGTGGAAGTTGTAGGTAGTTATCAGGGGCATAGTTAAATGCATCGGCTGATGTATACGGTAAGCCTTCACCATTAGGACCAAAGCGGCCTAGAGTTGTACCGTTAGGAAGCGTAGGGCCGGAAAATATACGAGTGCCAGGAATACCTGATGAGCCACCAGGCACTAAACCTGTATCGCCTTCCGTGAGCGTTACGTTAGTAAAGTCTCTATCACCCTGAAAGATTGACTCACGTTTGGCGTAACCAATATAAACAGTTGCATTACCTTTACCGTCGGCAAAGTTTCCACCTAAGGTAAGGTCAGTGTTGAACTTTTCACCATCGCCCTCTTCTGTGATGTCGTATAACGCAGAAATTTCTGCACCTTCAAAGTCATCTTTCAAACGGAAGTTTACAACACCAGCCAGAGCATCAGAACCGTATACCGCACCTGCACCACCAGTGATGATGTCTACGCCTTCAATAAGAGACGCAGGGATAGTGTTTAAGTCGACAACACCTGTTTGTGTTGCTGGGACCCAGCGACGACCATTAACAAGAACAAGAGTACGCTCATCGTTTAAACCGCGTAAGTCAACACGAGCAGTACCATCACCCGGGTTATTTGAGCTTGGGCCAAAAGAAGGAACTGTCAATGGTAGCTCGGCAAGCTTTTGCTCAACGTTTAAGTTACCCGACATGGCAAATTCAGAACCGTCTAGTTCGATAACTGGTGTTTTAGCAGTTAAAGCAACACGTTGAATACGAGAACCTGTAATAGAAATTCTTTCGACTTCTTCATTAGCACCATCAGCTGCTTCTTCGGCTGATGCTTGGATGCTTAAACTTCCGCCGATTAGGCACGCAGAAGTGATAAGCATACTTAACTTAGAACGCTTGAATTGTTTCATGATATCCCCTGATAGGTTTGTTTTAGATACCCTCGGCAAGTTTAATAACTCATCACAAAGGCTTATTAGTATCACGACGAAGTTATGACGGAAGCTTGGAATATGCCAGTTGAGATACGTAAGGCGATGGGAATCAGTGACGACAGGCGAGAAAAAAAAGATCAAATTTAATTTGCAGATTACATAGTGACAATCTATAACAATAACATGTTAACTATTGTGAAATAGGATACAAAGTATTAGTATCCTTGTTAACCTGTTGATGTGTTTAAGGTGATGAATGAAAAGAGTGACGATCTCTATTCCTAGCTATTTGTCTGAGCTTGGCGTCGAAATAAGTACAAAATTAAAAGAAGTCGCAGTTTGTTCCCAGTTTGTTTATTATCAATCTATTGTTGATGTTTTGGAAACTATCTCGACGGGTGAAATCGACTGTTTGTTAATTGATATTTCACATGATATTGACCTGGGAAAGCAAGAATCAATCATAAAAAATTTTGACTCTGTGCCAACTATTAAAATAACGACAGATGTTAAATTAAATGCTTCTACAACAATGAGTGTTGATGGGAAAGATACAGAAGGTGCTCTGATCACCAATATTCTTCAGCTGGCATTCTTGGATTCTAAAGAAGCTTCATCGGAATTTGTCCCGAATCAAAGATTGATTGTAAAAGACTCGGGGCATATTCATGTGATAAAAGTGGAAGACTTAGCTTGGGTTGGTGGTGCGGGAAACTATGTTGAACTTCATATGATCAATCGGCAGCGTTCAATCTTGCATAGGGACACGATGTCATCAATGGAAAAAAGTCTTAAAACCTTTGGCTTTTCTAGGATCCATAAGTCTTCACTCGTTAATTTAAATGCTATCAGTGAACTTAAGACAAGAGATAATGGAGATTACGACGTTATTCTAGAAAACGGAGATTCACTCCACCTTTCGAGACGTTATAAACAAAACTTGTCCTCTCTTTTGCAGCCAACATAAGCTGACTGTAGTGTCAGCTTACTCCTTTGGCAAAATGGACGAATTCACTAAAGATAGAGTCTTTAATTAGTCTGTCAGGTGTGAAGGCGTAATAGTTTTGATACGTACTTTCGATAGTGCCAATGAGGCAGACATCATAGTGCCGTTGCAATTCTGATTTTATCGAAAGAGGGGCAGGAAAAATGCCAAACCCCTGTTGACCTAATGCCTTCATCAAGGCACTGTCATCCACATGACCTGCGACTTTTATTTCTATATTTTGCTCTTGCAGCCAGAATTGAATCGAGTTTGTTACTGGGCTGTGTTTCGCGGGAAGAATGATTGGTTGCGCTTGTAATGACTTTGGGTAGTTTGCCCTAAGTGCGTCACAACTAGAAATTGAACCATAAAAGCCAATCTGGCTTTTGCCTATCTCGTGACAAAATACCTTAAATGGCATATTACTATCAAGTGGTTTGTCCGCAAGTACGATATCGAGTTTATGCATCGCCATCTGAGCCAATAATTCCGACTGCTGACCATCGATACAGTGCAAGTTGGCAACTTGCTCATTTTCTATCAAAGGCGCAAGCCACTTTGATACTAACGATTTTGGAATAGCATCTGAGATACCTACTTTTAATGTGCGATGTATGGCTGTTGCACCATCTTGTGTTGTTTCTAACCATTCTTTGGCAATCGAAAACATATCGTCCGCATACTGCTTGGTCAAAATGCCGAAGTCAGTCAACCTGAGTCCTCTTCCTTCTCTTATAAATAAAGGTTTCCCTAGCCGATCTTCTAAGCTTGATAGTTGCGCGCTGATGGTTTGAGGCGTCAAATGAAGGACTTTGCTTGCACCTGCGATGCTGCCTTCATTGCTTACTTGCCAAAAATAGTAAAGGTGGTTGAAGTTTATGTTCATACTGTTCGTAAAAATCTTGGGTTTAACCGGGGAGAATCAGGAATTTTCTGCGTTTAACAGTAGCTAATTCGAACATTTTAAGCAAGTATAAGTTCTTTTGTAATCGCCTTTCGGAAGGTGAATAGAAAAACAGAACTTGACTTGTGGATGGTGTAGGTATTGAAGGCTATTAAACGTTAACTGTAAGGACCAGCTCGACGTCCACAAAAATATGAAAGGTTTATATTTGATGTAAAGAGCATCGTACTATAATGCTCTTTGGTTTCCAGTTAGTCTAGTGAATTTGGCAGCTTGTGATATACAGCGTTTTACAGTTCGACGACGGCATCCCACCTGCTATGTCCTTTGTCTTATTCTGCGGTAATATTTTGTCAGTATCTAATTCTTTTAGTTTTTTGGATTTTAGACTTAGTTTCACTTTTTACTCCTTTCGAATAGTTGGTTAGCAAACTTAGATTCGTTTGTTTTTTGAACAATGTCAACTCAGCTTACTGTAAAAATCATCCAAAAATATAGAAATATTATCAATCGGATAAAAATTAAAGCGAATTTTAGTTCGTAAAAATCTTGCTTTAAGTTAGATATAATCAGCTTTTTTCTTTTTTTGAACATTAGTAGATTTGATCTCACGGCACAAACAAGTAGTAGTTGAGAGAATGTACCGGATAGCGTAAGCGTTTTTAGTTCGAGTCATTCTCAGTTTCAACAAAGTTATATTTGATGCGATTGTCTGAGGTAATGATGAAATTGAACCTTGTTGGTGTAAATGAGCCGATAGCGGTGTCTAGTAAAGTCACTTTTTCTAAAGCAATAAATGAAGCGTTGTGCGGCTATGCAAACAATATTCGAAAAATAAATGTACGAATTGAAAAACACGTGGACAAGCAGATTGGCAAGTTTACCTTATGCCAAATTGAGCTTTTATTACCCGGATTACCAACATTAAAGGTCAAGGCAAAAGGTAAAACTTTGCTGCAGGCATTAAATCGGGCATTACGCAATTGCAAGCAAATCTTAAAACAGAATTATTTTAAACTCGGTTAGTTTTCAGTACCGAGTGATTCCATTCCCAAGCACTTGCAGCGGCAAGGAAGCCGCGCAATTTTTCTTAACGATCCTCGATAAATTACCGATATGTAGGTCAAAGGAAATCATATTGGCCAAAGACAATGAACGTGAACTTTTTAATTCACTCAGAAGCTAAATCAACCACGAGTAAGATGGAGCAGAAAACCAAGGTTGAAGAAGCGACAGAATCTAAACCACTCAGACTATCAGAAAAAGATATGTCTAAGTTATCTGGAGAAGAGGTAAGAGAGGAGCAGGAAGAAGCTCCACTACCACCCCACATTCAAAAAATGGTTGAAAAGCTAGAAGAACTCAGAGAGAAAATAAAGGAAGCGCAAAAATTACTCGAAGAGCTAAAAGCAAATGACGCTTATTCAGATGAAATGAAAGCGGAGCTAGTTACACAAAAGCTTGAATATATTTTACGTATGCAGAATCAAGTTATTGAACTAACCAAAAATATCCAAAAAGCTTTAAAAGAAGCTGGGATAACCGCTCCTGGCATTTTGCTTAAAGCGTTAGCTTAAAAATCCAACCAACAATATTTTACCTTGCGCCATATTTGGACGTTGGCAACATAAATCGATGCGCATGTTTGCTGCGGACTTATACAAGCGTTTTAGCTTAGGAAAAGGCTTAGTGACCAACTGTAGGGTTTTTACTCTAAGGCTCCTTCTGGTTATACCATCTAGAAATGCATAAGACGTAGAGTTTAGTGCTGAGTGGCAGGCGGTTAACATGTTGTCTGTTATCTGATGTTGATGAATCGCTTCAAACCCTGCTTGATCAGTTAGATTCCCTGTGGATGCGGCAAGCACACAGACCGAATACACATCAAATATTCCGATTGCGCGAACTTTCTGGCTGCTAGGATCTTCGTATGCGACCATAACACAAGGAAGGTTATCGGGATCATATTCCATTTGATGTACCTGATAGAGTCTCAGCTCTGTATCAATATGTTTGTTCATTAGTTTTTCAAGTTGACCAACTTGAGGCAAGGGCACGCCTTTATGTAGCGTATGAATTTCTCTTGTTTTGCTGCTTTCTTCCGCGGCTTTGACCAGCGGCATGATTTTGTTATGAAGGTCGTCGTCAGCAAACGGCTTTGACAGTACAAACGCCGCTCCATAGTCAAGGGCGAGCTTAATTTGCTCACGATCGTCGACAGTCGTTACCATCGCCATAGTGACATCAAGCTGTTTTTGTTTAATTGCTTTGACGAGAGCGAGTCCTGAAATATCGGGCATATGCCAGTCGGTCAATACAATATCTGGATGCCAAGAACCGATAATCTTTAATGCTTCTTTTGCGCTTTGTGCTTTCTTTATCAACAGCTTGCGATATCTAAAACGCACTAAACCGCGACGAATAATCTCAAGTGTTGCTGCACTGTCATCCACGAGCAATATCTTCACACATTACCACTTTATTGAAAAATATAGATTTATTATAGGCACGATTTTTAACCAATACTAAAATGAAAGTAAGAAAATAATGAGTGCGTAATATGTTTCTAGGCAAACTACCAGTTGATGTATTTATCTATATGGCGGTGAATATCGGGCTACTGATATTAGCTTTTTGGTTTTATATTTTGCTGTTAATCCTTCGAGAATTTAGATTGTTTGCAAAGGCTGCTGGTGGAGCTGGGACATCCAACGCAGAGCAACAGTATCTGCTTCAGCATTGTCGTGATGCAATTAACAAGTCAATGAAGTTTGTCGAAGATAACCAACACACCATTCAAGAATTGGCTAACTTACAAATCCACTTAGAGCAGCAATTAGCTGAGGTTAAACGCTCAACACAGGATCATATCTCGCCAGAAGAGCAAACCCGCATGGATGATTTAAATAGTAAGTTACTTAAATCGCACCGGCTAATAAAAAAACTTCGAGGAGATTTGTCGAAAAGTTTAGAGCGACTTAAGCAAACGAGAAGAAAACTATATGACCAATATGAGTCTACAGAGGAACTACAAAAAGAGAATGACACATTAAAGCAGCAGCTAGAAGCCTCTAAGTCTGTGGGAGGTACGTCCGAGCAAGAGCTAGAGCAACTGGTCGCAACCTTTGAAAAAGAGCGCCAAGATATGTCTCAAACTATCAATGAATACAAAAGACAAATTGCCGAACAAAGTCAGGCTCTGCAACAGCTAATGGTTCAAGAACAAGAGGTTGAAGATGGTCCAAAGTTGCAAGCTATTCAAAAAGAGTTAGAGCAAACCCGAGAAGCACTTGAGCACTTGTCCAAAGAGAAGAAATTTATAGAAAGCCGATATTTGGAAGTCGTCAAGAATCAAACCAAATAGTTAACAAAGTGTTTTATTTCTCGTGACATTAGTCTTGAGTTTGTGTAAGGTTTAGGCACTCACATTACCTGTTTTGCTTTTTATCTTTTGAGATTTTCTTCACTTGAAAAGTGACGAAAAAGATACACTCACTCGATTTCAAACTCTATCAAGTGACGTAAGCGCTAGTTGAGTGAATAGCTGTGAAAAGTACTTGTAAAGTGCATATTTCTCAATAACAAAGGCAATGGTAAAAGGATTATTTCATGGCCTATATTCCAGATACAAGTGCTCAAGATTCTGAGGTTGAAAGACCTAAAAAAATAAAATATTGATAGCGGTAGCAAGTATTCTCATATTAATTACTGTTTTCTTTTTTGCACCAATTGTTGAGCAATGGGCAAGCGGTCAAACAGCAGTTTCAAGCGATAAAATTCATATTTCAGCTGTTAAACAAGGTGACTTTGTTCGCGATATTTCTGTTCAGGGAAAAGTCGTCGCAGCACGGCGTCCGACAATATATAGCCCTGCTCAAGGGACTGTTACCTATTTGGTCGAATCGGGAGATAGCGTTATTGAAGGCCAAACCCTTGCCGTAATAGATAGCCCGGAATTAAAGAGCGAGTTTGCACAGCATCAAGCTAAGCTAAATCAGTTAGATACTGAACTTCAGCGACAGATCATTCAGGCTAAAAAACAAGACTTAGCGCAGGAAAACTATTTAGGTAAGGCTACCGTTGTATTGAATGCAGCTAAGCGTGAAATGCGTCGCTCTGAAGATGGTTTAAAAACTCAAGTTGTCAGCGATATTGATTATCAAAAAGCCAAAGATGATCTCGAAAATGCGCTGCGGGAATATCGCTTAGCAATTAAAGAAGTTGAATTGCAAAAAGAAAGTCAGAAGTTTGAGATTCGGACCAAAGAGCTTGAACTTGAGGCACAAAAAGTCAAAGTAGCTGAGCTTGAAAGGCAAGTCGATGCGCTTAAAGTTGTCTCACCAGTAGGGGGGCTCGTTGGTAATTTAGTAGTCGAGCAAAAAAATTCTGTGGCTAAAAATCAGCCACTATTAAGCGTAGTCGACCTCTCCAAATACGAAATAGAGGTACAAATACCTGAGAGCTATTCAGATGATTTAGCTTTAGGAATGTTAGCCGAGGTTAACCTCAATGGTGATGTTTATAGTGGTGAAATCGTTGCCATTTCGCCTGAAATTGAAAATGGCCGCGTTGCCGGAAAAATCCGATTTAGAGACGACACAATTCAGGGATTAAGGCAAAACCAAAGGTTAACAAGTCGAATTGTACTCGAACAAAAAGAAAATATTGCCTACCTACCACATGGTCAATATTTGGAAGCATACAATGGCCAGTTTGCTTATGTGGTAAAAGAAGGCACGGCTGTCAAAACGCCAATAAAGATTGGATTGAGAAGTATTGGACAAGTAGAAGTACTATCGGGGCTTAATATCGGCGATCAGGTTATCACCTCTGACGCACGAATCTTTAAAGATGCCCCTAGTGTGAAAATAATTCAATAAAGGAGCTGCAACATGCTATCCATGCGCCACCTATCAAAAGCTTACTATACAGACACAATAAAAACTCAAGCTTTGCAGCCATTTGACTTGAGTATAGAGCAAGGAGAATTTGTCGCCGTTATTGGTCCTTCAGGCTCGGGCAAAACAACCTTTTTAAATATCACCGGCTTATTAGAGGACTTCTGCGATGGCAGTTATGAGCTGGATGGTGTCAATGTTGAAAAGTTAAGTGATAAAGCCAAGTCAAAGCTGCGTAATGAAAAAGTCGGCTTTATTTTCCAAAGCTTTAATTTAATTCCTGAGTTAAACCTTTACGATAATGTTGATATGCCCTTACGCTATCGCAAATTATCATCAAAAGAGCGCCACGAGCGGATCATGGATGCGTTGAATAAAGTGGGTCTTGCATCTCGTAAAGCGCATTACCCATCGCAACTGTCTGGAGGTCAGCAGCAACGGGTAGCAATTGCTCGAGCGATAGCTGGTAAACCGTCCTTTCTACTCGCCGATGAGCCAACGGGCAACTTAGATAGTAAAATGGCCGATGGTATTATGGAACTGCTCAAAGATATCAATGCGCAGGGAACAAGCATTGTGATGGTGACTCATGATGCTCAACAGGCGGCAAAAGCTCAGCGTATTATTGAAATCCGTGATGGTATGTTGAGCGAGAGAAAGAACTTCGATAAGGCCATTGCTTAAGGATAAGTTATGCTTAGTTACTATCTCAAATTAGCGCTTATCTCATTACGGAAAACGCCTTTTTTATCGTTGTTAATGATTATGACAATCGCGATTGGAATTGGCGCAGCAATGACAACTTATACAGTGAGTTATCTGCTACAAAAAGATCCGATCCCTACAAAAAGTGATCGCTTGTTTAATGTTCGATTGAATAGCTATGGCCCAGATAAGCCGTTCAATATTTCCCAAGGGAAAGAAGTTCCACCTTTTATTCTTACTTATCAAGATGCAGTAAATCTACAAGATGCGAAACAGGGCGTTAATCAAACGCCTCTTGGTAGTTTCAAAATGATGACTCGCACCACAGAGCAGTCAATCACTGAAGCGAAAATGACCCCAATTAGAAGTGCATACCGTGATATGTTCAACATGTTTGAGGTGCCGTTCAAGTTTGGTGGTGCATGGGATGAGATTGCCGATCAGGATGGGCTGCAAGTTGCAGTGATCAGTAGCGAGCTGAATGATAAGTTATTTGGTGGAGAAAACTCCGTCGGTAAGTCATTGCTCTTAGGGGACTTGCAGTACCGAGTGGTTGGTGTTACCGACGATTGGTATCCCATCCCCAAGTTTTTTGATTACAGAACTCGTGCATTCAACAAACCTAGAGACGTTATTGTCCCGTTTCAAACGCAAATCAATAACGAGTTGTGGACTGGCTCAGACGTGTCTTATCAATGCTGGAAAGAACCCGCTGATGACTCATTTTCGGCAATTTTAGCATCTGAATGTGTGTGGGTTTCGTATTGGGTGGAATTAAGCTCCGCTTCAGAGCGTGATAATTACATGGACTTTTTGGTTAATTACTCGATGGAATAAAGAGAGTATGGTCGCTTTTTACGAGAGCCTTTACATCAGTTATTTAATGTGAAGGAGCAATTAATTGAAAGAAAAATTATCAAAGATGATGGCAATGTAGCAGTGTGGCTTGCATTTGCATTTCTTGCGGTTTGTCTGCTGAACTGTATGGCAATGATGGTCGCAAAGTTTCATGGTAAAGCAGGTGAGGTTGGGCTTCGTAGAGCGGTTGGGGCTTATAAGCAAGATATTGTCGCTCAGTTTACTGTTGAGACCTGTATTATTGGGCTATTGGGCGGGATACTTGGGCTGCTACTTGCGCAAATTGGCTTGAGTGTCACTGCGCAATTATACAGTCATCTTTATGCTGAGATGCTTGAAATGACCACAGGCATCGTCATCATGACGATTGCATTGGCCGTGGCGAGTGCTGTAACTTTTGGTTTGCTACCGACTTTACATGCGGCAAAAGTACAACCATCTAGTCAGCTAAAAAGCCTGTAGGAGCATGACCATGAGAGATTTGTTGCCAATTTTAAAAACCTTAAACAAAAATAAGGCTTCTCCGCTACTACTGATATTGCAAATTGCGCTGACATTTACAATTTTGGTTAATGCCATTTATATGATGGTGCTTAAAGAACAAGAATTGGTGCAACCTACAGGGTTGGCCGAGAACCAGTTGTTCAGTTTTAGAACTAATTTTGAAGGTAGCGATGACGAAAAAAATGCAGCTCTTGATACCGACCTTGCCGATATCCGTGCACTAGCCAGTGTTGAAAGTGCTAGTACGATAACCAGTTTGCCACTCATTAATTGGGGGCGTTCACTCAATGTCGCGTTGACGCCTGAAAAGGAAGCTCGGATTACTCATGCTGGCTATTATGGTTCTGACGACACCATTGTAGATACGCTTGGACTAAGGGTGGTTGCAGGTAGAAACTTACAACATAACGATGTGGTGCATACGTATTTTGACGGCCATATGGAATCAGCCAGCGTGTTAATTTCGCAGGATTTGGCTCATAAAATCCGTCCTAACGATTGGCGCAGCGTTGTTGGAGAAACCATTTACGTTGCATTTGTGCCGCAGAAAGTGGTGGGAATAGTAGAGACAATGAAGTCACCTTGGCGGTTTTGGTACGCTTACGATATGACTGTAATAAGTTCGGTTAGAGAACATTATGAAGAAAGCATCATAGTAGTAAAAGCAAAACCTGGCCAAAGAGAAGTTGCAATGGAAGAAGTTCAAGCCTTAATGCTTACAAAGCCTGGTCGTCAACTTGATGCCTTTAAATCCTTCGAGCAAATAAAAACGGAAAACTTACAAGCGGATTATGCGGTGAGCCAAACGCTAAAAGCGGTGATCGCAGCTCTGGCGTGTGTAACTATGCTGGGGATCTTTGGTCAGGCAAGATATACAGTCTATAAACGTCGTAAGCAAATTGGTACTCGCCGTGCTCTTGGGGCGACTCAGGCCGACATTCTACGTTACTTTATGATTGAAAATGCGGTGGTGTCTTTATTTGGCATTACACTGGGCATAATCATCGCAATCACTGCGAATATTTATTTGGTTAATTACTTTGGGCTTACCAGTGTACCCGGTGATTATTTGATTGCAGGCGCGATAGTAATGTTGCTCGCAGGTCAGTTGGCGGTTACTTACCCTGCTATAATTGCTGCAAGAGTGCCTCCAGCTATCGCAACTCGAACAGCATAGCTACACGCTCCGCACTGATCGCTGCTATTTCAAGCCTTCCGTTACTTTGTTAAAATAGTAGATGGAGGCTTGAAATTACTATGCTTAAAATCTCAAATAATGTCACTCTAGCAGAGTGGGAAATCGATATTTCCGCTATTCGTGCCCAAGGTGCGGGTGGACAAAACGTCAATAAAGTCTCCAGTGCCATTCATCTTAGGTTTGATATCAACCGCTCAACACTGCCTGACTTTTACAAAGCGCGCCTGCTTGCACTTAAAGACTCTAGAGTGACCAAAGAGGGTGTCATTGTGCTTAAAGCACAGAGCTTTCGTACTCAAGAGCAAAATAAGGAAGATGCCTTGGAGCGGCTAAAAACACTGATCCTAGAAGCCACTAAAGTTGAAAAAGCACGCAGAGCAACCAAGCCAACAAAAAGCTCGCAAAAGAAACGTCTGAATCAAAAGACCAAACGTGGCCAAACCAAATCACTGAGGGGGTCAGTGAACTGGTAAAGTGCCTAATTAAATTTCATGTTACTTCTTTTTTCAATTCAAAGTACCTAAATAACCTGAGGTTTGGATAAGGAATGAGTTCTCTCATTGTTTTTAACTCACGTTAAATTATTTCCCTATCTAGCTGGGGATAACTCCGCTCTCGTGTACTGTTACTGCTCTGGTACCTACATTCGGTAGGTAAGACGAATTTACACAGCGATAGCAGGCTATTGGATGTGAATTCAACGCAGTTAACGCTAAAGCTGGCTGCTAGAAAGGCATCAATTATCCGAAGCTCAGATTAAATGGCAAAGCTGGAGGCGATGAATAAAGCTGCAAGTTTAAGGAAGAATTCATCATAATGTTATAACTAAAACTCCTAAGCTTACGGCTATGATTACACTGAGATGAAATTTTTTAACTTTATCGTGAGGTATAGGTGTAATTGAACTTACCTCTAATTCCACTTTAAGAGCACATGAGCGTGCAATCGCTGCGAATTGTTCTAGTTGCTTTTGACCTGCAACAAGCGCTTGATGATTTCCAATACAGAAAACGAGATATGCTAAAACTATTGCGATAGCCTCTACATGTGTTGAACTCGATGGTATTTTACCACCTATAGCGAATCCACACATCGCTAACGTTACGACGCTAAAGTAGCCCCAAAGTTTGTCGACTTGAGAATATTGTATTTGGTAAATATTTATTGCTTCAAATGCATGTTTTAGGTCGCACATAGTAGGTTCCGAATAATGATAAAGCCTGTAAAGGTAGCATAGTTCATGAGGCTGTTATCTACTGTATTTTTTGTTCATAAAGCTCCAAGTCTGAACCACGAAAAATCATTTTATTTTCTCTAATTAGTTAAGCATTTGCGTTTTTAACCTATTTTAAGTGTGGGTTGTAACTAATTTTAATTCCTTATATTTCAAAGTTATAGTCTACAAATCCAAATTTTTCACAAAAAAGTGTTTGCTTTTTAGTCTGCAATGTTAAAAAGTAACAATGTTATCTTGATTTTTTGTTAGTAAGTAACATGTGATGTGTTGGGGGCGTTTAGAGCACGTCGCTGTGTGGTAGGTTTTTGGGCTGTGGTGCTAATGATGGCATTGCTGGCTTTTTCACTGGTTTTTAAAAAGAAGAAAGGAACAACAAAATGTCAAAACTAGTCACCGATATTGGTAAACATAACCCTAAACGAAGCAAACTGAGCCTTGCGGTTTCGTCAGTACTTCTTGGGCTTTCTCCACTTTGGGTTGCCGCTGAAACTATGGGTCAAAATGACAGCGATGTCAAAACCTCAGAACAGAATGAAGCAGTTGAAGTCATTGAAGTTCGTGGGATCCGAGGCAGTATCAATAGCGCCCAAAACATTAAGCGCTTCGCTGATACGGTCAAAGACGTGATCACGGCGTCAGATATCGGGGCATTACCAGACAAATCGGTGACTGAAGCGCTACAGCGTGTACCGGGTGTTACGATTGAGCGATTTGCATCGTCCGATGATCCTAAACATTATGCTGATGAAGGTACAGGCGTGTTGGTTCGCGGCCTAGACAGGGTTCGCTCTGAGGTGAATGGCAGAGACGCTTTTAGTGCAAATCCGTCAGGCGGTTTGAGCTATGAAGACTTTCCTGCTGAATTGCTAGGCGCAGTGGAAGTGGTTAAAAACCAAACTGCGGATCTTATTTCAGGCGGTATATCCGGCACGGTAAACCTCATCACCCGCAAACCATTTGACTCTGATGAGCGGCTTATCTCGTTCAATGCAAAGGCCAATTATGGCGACTTTAGAGAAGAAGTGACGCCTTCGTTTTCAGCGCTGTTTTCCGACAGTTGGCAAACCAGTGCAGGTAAGTTCGGATTTTTAATTGCGGCTTCTTCATCAGAATATCAGACTCGAGGAGATGGTGTTGGCCTTGGTAATTTCCACTCTCGAGGCGATTCCTTTATTCCTACCTTGGATCAATGGGGTGGCATAACAGGCGTTGATCCGTCGTCGCCTGTAGATGGCCCCGCTTTACCAGGGCAACCAGCTGGCAGTGTATGGCATGTGCCTGTTGCTATCCATATGAGCACAGCAACTAATGACCGTGAACGTACCGGCTTAACCTCTTCACTGCAGTGGGCAAATGCCGATGAGACTATAGTTGCGACATTAGAGCACATTCGCTCAGAAGCGTCTCTTGAGTGGAACGAGCGCCAAATAGGACAAGCAGCTCAAGGCTTTAAAGGTTTTATGGGGTCTTCACAAAATTGGACTGAAAGTACGGAAAGTGGCCATCCACTCACTACAGATGATGGTTTTGTGACTTCCGGTATTGCACTTGGCGTGAGCCCAGAAACGCCATTCTTTTATCGTAGCCGCTGGAATTACAACGAAAATACCGTGAAGGACACTTCATTTAAACTAACGTTAAAACCAATAGATAGATTGACGGTCGATTTTGATTACCAGCGGATCGACTCCGACAAAGAAGTGCAAAACTACGGTATGTCGGGTCAAACACGGGGAAACCATGTCCACGTTGTCTCGCCTTATTTCCTCGATATGCGTGGCTCAAGGCCGACAGTAGAGTTTCTCAGTGACAATATTCTAACGGCAGGTTGGTCACCCAATGAAGATTGGAATGGACCTGTGCCTAACCTGTTTTTGGGCAGCGGTATGGAGCAGGTTGAGCGCAATACCGCAGAATCAGACAGCGTTAAACTGGATTTTAAGTATGAGCTAGACGGTCATTTCACGAGTGTTAGTTCCGGTTTTTATATGTCAGATAAAGACCTAACCGTACGAGATACGGCTTACGAGGGTTGGTCTGCAATTGGCACCCCATGGATCCAAGATGACCGGAATGCCGCCGCGGCGGTAAATCGTCCAGAATTATTTGAGCGCGTTGATTTTTCAGATTATTACAATGGTCAGGTATTACAGGGGCCAGTCAATAACTTTTTGTTCCCAAGTATGGAATTGGTGAAAAACTACGCCGAGTCTTTGCGCCAAGGTTGTCGTGATGGTTGGCACAATGCTACCAACAGTGCGGCAAACAACGGCACATGCTCTGGCACTTATGTACCTTATGAAGACAAACCCAATCGCGTTGAAGGCCCATTCGCTGCGCACAATATAAGTTCGACTAACGAGAAGCGTACTGAATTTTACATTCGCGGTGATTTTGACTTCGAGTTTCAAGACATTCCTGTGGTGGGCAACGTTGGTCTGCGCTACGTAAACTATCAACTTGAGTCTACGGGCGCTTTGGTGCAACCCGCTCTCATCAAACGTGGTGAAGAGGGGACATCACTCAATAATGTGATGCAGCAGGCAGAATATAAGCGATATTACGACATTGCAGGGGGAGAGTCCGAACTCAGTACCGTTGATGGCACAGATTATAGCACTTTGCTTCCGAGCTTAAATTTGAGTTTTGGTGTATCAGAAGACGTAGTGGTGCGATTTGGTGCATCAAAAGCGTTGTATTACCCAAGCTTAGTTGATGCCAGAAATATCAGTATTCTTAACTTGGATTACACTCGCGTGCTACAAACTCCCGGCGCTGATTACGACGAGGCAACTAACCCCGTTGTTGGGCTAGACGATATCAGTCTAACGGCGCTTTCAGGGAATCCTTATTTAGAGCCTGAAGAAGCAATCAATACCGATTTAACTACCGAATGGTATTTCGCGTCCGCAGGTTATGTGACGGTAGGGCTATTCCACAAAAAGTTAGATAATATAATCCGTAGCCGCGCCTTTGATCTTGATGTGTCTTATGGCGGCGAAGATTATGATGTCTCTGCTTACGGCCCCGCTAACACGGGCTCTGGCACCATTCGTGGAATGGAGTTTTCCTACTCACAATTCTACGACATGTTACCGGGTGCATGGAGCGGTTTAGGTTTGCAACTTAACTTTACCTATATCGATCAAGATGGACTTGAAGATCCAAATGAAGTCTCTAAAGGCACGCTTGGTTTCGATGAAAATGGTAACCCGCTGAGCGATAATCGTAATACCTTCCGAGTATTTGGAGGTTTGCCGCTACAAGGTTACTCTGACCAAAACTTTAATGTCATTGGTATGTATGAGTACGAGGATATTTCTTTTCGCCTTGCATACACTTGGCGCTCTGAGTATTTGCTCACACTTAGGGAATCTGAAGAGTATGTCCCTGCCTATGCAGAGGCTTCAGGTATGATGGATGCAAGCTTGTATTACACCATCAACGACCATTGGAAAGTGGGTTTTGAAGCCAGCAATTTATTGGATACGGAAACCAAAACCAAGTATCAGATGGACCAAGCTGGGACAAAAACGCAGGCACTCAACTTTACCACGGATAGGCGTTTTGCATTGAGCGTCCGTGCGACTTTTTAATGTCAGCAAGGGCCAAGTGCAGCTTGGCCTGATACCAATCGCAGTGAGTCAATGTGCTATTTTGACGTGGGGAATTAATGTTTAAACTCAAGGATTTGAATATACGATGGCAATATTAGCGAAAGGCACTGGCGACCCACAACAACTAGAAGATGGCGGCTGGGATATTCTCGCAGAGCAGGTAAGTTTGCCAGTTGCAGTGATAAAGCAAGACGCCATCAGCCACAACGCGAATTGGATGGCGAATTTTGCAAAGGAAAGCCAAGTGTTATTGGCACCCCACGGCAAGACGACGATGTCACCAGCGCTATTTAAACTACAGCTTGAACATGGCGCATGGGCCGTCACGGTAGCGACCGTGCCACAAGTATCCGTAGCCATTTTCGCGGGCGCAAAACGCGTGATCTTAGCGAATCAACTTGTTGGCGAATATCATCTGAAGCAAGTTGCTAGCATGCTTACTGATACTGACGTTGAGCTCTATTGTTTTGTTGACTCTATTGCAAATGCGCATGCTTTAGGCACATTTTTTACCCGGCATTCGCTGCGTATTTCCATTTTTCTCGAGGTGGGGGTTGAAGGCGGTCGCGCTGGTTGGCGCAATCTTGCAACGTTAGTGCAGCTAGTCAATGTATGCCAACAGTATGCTAGCTTAGAGGTAGCAGGCATTGGATTTTATGAGGGCGTGATCCACGCTGATAATGCCGAGCAAAGGATCGCCACATTTGTTAGCTCAGTAATAAAAACCGCGGCAGACTTACTACAAAAAGACGCATTTTCAAAGACCTTACCTATTATCACGGGGGCGGGTTCCGCTTGGTACGATGTTGTGACAAAGGAACTAAACAAAAGTAAACAGGCTCAGCAATTTCGTTTTGTGATCCGTCCCGGCTGCTACCTTATTCACGATACCGGGATCTATCAGGATGCGCAGCAAGCGGTGTTATCACGGAGCAACCTCGCATGCGATTTGGGGGAAAACTTAGTGTCGAGCTTAAGCATATGGGCTTACGTGCTTTCGACTCCAGAGCCGGGCGTCGCGATAGTTGGTATGGGTAAAAGGGATGTCGCATTTGATGCTGGCATGCCCACACCAGAGCTGATTTACTCTCCGCTGTCAAAGCAGCTGTGCTCATTAGGCAGCGCGGTAAAGGTCGAAACAATCATGGATCAACATGCTATGGTAAGTATTGCATCTGGGTGCGAGGTACAGGTTGGCGATATGATCTGCTTTTCGACTTCTCATCCTTGCCTGACCTTTGATAAGTGGCGACAAATTGGTGTTGTCGAGCAAGATTGGGTGATCACCCAAACCATTTCTACCTATTTTTAATTGAGGCGAAGCTGTGGACATTATTAGCAAAATTAAGGAAGGTTTGGGGCATTTTAGCCCAGCGGAAGAAAAAGTCGCTCGGCTTATTTTGGCCGAGCTTAACTTTGCTGCAAGCGCATCTATTAGCGAGCTAGCTGAAAAAGCACAGGTCATTCACGCCAGCATTACGCGGTTAGCGCGTAGCTTAGGCTGCACCAATGTACGTGACCTTAAGTTTCAGCTAACACAATCAGCCGCAATTGGTGAGCGTTTTACAAATCCTGAGCCAATTGAAAAAGAAAAGATTTCTCATGTTTATACCTCTATTCAGGAGATCCTCACGCTCAATGCGGGATTAATCGATGAAGCGGCTGTGGAACAGGCGAGTGAAGTGATTTGTGCCACACGTCATTGCTTAATTTTTGGGGTTGGTGGTGGTAGCAGCCTGATGGCACAAGAATGTCAAAATCGCTTATTTCGCTTGGACGTACTTAGTAATGCTCACTCCGATCCCATGATGATGCGCATGGTTGCCGCAACGGTGAATAAAGGGGATGTGGTGATTTGTCTCTCGCTTAGTGGTGTTTCTCCTGATGTGAAAGCGGCGGCGCTTATCGCCAAAGAGTATGGTGCAGAGGTTATTGCTATTTGCCCAGTGAGCGACTTGGCGGACATTGCCGATCACCACTTACCCATCAAAACTCAAGAAAGTGATTACATCTTTAAGCCCAGTGCTGCGCGCTATGCCATGATGGCTGCAGTGGATATCTTGTCGAGCGAAGTCGCCATGCGTAATCAAAAGCGCTCAAGAGAAAAGCTCAGACGGCTTAAAACCCAGTTAGATCAGCACCGAGATAAAAACAGCAATATGCCACCTGCCGATAAACGCTTTCCGCTGGGGGATTAATGCTGAGCTCATCTCTTTATGTTGATACCCTCATTCAAGGCGCGACGGTGTATTTTGAACCAGGCTCTGAAGCGCAAGTGGTGGATGTTGCGATTAGCAAAGACAAAATTGTTGCGCTTGGCAACTGCAACCACTTGCAAGCACAGCAATGCATCGATGCCACGGGCTTAGTGCTCGCACCGGGTTTTATTGACGTACACACCCATGATGATCTTGAAGTGCTGCGAGGCCCACATATGCTGAGCAAAGTGAGCCAAGGTGTCACCACCGTCATTGCCGGTAATTGTGGCATTAGCGCAGTGCCTTATTGTACAAATCAAGCGCCGCTCGACCCCATTAACTTACTCGGGGAGCAATCAGAATTCGCCTATCGTGAACTACAGGATTATCAACATGCCTTTAGTAACGCCGCTCCGAGTGTGAATTTAGCCATGTTAGTTGGTCATACAACGCTCAGAGCGCAGGTCATGACGGATTTATCTCAAGCCGCCAATGCGCAAGAACTTGAACAGATGAAAACCTTGCTGCATCAAGCGATGGCGCAGGGGGCGATAGGATTTAGTACTGGTCTTGCTTATTACAATGCTAAGGGGGCAAATCAAGCTGAAGTGAATGCGTTGGCCGAGGTTGTTACACCATTTGATGGTATCTATACCACGCATTTGCGCACGGAATTTCAAGGAGTCATCCGAGCCATGGACGAAGCCTTTGCAACGGCAGAGCATGCCAAACTGCCGCTGGTTATTTCACATATAAAATGCGCAGGTAGAGAGAATTGGGGCAGAGCGCCTGAGGTATTAGCGCATTTTGAACAGCATAGGCAAACACATCCAGTGAGCTGCGATTGCTACCCTTACGCCGCGAGTTCAAGCACCTTAGATCTTAATCAAGTGACGGAGGAGACGGATATTTTTATTACTTGGTCGGAGTCTCATCCAGAACTTGCACAACAAAGCTTGGCAGACATTGCTACGCAATGGCAAGTGCCTCAGCTCGAAGCGGCAAAGCGCTTGCAGCCAGCTGGTGCTGTGTATCACTGTATGCTGGAAGATGATGTGCAGCGGTTTTTAAGTTATGAACACAGCATGGTAGGGTCTGATGGTTTGCCGTGCGATCCGCATCCGCATCCGAGACTGTGGGGGACATTTCCGCGGGTGCTTGGACATTACTGTAGAGAACAACAATCGCTGCCGTTGGCATTGGCTATCTACAAAATGACAGCGTTGCCAGCAGCGCGCTTTAAGCTTCGGCAACGTGGCAATATTCAAATTGGTTACTTTGCCGATCTGGTGTTATTCGACCCCAGCCGGGTGTTAGACCAAGCAAGTTACAGTAATCCAAAACAACTTGCCTCAGGCATTGTCAAGGTTTGGGTGAATGGCAAGCTCAGCTATGTTGAGGGCGCGAATGCAGACACTATTGTCGATTTCGGCCGAGCAGGACGATTTCTAACGCGTCAAAACTAATAAAAATCAAAATCATCAAGAGGTTAACATGACAATAAGAAGAATAGGTGCTGAGGGCGGCACGGGCACTGGTGGACAACACTTACCCTTTGCGCGAGCAGTTGAAGCTGGCGGTTGGTTAAAGGTCTCGGGGCAAACGCCAATGCGAGATGGTGAAGTGGTTGAGGGCGGCATTGTTGAGCAGTCGCGTCTGGCCATCGAAAATTGCATCGCGATTATGACCGAGGCGGGTTATGGCCTTGAGCATGTTATGCATGTCTCTGTGGTATTAACTGACGCAAGATATTTTCAGTCCTTTAATAAGGTTTTTGCAGAGTATTTTTCAGCGCATCCTCCTGCGCGAATTTGTATGGTGGCCGACTTAGTCGTGGACTGTAAAGTTGAGGTTGATGTCACCTGTTACAAAGGCGAATAGACGTTATACGAACAACAATGTTCATAGGAGGAGAAGCATGACGGATAGTCAGCAAATGTATTTGCTTATTTTTCTGTTGTATTTGTCTGCCATGATAATCGTGAGTTGGCTGGCATCTCGGTGGCAGCGGTCTAATTGCGACTATTTATTAGCTGGGCGAAAAGTACCGCTGATGCTGACGTTAGGCACCACCGTTGCCACTGTGGTTGGCACCGGCTCGTCGATGGGAGCGGTAGGCTTCGCCTATCAACACGGTTGGGCGGGCACGCTTTATGGTATCGGCGGCGCGCTAGGTATTTTATTGCTGGCTTGGTTGTTTGCGCCGGTTAGAGCTGAGCGCTTTGCGACGATGAGTGAAGAGTTAGCGAGCTATGTTGGCAATCATCAAGTCGTTAAAAAGCTTTTAGCGATATTGATTTACGCGGCAAGTGTCGGCTGGCTAGGCGCACATTTGATTGGCGGGGGCATGTATTTAGCTTGGCTCACTGGTCTAGATGAGACCAGTGCAAAACTGATTATTGGATTGGGGCTTGCGGTATACGTGACCTTAGGCGGATATTCGGCGGTAGTCTGGACGGATGCAATTCAGGCCGTTATTTTGTTTTCGGGTTTTTTGTTGATGACCTACTTTGTAGTCGAGGTGATTGGTGGTTGGCAAACGCTAACCAGTGCTTCGGTTGCAGCGGGAGCAGGGCTCTTTTCATATCATAATATTGGTTTGTTGCCTGCTATTTCAATGGCGCTGGCGGTGCTGGTGGGTGTATTGGCAACACCATCCTTTAGGCAGCGGATCTACTCCGCCAAAAGCATAAGCAGTATTCGTACTTCGTTTATTATCTCGGGATTACTTTATTTAGGGTTTTCATGTATTCCTGCGGTGATTGGTATCGGTGCTTATGCAGTTAACTCGAGTTTAGACAACCCTTCATTTGCTTTTCCCTATTTGACGTTAACGGCGATGCCAGTGTTGATTGGCGGCTTTATTTTATTGGCGGGTATTTCCGCAACGCTTTCTAGTGCCAGCTCCGACGCCATTGCTGGAGTGAGTGTGTTGGTTGCTGATATTTATCTGACTTGGTGTAAGGGAAATATTGCGCCACACAATCCGCTTTTGGTCTCTCGTATTGCCATGTTGACTACCGTATCGCTGGCATTATTTATGGCGGTGTTGTCGAGCGATATTATCAGCTATATCACCAAAATGATTTCCGTTGTATTAGCGGGGCTTTGTGTTATGGGGTTATTGGGGCGCTTTTGGCAAGGTTATACTTGGCAAGGCAGTTTAGTCACCTTGATGGCAGGTTCCTTTGCTGCCCTACTCGTTGGTATGCACGACGATTGGCTGGCTTATTTTGGTAACCCGATTATTCCTGCGCTGCTCAGTGCTTTGGTGTTTGGCGTATTGACGAGTGTGGTGACAAAGTGCAATGAAACCGCATCGTCCGAAAAAACGGAAGTGGCATCATGAAAGGCGCAATAAAACAGTTGGTGTGCTTTGGTGAATGCATGGTGGAGCATAGAGCAGACGGGACTAGCTCGTTTGGCGGTGATACCTTTAACACGGCTTGGTACTTGGCTCAGTTACTCAAGCAAAGTAACGATAACCACATAGCAGTTAGTTTTGCCAGCGCCATTGGTACGGACAAGGCCAGTACAAACTTGCTTGATATGTTGTCAAACTCGAACGTCAGGCAAGACTATATTGTGCTTGAACCACATAGCGCACTTGGCGAGTACTGGATTACGCTCGATGAGAAAGGAGAGCGACGCTTTACCTTTGCTCGTGAACACAGCCCCGTAAGGCAGTATTTTAAGCGTGATGAAACCTTAACTCAGGCACTTCACAACAAGCTTATTGATGCGATCTATCTCTCTGGAATAAGCCTTGCTATCCTATGTGCGTCGCAGAGAAAGCACTTATTTGAGGCGTTAGCCGCGTTTAAAAAGCGAGGTGGACTCATCTTTTTTGATAACAACTATCGTCAAGCTCTTTGGCGAAGTGATAATCCCGAATTGAGTTATCAGGCTGTAATGGCGCTGGCGAATATCGCATTTTTAACCGACGAGGACGAATATGCAGTGTATGGCACCGCAAATGTGGACGAAATAATCGCAGAGCATCAAAAGCACCGCTCACAACTTTTAGTTATTCGCCAAGGCGCTCAGCCATGCGTGCTCGTGTCACCTGATAATTATTCACCCATTTATATCGCGGCGCAAAACATAGCGCCGCAGCTTATCTTAGATACCTGTGGTGCAGGAGATGCATTTGCGGCAGGGTTTTTAGCACATTGGCTGAAAGGTTGCGATTTGCAAACGGCTGCGTGCTTTGCACACCAAGTTGCCGCCGAGGTGATCCAGCATCACGGCGCGCTGATATCCGCCGACTTTCTGCCAAAGCTTGTTACTCAGGAATAGTGTCATTATGAGAATGTACTTTAGTCTTTTTTTATTCATCGTGTTGTTGCCGATTTTAACTGCAAAGGCAACGCCTCTGTCGCTTATGCCTATGCCACAACAAGTAAGTATGACCGAAGGCTCGCTGGTGTTTGATAACGAAATCAAGGTTTCGATGCACGGCTTTAGTGCGCAAAGGCAGGCTTTTCTGCTCGCCAGAACGCAGCAATACATTGAGCGCATTACTGGAAAACCTATCCCTTTACGGGTAGTAAAAGATGGCAAAGCGGACTTAACCATTCGCGTGGAAAATATCGAAACCGAGTTACAGTTTCCTCAGCTGAATATGCCAGAAGACTACCAGCTTCAAATTGAAAAGGGTGGAATAGTGCTTAGCGCAACCTCCGTTTTCGGCGCGCAGCATGGTCTTGCTAGCCTGTTACAACTAGCTCAGAGCAAAGTCTTGGGTCAGTTAACATTCCCTTACACGGCTATCAGCGATAGTCCCCGTTTCCCTTGGCGTGGGCTACTTATTGATAGTGTTCGCCATTTTATGCCAATCGCGACAATAAAGCGCCAACTCGATGGTATGGCTGCGGCAAAGCTAAACGTTTTGCACTGGCACTTAACTGATGACCAAGGCTGGCGAATGGAAAGTAAGGTGTTTCCTAAGCTGACTCAACTGGCCTCAGACGGATTGTATTATCGTCAATCAGAAGTGAAAGAAGTGATTGAGTATGCAAGCCTTTTAGGGATCCGCGTGGTGCCTGAATTTGGTATGCCGGGGCATGCAAGCGCGATTGCCGTCGCTTACCCAGAGCTGATGACTAAAGCGCAACCTTATGAGATGGAGCGCCATTGGGGAGTATTTAAGCCCCTGCTCAATATCGCAAGTCCTGATGTGTACACCTTTATCGACGATTTACTGGCTGAGATGGCGAGTTTATTTCCAGATGGCTACCTGCATATTGGTGGTGACGAGGTAGAGCCTGAGCATTGGTTGGCAAACTCTGAAATACAGGAACTAATGGCAAAACATGCGTTGAAAAACGGTCACGACCTGCAAAACTACTTTAATATTCGCGTACAAAAGCTTATTGCTAAGCATCAACGTGTGATGATGGGGTGGGATGAAATTTTTCATCCGGCGTTGCCTACGGATACTGTCGTGCAGTCTTGGCGTGGTCATGATTCGTTGAATGCAATTGCAGAAGCAGGTTATCAAGGCATTTTATCAACCGGGTTTTATATTGATCAGCCGCAGTATTCATCATTTCATTACCGTAACGACCCACATCCGGTGCTACCGACAGTGGATCTCACTCAACCGCGAGTATTAAGTTTAGCCTTTACGATCCCACGCCTAAAAGGTAGCGCAGTCAAAGGGGAGCTTGTGGTGTTGGGTGAACAAGTACTTATAAAGCTAAATAACAACCGCCATCAGCTAGCACAAACAGATAGGCCAATTACTAGCAAGACTCAGCAATTTGCCGCTACCATGGATAGTTGGATGGGACCGTTACAGTTTGAGTTTCATAAAGCACAGCAACAAGGCGCGGTAATGATTGGTAATAGCCGTTATCCGCTCACACTTGAGGCGCTTGAAAAACCACAACCAGTCAAGGTTTCAACACTGTTGAGCCAAGTAAACGACGGACATATTTTAGGTGGCGAGGCGACCATTTGGAGCGAAATGGTCACCGAACATAATCTTGATGTCAGAATATGGCCGCGACTTTTTGTGATTGCCGAGCGTTTATGGTCCGCTAAAACGCTTACGGATAGCAAGCAGATGTACGCGCGATTGGATCATATTAGCGATTTTGCACATAACGTGATTGGCTTAGGTCATAAAACGCAGCAACAAGTGGGTTTTAATAGGCTTATCAGCACAACCTTGGATGAGCCAAAGCGTAAGGCTACGCTTGCATTACTCACTCATCTTGCTGAGCTTGTAGAGCCAAGTCACTATTACACGCGTCACCATATTAAGTTCTTAAACGACGAGTACCACCAGTTTGCAGCGCTTGATAAATTTGTCGACTATGTTGCGGTTGAAAGCCGTCAGGTGAGGCTGCTTGAGGAGCGAGTCGCAAGCTATATCGCTGGTGATAACACTGTCTTAGCGTACATTGGCGCGATATTGCAACGCTGGCAAGCGGGGCTTGAGGCGTTAACACTGTTACAGCAAAGTCCAAAACCTACAGAAGCACACTCAACGGCGTTAAAGGTGACGCAGTTTATTGCATTGAGTCAGCAAGTACTTGAAGTTTGTAAAGGGGCTTTACAAGTTCCGCACCTCGATAGCCAACTGCTAGCGCTGCAAAATTTAACGGATGAAGTGGTCATAACAGGAATATATCCAGTTCGAGCGCTTTTCCTTCATTGTAAATAGGAAACTCATGAGAAAGGTCATACTCAGTTTATTTTTGCTACAGAGCAGTGGTTATGTAGCTGCCAACACGGTTGTAGATACACAAGATTGGATAACGGATGGTGTTTTCACGCAAGGTATTGAGGGACCTGCGGTGGACGATGCAGGCGTGTTATATGCGGTTAACCATCAGCAGCAAGGCACTATTGGTAAAGTGACTGCACAAGGTAAAGCCGAAACCCTGCTGACGTTAAAAAATGGCTCTATTGGTAACGGTATTCGCTTTGATAAGCAAGGAAATATGTATATAGCCGATTACGTCAATCATAATGTGCTTAAAGTCACCAAATCGGCACTTGCACAAGGTGGTGATTTGTCACAATCCGTGACGGTATTTGCTCACGATAATCGCATGGATCAACCTAATGACCTTGCGAGCATGGACAACGGAATTCTTTTCGCCAGCGATCCTAATTGGCAAGCCAGCAGCGGTAACCTTTGGCGTATAAATACAAGTGGAGAGGTAACCCTATTGGAAGCGGATATGGGCACCACCAATGGCATAGAAGTTAGCCCTGACAATAAAACGCTTTATGTGAATGAAAGCGTGCAACGTAAAGTATGGCGCTATGAGTTAGATGAACAAGGCAATATTAGTAACAAACAATTATTTATCTCGTTTACCGATTTTGGCTTAGATGGTATGCGTACTGACAACCAAGGCAATCTTTATATCGCCCGTTATGGCGCTGGTGTGGTCGCTGTGGTTTCACCTCAGGGCAAGCTAATGAAAGAAATTAAACTGAAAGGCAAGCACCCGACCAATGTGGCTTTTGGTGGTGGGGAGGGTAAACGCTTATTTATTACCATGCAAAAACGCGGTGCTATCGAGATGGCTGAGGTAGAGTTTGCAGGACGAGAAAAATAGTTCGGCTCAGTGTAAATTAGCCATCAGCAATTAAAGATAGGTAGCTGGCAGCTCTAAGCTGAGCTGCCACATCTAACACGTTGCTAAATCTGCTTAGTCGACTTTCCTGCAAAATAAGCTTCTTTTAGCCGGGTAATGACCTCGGTGCTTACCCAATAAATGTTTGATACATTACCGGGTTCATTATATCTGCCAAAAAACAGGTATTTACCATCGGGTGTAACTCTTGGGACGGTTTCTGAATACGGGGTATTGACCCCTTCACCTAAGTTTATAGGGCTCGACCAAGTGCCATCCTGCTCCTTAAAATAGACATATAGATCGTTATCTTTTCGACTTTTATCGCCTCTGTGACGGCTATTAACCAATAGGTAATCGTTAGCGGGCGAAATAAAACCATGAAATCCAAACTCAATATCAATGGCTTTGGGAGTCGTAAGCGCGCCGTTTTTATTTTCAGCGGTATACATTTTGCGTTCTGACATATTTGAAAAAACAGTGTCGCCATTTGCGCTTTGGTTGAAGTCTGAAAACTTTCCCGTATTTATTGCTGAATCGAACCTTTTAGCCTCACTCCAGCCACCTTTGCTACGAGTAACGTACCAAATTCCGGACGCTTTGGGGTCATCTGAACGCGCGGTAAAGTAAATCCGGTTGTCGTTCAGGCTTACATGGGGGACCAGTTCATAACTCATTCTTCCATCAGTAAAATTTGCTGCTTGAGGTTGAGTCCACTGTGCATTTTCTATTTTTGAATACATGATCCGTGGGCTTGAATCCACATTTTCTTGCTCTTCAAAGGCAGTAAAATACACTTCTGTAAGGTCGGGAGAGAACGACACGCCGAATTCATAACGGCCGTCAATCGAGATGATATCGGGGGCAAAAAGCTGCGCGGTTAACCCCGGCGGTGTCTGGCCGAGCCAAGGTCCTTTTAGCGTTGGAAAGGCTTCGTTAGCATGGACATGATTGGTGAGCATGACGGCTGCAAAAAGTAAGGGGGTGGCGGGTTTTATAATATTCATGCTGTTTTCCTTAAGCGCTAGATAAACCTGCTTACAGTAGCAGGGGGTAAGCGATCTACATTATTCTTTTGAACAGAGAACACTGTATCATCTTTGAACTAACTCCGTGTCTAACCTAGTGTAAAAAATAGCTAAGTTGGTTTAAGGACCTCAGAGCTTTTTTGTAATGGTTATAACAGTCATTGTGTTTGTCGTTAGATTATTGCATTTTCAACCATAAACTATCTAAGTCTAGCATCAGTGCACCAGACTTTTTGCTAGATTTTCAATCAGTAAGAGTTGTTTTGCTATGTCTTCTGCCCAGCTGGGATCGTACTCTTTTTGCAGCTTTTTTGGGTTAAATAAGTTGGCGCCATAGTCAAGAGAGATCAGTATATCGCTACCTTCAATAAACATTTGGGCTTTTACTTCGGGGATTTTTAACCCTTTTGGTAGGTTACCGGATGAAAAGAACGTTTTGACTTGCGATAATTTCGCCATATATTCTGGCGTGAGTACTTCGCGACAGGTTTCTTCATCTTTAGCATAGACTTGATACTCTTTTTCAAAGTCTCTTTGTGCAAATTTAACTCGCTGTAATCCTTTTAGAGATTGACGTCGATTTATCAGCATATTCCAAAGCCCCGCATCTTGTAACACCACGATTGGAGTATCTACAGGTTCAGGCATACTCAGTTTTATAACTGCACCATTAAACAAACGTTTACTGTCATTATTCTGATGATGTGTGCGTATATGTACTTCAGTAAAGTAAAAATGAATGCCATTTACTTCGCCGTTAAATCCATCTTCAGCTACAGCTCGTCCTCCTTTGGTTAATATACCTGCACTAATAGCTTCCTCGCAGATAAGTAAATTACCGCCGGCTGAATACTCTAAGTTAAGCGCCGAAGCAATTGGCGCCATCATGTAAGCTCGAGTTAACACACCCTTGGTGAAAGACTCAAGAGAGTGTTTTAACAAAAAGTAGATAGGAATTATTGAGATTAAGAGAAAAGGCGCAAGAAATAGTAAGGGGATTGCAATACCAATTGCCCACCACTTATAGCGTTCAAGTGGCTTCAATTTATTGTCAAGATCGCTATCAAAACTGGATGTGGTTTTATCTAAATTGTAATAGGCCTCTTTTAATTGCATCTCAACACCAGCTAGGCGTGGATCAATATGATGGAGAGACCTTTGATCTAATAAAGCCATAAACTTTCCTTGTAAGTCATGTTTAAATACAACCGGTATAAAAATTTTACTCAAATAAAATGGTAAAGGTAAAATCTTTGTTTTATGCGGTATCCACCGCTATACATACTTCTAGATAAACTACTTTGCCAGTGGCAAAGTCAGAGTGAACTTAGCGCCGCCAAGTTCGGAGAACTCAACATGGCAACTGCCGCGATGCCAAGTGGCGATTTTACGCACGATAGCCAACCCAAGGCCATAACCACCGTTATCTTTGCTGCGACTTTCATCTAAGCGTGAGAAGGGAATAAAAACCGACTCCCACTGAGATTTAGGAATTCCATCACCGTCATCCTCAATATGGATATAGGCATTGCTTTTGTCACACTCAATATTAATCGCTATGGTTGAGCGACCATATTTATCAGCGTTTTGTACAATATTTTGCAAAGCCCGAGAAAGATAATGTAGGTTGCCAGAGATGATGACTGTATTACTCATTTTCTTGAACGTTATTTTTTTAACGGTAAGCTTATTGAGTTTGCTTATCTGATCGCTGACAAGTTCACAAAGGTCAATTGGCGTTATCTCAAGTTTCTCTACTTCAAATTCAAGCCGTGCGTAAGCTAGCATTTCATCAATCATTGCCTCCATTTCGACCACATCGTCCGCCATATCACTTGCTTGCTCACGACTTTGCTCCGGCAGCATAGCTAAAGCAAATTTAAGTCGAGCAAGTGGAGTGCGCAGGTCGTGAGAAACCGCATTAACGAGTAGTTTTTGGTTTTCAATGAGCCTTGCAACTTGAGATGCTAAGTCGCGGATCTGCTCGGTTAAATTTGAAATGGCAGAAAATCGGGAATGTCGGGTCGCTTTAGGTAGTTGACCTTGAGTGAGGTTTTCGGTGATATATCTCAGTTGCAATAAATCAAGCCACAAGGGTCTTATCCACAGCATCAGTAAAAACGCGAGCACGGCATAAGAAAGCAACTTGATGATCCATTGTTTGTTGGCAGCAGAAGCCGCCGGTGCTAATGGCCCTAATTGCAGCAGCAACGTTGAATCAGGTACTTTGAAAGTCAGCCAAGCGCGGCCTTCATCGTCAAAACTCGTTAAAATCCCCCCTTGAACTAAAGTGCTGGCTTGCTCAGGCAGCCAAGCGACATCATCCATGTTGAGTATTTTGAGCGTTTCTGACTCTTGGGGTAGCTGGTCTGAGGAAATCGTGGATTTCAGTGTGTTGGCAACTGCTTTTGCATGTCGCAACTCATCGGGCGCGGAGTGCACCCAATGAGACCAAATGGCTTCGCTCACTTGGTTGATAACGACAATACTGGTAAACACAGCCAAATAGAGGCTGAGTAATAGCTTTAGCACAAATACACTAGCCCCAAGCAGACTTAGAGCAGAGGTAGCCCTTACCCCACACGGTAATAAGCCTCGCGGGTTGCTCTAGATTGTCGCCAAGCTTTTTACGCAAACGGCTAATACGTACGTCAACGCTTCTATCTAATCCGTCATATTCGCGGCCAACAACATGTTTATAGATATAGTCTCGACTCAGCGTTTCGCCCGCATGGCCTGCTAATGTCTTTAGCAAATCAAATTCATAGCTCGTGAGCTCAACCTCATCTCCAGCCAAATAGACCTTACGGTCCGATTTATCTATTTGTAATTCGCCTAAGGTAATAGAATCAGACTGAACTTCATCATTTTGTGTACGTCTTAATAGCGCATTCAAACGGGCAAGCAGTACGTATGGCTCAACAGGCTTGATAATGTAATCATCAGCACCGATTTCAAGCCCTTTTACATGGTCGAAGTCGCTGTCTTTGGCGGTAAGAAATAAAACCGGCCCTTTAAACTCACCGCGCGCAGCTTTGCAAATAGAAAAACCATCAAGTCCCGGTAGCATAATATCTAAAATGAGAATGTCAGGTTTTTCTGCTTCAATGGCTTTAATGGCGTTAATACCATTGTGTAATTGAACGACTTCAAAGCCGTTATGGATCAAGAACTTTGCGGTTAACTCCGCTAGTTTTACATCATCTTCGACAAGTAATACCTTGGCCATTAAAACACACTCCAATCGCTTCTGAGTTTGCGTCTATATTGTTGGTTGACGCTTGTGTGTACTTCAATATTTTGTTTTGCAACAACGTTATTTTTAGCATCTTTTAGGGTAAAGAGCATGGACTTTGAGAGTTGGATAATTTGTGTTGATTTTGCCTCCTTGGCCTGCTCCCAGCATTGTAATTTTTGTTTTTCCTGAAATAAACATAGGTTCATTTTAGAGGGCGATTGCCAAGCAATTTTTGCCGTCATTTCACAGCGTTGCCCTGCTTGTTTCACCATACATGTAATCGGTTTTATTTCTAAATTAATGCCATTGTTGGGTTTGGTTAAAGCTCTACTTGGTGCGCTGAAAATTATAATTATGATTAAGTACAACCTAAAATTCATATTTTCCCCCGACAAAAACCGTCGCGGTATAGCTATCCTCGACTATCGGGCTATCTGTCATTGTGCTATCAAGTTGCTGATATTTGGCGTTAAATTTAAAGGTCCAAGACTCACTCACGGGATAAGAGTAGGCAAAGCTAACATAGGGTTGGAAGCTTGAGCTGCCTTTATACCATAGCTCACTATTCGGTGTATCCGCTTTGTCTATGCCGTAGTAATAGTCCACCAGTTGTCGACTTTTCCATTTTAGCCCCGCTTTAATAAACACATAAGTGTTAGGTGAACTATCGAATCTAAAACGATAGCTGACTCCAACATCAGCATTGTAACCTTGATAAGTGTTGGTGATATCGGTGAGCCATGATGCGCTGATTTTTACGCTATCACTCATTATCCAGTGGGCTAAAACGCCGCCATCTATGGCCCATTTTCTCGACTCGATATCATCCAAAGAAATTGCGGTTTGCTCTGCGGCAAATTCACCGCCAGGCAGCTCATTGCTGGCATCAAACCCCATTTTTTGCACGAATATATTACTTGGGTGAAATTTCTCGAAATAGGCCTGCTCGGTATTAAATGTGCCGATCAAGCTAAGATCAAATTTATCAGTGTAGTGAAAGGTATAGCCCAAAGTCCCATTATCGAGAAAGAGGTGTTCACCGTAATAACTAATATAGGGCACAACAACCAAGGGAATATTTTCACCGTCATGGAGTGGGTTGGAGATAACACCGCCGCCAAGGGCAATGCCAAATCGCCATTCATCGACTGGCGTACACTCGCTGTCATTGGCGTCACATGGCACCGCCGTGGCATTTACCTGAATGGTAATCAGCAAGGTTAAGGCCATTAATAACTTATTCAACTTGGAACTCCAGTTCTGAATTTGGGCTTTGCACTGGCTTTTTAGAGGTGTCAATCAAAGCGCATTATTACTACCAGTGTAATTTACCAGTCGCTGTACAAATTACCAGAAAGGGTAACATTAAATAACAAAACAAGTAGCGAAGATAACAGAAATTTTAGTGTGAAAGTTTAGGCTTACGTTGGCACTTAACTTACAAGGAAACATATCATGAGATGCAAAATTTGGCTCAGTCTTCCGCTTGCCGCTAGCCTTTGCGCATGTGGTGGTAGTAACGACAATGATGAAGATAAATTACCAGAACTTAACGCACTTAATAATAGCTCTGCGCCTTTGAAGTCAGCTTCATCAGCTCAGTTTAGTCAGTTTATCAAAAACGGTATTTTCGTTGCCAGCGGTGGATTGAATAATGGCGATGATTTGGAAAACCCATCAGCAACCACAGATAGTGCACCTTACTCAGGCACCAATCAACTGGTTGAAGGGGTATCAGAAAGCGACCGGATTAAATTCGATGGCCGTTACTTATTTATCGGTGGCTCGACCAGCGTTGCATATGCGGATACTGACAGCAAAACCTTCGTTAGGATCTTAGATACAGAAGCTACGGATGTCCCTACACAAGTTAATGAATTAGCGGTATCAGATTCAGAGTTTGCAAGCCAAAATCTTTACCTTAAAAACAATCAACTCATCAGCGTATTAATGGACTATGAGTATGATTTTGCTGATGGTATGTCATCGCAAGAGGTGCAACCTGAGGTCAATTATCAAGGCGTGATTGAGCTTGCTTTTAGTAACGTATCCCTACCCGCACAGGCTGAGGTCGAAAAACGCTTTCAAATTGATGGTTCACTAGTTGGCAGCAGATTAATCGGTGACAAACTCTATGTTATCGCCGACCATACTATACGCTACAGTGGTTTTAATAGCGCTGACAAAGTAGCAAGCTACAATCGCTTAATGGACACTAACATTAACGATTTATTACCTCAATTTAGAAATTTAAAGCAAGGAAGTGTAGCGCCACTGGTTGCCGCAGATGGCTGTTATTTGCCAGCAGATGCTACTGCGCAAGATGGATATAATGGCTTAACAACAGTGACTGAGATTGACATTCGCAATCCTGATGAGGTGAAAACAACTTGCGTCAGTACGCGCACCTTTGGCTTTTATATGTCTGCAACAGCAGTGTATCTTTACAATTACTCCTTTAATGACAGTGATGGTGATGTCAACACATCAATCTGGGATCCATCAGGCATAGTATTACATAAGTTATTGTTAACGGATGAAGGGGTGACATACCAAGCAACTGGTGAGGTGGAAGGTCAACTTGCTCGTGTTAGCGATACGATGGCTGCGACTCGATTTGATGAAAAAGATGGCGTTCTGCGCGTAGTAACGAGTCAGTATGATACAGATATCGGTAATAGTCATAAGTTGTATATGCTCAAACCACAAGGGAATGAACTCAACACTGTGGCGACGCTACCAAATAGCCAAAATCCAACCCCTATTGGCAAAATTAATCCGGATACGGGGCTTGTGGATGAAGATATTTATGCGGTTAGATATTTTAACGATACTGCCTATATCGTGACCTTTAGACAAATAGACCCTCTCTACGTTCTGGATTTATCTGACGCATCACAGCCTAAAATCGTTGGAAGTTTAGAGATCCCCGGTTTCTCTTCTTATCTGCACCCTGTTGGTGACGGTTTGCTTCTTGGGGTAGGTCAGCACCTTGGAGACCCTGATGGAAACGTGCAGCCTGGCACCAAAGTGAGCTTGTTTGATGTGGCAGATCCTGCTGAACCCAAGCTATTAAAAGATCATACGTTTGTAGGGGGATTTACACCGCTGGAATATGATTATCGCGCTTTGGCCATGCTAAAAGACAATGCCTCAGTAACCCGGTTCACTTTGCCGATTGTTTACTGGAATACAGAGCAAGTGAATGAAAGTAGTTATAACTGGTATAGCCAAAACGATCTCGCCGCATTTGAAATTATCCACGGTGTGGACTCAACGCTCACTTATCGCGGGAGTAGCCGTGCCGAGCTAGCAACGCCCATAGCGAGTGATAAAGCACTCGGGTATACCGAAGCAGATAGAGGGCTTATTCAGTCTGATAAACTGCTCTATATCCATGGTAACTACGTGTGGCAGAGCAATTGGCAAACGCCTGCTGACAACAGCGGACCACATTAACCTAGCTCCCTTTGAATAGTAGGTTGTTGTACATTGTTTCGTTGCCAAGCGGTGAACTGTAGCACTGCTTACCACAGCTTCAGAGTTAACGTTACTTTTGCTGAGTCTGTATCAGCGAAACAGTGATTTTGGCCCCGCCCAGCGCGGGGCTTTTTTGAATTACAATAGTACCGCCAAAACGAGTGACTATACGCTGCACAAAGGCCAAGCCAATGCCATACCCTGATTGCGATTGAGAATCGTCGCGATAAAACGGTAGTAGCACTTTGTCTCGAACCTCGTTACTTATACCTATCCCGTCGTCTTCAATAATAAGCTTAACCTTGTCATTATCGACTCGGGTTTCTAGTGATATTTTACCGTTGGCATATTTTATCGCGTTAGATAGTAAGTTATTGATTAGCATACGTAAGTACTGGCCATCACCAATGACCCAGCAAGGCTTTGACGAAAGTTTTAGTGTTAAGTCATGATGGTGGGCGTTATTGGCTAACTGGCGAGCCATTGCATTCAAGTCAACAGGCTGAAGTTCCACGTCATCAAGACGGTGCTGCAATCTTGCGTAATCTAAAATAGCATCAATCACTTGCTCCATTTCATCAAGGTTTTGGTTGATCCTATTTTCGTACTGTGCCCGCAGCTCATCATCATGAGTTTCAGCCAGTGTATCTAGCCCCATTCTCACCCTTGCAAGAGGCGTACGTAATTCATGAGAAAGTCCGCTGCTTAATAGCTTCATGTCAGTCATTAACCCGGCTATTTGTCGTGCCATTTGATTAAATGCTTGCTCAATATCCTTTAAGTACCATACCGTGCCGACTTGCACGCGGGCGTTGAGTTCGCCCTTACCCAGCTGATGTGCGGCATTTTTGAGCTTTAACAGCCTGGCAATAAATGGGGTTAAAAAGGCGACGACAACAACGATAACGATAGCGTAAAATAACAAGGTCATGAGCAGGCCATATTTAGTCTGCAATTGCTTCTGCATTGTCAAAACATAGACATTTTCTTGGCTTGTAAGTATGCAAGCGCTTACTGATGATTCGCTTTCGAGGTAAATAAACCGCTGCTGAGAGAGTTTGCGGCTTAAGCTCACAGGAAGTGGATAGTCGGCTCTTGGTACAAGTTGAGCGGTTAGTGTTTGGTGCAGTGGGATCGCAATAATTTGTGATTCTGGTATGTTGTCTTTAGCCATTGCGGCAATAATTGGTGAGGTTGTGCTCAGTGGATCGTAGTGGGCTTCATTATTCTCTGAGGATGAGGCGATAAGCGAGTCAAATATCAGCCCTGTGATAACGCTTGCGAGCGTTAAGATGGTAAGCAAAGCAAACACGAAGCGCCACATTACCATACTTCCTTCGCCAACAGATATCCTTTACCCCATACTGTCTTTATTCTAAATGGGTTTTGGCCATCATCACCGAGCTTCTTTCTCAGTCGCGAAACACGCAAATCTATAGAGCGGTCAAACCCATCATAATCAAATCCTCTGAGTGCTTTAGTAAGCTCATCTCGGGTAACAATTTTTCCAGCTTTACTGGCAAGTACCCAAAGCGCATCAAACTCATTGCTGGATAAGTTAACGGGCTGCCCAGCAAGAGTAACGCTTCTGTCTTCTTTATTGATATAGAGATCGCCAAACTCAAGTGTTTGTTTGGGAGCTGTATCTTGAGGATGATGGCGCCTTAATAGCGCTTTTATGCGAGTTTCTAATAACCTGCCTCTTACTGGCTTTTTGAGATAGTCGTCAGCACCCATCTCTAAGCCGATAATTTCATCAATTTCCTCATCCCTTGCTGTTAGCATTAATATTGGGATGCTTAGCGACTGACGAAGTTGCTTGCAGACTTCAAAGCCATCTAAACTTGGCAGCATGCCATCTAAAATCACCAAATTGGGAGGAGAGGCTAAAACGTGCTCCAGCCCGTCTTGACCATCATGATATAGCCGCACTGAAAATCCCTTGGTAGAGAGGTAATCACTCAGCCACTGGGCCAATTCTTTATCGTCTTCTATTAGGACTAACTCGGCTACCACAACTACTCCTAGAAAAGTCGCCAACGCACCGCGTTACTTTTTTGTTGTTTAAATACCCAAGCATATTGCAGCGCATAGCTTGCGAGAATATCATTGTTATCTTTTAGGGTAATGAGTAAGTCTTTCTCGACTAAGATTTCGCCTTGCCAACTCGCGGTTTGTTGCTGTTGCCAGCAAACTAACTCTTTTTCATCGGCATGGAGGCAAAAATTACCGGTCACCGAGGTTTGCCACGTCACTGAGAGGTCGATAAAACACTGTTGGCCTTGTTCGAGTGCAACACATTGCCCTGGTTTTACGGTCCATACGGGGACGTTAATTTCTTCTTTTGCTTGAGTTTGCATTGCCAGTAGGGCTAAGCCAAATAGTCGTATTTTCATATTTAGCTCCTTAAAATACGTAGCTAAGTGACAAGCCAATGCTTTCACCATGCTCAATTCTATCGTTAAAACTGACAATTGCTTTAGTGATAGGACTATCCATAATACCTGATGCATATTTGGTGTAGCTGACGTGGCCATCGACTATCCAATTTTCTGTTAAAGCGCGTGAAAATCCGAGCTTTACCCCAAGATTAGCCCCGCCTTTGGCATCGTATTCTTTAAATGGAGCACCACCGTAGTAATAATCTAACATGGCCGAGTTTCGGTATTGTGCACCGACTGCGCTATAAAAGTGCCAGTTTTTGTATTGCCAAGGTTTAGAGATCCATAATGAAGCGTATCTACCATCTGAATAATCTGAGTTAATCACTTTTGGTGCAACAATAGTTCTAATTTGTAAGCCAAATACATTCCCTGTAGCTCTTACCCCAAGATAAGACGAAGTGTTTAGCTCATAGCGAGTCCCGCCAAAACGGTAATTTATTCGCCCATGAGCGGTTGAGAGTAGGGCATCAAATTCCCAATTTTCTGTTTTATAAAACTGATAACCGAGTGCAAGTGCTGGGTCAAACTTCTCAGCGCGGCCTGGAAACTCGATAAATAGACCGTTACTAAAATAGTACGCACCATGTACAGTGGGCGAAAGCGAGGTCTCGGCATTATTGTAAATATCGCTGTTGTAATTTATCCCGTAACCAATTGCCAAATAGCCGTGACCTTCTTTTTTTGCGTCAGTGCTTTTGGCCTGCGCTGCACTTGCGGCCATAAGCACGGCTGCAATCAATAAATGTGTTTTCATAGCAATTTCTATTAGTTATTAATTTGCTAGTTACTGTAGTGAGTGTAAGCGAGTATAGCTGTATCGACTTTCTGCAAGTTGTATCGAATTGTATCCAGCTTGTTCTGGCTTTCCATAATGGTCTGACATTATGCATGAAAATAAAGGAAGTCGTTACTGTTTGATACATTTTGAAAAAGTCAGAGACAGCATGGCATGCATACCTTAGTTATTGTTTTATCACTTAAACTAAACGAGGTATTTCTCATGAGAACACTAAAACTGGTCACATTATTGTGTGGTGGACTGTCGTTATTTGGCTGTAATGATAGTCAGCCGACGTCGAATGATAACCCGAACCCTGTCTCTCCTTCTGTTGCGGTAGTTGATTTTCAAGGAATGCTTGAACAAAGTGTTGAAGCGGGTATTCCTGGTATTGTGCTTTATATCGATTCACCTTCAATTCAATTTCAAGGTGCTGCAGGGTTAGCAGATAAAGAAAATACGATACCCATGACCACGGACGCTAGGATCCCAAATGGCAGTGCGGGGAAAAAAGTAACAGCGCTCTTAATGGCGATGTTGCATGAACAACAGTTATTAGATCTAGATGCACCGATAAGTGATTATTTGTCTGACGAACTTTTACAACAGATAGAAAACGGTGACGAAATGTATGTTCGGCAGTTACTCAATCATACGGCTGGATTATATGATTATCTCAATGATGCTAACGGTGAATTTTTTGCTGCAGTATTACAACAGCCAGACTTAATAAAAACGGACAGCTTTGCACTGCAGTTTGCCCTCAATCAAGACGCCAATTTCAAACCCGGAGCTGCGTGGAAATATTCTAATACCGGGTATTTATTGGCGGGCCTAATTATGGATAAAGTTTTGGGGGAGCATCACTCAAAGGCGATGCGTGAGTATATCTTTGAACCATTTGGCTTAAGTAGTATGAGTTATGGAGGAATCGAAAAGGCGTTTGGTGAAATTGCATCAGGGTACTTTGTTGATGATGAGGGCAATGAAATTAATACGCAGCCTTACTATGCCAATATTGGTGTGGCTGATGCACCGATTGTATCGACGGCTAAGGACCTTGGTGACTTATTTAAAATCATAATAACGAGCCCAGATATTCCCGCTAAGGTGCGTGAGCAATTGCTGGGCGAATCTGTATGGGTGGATACTGATGTCATCGGACAGCAATACAGCATGGGTATCTTTAGCGAGCACGTCGGAAATAAACCGGTTTATCATCATAACGGTGCTGAGATTGGGTACGCGACGTTAAATTGGTATCTGCCGTCAGAAAACATGGTTATGAGCGCAATTATTAATTGCCAAGGCTACAATCAATGCAATACAGAGATTGATAAAATCTCAGATAAGTTACGCGATACACTTTTTGGTTTGTAAAGATAAGGGGCTACTCAGTGGTAGCCCCTCAAGTCAATGCAGAAGTCTAAAACTGGTATTTTGCTCCAATAAACGCAAAACGTCCTACACCTGAGCCATAGGCACTATCAAAGTTACCTGAGCCGCCGACGATAAACGGACCTTTTTCATCAAATAGGTTATTCACACCACCATAAACAGAGAGAGTGCGGTTATCGCCTAGCTCCATGCTGTAGTTTACCGTTAAACTATGAGTTGTAACTGATGGCAGCGCACCTTGCCAGAGCGGCTCTGGATCTGCGATACAGCTTGTCTCACCAGCTGTACAGCGTTCGTTATTTTTGGCGATTGCAGCTTGCCAGTCTTCATATCTCGAACGGCTGGCTTCCACTGCGCCTTTATATTTTGTGCTCCAGCGTACACGCCAATCATTCTTATACCAAGTCAGTGAAATAGCGCCTTTGTCTTCAAAGATATCGGTGTTGAGGTAGCCTTCATAAAGGTCTTCGTATTGCCCGTCAGGCCCCGTACTGGTAATTGAATATTCAATTACGTGCGTCCAATCGGCTTTTACCTTAAAACTACCGTAATCGCTAGCGTCAAACACGTACTCTAGTGCGATATCGTAACCTTTAGTGCGGATCTCATCCGTGTTGATGACTCGTTGATTGACTTCATAAATCTGCCCTTCTTCATCGCGTTTAATATCACGACAAAACTCGTTATTGTCACCGAATTCCATAGACGAAGCGTAACAGAACTTAATGATGTCTTCGTTAGCAAGTGAGCTTACCGCATCATCAATTTGAATATCGTAGTAATCTAGCGCAATTCTAAAATCCGGTGCAAAGGAAGGCGCTAAAGATAAACCAAAGGTGATGGTATCTGCGGTTTCCTCAAACAGCTCGCTATTTCCTGAGTTGGGTGAGTAGCCGTTATTTTCGTCTTTAAAAGTACCTTCAGTGGCAATAGCGGCTTGTATTCCCGCATCTTTACGGCAATTATCGTGGCCTGCACCTGTTGACGTTGCAGTAACACTATCACAGATATCATCAAAGCTATTATAGTCGCCACGAGGTGGTGACATAAGTTCGGTGATTGTCGGTGCTCTCATGGCTCGAGCCCAGTTTGCACGAATGGAATAACCTTCGATTGGCTCATAAATAAAGCCAGCCTTGTAACTTTGGATTAGTCCCGTATTTGCCCAGCTGTAATCTGCGATACGAGCAGAGACCTCGGCGCTAAGCGATTTTGCCATTGGTGCGTCTTTTAATAGCGGTAATGATAATTCACCGAAGATTTCACGAACACTTACATCGCCTTCAAATGTGGGCACATAGTTAAACGTTACGCCACCATTTGGCACGTTGGTCGATACGCTCTGTGTATCTTTTCTGTATTCAAAACCAAAAGCTGAAGCAACGGCGCCTGCTGGGAGTTCAAATAAATCACCAGTAACAAATCCAGATACCGTTACCTGATCAATATCCGTTGTAATGGAAGGATTGGCGCGAATATAGTCTGCCGCCTCAGGTGTGATTGAGCCTTCACCGAATAAATTAATTGGTACACAGCCTTGGCTACGTGCTTGCTCATCTTTACACTGAATCGTACCATCAGCAAGGCGCTCAGCATTTAGCGCCTGTTTAACTCGCGCAACGTAGATTTCGTTACTGCGGGTTTGTTCTTGCTTAAATTTGCCGTAGCCAACAGAAACATCCCACTCCCAGTCATCCCAAATATAACCGCGTAGACCACCCCATGTTCTGATTGTTGTTCTTTCATTGCTGTTGACGATATTACCAACTTCAGAAAACAGCCTATCCCATTTTACGCCTTTTGAGCTTGCCTCAGCTCGAATTGCTTCTGGCATATATGGATTATCATAAGGGATACGGCCCATGCAGTCGGAGCCAAATTGATTGCTGTTTGGGTCATAGGTCACAATCGCATCGCACTCATCTTCGCTTTCTGGCGATTTAACATTGCGAGAGGTATTACGGCTATATTGCAGTTGGAAGTATGCTTCTGTACCTGAGTCAAACTCGTACTCTGTTTTAACTGCCGCTGAGAGATCTTTGTCAGGCACCTTTAACATTGTAAATTGGTTGAAATCGATACCGTGAAGTTCTTCTTGCCAATCGTCACGTAAGGTGGTGCCGTCGTACCAAAAGCCGGAGTTAGGTTTGGCACTGCTTGATTCATCAAATACACCACCGGGAATTGAGTCGCTTAAACTTGTCCACTGTGATTTATCAATATCTCTCATGCAGTGATAGGCACTTTTTGTATCAGGGTCGTAGTTGGCAGTGAGCATCACGTTGCACATACGGTCGGTATCGTAGTCCCAGCTATCTTGCTGCTGAGCACGCTTTCTATCCCAGTAGCTTAGTCCCTTTTCTTCGTCGTAAGTAGCACTGACAAATAAGTAGCCTTTACCATTATCGTAAGTCGTACCGTAATCAGCATTTACCGTATATTCACGAGCGCCGCCTTCGGTACTTTCACCACCACGAGCACTAAATGTAGCCCCTTCTTGATCTTGCTGAGTTATGATGTTCACAACACCTGCAACTGCATCGGAGCCATAAGCCGCTGACGCACCACCGGTAATGATTTCAACTCGCTCAACCATACCTTTAGGGATGGTTGATAGGCTCACATAGTTGCCTGAATAGCTGTTTGATACCACTCTTCGGCCATCAATTAACGTTAATGTCCGACTAACTCCTAGCTCACGTAAGTCGATAGTTGAAAGCCCAGTATTTTGCACGCTGCTTTGTGAGTTACCATTCCCTGTACCCTCACTGACCTGAGGCATTTCTTCAAAAAGAATATCTGAAAGCGAACCGAAGCCTGCATCATTGAGAGACTCAGCCCCCATAGTGGCGATAGGAGTAGGTACCGAAAAGCTATCACGCTTGATGCGAGAACCGGTGATGACGATTTTTTCTAGTGCTTTATCTTCACCTTGCGTTTTAACTACCGAACTACTTTGTTCAACCTGTTGACGGTCGATTTGTTGCTCTTCTGCAGTTGCTGTATTGCTACATGCGAGCGCAATAGACAGGGCGAGTAATTTAATATTATTGTTAGGTGACACGGGAGTCCCTCTTTTAATTTCTGATTGTTGTTTATTTATTAGATAGTTAGGGCTTGTTGAAAGAAGTACATACCTCATTGTTTTGACTAAGCAAAAAAGCACTGCACCTCATTTTAGCCATTGTGACCGTCACTATGATTCATGCAACGAATTGGACATCTATTCTTTGACGTTTTTAACTCTATTTAATATCTATTCTAAAATAAGTATATAATTCAATTTGTTAAATCTTATTTCTTGAGGTGTTGCATTGTTGCCATGATGTTTGTCGCGTTACTTTTGTCTTTTGGTCGCTAATTTAGGTATGATTTACAACGTATTTACTCATGGTTATAAAAATGCAGCACAGTGCGACTTATCAGTTATTAGATGTCAATATTGATCCGGTTGGGCATATTTTGTCCAGTGCCGGGCAGGAGTGTTGTGTCCAACCTAAATTTATCGAAGTGTTGACAGTATTGGCGCTTGCTTACCCAAGCGTGGTTACTCGAGAAGAAATCATTGAGCAGGTTTGGGGGGGAACTTATTTGTTGGAGAGAAAGCGCTAACTAATGCAATTTGGCATCTTCGCAAAACTTTTAAAACCCTACTTGCAAGTAACGAGGAAGAAAGCAGCACCGCTGATTTTGAGGTGATCGAAACCATAAGAAAGTCTGGATATAGACTAAAAGCTCAGCCAACCTTCATCGATATCCAGGCTACTCCCAGTAAGCCTGACGAGCAGAATTTACCTTTCAAGCTCAAAGTGGCAGGGGTAGTAGCTACATTATTCATTCTACTGAGTGTTTTTATATACTTCTTAGTTGAACAGTCAAGCCATCAACTCGAAAGTGTGACGGATTACCCAGGACGTGAGCTTTTTCCTAGTGTTTCCCCGAATGAGCAATACCTAGCGTTTGCTTGGCGAAAATTTGGCAGTCATGCAGGACTATATTTAAAAAATCTAAAACGTCCAGATGAACCTCTTGAAGTATTAGTCGATGGTCCTGGAAATGTCTCGGTATCAGTGTGGGGGCGAGACAATCGTACGCTCTTTTATATAGAAAAGCGCTCAGAAGTATGTACGATTAAGTCACTGGATATAGTGACCAAAACACAATCAGATATAGCTAGCTGTATTTCAGATACGACCACTACCTTAAGCTATTCAGCTGAAAAAAACCTCCTTGGGTTTATCGCAAAGCAAGGCCCTACGGATCCTCCAAAAGTAACCTTGCTAAATTTAAACGATAAAACAGCGGCAGAGTTAGGCTGTGAGCTAGATTGTGACGGGAGTGGGCTTGAAAGTATTGCGCTTTCTCCCGATGCCAAGCAAATCGCGATTAGTCGCAACTTGCCGAACGGACTTGAAAATCTCTATTTGAAAAATCTGGATACCGGGAAGGAAGTTAAAATATTAAGTGGACATGATGACCTGCGAGGCGTGAGTTGGCATCCCAATGATGATTATTTGGTTGTGTCAATGATTGAACATGGCGCACGTCGCGCGTATAAACTTTCACTTGAAGGTAAAGTATTGGGGACATTGCTGTTTGACGGGTTAAGTTATCCAAGCTTTAGTCAATCAGGGCGTTTATATTTTCATGACTGGAACATTAATACTTCTATTATGAAACTTGACCTAAACGCGCAGGTCACCAGTTCACCCTTTCCATTACTACAATCACAAACTAGCTTCCGTTATCCCAGTTATTCACCTGTTTCGGAGCGTTTACTCTTTGTGTCTAACCAATCAGGGTTTGATGAAGTTTGGGTGTCTAATTTGGAAGGTGATCAGCGAATACAACTGACAGAGCTTGGGTTACAAGCAATGCACCCTGCATGGTCACCTGATGGCACTAAAGTGATTTTTACCACAAAGTCACATCAAGGAAGCCAACTTCAACTTTTGGATATGGCCACTAAACAAGTAACGCAACTAAAAACTGGGCTAAAGTATCACGGTAAACCCAGTTGGTCTCAAGACGGTAGCTCAATTTATATTTCTGATGACAATAATGTATTTCGCATTTTTCTTGATTCAAAAACCGCTCCAGTGAAGTTAACTACTGGCACCACCGCACTTGAACATGAAGGGATGTTGTACGTATATAAAAGCGAGACACAAGAAATGTGGCGTATCGATTTGGCAACTGGGGTCGATACGCTGTTATTTGAAAATGCACACTTGGCTTCGAGCGCAAGCTGGTCAGTGTCCGATGCGGGACTTTACTATTTGTATGTTCGTCATGGAGACTTCCGCATTAGTTATTTTGACTTTGCCAGTAAAGCGCATAAAGATATTATCCGAGTTCCAGAACGTAGCTTTAGCCGAAGTCGCGGGCTTGTATATATAGCAGAAAAACAATGGCTGCTATTTACCGGTTACGAAATCCCACAAGTAGATATAAAACGAATCGAAATGTAGTCATGAGTCACAATTTCTCGACTATCATAACCACAGGTTTGGATAAGAAATTAGCTATCCCAAGCTCAGGTTATATAACAAACTCAAGGCAATTAGCCCTTAGATGAAGGATTTAAACAATGATTGAAGTTGGACAAAAATTACCACAAGCCGAATTGAGCGAACTTACCGCTGACGGCATGGTTAATCACGAAGTAACAGCGTTGTTCGCTGGCAAGAAGGTAGTGCTTTTTGCGGTTCCCGGTGCCTTCACGCCAACTTGCTCTGCATCTCATTTACCCGGTTTTGTCGTGAATGCAGATAAACTTGCTCAAAAAGGTGTTGATATCATCGCATGTGTATCGGTAAACGATGCTTTTGTAATGAAAGCTTGGGGTGATGCACAAAACGCAGAAACAATTATGATGCTTGGAGACGGTGATGCGAGCTTTACCAAAGCGCTAGGACTTGAAATGGATACCGGTTCATTTGGCGGTGTACGTTCGCAGCGTTACGCTATGATTATTGAAGATGGCATCGTGACAACACTCAATGTGGAACAACCTAAGCAATTTGAAGTTAGTAAAGCAGAAGCTATTTTAGGTGCTCTATGACTGTAAAATTCAATGACCTGAAGTTCAGGTAAATAATACCAGTTCGCTTTGAATGGCCTAAAGGTGCGCTTGTCTGAGCGAATTGGTATGAAAAAGAACGACTATTTTTAAGCCACTGATAAGAGGTGATAAATATGCACTCTGATTGGGCTAAATGCCTCTTAGCTTTTATAAAGCCGCATGGGGGTTAATTTATTTACTGGAATTTTCCGACAATGTCAGAGGTCAATATGTGATGGTAAAATCAGCCCATGAATTTGACGAGTGTGGCTACGTTATAAAACACAATTTTATACCGTCCGGCGAACTTAACAAAATAAAGCAAGTCGTTTTAGCGTTTCATCATGCGTGGCGGGCTGACAATAATGACTTTTATCAAAACAGAGCAGTAAATTCTGCCTACCTTACTGCACCAAAGTACCTAGGCGAACAGCAACGGCTTGTCCTTTTTCAATTCATTGCCTCTACTCCTCTGGTGTCTCTAGCCACATCCATATTTTCGGGTGAGTTTAGGTTTATGAATACTCAGCTATTTTTTAACCCAGTGAACATCACTCAACTCAATTATTGGCACCGAGATCCGCAATACCATTTAACCATCGAAGAGCAAAAACAAGCGTTGTTGTCGGGGCCCGAAGTGGTTCATTTTCGGTTAGCACTGGAAGATGAGCCCGGAATAGAATTGATCCCAGGTACTCACACGCGTTGGGACACAGTGCAAGAGTTAAACGTGAGGTTAGAGCAGGCAGGGCATCATAATCATGAAAGTCTGTCAGAAGGTAAAACTATTCCACTGAAAGCGGGTGATCTTCTCGCTTTCTCAGCCAATATGATACATCGCGGTATTTATGGCAAAAATAGGTTGGCACTTGATATATTATTTTGTGAGAGTGACCCCAAACTCACTCAGTATATTAATCAAGAGTGTTTACCTGAGAGAGAAATGCTGACGTTACTTGACGCAACACATGTTTTTCACCATTAAGTAGTTTATTTCGAGGTAAGTAAAGCTCAACACGATTAGCTCCTGTTGAGCTTAAAATATGAATTAATTAGATTCTATAAGTCGCATTCGCAGGATTGGAAAAGGCTTTCCCATATCGTCAGTTGGTGAGCGTTCATATACCTTAAAACCTTTTGCTTCATAAAAGCCGATGGCTTCTGGGTTTTGCTCATTGACATCAACAAACTGCACATTTTGTGTTTCAAGTGCAAAGTGAAGCAGCTCAGTTCCGACACCTTGTCCTCTGCTTTTCGCGAGTACAAACAACATTTCGATCTTTCGGTCATGTACACCAATAAAACCGACAATATCCGCGTCGCTATTTTTTACACAGTGCAGCGTAACGTTTGGAAACGCCTGTTCAATAATAATAGGTTTAAAATAAGCGATATCCGCCTCAGTGATAAAATCATGAGTGGCTCGCACAGAGTCTTCCCAAACAGCCAGTAGTTCCTGGTAATCGCTTGGTGTAACTGGACTTATCATCATTTTTCCTTTTGCCTAATAAAACAGTCCAAATGGGGTAAAACGATAAACAAAAGGAAGATTAGCCAGCCGGACGAGCATAACATACCCGATGCATTAAAGGTACAACGGGTATTGCGGTAAATTACTTGTATGTGGTTGTATAGATTGTGCGTCCTTAACTATTCATCTAGTTGAAAAAATGCAACTTGATCGGTAAGTAGTTTGGCTTGATTTTCCATATTTCTACCTGAACGAGATGTTGTTTCAACCAGAGTAACGTTCTGCTGAGTAATATTATCCATTTGCGCGATGGTGGTGGAAACCGCAGCTATCCCTTCAGCTTGCTCTTTCCCAGCGTTATCTATGTCAGCCACCATTTTGCTCACCTCGGCAATTGATTGCATTAGCTCATCGAAAGTAGTGCCAGACTCGTATACAAGTTTGCTGCCTTGCGCCACAGCATCAACGCTATTTTTGATCAATGCTTTGATTTCACGAGCCGCTGATGCGCTACGTTGAGCAAGGTTTCTCACCTCTCCGGCAACCACGGCAAATCCGCGTCCAGCCTCACCAGCCCGCGCTGCTTCAACGGAAGCATTGAGGGCTAAGAGGTTGGTTTGGAAAGCGATTTCGTCAATGACGCTGATAATGTCAGAGATTTTCGTGCTGTAAGATTCGATTTTACCTACTGCGGTAATGGCATCATCAATCGATGCTTTACCCGAGTGTGCTTTTTCTCTAACAATAGTCGCTTTCTCTGCGGCATTGCTCGCGCTACTCGCATTCTTTTTAACCGTAGCGGTAAGCTCTTCCATAGTGGCGGCGGTTTCTTCCAAGCTCGCCGCTTGATTTTCAATGCGGCTATTGAGTTCTTCGTTGTTATTCGCGATTTGTTTAGCCACATCAAACACTTGCTCTGCACCGCTGTTTATGGTGTTAACTAAGTCGCTTAATTTATCGAATAAGCCGTTCATTACTTGTTGCAGCACCGAGAACTCGCCACCTATGTGGTGGGTGATCCTATGTCTTAAATCACCTTGTTCCATTGCCAAGATTGCATCTTTAATATGTTCAACCGCTTGTTTTTGTTCTGTGATATCCGTTGCATATTTAACGACTTTAAAGGGACGGCCTTGTTGATCGAGGATAGGGTTATAAGACGCCTGGATCCATACCTCTCGACCTTGTTTTGCCAATCTTAAGTATTGCCCTGAGTCGAACTCACCTCGATTGAGCTTTTGCCAAAATTGCTGGTATTCAGAACTAGTGGCTTGTTCGTGTGTAGCAAAAATACGGTAATGTTTACCTTTGATTTCGTCAAGTGAGTACCCCATCGTATCTAGGAATGACTCGTTGGCCCATAAAATAGTACCATCCATTGCAAACTCAATGACGGCTTGTGATTTACGAATGGCTTGAAGCTGACCATCAAAATCAGCAGCAATGGCTTTTTGTTCGGTAATATCTGTCGCAAATTTCACGACTTTTAGCGGTTTCCCTTGCTCATCTAAAATTGGGTTGTAGGTGGCATGAATCCAAATTTCTTTGTCACCTTTCCCTCTGCGTTGAAACTCGCCTGTTTCAAATTGGCCTTGTTTTAAACGCTGCCAGAATGTTTTGTATTCACTGCTTTGCGCGTAAAAGCTGTCGACGAACATGCTGTGATGCTTGCCAATGATTTCTTCTTTCTTGTAGCCCATGACAGACAGGAAGTTTTCATTTGCTTTTAAAATATTACCTTGCAAATCAAACTCGATAACGGCTTGCGAGCGGTTGATGGCTTTGAGTTGTCCGGCAAAGTCGAAAGACGCCAGTTTTGCTTGAGTAATATCCGAGGCATATTTGACGATTTTGCCTAACTGGCCATTTTCGTCATAGATGGGAGTATAGGTTGCTTGGATCCACAGAGTGTTTCCTGATTTGGTTAGGCGTTTAAACTCACCTGATTGATGCTTACCTTGTCGTAAAGCATGCCAAAAGTCTTGATATTCGCTGCTCTCAGCGTCTTCTTGTGCCACAAATAGTCGATGGTGTTGGCCTTGTATTTCACTTAATGTGTAACCAACCGCATTTAAAAATAGCGTGTTTGCAGTCTTTATGTTGCCGTAAGGGTCAAACTCAATAACGGCTTGAGTTTGTTTGATGGCATCAACTTGCCCTTGAAAATCAGCAGCTTTTGATTTTTGTGCGGTGATATCTGAGGCATATTTTACGACTTTAATGGGCCTATTCTGTTCGTCAAAAATAGGATTGTAAGTGGCTTGGATCCATATCGTTTTGCCTGATTTTGTTTGCCTTGCGAATTCACCTTCAAAAAATTCGCCATTGTTTAGGCGTTGCCAAAATGCTTGATACTCCTCACTGGCTGCGTAGTCATCCTTAACAAACAGACTGTGATGCTTGCCTTGTATTTCCTCTAGGCTGTAACCCATGACAGACAAAAAGTTGTCATTCGCGCTCAGTACTTTACCGTGCATGTCGAATTCGATAATCGCAAAGGACGCTGATAAAGCTTGTAAATTTGCACTCATGTTGGCAATGGTTGTGAGGTAATCACTGATGTCAGTCGCAATAACTAAAATTCTGCCTTCTTGAGCACGTGATAGCTCCAGTAACAACTTCTTCGGTTTGTGGTCATTCGCAGTATTGAGAGAGAGCGCTATCTTTACATGTGCTTGGTGCTCAAGTTGAGCGAGCCCACGCTTAAGTGCGGCGGCATCGGTTGAGGTGTGACATATAAAAGCGAGAGATTTCAGCTCGTGGGTAACTGGGTATCCGAGTAAGCGGGTAAAGGCTTGACTAACCTGAAAAATATCTGTTTGATAATCTACTTCTAAGTAAGGGGTGTTTGCCTTAAAGTGTTGAAATAGCGCTGTATCTTGTCCATCTTGCTTCTTTGCTTTTCCCAAACCAAACGTGATCATATATAAGCCACCCGTAGCGTTAAATTTTAACAATATTAACTATAGTAAAGTTGCTTAGGTCCGCCACAAAATAGCCGCAAAACAAACATATAATTGTGTGACTTAAAGCAAATTACCATCACGGATAATAAGGGTATAGCCGTAACTCAAATGTCTTGGTAAAATCTTCGCCAATTTTTATAAAAACGAGCATTAAGATGGGCAGAGCATTTGAAGTCCGCAAAAACGCCATGGCAAAAACGGCGGCGGCAAAAACAAAAGTAAACTCAAAATACGGAAAAGAGATTTACGTTGTTGCTAAAAATGGCGGCGCAGATCCTGAAACGAACTTGTCACTACGTCGATTAATCGACAAGGCAAAGAAAGATCAAGTTCCTGCACACGTTATTGATAAAGCAATCGAAAAAGCGGCAGGCGGTGCAGGTGAAGATTACACGCCTGCGCGTTACGAGGGTTACGGTCCAGGCAACAGCATGATCATCGTTGACTGTTTAACAGACAACATGAACCGTACTATCAAAGATGTTCGCTTACCGTTTACCAAAACTGGTTCAAACTTAGGTAACCCAGGTTGTGTGGCGCATATGTTTGACCACTTTGCAATCTTAGGATTTGCAGGTGATGACGACGAGTCAGTTTTGGAAGCGCTAATGATGGCTGATGTTGATGTTACTGACGTAGAAGTTGAAGACGGCCAAGTTTCTGTTTTCGCACCTCACACTGAATACTTCAAGGCGAAAACTGCACTGACAGAAGCGTTTGAGGGGATCACGTTTGAGGTAGACGAAATCACTTGGGTGCCGCAAACTCACGTAGAAATCGAAGATCCAGAAGCAATCGAGACATTCGAAAAGCTAATCAACATGCTTGAAGATGTGGATGACGTACAAAACGTTTACCACAATGCGATTGTCAAAAGATAAGTTGCTTATCGATATAGCGCACAAATAGTTAAGGCCGACATCGTTCGGCCTTTTTATTGTCTATGCCTTGGGTGTAGCAACATTAGTTTTTATCATGGCAATAGGAAACAATAATAGTAGCGTTTGCGAGCCAATATAGATGACCCAATTAACGTGCCTTGCAATAGGAAAGTAGCCATCCCCTTGGTTTGCGAACAGCCAAAATTGACCGATAATAGCATCCGCTAGCATTGCTAGAATAAAGCCGCTGGCAACTGCGTAGTTGGTTTTTTCGTTGAGTTTAAGGTTTTGAATCATAAGCCAAAAACCAAAAACACCGAGCAAGGTCACTAATAAGCTATAACTTGCGCTCAACAGCAGGGAGTATTGGCTTATCGTTGGTAGGTACATCATTTTATAGCTAAGCGACGATAACGCAATAGACACCACAACCAATACGGTCGCGGTTGCTAATGTTAATGCAAATTCTCGCCTTAAAAACCGAATAAGCAGTCCGAGTAAAAGCCCATAACCAAAGGCAAAAAACCAAATAGAGTCGATCAAGTAGTCATGCTTTATGGTTTGATCTTGACGATGATAAAGCTCAAAGAGATTGAAGTTGACGATATCTCCGCCAGTACATAAGAGCAGGGCTATCCAACAGAGTTTTATGTCTTTGTGTAAAGTACTGGGACTAGTAGCCAAGCTGGTTTTACGAACATGCCACCCTAATCGCAACACAAGAAGTAGTGAGACTGATGGTAAAACCCATTGAAATAAGGCTTGGTGACTTTGCCAAAGTAGGCTGCTGCCAAGCAAAGACGTCACGGTCGCAATGCCAAGCAAAAGCAATGTGATAGGTTTATAGTGGACGGTTTGCAGTATATTATTCACAGTCATTCCTTGTTGGCAATTATGGCAAGCTGTTTAGAGGCTCGTTTTTTCACCTTATGCAAAGTGTAATAATTATCTGCGTAATTGCCTCTTGCTGTATCAATTTACAGTACAATCATTTACAGTATTTGTCTTGCAGATCTATTACATTGCTACTTTTTATAAGGGTAACTCGTTCATGTCTAATCTTAAACTCAATATAGCGCTTTCATGCTCAGTTCTTGCATTGGCTTTTTCTGGGTTTAATGTCATTCAAACCAAATTAGCAACCTCTCCTGTGGCAACGCACGTATATCAGAGCTCAGCTCAACAGCCTCACTATAATGCAACTCAGTATACGCAGAGCACTCAGATTTCAACTGATGAGTCTGAACAAGTTACTAAGTTAATGGCTCGGATCAATAAACTTGAAACGAGGTTACAGGCATTGTCGATGGAAAAGTCTGATTTACTTTCTGAGCAAGCGCCGGATGAGTTTGAGTCTTTAATCTTCTCCTTGATAGAAAAGCGTGAGCAGCAGAAAATTGACGAGATGAAAGCAGAAAACCCCATTTATGGCTTTTATGAAGACTTACCCGAAGACTACGAAATGCGGATCAAAACTGATCCTGAGTACGCAAGTCAAATCAGCAACGACTTAAAACAGAAAATTCTAAATAACAGTTTGCCGGCGGCAGAACGTTTAGCTGCAATGAGTCAGCTGCAAATGAACATGTTTATGCTAAATCGCAATGAATTAGAGCAATATGATTATCAAGCTGTAGAATCTATCCTCAATATGACGCATAACATGAGTGATGAAAAGTTGAGGCTACAGGCGCTTGAGCTTGTGTCGCGTACACCTATCGTTGATGAGCGTTTGTCACAGTCGTTTGTGAAAATGTTAGAGCAAGAGCCTAATGATTACGTGAAAAGTCTCGCAGCAGAAGGATTGATGTCACAGTACTTCCAGTCAGGCGCTGATCCAAAGCAGCAACAAAGGATCGCACAAGATTTGCTGTCTCTCTACGAAAATGCATCGGACCCTAAGGTTAAAGCCATCCTCAAAAACTTGATGGGCGATGAGCGTATGCTAGAAGAGTTAAAACGCCAGTCTAATGGTTGATGTACATTAAGGCTAACTGAGGGAGAAGCTGAGCTTTACCAAACTAGTAATAGTTGTACTTGAGTATTCAGCTTAATTATCGACTCTAGTTAATTAATACCGAAAATCAAGGAAATGATAAATGCAAATCGTTGCACTTGATGCGAGTGTTCCATCGCTTGATACATTAATAGTAGAAATTGATGCGCTGATGAACTCGCTATACCCCGCTGAAAGCAACCAGCTATCGGCATTGCAAGAGTTATGTTCACCTACTGCGCATTTTATTGGCATTATCCAGCATGGCGAGATCATTGCTTGCGGCGCAATCGTCGAAAAGCATCATGATTGTCTCTATGGTGAGTTGAAAAGACTTTATGTAAAGCCAAATCATCGCGGTCTTGGTTTATCAAAAGCAATCTTGTCCGAGTTAATCGCTTTTGCAGATAATCGTCAATATCCACTGATACGGTTAGAAACCGGAGTTAAGCAACCAGAAGCCCTCCGGTTATATGCGCAGTTTGGTTTTATCGAAAGAAAAGAATTTGGTGATTACAAATCGGATCCGCTGTCTGTCTACATGGAATTAAAACTTGGAAAATAAGCAGTTAGATATCGAATATCGAGTAATCAAGGAACATATCAATGAGTTTCCGACCCCCATCACGTTTAAACAAGGCGCCAGATTGAACGTTGGTGAAGAATATGAAGGCGAAGAGGGGTGGGACAATTGGTTTTTCTGTGAAACTGAGGGGCAAGTGTCTGGTTGGGTACCTGCTCAAGTATTTCGCTTAGTCAATCCCAAACAAGGTGTTGCATTAATGGACTATACCGCTCAGGAACTATCGGTAGTTCAAGATGAACACCTGTTGGGGCATAACCAACTCAATGGTTGGGTGTGGTGTTCAAGTAAAAAGTCTGAGCTGCAAGGTTGGGTACCGCTTCGTAATCTAACACAAATTTAGGGCCTGTTTATCTTTCAAGTTTGTTTTTGCAGCAGTTTGATTGGTATTTATACAAAGCAGAGTCTGCGTAGCATAGTTACTCTATGTGAGTCAGGCGATAAAGACTTTGTGCTTCTGCAAAGTCACCTTACCCCACATCCTTGTGGGGTAACACAGAAGAAATGCTAATCAAGCGCTGCCCTTTGGGTTCACCTGAGTGCGCTTTGTTCATTGTTGCTCAACTTTTGCCTAGATTACTAGGCGACAAGTCGAGCGTCACGACCAAAACACACTCAGGAGAACAAAAGTCAAACAGCAAAGCTCAACAGGCCCTCGTGTGTTGCTTTTTAGCAACATCTCTCTTTTTTCTCTGCTACTTTTTTAAAATACTTCTGTTTTTCGTCAGTTTCCTGCTCACTCCGTCACTTTTATAGCAATTGCTTTGGGATGAAAACCTATTTTAATGTGTTGATTTTTAATTCTTTTTATTTGTTTTCTGATTTTTTAGGAAAGATAAGGAAAAATTTTCGATATTTTTATAAAAATTTTTTCTGGCGGTTCTGCTCAATACCGAATGTGAATGATTGTCGCATGAAACTTAACCGCTTTGGGCTGCACTTACATCCTAATTTTTTAAGGTGTTGCTTTTATGCGACAGTTTAACTTATTGAAAATAAATAAGTTTTAATTTTATCTCGACATCTCCTGTTGCTAAATGGCAACAATCTCACTGAATCCATCCTTAATGAAAATTCATCTTTGTTTTTAACTTGTTGATTTTTATATTCTTTTAAACTTTGGCATCAAAGTTGGAATAGTTATCTCGAAAGCAAAAAACATTCGCTTCAACACAAACCAACGTAGAGAAGCAGAAACGACAAGTTTAGAAATATGAGAGGAACTGATTATGAAAACTTTAGCAATCGCACTATCAGCAGCTGTACTTTCTTTCGCATCAGTAGGTGCTCACGCAAACTCTGAGTTTGATAAATACGATGTTGATGGAGATGGTTACATCTCACTAGGCGAATCAAAAGCAAATCCAAATTTGATGGCGCAGTTTAAAGATCTTGACGCCGACCAAGACGGCCAATTAAGCCAGTCTGAGTTTGATAACTTTGAAGGCTAATCACAAGCCGACGACATAATAGCAAAATTTAAAAATACCCCAATTTAAGGAAAAGATTATGAAAAACGTATTAGCAGCACTATCAATCGCAGGTTTATCAATGGTTTCAGCGTCAGCACTCGCTGGTGATGACTTCGCAAAATTGGATACTGATGGCAATGGTTCAATCAGTGTAACTGAAGCGAGCGTAAGCGCGTCATTGAGCGAGCAGTTCGCGGATTTAGACGCTAATGCCGATGGCGAACTAAGCAAGTCTGAATACGCAAATTACGAAGGCTAATTTGGCACTGGATTTAATAATGAGTTAAAGAGCTGGGCCGCATGCCTAGCTCATCAGAACAAAATGACACAATTGAAGGATTAGATTATGAAAAACGTACTAGCAGCACTATCTATCGCAGGTTTATCAATGGTTTCAGCATCAGCATTTGCTGGTGGCGATTTCGAAAAACTAGATACTGATGGCAACGGTTCAATCAGCGTTACTGAAGCAAGCGTAAGCACTTCGTTAACTGAACAGTTTGCAGACTTAGACACGAACGCCGATGGCGAGCTAAGCAAATCTGAGTACGCGAACTACGAAGGTTAATTGCTAGGTGGGCTTAGCGCCCACTGCCTTTAACACCATTACGAAAACGACAGAAGGATTGGACTATCATGAAAAACGTATTAGCAGCACTTTCAATTGCAGGTTTAACATTCGCTTCAGCTTCTGCATTAGCTGGTGAAGATTTCACTAAATATGATACTGACGGTAACGGCACCATCAGCATGACTGAGGCAAAAGTAAATCAGTCGCTTGCAGAGCAATTTACGCAACTAGACAGCAATGCCGACGGTGAGTTAAGCGAGTCTGAATTCGCAAACTTCCAGGGCTAGTCAAGCCGTCCAGAAGCAAATCATATTTAGGAAATTTTAGGAGCAAAATGATGAAAAATGTACTTATCGCACTATCAATCACGGGTTTAACATTAGCTTCAGCAAATACTATCGCTGGTGAAGATTTCGCAAGCTATGACACAGATGGCAACGGTGCTATTAGCATGAGCGAAGCAAAAGTAAATACAGCGCTTATTGAGCAGTTTAAAGACCTAGATGTAAACGCTGACGGAGAACTAAACGAAACTGAGTTCTCTAACTTTAAAGGTTAATTTGCGACTAGAGCCGCAATGAGAGACGGGCATAGTGAGGAGAATGGCTATGAAACTTAGAACGGTATGTGCAACGACCATAGGTGTATTGGTGAGTACGATGGCACTGGCAGCAACCTTATCATTTCAAGATGTAGACAAGGATAAAGACGGGCAGATCAGCCAGCAAGAAGCATCAGTATCATCAACATTACTTGGTCAGTTCGAGAAGCTAGATGCAGACAAAAATGGTCAGCTAAGCGCTTCTGAATTCTCTAACTTTAAAGGCTAGGAGGTCACAATGAAAAAGTTAGCAACAGCAATTACAGCCGCCACAGTACTTTTTGCCGGCTCAGCAATGGCAGCAGAATTTAACGATTTTGATTTAGACAAAGATGGTTTTATCTCTAAAAGCGAAGCGTCACTGTCAGAATCTCTTGCTTCAATCTTTGATAAGCTAGACAGCGACGGAGATGGCAAACTGTCTGAGAAAGAATTTAATCAGTAAGCAAGTGGCAATCCAAAGCGCCACGCCTCCCCAAGCTCGACTTTGTAGTCGGGCTTTTTTATTTCGAGCTGCTAGGGCCTGCTGACCTTTCAAGTTTGTTTTTGCAGCAGTTTGATTGGTATTTATACAAGGCAGAGCCTGCGTAGCATAGTTATTCTATGTAAGTTAGGCGATAACACAGTAGAAATGCCAATCAAGCGCTGCCCTTTGGGTTCCCCTGAGTGCGCTTTGTTCATTGTTGCTCAACTTTTGCCTAGATTACTAGGCGACAAGTCGAGCGTCGCGATCAAAACACACTCAGGAGAACAAAAATCAAACAGAAAAGGTCAGCAGGCCCTAGATAACTTAAGGTTTGGATAGGGAAGGGATTAACTTAATTCATTAATCCAGCGATGATCCCTGATCCATTTCTGCATTTTAGGAAAGCCTTGTTCTGGGCAAGTCATATCCCATGCACTGAGTAATGGGTAGCCGAATCCGTTTCCTTCCTTAAAAGCAATTACGAAGCTAGCGCTAGCGCCTTTATAGCCATCCTTATGTAATACGACCTCTAAAGGCAAACCAATATATTGGATGGCAGCAACCGACCAAGCAATGGCGGCCATTTCTTCCCCTTGCATGGCTTGTTTTTCTCGGCCATTTTTGAGACCATTTTTATACACGTCTTCATGGAGTTGGTCGCGGAATATCGGCTCACATACGGCGATATGGCCGGCTTCGTGCAATATATCACCGGGGTATAGCAATTTCTCGTTATCGATATAAAGTGTACCTTTTACCGTTTTTAGACCAGGTAAAAATGTATTTTCCTCGACTTCATGAAATCGAAAAGGTAGCTGAATTTCGGTGAGAAAATCACAAATGCGTTTTGTATGCTCGTGCATGTTAACTCTACTTCCCTTGAACAACCGTACTTCATTCTTAGTGAGTTTAACCTACGCTTCCAATTGCGCAAATTACTGGAGATTACAACTTGTTAGAGAGGCAGTTTGATCACAGCAAGCATTTCACCATCATCTTCATTGATTCTAATTTCTTCAAAGCCAAAGCTCGCGTAAAACGATTTTGCAACGGGGTTGCTCGGTACATAACAGATTTCTATGGTGGTAAGGTTTGGTGTCAGCTTGATTTCTTTGAGTGCGAGGGTGAGCGCTTTACGCCCAATCCCTTGTTGCTGACATTGCTGATCAACCATAAAGCGCCAAATGGAGATGCGCTCTATACTCTCTTGTACCCACATTAGCATCCCAACAGCTTCATCATCGTGATAAATTGCGCGCGTGGTATAGCCATCATTAAATTTTGATTCCACGATGGAAAACATGTTGCAGGCTACCAAATCTTGCTGCTCAGGGCTGACATCTAAATCGCAAATGGCTTCGTAGTTGTGTTTATCAATGGCTCTTAGAGAGATATTCATCACGGCGTCCTTGTATTGTTATAGAAACACTATTTCAAACATGGTTGTTTTGGCAAGAGAAAGTTTGCTTTATTAGCCGCACAATCATTGACCGTTAAGCGCTTCTTCCTCACACTGGAAAGCACTTTCGGCTTTATGTCGTTTTGCCCAAAAACAAGGACCTTGTGATGCAGTTTACCACATTACTTAATATCTCTATTCCTATGATCCAAGCGCCAATGGCGGGTGTGCAAAATTGGCGCTTAGCGGCTGCAGCAACAAATGCCGGAATACTCGGTTCAATTCCTTGTGGGATGCTGAGTAAAGAGCAGGTCGTTGCTGAAATTGAGCATTTTAAAGCATATGCTTCAGGCCCATATAATCTTAACTTTTTTTGCCATGAAATGCCGGAACTTGACCCTTATCAACAAGACAAGTGGAAGAAAAAGCTGGCTTCATATTACGATGAGCTGGAGTTAACACCTAGCGATGACATGGGGATCTTAAGACGCCCATTTGATAGGGAAATGGCTGAGGCCATCGCGCCTTATAAACCTCCCGTGATCAGTTTTCATTTTGGGCTTCCTGATACTGAATTGGTCGAGTTCGTAAAATCGTGGGGGACGACTATTTTATCTTCCGCAACGACCTTAGAAGAGGGGATATGGTTAGCTGAAAATGGTGCAGACATCGTAATAGCACAAGGGATTGAAGCGGGTGGGCATAGGGCAACCTTCACAGAGACAAAGCTTGAGTCTCAACTACATACTCGTCAATTGGTAACTATCCTCGCTGATGCGCTATCGGTTCCTGTAGTGGCTGCCGGGGGGATTGCTTCTCATCATGATGTTACTATGATGCATGAACTGGGTGCATGTGGAACACAAATAGGCACTTGCTTCTTACTATGTGATGAAGCTAGCACCTCTTTGGTACATCGTGATGCACTTAAATCACTGGCTGAGCCGTCTGCCGTGACCAATGTGTTTTCTGGTCGCCCTGCCCGTGGGATTGAAAATCGGCTAATGATAGATCTTAACTTCATTAACGAAGACGTACCGACTTTTCCATATGCATCAGCTGCTTTGACGCCATTGCGCGCTGCTGCTGAAAAGCAAGGATGCGGCGATTTTAGCCCCCTTTGGGCAGGCGTTAACCGCCAAGGTTGCATGGAAGTCAGTACACAAGAGATGGTAGAACATCTATGGAATGTTAAATAAAATATTTAGGTTAACAAATTTGACACATTTCGAGTTTATGCTCTAGCGTTTTATGACAAGGCCAACTCTGTTGTGCCTTGCTCTTTGTTACCTACGTAAGTCGATTATTTGCTTGGGTGACATATTCGTTATGACAATAATAAACACGGAGTCGTGCATGAGACATTCTATTTTAACCGCAGCGTTATTTGCCTCTTTTTCATCACTGGCAACCCATACTTGCCCAAGTATTACCGCATTAGAAACCCATTATGCTGCACCTAATATGGTCAAGCGTAGCTTTTCTAGCTCGTTTAACAAATACTTATCTTGGTTGCCGAGTTACCATATGGTGCACGATCAAGTAACCGCTGCCGGTGCTTCAACTCAGATCACTGCTAAATTTGACTACGGTAGCATCACTCATAAAGACTTGGAGTTCGAGTCGGTGGAGTTTTACTACCGTGCTGAGTCGGACACAAATTGGCAATATCTTGGTGAGCAAACCACCAATGGCGATGGCAAGGCGTTTATCACCTTGCCTGAGTTATCGGCGGGTCAGTATCGTATATACGCAGGCGTACCAGCTGATGGCACTGGTGCACAAGGTTATGTCACGGTTGTTGAGCCAGGCACTCAAGCGGTCCTGTTTGACATCGATGGCACATTGACCGAATCCGATGCCGAGCAAATTGGCGACTATACCGGAATAGATCATGCCGACCCCAAAGATGGCGCTTATGATTTAGTTCGCCACTATCTTGATTTGGGCTATCAACCCGTATTTTTGACAGCCAGAGTGTATTGGTATGCTAAAGGGACACGCGGTTGGTTAAATTGGATGGGCTTACCGCAAGGCTTTCTACGCACATCACTTAGCAATGAAACCAGCCTGTTTAAAACAGCAGAATATAAAACTGCGGAAATTAATCGCTTAAAAGCGCAGGGTATTGATGTCGTTCGTGCTTATGGTAATGCGAAAACAGATGCTGAAGCCTTTATCAAAGCGGGGATCCCAGCTTCAGAGGCGTTTACTATTGGTTCTGATGCCGGGCATTACGGTACCACAGCTATTACCGGCAATAGTTACCAAGTGCATTTAGGTGAGCTCACAACTTATCCTCACGCTGATTGCTTGTAGACCTTCCCCTCGATTGATCCAAATTTTTAGAAATTCGCAAAAGGAGCCGTATTTTGGCTTCTTTTGGGGAATCCTAGGTACTAACTTACACCCCCATTATTTACTTTTGTTTATGTAATATTCATCAAAATTTCATTTTTTACACTATTCTGGCTTGACCTCTGACCATTGTAATCTAAAGTTTATTTGTTACTAAATTGTAATAATTGGAGCAAGTACATGAAAAGGTTAATTCTCAGCGCCCTGCTTGGGTTGCTATCGGTCGTTACCTCTCCCGCCCACAGCGGTGAGGAATTAGAGTATCCCGTGGTATTAGTTCACGGTCTGTTTGGCTTTGATAATCTGCTCGGAGTAGATTATTTTTATCGCGTACCACAAGTGATCCATGAGGAAGGTGGGCAGGTTTATGTTGCAGAAGTATCATCAGCCCATAATTCAGAATTGCGTGGTGAGCAACTACTAGAGCAAGTTGCGTTGGTTCGAGCATTAACGGGGAAAGACAAAGTTAATTTAATTGGTCACAGCCAAGGCGCGCAAACTATTCGCTACGTTGCTTCAGTTAAACCTGAGTGGGTGGCCTCAGCGACTAGTATTGGTGGCGTAAACTGGGGTAGCCGTTTTGCTGATGTTGTTCGCGGTGGAGTAGACAGTGGTTCATTTTCGGAGCAGTTTTTAGCGTCGCTTGCTAACGGCCTTGCGGGGTTGATTGATTTGTTATCTGGTAAAGCAACCGCACCAAAAGACGCACTCGAAGCGCTAGGCGCTTTGACCACGGCTGGCACATTAGCATTTAACCAAAAATACCCTGAGGGTGTGCCAAGCCATTATTGTGGCGAAACGCAAAGTCTAGCGAGCAATGGCGTGCATTATTTTTCATGGAGTGGCAGCAAAGCGTGGACCAACGTATTTGACCCTGCTGACAACGCACTTGCACTGTTCTCTCAAGTTTTTGATGAGGCCAACGACGGCCTAGTATCAGCTTGTTCTAGTAATTTAGGTCAGGTGATCAATAACCAATTCAAAATGAACCATTTAGATCAGGTAAACCACACCATTGGTATTCATCACTTGTTCGAAACAGACCCATTAACCGTTTATCGCCAGCATATTCGCCGCTTAAAAGGTCTGGCGCTATGAAAAAGTGGGGCCTTTTGCTAATCATTTTGACTATGCTGTCGCTGGTTTATATCGAGAGTGAACAGCAAGAGACGCCGCGTCATGTTCCCCGGTTCGCGGAGTTATCGGAGCTGAAAAATGATGCGCATAAGGTCCCACAACCCAAAAAGAGTGCACCTGCAAGCTTACATTGTGAGATCATTAATAAACAGCATAAGCACCAAATAGACGATTGGCTTTTTGAGCTACAAAACCATAACCAAGCCGATCAGTGGCAAGCTTATCTGGAATTATTACCACAATGCCTTCACGAAGTTGCAGGTCTCTACGTGCAATTTAAGCAGGCCTTAATTGATGTGGACACACATCTTAATCTACAAGAACGTGTTGAACTGCTACACGCACTGCAGCGGCAATTTTTTACGGATGAAGTGATTGCAGTTTGGTTTGAAGATGATAATGCGTGGGATACGCAAGCTTTGAGTCGCTGGCAAATTTTGTCAGACGCATCTATATCTGAGTCGCAAAAACAGCAATTAATTGAAACGCATATCAGTGGGCTTCCAAAGCGCGAACAAGTGTTATTTCAAACCTCAGCCCAGTTACACACCCTAAACGCAAACTGGCAGCAAAAACACTATAATGAACTAAGTGCTGACTACGGCGATAAAGCCGCAACGCGTATACTTGAAGTCCAGAAGCAACAAAAGCATTGGCAGCAAAAACTACAAAGCTTTATGCTGCAAAAGCAAAATATTTTAGCCGAGCTTGGTGATAGCCAAATCGCAAAAGAAAAAGTCGAATCACTACTCAAACAAACCTTCACGGAGAACGAGCAAAAGCGAGTTGCTGTATTGGTTAAGTGATAATTTTTTAGTTATTGATAAGATGTATAAGCCGGTTACGTGGAGCAGCCAAACCTGCAGCCATGAGCCTATCTTGGTAACTGGTCAATACAATCAAACAAGCAGTAAAACATGAAAATTGAACCAAACCTGTGGCAGCTTTATTTACAAGTATATTTTCAACCATTACAGCCAATCCGCTTTGATACACGGGGCGCTATCTTAAGTCTGTGGAATCCACATGGAAAGGTACTTTGTAAAGATAAAAATCAGCGCTTATCACGATTTTGGCAAGGGGCTTTACAGCGTGCAAATGTGCCTTATCAGTTGCTGTGGGGCGGTGATCCGCAAATGCAATATCGAGAGTTAAGTGTTTATATAAAGTGTGATTTAGCATCGGGATACCGATGGGCGGCACGATTAAAGCAATTGGGGTTTTACTTCGTCGAAAATAATCAATTGCAACTCTATAACAGTAGCGATAAAGCGCAAAGCGATGTGGTGACGGATAAGTTCGTATCTCGGATTATCTTTGCTGCACTGCCTAAAAAGAACTCTGGGTGTCTAACTGTGCGAAGCGCTGTGCAATAACAGAACTGTCGAAAGAGCTAATGCTCAGTTAGGAGACCGAGTGAAAAGGCGATTCAATTGAGTGGACTTACACCGCTTCACCGATTTCTTCATCCACCAAGCTTTTTATTTCCTGCCTCACCCACTGGTGGATTGGACTATTGTGATGAATGAGATGCCAAAATTGTTCAACTTGAAAATCGGCAGTGTGAAACGGTAAATCGGCCACCGTGATGTCATAACGTCTACTTAAATGAGTGACCAGACGTTTTGGTAATGTGGCAATCAGATCCGTGTTAATCAATAACTCCGGCACCATCGAAAAATGTGGTAAAGATGCCACTACTTCCCGCTGAGCATCCAACCTTTTCAGCTCATGATCCATATCCGTTTTGCACAAGCCATTACCAGAAATGATGAGATGTCGGCTCTGGCAATAACAGGTTAACGTCATAGGCTGATGAGCCCATTTATGCTGACAACACATTACTATGGCATAATTATCATTAAATAAGCGCTGTTTAAATACGTTGGTGGGTGTCTCATCCGTGGAGTACAGTAGTAAATCCGCCACCTTTTCCAAGTAGTCATGAAGCGGTATAAACGAGTTGTAAGACACAATTTGTAATTTCAAATTTGGAGCACGCTGTTGAAAACGCGCTAACAATTTCGGCACTATCATCATCATTTCGAAATCCAGCGCCCCTATAGTGAATACGCCTGAGTATTGCAGGGGATCAAACTCGTCATCCACCAACATATGACGAATAGTAGTAAGTGATAGCTCGAGTTCGCTACGAAGGCGCTCACCTTTTGCAGTTAAACGGTACTCATTTTTCACCTTTACCAATAATGGATCAGCAAATTGCTTACGCAAGCGCATCAGGGCTCGGCTCACTGCTGGCTGGCTCATGTTTAATGCTTGAGCGGCTTGACTAATATGCTTGTGGATCAACACCTTCTCTAAGATCGTTAACAGATTTAAGTCAATACTACGTAGATTTAACTCAGGTACACCCATACCATCACCGTATAAAATTATGCGTAAATGATCTACATACTATAACAAACATGCATTTTTGATATGTTTGTTTTTGTTTTATCTTTTTTTCATCTTATTGAGGAGAGAAAAATGAAACTATCCACCTTAGCTTTAACCCCTATTGCTGCTGCAGTGTTTGCTTTTAATGTCAGTGCGAAAGGCCATGACCATAATAACCAGCACGCGATTTTATTCCCTGGTGAAACGGTTCAAACCGAAGTCGAACCATCAACAAAGCACTCGCTGAAAATCGGCCAAAAAATCAATAACCTTTATGAACGCCAGTTTGATGACAGTAAATTCACGGTGCAAAAATTGGGTAAAAATACCTACTGGATCGGAGTAAATTACTACAATGCTACCGTTGTGGTGTCCAAAGACTCGGTGTTGCTGATTGACCCTCTTGGTGATGGCCGTATTGATGCGCTTTTTCGAGGTATTCAATCCATCACCAATAAGCCGATCACTGCTATTATGTATTCTCATTATCACCTAGATCATGTCGGAGGAGGTAATCAACTAATTGACTTAATTAAGAAAAGTTATCCAAGGGTGGGGCATGTCCGTGTTATCGCTAGTCAAACCGTTGCTGACAAGATCAACCTCCACGCAGAATTGGACGAAAACGGTGTAAGAACCCCTAAAGTTCCAGCACCAAATGAAGTGTACGATTTGAAAAGAGCTAGAACGGTCAAATTTGGCTCAATAAGGCTGAAGATGATGGCACCAGAAGGTTCTGGTCATACACCGGATAACACGATGATTCTAGTTCCAAGCGATCGCGTGCTGCATTTCGCCGACATGATTAACCCTGATCAGCTGCCGTTTTACAATTTCGCGGGAGCGGGAGATTTCCATGGTTACGAAGTGGATCTACAAAATCTTCTGAGGAAACCCCTCAGTAAGCACTGGAACTTTATTAATGGAGGTCATGGCAATATAGGCTCAAAAAAGGACGTAAAAGATCTGCTGGAATACATTGTTGATGTTAGAACTGAAGTCGGTAAACAATTAGAAGTTGCACCCTACACCCCAATTTTTAGTGACGGCAACCACTTCATTTGGTTCAAACGCTGGCAAGAAGAGATCGTCAACAATGTGCATTCCGAACTAGCGAACAAATATGGGCATATGTATGGTTTCGATTCAGGTGTGGTGGAAACCCACGCAGCCATAATTTTAGCAGATATGATCGATCATTAAGTTCACTCCGGTCACACGGCGCGCTAAGCGCCGATTTTTTCTGCACCAACTAAATTGAAGAACCTAGCTGAATTGACATCCACGTTTGTAACAAACTAAAAACTGAATAAAATAAGTGCATATAAAATCTATTTACCACCAGCCATTGGAGAATTGGCTCTTTAACTATTGTATAAAGCCAACTATTTCAAGGTCGGCCAGATAAACAATCATCCATATTTGCTGTACCAGTTCAGATTAGCACTGACAGTAAAACTCCCGGGTCGCTGATATCAGCCTCTTTCATTGCTTCCCCGATCTCTTTACTTAGGGTCATCATTTGCATTTGTAACTGAGCTACCATTTGATGTTGCAATTCTATTTGTGCTTTGAGAGTTTCGTCATCTTGGTTTGTTTGAGCTTTTAACTTTTCAAGTTGCTTCTTTGCCTGTTCTAAAAGTTCTTTAAGCTTTTCTAACTGCTCAACCATTTTTTGAATATGACTTGGTAACTCACTTCTTTTATCTTGTTCAGCTTTTTCTGTTGCTTCACGGCCAGAAAGCCTATTTAGCTCAGTTGAAGTTAATTTGTATCCTACTTTATTTGCTTCAATTTTATATTCGCTGTTTTGCGTTGATAAAGTACTAACTTTAGGAGAGGTGTTCATACAAAATTAATTGGTTTACTGCAGGTGAACTGTTATCGGCAGAGACCTTGAAAACTAGAGTTTGATAGAAGGAATTGTTTACTAACCACTTACTAACTTTGCCTAGCGCATAGCCGTGGCAGCAGTACAAATCAAACCTTTATAATCTGAGAGCTGACTTTGACCTTGAAAGGTTTGCAGCACGAATAAAAAACAGGGCCGAAATTAGGCCCTGTTTGCTCTACTTAATTGGTTTATTTTAAGTCAAAGCGGTCTAGTTGCATTACCTTCACCCAAGCGGCGATAAAATCGTCTACAAACTTCTGTTTGGCATCGTCCGATGCATAGACTTCGGTAATTGCGCGAAGCTCAGAGTTAGAACCAAAGATTAAATCAACTGGTGTTGCCGTCCATTTTATCTCTCCAGTTTTACGGTCACGGCCTTCGTATAGGCCTTCTTGACCTTCTACCTTTGACCATTTAGTCGACATATCTAGCAGGTTAACAAAGAAGTCGTTGCTCAACTGACCTGGTTTGTCAGTAAATACACCGTGCTCTGCACCTTTGTAGTTTGCGTCTAAGCTACGTAGGCCGCCTAATAGTACTGTCATCTCAGGTACAGATAGGTCCAGCATATTGGCTTTGTCTACTAACATTTCAGTTGGTGACATAAACGCCTCATCACTGTAATAGTTACGGAACGCGTCTGCCTTTGGCTCAAGGTAGCTAAATGATAAGACGTCCGTTTGTGCTTGTGAGGCATCGGTACGGCCTTGTTTAAACGCTACATTTACTTTGTAGCCTGCGTCGTTTGCAGCTTTTTCAACTGCTGCAGAACCACCTAACACAATCAAGTCGGCAATAGAGACTGCTTTTTTGCCAGCGCGCTTATTAAAGCGGGTTTGAATGTCCGTCAATGTAGCTAGCACTTTGTTTACCTCGTCAGGGTTGTTTATCTCCCAACTTATCTGAGGCTCAAGGCGTAAACGGCCACCGTTAGCACCACCACGCATATCAGTAACACGGTGGCTAGATGCTGCCGACCATGCTGTTCTGATCAGTTCTTGCTTTGTTAGACCTGAGTTCAAGATTGATTTTTTCAGGGCATTTATGTCCTTACTATCAATCATCTTATAGTCTGCTTTTGGAATTGGATCTTGCCAAGTAAGTACTTCGCTCGGTACTTCCGAACCTACATAACGGGCTCTTGGGCCCATATCACGGTGAGTCAATTTGAACCAAGCTTTCGCGAACGCCAATTCATATTGCTTTGGATCTTTGCGGAAGCGTTCAATGACCTTGCGATATTCAGGGTCAAATTTTAATGCCAAATCTGTGGTGAACATTATCGGTGCATGGCGTTTACCTTCAATGTGGGCGTCTGGTACTAGGTTTGCCGCAGCTTTGTTATCTGGGATCCACTGGGTCGCACCAGCTGGGCTTTTTGTAATTACCCAATTGAAGTTCATTAGGTTGTCGAGATAATTGGTTGACCACTGAGTTGGTGTGACCGTCCAAGCACCTTCTAAACCACTTGTCGTGGTGTCTGCACCTTTACCCGTGCCGCATTTATTTTTCCAGCCTAGGCCTTGTGCTTCAATCTCTGCAGCGGCTGGTTCTTTACCCACACAATCAGATGGCTTTTTCGCGCCATGTGCTTTACCAAAGGTGTGACCACCCGCGATAAGAGCGACCACTTCTTCGTCGTTCATGGCCATGCGACCAAATGACATGCGAATGTCTTTCGCGGCAAGTAATGGATCTGGTTTACCGTGTGGGCCTTCAGGGTTGACATAAATAAGTCCCATTTCAACGGCTGCTAATGGGCCCTTTAGTTTGCCTTTCTTGTCACGACGCTCGTCTTTTAAGAAAGCATCTTCTGGACCCCAATAAACTAAATCTGGCTCCCAATCGTCTTGACGGCCACCGGCGAAACCAAAGGTCTTAAAGCCCATTGACTCAAGCGCAACGTTGCCCGCTAAGACCATTAGGTCTGCCCACGATAGGCTACGACCGTACTTTTGTTTAATCGGCCATAATAATCGTCTTGCTTTGTCTAAGTTTGCATTATCAGGCCAGCTGTTTAACGGATCGAAACGTTGTTGGCCACCTGCCGAGCCACCACGGCCATCGTGTACACGATAGACCCCAGCGCTATGCCATGCCATACGGATCATAAACGGACCATAATGTCCCCAGTCGGCAGGCCACCAGTCTTGTGAATTGGTGAGTGTTTGCTCAATGTCTTTTTTGACTTGCTTAAGATCTAATTTATTGAATTCAGCTGCATAATCAAAGTTTGCGCCGTAAGGGTTGGATTCTGGGCTGTGTTGTCTTAATGGGCTTAGGTTTAGTTGTTCTGGCCACCAAAATTGGTTGGTTTTTGCTTCACTCATTGCAGCAAAGCTCGGGGCTGATAGCGTTGTTGTTACTGCGAGCGCTACGGCAGACAACATCGTTCTAGATTTTCTATTCATGGGGTTTTCCCTCGTAATTAAAGTGTGTCTCAAACTGCGTGTTAAACTTTAGTTCACAAATTAAAAAGAGAAAATCCAGAAAAACAAATTGGTATGTTCGGAAAAATAAATCGATAAAAAATGATATTTATCAAGATGTTATATTTTTCCTATAGCGGGAATATTTTTGAAGTAAAACTTTAATTTAGTATTTTGCAATAATTAGCTTAAAACAGAAAGCTTGTAAGATCATATTGAATTTTGGTAGCTAGCTAGGTGCGCAAAGATTGTGCAAAAAAGTCTCGTGATTGTATTGGATATAAAATAAAGATGTCGGAGTAGTGAGTTCTACTCCGCTTTATTCGCCAATATTGAAAATAGTAGTGGCACTTGATGCCCTTTGCTCAATAATTGAAAGCCGTGTCCAGACACCGCCTCTAAACCTTCAAAGCAGTTATATGGACTAAAAGGGTGCTCATCGAAGTGGGTAATTGTAAGACCTGCTTGCATTAAGGACTGCATCACTTCGGCGATTGAGTGTGGCCAAGTCGCAATGGTTTGTTCGCTATCTTGGTGGTTCTCAGTATAGGTTGATTCTTCGCTAATATCCGGCTGAGTTTGTGGGAAGTAAGGGTAACCTAAATGAAGGTCAATACTGGGGTGAAACTCCACGAGACAAAACTGACCGCCGGGCTTTAATGCACGGGCAATAGTGGCAGCCCATTGAGATAAATCTTGCAACCAGCAGATGGTGCCATAGGATGCAAAGACAATGTCGAATTGTGTGGTATTCTCAAGCCCAAATTGCGCGATATCCAGACAGATAAAACTGGCATTAAGCCGAGTTTGTTGAGCCAATGTATTTGCTCGGGTTATGGCTTCTGTCGAAAAGTCGACACCAGTTACCTTAGCCCCCAGCCTTGCGAATGATAGGCTATCTAAGCCGAAGTGACATTGTAGGTGAAGCAGACTCTTGCCTGATACATCACCAAGTAGCTCACATTCAATGGGATTGAGCGAAGAGGTACCTTGCAAAAAGCGATTGACGTCATAAAACTCAGAGTCAAAATGTGCCTTGGCTCGTTCTTCCCATGCCGCACGATTGAGAGAGACATAATCCATATTGAATTCCCTATTTTTGTGAATTTTCTTTAACAATAAACAAGTTAGATAAATTAGTAAATAAACCGAGGCAAGACTGCCCCGGCTTGGTTGGGATCCCGTTTATTTCTTCGGATCGTGTTTGTCGAACCACCACTGAATATAAGCCACTTTGTTTAGCAGGTTGGATGGCCTTTTGGTGATTCCGTGTGAGGCATCTGGGATTCTGACCATAGCTGTTTCTACACCTTGTAGCTTAAGCGCTTGATAATACTGCTCAGTTTCTGAGATTGGCGTACGATAATCCGCTTCACCTGTCAGTAGCATAGTTGGGGTTTTTACATTACCCACATAGCTAATAGGCGAACGTTTCATATAATGTTCCATGTGCTCCCATGGTTTTCCTGGGAACCAGTAGTCCGCAAAAAATGGATAGAAATCTGCTGTTAATACAAAGCTATACCAGTTGATCACTGGCTTTGCTACGACTGCTGCTGCGAATCTATCCGTGTGACCGACCGTCCACGCGGTGAGTACGCCACCACCTGAACCGCCCGTAACAAACAAGCGGTCTTTGTCTATATAGCCTTCGCCGATCAGATGATCCACACCTGTCATTAGGTCATCAAAGTCATGACTTGGGTAGTTGTGGTGGATAGTTTGGGCAAACTCTTTGCCGTAGGAATCGCTGCCCCGTGGATTCATGTAAAGCACCACGCTGCCTTGGACGGCAAAAAGTTGTACTTCGGCGCTAAAATGTGGGCCGTAGTTTGCAACTGGGCCACCGTGGATCTCAAGTACGAGCGGATACTTTTTAGATTTATCGAACCCGGGAGGGTAGGCGACCCAAGCTTGAATTGGCAATTGATCATGTTTCGACTTTAGCCAAACTTCTTCAACTTTTGCCAGTGTTTTATCGCCAAGTGCATCTTCGTTAAGCTTTGTAATTGGTCTTGGCTCGCCGCGTTTTACGATTGCAACATCGGCAGGGCGCTGGGTATCTGCGAGTGTAAAAGCTACTAATCCACGATCACTGATGGCATAGTCACCACCTGAATAGGGGCGACCAAAACTAACACTACCAATGGCATTCGTTATCAGCTCAAAACGCCCTTTTAACGGCTGATAGCCAAGTGTGGTTTTCCCTTCACTGTCGTAACTTACATAGACGCCACGGCTGTTGGCGGCCCAAGTGATAGAGGCAAGGCTTCTATCTAAATCGGCTGCATAGGTTTTGGTTTCGCCTGATTTGAGATCTTTGACATAGAGTAGGCTATTCTCGTAATTGGTTTTTTTATCATCATAACCAAGGTAAGCCAGAAAGCGGCCATTAGGCGACACCTCAGGGTGATTATCTGGGCCAACTCGGTCAGTTACCGCTGTGATTTCAAGCGAATTTAGGTCTAGCTTATAGACTTCGCTGTTGGTTGGGTTTAACTGGTTATCCTTGTGGCGATTAGCCGAAAAATACAGTGTCTTTGCGTCATCAGCAAAACTCAGTTCGCCGCCATGATCAAAGTTGCCTGAGGTTAACTGTTTTGCATTGCCACCGTTGGCGTCAATTTTGAAAATATGATTAAAGCCAGGTTCGGTATAACCAGCACCGTCGGCGCGATAATATACCTCATCGATAAATACGGGTGGCTTTGCCCATTCTGCCCCTTTGGGTTTCCCTGCAACAGATACCGGTGGTGCCTTTTGGCTGGGAACAAACTGGCTAAAGTATAAGCTTTTACCATCTGGTGACCAATGTAGTCCCGATGGTCCATGGGCTAAATTGCTGATCTTGGCAATGGCACCGGTTGCTAACCATTTCACATAAATTTGGCTGCTACCGTCGCGAGTAGAAACAAAAGCGATGCGATCATTACTAGGCGACAGCACAGGAGAATAATCCATGTGCAATCCAGAGGTAACGGGCTGCATTGCATTGGTAGCAAGGTCTACAGACCAGATATTACCGACTTTTCTATCACTTTTGATATCCATGCGGTTGCGCACGAAGAAGACTTTGTCACCGTCATTGGTGATGTCAATTTGATTAGCATATTCAAGATTAAATATATCGGTTGGCTCAAGCGATGCGGCTTGCACAGCGCAAGCTGAGCTTGCAATAGCGACACCTGCTAGAAAGTATTTCATGACTCATCCTGTTTCTAATTATCATTTCCACTATGCGCCATATTGCAGCTTAATCAACTCTTTGCGGTGAACAAATTAAAAATCTATAAAAAAGTGCTTTACCTCAACTTATCTTGCGGTTTTATCGTTGCCAGCAGTTATCGAAATTTATAATGAATAGGATGATATGTACTTAGAACACGTAAATTTGGTAGTTAGCGACCTAGAAGAAGTACTTCACTTTTATCGCGCCGCATTTCCTCACTGGAAAGTTAGAAGCAAAGGGCACGGCAAGTGGTATGGCAAAGCACGAACCTGGCTGCATTTTGGTGATGACTATCATTATATAGCGTTTAGCGATCACGGTGAGGGTCAAAACAGAGCACTCGAAGGTCACCAAGTCGGCTTGGCACATTTTGCCTATGTGGTTCAAAGTGTCGAGCGTGTCGTCAATAGGTTAACCGAAGCAGGTTATGTAGTCGATAAAGTCGGAGCGCAGCATCCACACCGAAAAAACGTTTACTTTATTGATCCAGCCGGATACGAAATTGAGTTTGTGGAATATATGAGTGATCTGCCTTCTGAGCGTAATAGTGGTTAACGTTAATGTAAAAAATAGGCCCAAACTAGGGCCTATTCGTGCGTTATATCTATTGTTGATAGCTTGACCAACGTTTAATTTGTTCAAATACCGCTTTCGGTGGTGCCGTTTCCTCATGTACTAATTGAATGTCGGAATGCATGATGGACTGTTTAGGACGTATTTCAGTAGTTTGATGCGAATGACCGCTATTCGCACCACTCCAAAAGCGTGTAAAATTCAGTATTAAACTTGACCACTCATCGTAGTCAGTCAAAATGGATGCGTTTTCGCTGTCATCATTGAGGTTAAAGTCCACTAAAACATCAGAAGTGCTGCCATTACAGTTGAAATCAATGGCTTCTGAGTTGGGATTATTAAGGCCTTTTGATTCGTCCAATTTGGCTTCGTCTAATGGCAGGTTTTTACCATGAGAGTAGTCAATAACAAAGTTCGTAATATCATCTGTCGGGCCGTTTAAAATTGCAGAGCCTTCCGGAAAGCAGTTTTCGTTTTTACGGAACCAGCGACGTAAGTATCGATCGCCTTCGTTATTGCCAATGGTTGATAAGCCACTGAGTTGATATAAATAATTCATCACGCTAAAGTGATTTGGCTTAAAGTTAGTATTTTCATTGCCGCCGTGATACAAACCGAGATTATGCCCCAATTCGTGCATAATTGTTCCTGCTTGGTAGTTGTAGGTCACATTGGTCATAAGTTCTGATTCTAAGTTCAGTCCCCAATTCCCCAGCGAGATAATAAGGTCGTTGCCAAATAATTCAGCTAAGCCAGAAGATCCGCCACTGCCGTCTGCTTCTTGGCTGTTGGCCATCAGCATATAATGAAAAATCGGTCGGCGTTTAAGATCAAAATGCTTGGCTTTGTGATCAAGAATACTCGGCGCTTGCTCTGAACTTGCAAAGGTTGTAGTTTGTACAAAGGGGATCTGCTCTCCGCCTCCTAAATCATGTTGTTCAGGTGATAAGCCTTCTGCTTGGTGATACAAATTACCCACGTCAAAATGCACTGCGATATCTTGAGCTGCAAACGCCGCTTTTACTTTGTCGAGTGCGGGTTTGTGAGGCGTAATACCTGCATCATTACTTTCCATATAGTCAACTTCTATGAAAATATCTCTGACGCCAGCTCTTGCACCCCATTCGTATAAAGGTAGACCTGCGAATGTGCCACCAGGTTGCTCTGAACAATCAGGGATTCCATCTAAGTCCTCATCTTTATCACAGAGCACATCATTATTGCCGCCAGGTGTAAAAAAGGCGGCAGATTGCCAATCGCTAATCGAATTGGTATCTGTTAATAGGCTTGTTCTAACAAGGCTTTGACCTAGTTGATTTGAAACTGGTAATAACTCGGCACTTTCTTGCCATTCTGAAGGCGTTGCTGGTGCTTTATCACTTTCGCCAAAACGGACAAAATCAACCGTTTCACCTTGCTTGTTTTGTAATTCGACATACCCAGATATATACCATGCTGGCGCAAACTGTCCATCGCCGACTAGCATCAACTGATTAGAGCTTGTCACGCTGCGCTGCCATGTTTGAGGTCCATGTTCATTTTGCACTACGATATATTCGCCCGGTTCAAGTAGCTGTGACTTCAACGGAAAGACTTTAGTGCCGCCATCATTGTAGTTTTCCAACTCGATGCTTTCGGCAACGAGTTGATAATTACTCAAATCGATAGTTTCGTCTGTACCGTTGTAGATTTCTACCCAGCGGTTATCATCGATATACCTAGACGATGAAATCTCGGTGATAAGTAAATCTTTCTGTCCAGTAACAAAAGTAAGCTTTTCAGCTTGGGCGATGGCAGTCCCATAAAAGTTGGTCACCGTTTCTGAGATGGTTAATTCATATTCAGTGCCTGCTTTAAGGGGCTCCATTGGTGTTAAAGAAAAAGCGTATCCATCTTCTTGCTGTGTTTGTCCTACTGAAAATTCTACGCAAGTTTGATTACCAGATTCTCTTATATGAATTGCGCCATTACACTCTGAAGTACCAATTTCACTTGACCAAGACGCGGACATATTGTCGTCAAAGTGCAGCTGGATCTCACCTGTTAAGCTAACCCGAGTCGCTGAGGACTCTGGCAAACTTGTCATTAGTCGTGGTGCTGTTGTATCGATAATTTCTATCTGAACTTCTGCAGAGTTTGTGAGGTCGCCATCGCTCACGCCGAAGTGCAAAATCTCTTTAGTTATGTTGTTATGAGTTGGGGTATAGCTGTATGTCTGCGTTGTTGCATTAATTAATTCAACAACACCCGAAAGTGCCGGCTCGAAAGTGACCTCCAGTGCATCGCCATCTTCATCTTTTACATCCAGAGTAAATTCTAAGGTGTTGTTATATTCAAGGCTGTGTTCTGACCCTGTAATTAGAGGGGCTCTATTTATTTATTTATTTGTTTGATGGTGACAGAAACTTCTTTTTCTGCCTTATCACCGTCATCATCTGTAGCAGTTATCAAGAAGGCTACTTTGGTATCTTCAGTGACTTCTGGTGCAGTAAAAGAAAGACTAGAATCGCCCAAGGTAAGATCGATGACGTCTGGCCCTGAAGTTTGTTTTATAGTGCGAGACGAAATTGATCCATCACTGTCTGAAATTGTCACCCCACCACTTAGGAAGCTCCGCTCCCCAATACTTGCTTCGATTGCGGTTACGATTTCTGGTGGAGTATTCTTATCATCACCGCCAAAAAGGTCACAAGCACTCAGATGTACTAACCCTAAGCTGATTAAAGAGAGTTGAAATATTTTTTTATTCATTATTATTTTCTCTGATTGTTACAATATACTTACTAAAAATTTACCCTTTTTAGGGTCTTTAAGTACAGAGGTTGGTGTTAATGAATGTAAAAATAGTCAACGCGGGGTTTATTCTGCTCTTAGCTTGGCTGTTAAAACATGATCTTCCCATTTTCCAGCAATGCGCAGATATTGCTTAGCATAGCCTTCTTGTTCAAAGCCTAGTTTTTGCAACACTCTCGCGCTTGCCACGTTGCTAGGCATATAATTTGCCATGATCCTATGCATGTTTCGCTGATCGAACATATGTGAGATTGCAGCTTCTAAGATCTCGGTCATATAGCCTTGACCCGCAAATTGTGATGCTATGGAATAGCCTAAATAACAAGCTTGAAACGGACCTCGTGCAACTTGGGTGAAGCTGCATAGCCCAGCTATCTGAGGCCGTTCTGGCAATAACGCAATAAAGTGATAAGCGGTATCGGATCGTGCGGCATGTTCGGCTTGCTCTGCATGACCCAACCAATAGTCCATTGAGTAGTAGCTTTCTGGTCGAGACGGCTCCCACGGTGCAAAGTAATCGCGATTCTCTAAGTGATAAGTAACAAGCTTCTCAGCATACTCTGAAGTGAGTGCAACAAGTTTTGTTCTTGCTGTACGGATCATATCCTCAATAATCCAAACTTCTCGTCATCTACCCACTCGCCGTTAATTTGGAAGTTATGTTTTAGCGTGCCTTCAAGCTCAAATCCTAGTTTTTTGAGTAGATGGTGAGAGGCATGATTTCCTTGGGTAACGGTGGCGATGAGCTTGTGGTAATTACATTCGTGCAAGGCAAAATCAATGACTGCTCTAGACGCTTCAAAGGCGTAACCCTTTCCTTGAAATTCGGGAGAGAGCATAAAACCTAACTCGGCCTGTTGAAACGGTGTCCACATACTTAAAAATCCGTGTAGCCCGATTGGGGTCGCTGTGGCCGTTTCTTCAATCACTAAGGTGAGCCAAGTGTTATCTTCTTTGTTCCACTGCCCAAGTCCGGCGCTTAAACCATGGTTAAATTTATCACGCAGCGTAGCTTCATCGGTAATTTCACCGACGAAACGCATGACATCTGGTTGTTGATGAAGTTCTAACCAAAGCGGCCAATCTGTATTAAGTATGGGTCTTAAGGTAAGTCTTTCTGTTGTGAGCTGCATGTAAAGTCCTTTCGCTTTGTTAACTTTCACTTATTAAACATGTACGGCCAGACTATCACAAATTATTGATTTATCACGTTTCTTATTTCTTCAATTAAGGCAATGCTCGCCTCATTGTCACCGTGAACACATAAGGTATCGGCGCGCAAGGAAAGTGACTTCCCACTTGCAGTCGTGACACTGCCTTGCTGGTGTAATTGCTTAACTTGCGCAAGTAGCGCTGATTTGTCATGCACTGCGCCCGCTTCAGAACGGGGAGTAAGTAAGCCTTCATCAGTGTACAGCCTATCGGCAAAGGCCTCAAAAATCAGTGATACTTTATAGTCGTCGGCGAGTTGTTGGTGGTTTGCTTGTTGCGCAGTGGCTAGCACCATCAGCTTAAGCTCACTTGGGTAGTGTGAAATGGCCTTGATAACACAGCTTAATAACCTTTGTGACTTCATCATATCGTTATAAAGCGCACCGTGTGGTTTTACATAACTTAGCGTCAAGCCTTGCACCTTTGCCATCCCTTCAATTGCGGCAATTTGGTAATGTAAGGCGTTGGTGATCTCTTGCTCAGAGAGTTGCATTGAGCGGCGGCCAAACCCTTGGCGGTCTGGATAGCTTGGATGTGCGCCAAGCGTCACTTGATGCGTGTTGACCAGCTTGAGTGTTTGCGCGAGTACATCAGGATCTCCTGCGTGAAAGCCGCAAGCGACATTGGCCATGTCGATATGTGGCATTACGTGTTCGTCTAACCCCATTTTCCAAGCGCCAAAGCTTTCACCCAAGTCGCAATTTAATAACATGCTTATTTCCTACTTCGTTACTGCAAGTTCTAAATCTTGTCTATCTGTCACCAATAAATGGTGTGGACTATTCATAATACAAAACTCAGGTGCCGCTTTTGCTATGGCTAACTGAGCTGTCAGGCTGGAACCCCAAAAAACCGGAAGCTGCCCCTCTTTACAAGTCAATGGCTCGCCAAAGTTAGGCTTGCTAAGATCTTTGATCCCAACCTCATTTGGCTCACCAAAATGAAGTGGCAACGCATAGGGAAGTCGGCTCAGTGTTGCCGCTTGAATGGCACTAATAAGATTTAGCTTGGTTAATGGGCGCATCGCCAATATTTGATTCGCCTCGTACTTATCTACTGAGTTGCAAGATAAATTACTGATGTAGAGTGGTAAAGGCGTGGTTGGATTCGCCGATGGCGGGTTGATTCCATACTGCGCGAGTAAGTTGTCAAATGAAAGATAACTGGCAAAAGCAAAGGTAACTAAGTCGTCGCGCCAGTGCTCTTCTATATTATGGCATTCTTGAACGAGCTGGCCATGTTTTAAAATCTGATACTTGGGGAGGTGGTAGCGAATGTCTATATCTTTCCCTAAAGTGTCAAAGTTGAAATTGCCCGGCTCGCTGGGCGGAATAATCAGCTTGCAAACAGATTGATTACTCTCACAAAAGCGAAAGAATGAATATGCTTCGCTATGTGGCAAAATAATCACATTACATTGTGTGAACCCAGGCACGAACCCTTTAGTAGGACCCGTATAATCACCATCCTTGATCATTTTTCTTATTGCATGAGGTGCACTTAAAGAAGCACTGGGATCCATAGATTCCTCCAATTAGTGGTTTACTGTAACAGGCAGTGAACCTTCCGCTTTCGCTATTCCCAAAATCACTTTGGCCAGCGCCGTGTAGGCAGGCCCAGCTACTTTTTTATCATGATTTACGTCTACATTATAAGCATAACTTGCTAATACTGCGTTACTAAGAGGACCAAAGGTACTAATTTCGTATGGTGCTCTTAGGCTGATAAATAGCTGCTTTTTACCCTGTTGCTGACCGTATTGCAGTAATGCTTTCAGCGCTTCGGGTTGTACATTACGCGCCACCCCATGCTCTCGTAACTTTTTCACATCGTCCATGCCGCCAATTTCTACTGCACTTTGTGGTGGTGATGCATGTGCGGCGATTATCACGTCGGCCTGTTTAATTGCATCATGTGCAATGTCCGGGTCGTAGGCTTGTAGGCTTGTACAAGAAAGTGTCAGCGAGTTTTTGCTGTATGTTTGTAATGCTTGCTCCAGTGCAAAACATTTTTGTCTGTCAGGCATGATAAGCTGAACAACTTGTGCGTTATCTCTGAGCGGTAATACCCCATCGTTTTTTACTTCGGTGATAGCCGCTAGTGCAAGCTCTGCTTCTAAACGACGATGGCTTGGATTGCCCAGCGTTGAATTAGCAATGGCCAAAGAAGCGCTTGATTGTGGCAGCTTTGACTTGATCTTAGCGATACGCGCCATAGAACTGCTAAGTTGTTCTTGGTTTAGTTTATTGGTCTCAAGCGCGTCAGCTAGCTGAGCCATATATTGCTCAAAGCGTTTGATGTCTGCACGATTGCGAATAGCAATAGGCATTAGCGCGATATCCACGCCAGCATTAAACGTTTCAATTGTCGCATCGACTGGATTAAAAAAGTCGCTGATCCCAGCCATATCTAGCGCATCGGTGACGGTCACGCCTTGGTATCCCAGCTCGTGTCTTAGTAGTTGTGTCATGATCTGAGAAGACATAGTCGCAGGCCTTATCATGCTCTCACCTTGAGAGTTAACGACTCTACTGTTGTCGAGCGCCGGATATTGAATATGGGCAGTCATTATCATGCCGGGAGGCGATGCTTTGATTATCTCGGCAAAGGGCAATAAATCTTGCTGGTTTATTTTGTCGCGGTCGTGATCAACACGAGGTAGTCCCGTGTGGCTATCAACATGTGTATCACCGTGGCCAGGAAAATGCTTTAGCGCAGAGAGAACACCTGCGGCCTCAAATGCTTTTACCTGAGCAAGACCTAATTTGGCGACCACTTCCGGATTTTCCGAGAATGAGCGCACATTGATCACCGGATTGTTCGGGTTGCTGTTCACATCCACCGTTGGGGCGAAGTTTACGTTGATCCCTAAGATATTTAGCTCCTTTCCAATTGCGCTTGCCACTTTGGTTGCGTAAATATCGCCCTGTTTTGGATAGGTTGCCCCTATAATCATATTGCCGGTAAACGACGTTGCTTGTTCACGGTTTATTCGCGCAACACGACCACCTTCTTGATCGATGGCAATAAATAAAGGAAGTTGACTTTTACTTTGTTGTGCCGCACTTTGCAAAGCATTGGTTAGACTGACGATTTGCGCGGTGTTTTGCACATTTTCGGCAAACAAAATAGCGCCGCCGATGTCGTATTTACTAATTAATTCGGACAGCTCAGGCGGTAAAGTTGTCATCGCTGCTCTACAATCTCCACTAGGCTTTTTGCTTTCACCGCAGTAATAGCGGAAATCGAGCATAAGCTTTTGTCCAAGCATTTGCGAAGTGGTCAGTGGCACTTGTGCTGCTGTTGCGTGAGCTGAAGTGATGAAACTCATGAATGTGATAGTTCCTAAAGTAGTGAGCAAAGATAATAATCGCACAATCAATAATAAACGCTGAATAAAATTGCCTACACTTTAACACTGATTTAGAAGCGACTACAAAATGCTTTCTATTAGGCGATAACAGCATAAATGAAGCACAGATTTTAAAAGGAATAAAAAATGAACAACCATATAAACTATGTAGAATTAGCAGCAAAAGACTTAATAGCAACACAAGCTTTCTTCGAGCAGGTGTTTGATTGGCAATTTGAATCTTACGGGCCAGATTATATTGCGTTTGCAAACTCAGGCCTTGACGGCGGCTTTTTCCGAGCCGATGTGTCTTCTAAACAAGCGCAAGGTGGAGCGCTCGTAGTGTTGTACAGCGATGAATTGGAAGCGGTGCAAAGCAAAGTAGAGCAAGCAGGCGGAGAGATAAGCAAGGCTATATTTGAATTTCCTGGCGGTCGTCGCTTTCACTTTATTGAGCCGAGCGGCAATGAATTTGCGGTGTGGTCTAAATAACCTGAGCTTAAAAATAATTAGTTAACACATCCCTTATTCAAACCTCAGCTTAAATAACCAAACGGTGTGCTGTAAAGCCCCTTTACAGCACACGTAATACAGAGGTTTTGCTGCAATAATCTTTCGTTTTCAGATCAGATAAAAACTTGAATTCGTTGCTATTGTGAACAATAGTTATTAAACACTGATGCAAACATCTCTTTGTGTTTGATACCTACTTATTGCGTAATCAGCCAATAGACTTATCTAATGGGTTTAGGTTTAGCGTAGAAGTGCAGGTGGCAAGGGCAATCATTGTACAAAACACCGCTAAATGCATCATCACCATACTTAGGTTTGATTAGGCAATGAGACGGATATTCTTAGTTGTTGGTATTTTACTCTCCTTAACCATGCTTATGGCCGATAAATTGGGCCTATACTTACTGTCACCTGTTACTTATATCATCATCAGCGCTTTAGTTTTTTTGTTTGTCGCGCTGCTTTGGTGGCAAGCACAAGATACTAATAAAATTATGGTTGATGATGGCTCTACCGTGCCACAAATGGTATTAGACAGCGACGGCGTTATCCTACAAGCCAATGACCAAATGCAATCCATACTGGGTGTTGGCAGCTCAGTAATAGGGTTAAAACTTGAAAATTTAATCGCGGTGAGCGGTAACATCCATAGCGAGGGCAAGAGTGGTGCAACAAGCATGTTCGAAGCGCTCGTAACGCAAAGTTATGGTAATTGCACGACCAAACACAGTGGCAAAGTTATTAGTCCTGTTGCTTTACCAATTAAAGTCGCGGGTACCGTTACAGGATATCTCTGTTATTTTAATACTAGCAACAGAGAAAATCGCCTCGCTCAGGCACTAGAAGAAGAAAAAGAATTGCTCGAAGTGACGCTGAGCTCTATTGGTGATGGCGTGATCTGTACAGACGTAAATGGCGTGATCACTTATATTAATCCAGTCACAGAAGCCATTCTCGCGATGTTAAATGAAGAAGTGGTCGGGCGGCGATTTGATGATGTTATGTCTATGTATCACGAAGAAACCAAAGCTTCGGTGAATAAATTTCCTGAACTTTGTCTAAAGCAAGGCCATACCATTTGTTTACCTGAACTCACTTCCATTACCAATCATCTTGGCCTTACCTTTGCTATCCAAGATTCCTTCTCACCTATTATAGCTAAAGATGGCAGCTACCTAGGCACTGTAATGGTCTTTCAAGATGTGACAGAGTCGAGATTAATGGCGAAAAAAATGAATCACCTTGCCCATCACGATGCATTAACTGGGTTACCCAATCGCTTATTGCTGCATGACCGTTTAGTGCAGGCATGTAAACGAGCTAAGCGCATGAGTCACCAGTTTGCTTTGGTATTTATTGACGTCAACAAATTCAAAAAAATTAACGACTCACTGGGACACGATTATGGCGACTTATTACTTAAAGAAATTGCGAGTCGATTAACTCAGCAAATTCGAGGATGCGACACCGTTGCCAGAATGGGAGGCGATGAATTTGTGTTACTCATTGACGGGATCCAAGATAAAAAATATGTACGTAAGGTGGTGAGTAAAGTATTGAGTAGCGTTAATGGACAATATTGTTTGCGCCAAGTGAGTCTAAAAGCCACGGTGAGTGCTGGCGTTGCAATTTACCCTGATGATGGTGACAACACGGAAGCTTTGCTAAAGCATGCTGATACCGCAATGTATCGAGCTAAAAAAGCCACACAAACGGAGTTTCAATTTTATAACGCACGCCTAGATCACGAGTCGGAGCAGCGTTTAGTGCAAGAAAGTCGGATCATTCAGGGGTTAGATAATCGAGAGTTTATTCCTTATTATCAGCCTATTGTCGATGCGCATACCCGCAAGATTAAAAAACTTGAAGTGCTCGCAAGGTGGCAGCAAGATGAACAATTGTTGGTACCTGAAGACTTTTTTGAAGCGGCATGTGATGGCGATCTGATGGTAGAAATTGGGCAACAGCTCAGAGCACTGGCCTTTCAGGCGATGAAAACATGGTTTTACGAGTACGATAATCTTGTGGTTAGCTTTAATTTTTCGCTTGCTGAACTCACCAATAAAACAGTAATAAAAAACTTTATGGAGCAGGCTGCGCAACATCAGTTGCCATCTCGGCAAATTGAAATAGAAATCAAAGAAGTTGACCTGATAGAACTACTTGATAAAGCACCGGAAGTGATGGCGGAATTAGAGCAAACCGGCATGCGGATCTCAATTGATCATTTTGGTGTTGGGCATACCAGCATGCTGTACTTGCAAAAGCTCACGTTTGAAACCATTAAAATTCCACCAGCTTTCCTTGCGACCCCTCAGTCTGTTGCCTCACAAAATGATATTGCAAAATTGATTGTACAGATGGCAAAGAGCTTGGATGTAGAATGTGTAGCGGTAGGTGTTGAGACCGCGTTGCAAGCTAAGTCTCTTAATCTCAATGGCTGTCACCTTATCCAAGGCAACCACCTTTTTGCTCCCGCTCCAGAGTCCGAGATCACCCCTATTCTCATTACCCACATGAGCGTAGAGCGGCGCAGATTAGGTCAAAATTAGTTTTGAAGGTTCTTGTTGGTGCATAAATCCAAGTGCACCACCTGCTATCTGCCTAACACTTCGTTAATTTCTGGATGAGAAATTATTAATTCTGAAAGCTAAGCTCAGAGCGATTAATTGTCTTTCTCACTAGCAGGGCCTCTTGCTGCGGCTTTTTTCGGTGTTGTTAAATTATCCGGAAGCATGGTGTGAAATGGATTTGATTGGTTATATATAGCGGTATTTTCAAGTGAATAACAGTCATTTCGACTTTCTTGTTCTTGAGCAATGACTTTTTCCAGTCTTACTTTTTCAATTAGCCTAATGTCATACAATTCTGATATTTGATTCGTGCTATATCCAAGCGCCGAGAGTTTCTTAGCGGTTATTATCCAGTCGAGCGCTTCATACGTATTAGAAGGTGCTTGCTTTCCTTCCCACGGAACTATTTTTTGCTTTAGTGGTATTTCATAGTTTCGATATTTTTCCCCAATGATTGCGCCAATGAGTAATGATACTGAAAATATTGCAATTAATGCACCGAGTAAGTTAAGTTTCTGCTTAGTCGGTGAATTAACCTCAATCTTAATAACGCCAAAAATAGTACCTAATAAAGCAGCGACAACCGCAAAAAAAGAAGCAACGACTGGGGTATTTGACGCGCCAATAAAGCACCCCAGTACTAAGGCAAATATACTATATCCTATATATATCACTTTCTAATGCCTGCTTCTATTTACAGCGCTTGTTACAGCGTTCTTTACAACGCTCGTAAATAGGGCCGCACTTAGAAGAGTTGCTACCTTTGAGGCAATCTTTTCGAGATTCATCACAATTGTCAACACACTCACTCCAGTCACACGAAGGAGGAGTTCTACTTGTTGACGACACCAAGTTTAAATGAATTGGTTGCTGATTGTTGATAAGTAAATTATCTAGTTCAACTTGAGTTTGAATGGAAGGCTCATTTGTAGTTTGAGTTGCCAATGCACAAGCACTGAATACTAGTATAATTAAAGTGGATAATACTTTCATAACAGAATTCCTTATCGTTAATTGTACAAAAATTCAGGTTAAATACCCACTGCAACCCGCAAGCTAACGAAGCTTTCACCTTGTTTATATGCGCAAGTGGGGCGGCTCATGAAGGCGTTTTTTATTTCCTTATGAGTCTATGGTATGTAGTTCTAAAAATTGCAATTGTCAAGTAACAGAATACAGCAATTTACTACATTGAAATTATAACCTTTGGCGATATTATCTTTTGCCTCTTAGTATCAAAAAGTTACTTCTCTTTGTTTATTTGCTTAAAAATATTCCTAAAACTTTCCCTTCGTTCGTTTATAGATTTACAGAGCTTCACTCACTTGCTCTGCCAACAACAAGAATGAAGGGAATACCATGAGCAATAATACATCTCGTTATAACAAACACCTTATTGCGCTTGCTATCAGTGGCGCGTTATTGGGTTCGCACACTGCGGTTGCACAAGCGAAAGAGACGCAAGAAACTACAGAAAAAAAGAAACTACTCGACCTTGAGCGAATTGTCGTGACTGGCAGCGGTGGGCGCGGCCAGACTAAATTGGAATCATCGGTCTCAATTACCACCTTAAATGCCGAACAGTTAGCGCGAGAAGCACCTCTAGGTACGGCGGATCTGCTGGAAAGCGTGCCAGGCTTTTGGGTTGAAGATTCAGGTGGTGAAACCAACAATAATGTAGCACCTAGAGGACTACGTGGCGGTGAAGGCTTCCGTTATATCGGCGTTGAAGAAGATGGGCTACCTGTGGTATACGACGGCGTTTGGGTTGATTTTTATCAGCGTCAAGATATCACGATTGAACATATGGAAGCGGTTCGTGGGGGCACCTCAGGCCTACTAACCACCAACGGCCCCGCGGCATTAGTAAACTTTATTACCCGTAAACCAGATGACATTGAAGAAGCGACGATCCGCCTAACTGCTGCCGATTACGGCATGTATCGCGGCGAGTTCTTTTATGGCACACCCATTAGTGACAACTGGAAAATGTCGATAGGTGGCTCATATCGTCGTTCTGATGGCGTGAGGGACACAGAGTTTACCGCAGATCACGGCGGCCAACTTCGACTCAATTTAGTGCGTGAGTTTGATAAAGGCCAACTCACGCTGTCTGCCAAACACCTCAATGACCATACCACTTTCTTTGTGCCTATTCCGCTTAGAGATCAAAGTGACCCTAAAGGCATTGCTGGTGTCGACCCACAACATGGCACCTTAATTGGTAATGGTCAGCGCTTTTTACACTATTTACAGCCTGATGGCAGCTATAAAACACGAGACCTTAAAGATGGGCAGCATACCAAGTTTAGTACGCTAGGCTATCACTTAGACTGGGAGTTAAGCGACCGTTGGCTGCTAAATACAGCTGGCCGTTACTCACAGTTTGAAAACGACATGTATATTTTGCTTAACTTCGATAACTCGACGCTCGTCAATGCCAATACCCGACTTGGGCAGCAAGATGTGCAAAATATGCTGGACCAGTTTGCCAGTGATGGCGCCGTTGCCGCACGGTATCGATACGTCGATAGTGGTGAAATACTGACAGATGTCAGCAATTTAAACGGAAACGGCTTAGTCACCACAAGCTACCCGCTTTATTCGCGCTATGATGCCGAGCAGTTTGTTAATAAGCTCAATTTTACCTATGAAGGTGATCAGCATACGCTGACCATAGGGTGGTTATTTGCCTATGTAGATGCGGACTCCTTGCCAGTTGATAAATGGGAGTCGCAGTTTTTAACGGAAGTAAAAGACAATGCTCGATTACTCGATATTGTTGCAGTTAACAGCAATCAGCAAGTGGTTGGTCAACTAACTGACCACGGCTCAACGGGTTATGCTCCTGGTTGGGGTCAGGCAACCGCTTATGGTACCAGTACTTCCAACTCTTTATTTATCAATGAACAATATCAAGCAACCGATAACCTTCGTATTGATGGCGGGGTTCGGATTGAGTGGTTGGAGCTAGATAGCACCGCCTCCGCAACCTCATTTGCACAGCCTGTTGCGGGCGCTTTTGACAGCGCTGGTAATGACATAGATAACAATCTTGCCAACAATTACGTCGACATGCCGTCAAACAAATTCCTGTCAAAAACTCGTAGCGAAACCGAAACCGCATGGACGGTCGGATTCAATTATACCTTCTCGGATGATGTGTCAGTATTTGGTCGTTATGCCGATGCATTTGAAATGCCAAGGTTAATGAGCTTTGGTCAGAACATTCACTCAGGGGTTGATGCCGACTTTAATGACAGCGTTAATCTAACCTTTAGCGAATTGGGTACTCGCTATGCTGGCGATTCAATTGGTGCATCACTGACCTTGTTTAGAACTAAATTTAATGACTTAGTGGAGCGTAATTTTACCGGCAGCAATGGCGAGGTGGCGAATCAAACGATAGACACTGTCACCGATGGTCTTGAGTTTGAAACAGTGTGGCAGGCGCATGACAATTTACAGCTTGAGCTGACAGGCGTGTTACAAGACCCAAAAATGGAAGGATTTACCGGGGCATTTGCACATTGGGAAGGCAAGCAAGTGAAGCGCACACCTAAAGTGCAGCTTAGGTTAACGCCAACCTATTACTTTGACGATGGTGATATCTATTTAACCATTCACCACTTAGGAGAGCGTTACTCAGACGGTGAGAATAAGTTTGAGCTTCCTGCCTACACCACAATCGACATGGGCGTGAATTATCGCTTTACCGACGCGGTTGCGCTGCATGTGAAAGCGACCAATATCAGTGATGAACTTGGGTTAACCGAAGGAAATCCGCGTGCCATCAACGATGTTCAAGCAGGATACGACTATTACTATGCTCGGCCGATCTTAGGACGCACCATCAGCGCATCGCTGACGCTGAATTTTTAGGGCCTAATCGGGTTCACCTGAGTGCGCTTAGTTCATTGTTGCTTAACTTTTTGCTCAGCCCACTATGTAGCAAGTCGAGCGTCGCGACCAAAACTCACTCAGGGGAACAAAAATTAAATAGCAAAGGTCATTAGGCCCTGTATTTCCCTTGCTAATTTGCACACTGCCCAGTGCTCATTAGTTCACTCAAGCCCGCTATAAGCGGGCTTTTCTCAGGAAGTTATTTATGAACCAGAGTGTCTTTTATACATTTTTGCAAAGCAGTTTATTGCTGTTTTCTTTGTTGCTCACACCACTTTGTGCAGCGCTACAGATCACCCCAAAACCACTGAGTGCTAGTTTTGGTAACGGTCACTTTAACCTTACCCATGACAGTAAAATTACCTTTAACCAGCAGCAAGCTCAAAGCGTTGCGCAGCAATTAGCGACCTTTTTGCGCTCGCCGACGGGCTATCAGTTGCCAGTATCTCAAGCTGATAGCACAACTAAAAATAGTATTGCCTTTAAGATTGTCGATGCACCGCTATCTCAAGAGGGATATGCGCTGAGCGTGACACCTGAAGGGGTTGAAATACAAGCGAATACTGCGACCGGATTATTTTGGGGGATGCAGTCGCTGCGACAATTACTCCCTGCTGAGATAGAGTCGCGTATGCCCATCAATCAGGCGAGTTGGGCAATACCTGCGGTAGAAATAAAAGATCAGCCCAGATTCTCTTACCGTGGCATGCATTTAGATGTGAGTCGGCACTTTTTCGATGTGGCTTTTGTGAAGCGTTATATCGATTGGTTGGCGATGCATAAATTCAATGTCTTCCAGTGGCACCTAACCGATGATCAAGGCTGGCGAATTGCCATTGATGCGTACCCTAAACTAACCGAAATTGGGGCAACGCGGCCTCATACCGTGGTTGGTCATACCTATGATTATCAACCATTGTTTGATAATAAAACGGTGTCGGGCTTTTATACCAAGGCGCAAATTAAGGAAGTGATTGAGTATGCGCAGGCGCGACATATTGAAGTGATCCCTGAAATCGATATTCCGGGGCATAGCAGTGCGATGCTTGCCGCATATCCCGAGTTATCTTGCCACCAGCGCGCGGTAAAGGTGCAGCCGCAGTTTGGGATTTTTGAAGATGTGCTATGTCCCCGTGAAGACGTGTTTGCGTTTCTTGGTGTTGTATACAAAGAGGTTGCTGAGCTATTTCCGAGCCAATATATCCACATTGGCGGCGATGAGGTGATAAAAAAGCAGTGGCTAGAGAGTCCCGAGGTGAAAAAGTTGATGCAACAGCATCAGTTAACCACACCTGAGCAGGTGCAAAGCTATTTTATTAAACGGGTCGCCAAAATCGTCCAAAATCTTGGCAAAACGGTGATTGGTTGGGATGAAATATTAGAAGGAGGGGTAGCGGATGACGCCGTGATCATGTCTTGGCGGGGCACGGAAGGAGGCATTCAAGCTGCAAAAATGGGTCATCAGGTGATCATGAGTCCTTATCAATATATTTATTTTGATGCCTATCAATCGCGCAATCTTGACGAGCCTAAAGCTATCCACGGGCTTTCAAGCCTAAAAAACGTTTATCAATATGAGCCGCAGCCCAGCCACTTAACCGCTGAGCAGCAAGCCTTTATTGTTGGTGCGCAAGGTGCACTTTGGACTGAATATATAAAAACACCTCGTCATGCCGAGTATATGCTGTTTCCGCGCTTGAGTGCGTTGGCCGAAACATTGTGGTCGGATAAAACACAGAAGTCGTGGTCTGATTACAGCCAATATCGTTTACCCGCGCTTTTAAAACGCTACCAGCAGATGCACCTTAATACCGCTTATAGTAGCCATAAGCCTATCATTTCAAGTGAGATTAATGGACAGCAGCTCATCGCCACCATTACCTCTGAAATTGCCAACACGGCTATTTACTATACCTTAGACGGCAGCGAGCCAACGCTACAATCACAGCAATATCAAAAGCCGCTAGTGATAACTGACGAAACGCAGCTTCGCGCCCGCAGTTATGTAAGCGATCTAGGGCAATTGGTAGGTGATGCGCGTTTAACGCTTTCGCCTCATTTAGCGCTTGGAAAAGAGATAACGCTTGGCTCGCTAGCTGCCGAAGGTTCTGCGACTAAGCTGCAGGATGGTCAATTTGCCTATGATCAATTTTACAGCGTTGATGATTATGCGATTTTTTACGATACCGATCTTGAGGCGGTTATTGACTTAGATGCGTCAACGCAAGTGCAGCAGGTTAAGCTGGGCTTTGACAGCGGGCGACATAGACAACTGCACCCGCCAACACATATTCAAGTGCTGGGTTCAAGTGATAAACAACAGTGGCAAACGTTAGCTGAGGTTAATAATCCGCGTGGGCCCATATCGGTGTTGTCGTTTGCTCCTGTAAGTGTGCGCTTTTTAAAGGTGGTGGCCATTAATAGTAAGCAATCTGACGATATCCAGATCCCCAAACTTCCCCTGTATATCGATGAAATAGCGGTATATTAATCACACCAGCCCTAATGCTAAATTCGTAATTAGGGCATTATTTATGATTCCATTCCCAACTTCCTCGGCTCAAACGTTTACATAGATAGAGTGGCAGCAGTACGCGCTCTATCCGAACAATAACAATATTTTAGGAGCCAACATGTTTGCAAAAAAACAGATAATTACTGCCTCACTGTCAGGCTTAGCCTTGTTGACTGCGAGCTACTATAGCGTCGCACATCCTCACCCAGATAACTTAGCATTACGCTGGCAAGTCGTGGATCATGGCATTGGAGAGAATATCTTTCTTGGCAGTCTGACGATTACTAATAATGGTCTTGAGCCGTTGGGTGAGTCTGGCTGGGCGCTTTATTTTAGCTCGGTAAGGCCGCCTGCAAGCGTACTACCAGACTCAGATCCAAATGGTCAGTATGCGCGCCAGCATATTGCCGCGCAGAATCTAAGTTTAGAAAATGCCGATGACGCAAAAAGTGGTGATTACTTTGTACTTAAGCCCGTAGCGGGTTTTGCCCCCATTCAACCCGGTGAGTCTCGTACTATTGAAATCGTTGCACAGTATTGGCAAATGCTGAAAAACGACTCACCATCGGGTTTTCACATTAGCTACAATAATCAAGCGCCTCAAGCTGTGCTGGTGGACGTGATGATGGACCCAAGCGATCCAAAACAAACAAAGCAAGCGGTTAACGATAATATGCCGGTGCAAACGTCCGCCATCCGATTCGCAGAAAACAGCGCGATGCGCATGGCATTGCCGCTGAAAAATCGCTTGGTTCCGCAGCCCCATTCAGTGGTAACACCAAATGATGAATTCTTAACTTTGATGAGCCAATTAACCAGTATTTCAGCGCCAGCTTCACTGGCTAAAGAAGCCACCTTCTTACAAACTGCACTGCGCGATATTCTGAGTGGCACATTTGCGATTAATAGCACTGTGCAAAATGGCCCGAACCTTATCAAGTTGCAGCTAGACCCAAATCTCGATACCAATCAAGACAATCAGCCGGACTCAAGTGGTTATAAGCTTGAAGTCGATGCATTCTCGGGGATCACCATTACCGGAAATGACGCCCAAGGGGTGTTTTATGGTATTCAAACACTTCGTCAAATGATCCCCACCACGGTGTATAAAACGGCTAAAAACTCAGCCACTTTGTCCGACAATGCCGTACTACCCGCTAGCACTATTTTGGATGCACCACGGTTTGAATATCGAGGCATGATGCTGGATGTGTCGCGTAATTTCCAAAGCAAAGAAACGGTATTTAAGTTGTTAGAATTAATGGCTTTTTACAAGTTAAACAAATTTGAAATTAACCTTGCCAACGATGAAGGTTGGCGACTAGAAATTCCCGGTATTCCTGAACTCACGGAGTTTGGAGCAAAGCGGGGATATGACCTGAGCGAAAGTACGATGCTGCATACGTTTATGGGAGCTGCCAATGGCTTTGCGCCAGGAGATGGGATTGAAAATAAACCCACGGATGAAACAGCTGCAAACTTAGGTACCGCGCCTAGTTATCAAGGCTTTGAAATTGCTCAGCAAAACTTTCTCGGTAAAGGCTGGGGCTACTACACGGTGAATGATTTTAAAGAAATTCTTCAGTATGCCGCTGACCGTCATATTGATGTGATCATCGAATATGATTTTCCAGCCCATGCGCGCGCAGCAATCAAAGCGATGGAATATCGCTACAACAAATACAAAGATAGCGACCCAGTTGAAGCAAGTCGTTTTAGGTTGATTGATCCGCTCGACCAGTCGCAGTATTACACCCCACAATTTTATACCGACAATTTTATTAACCCAGCGCTTGAGAGCACCTTTACTTTCCTCAACCATGTGGTGAAAGAAACACGCGCCATTTATGATGCCGTGCCCGATGCGACATTGACTCGGCTGCATGGCGGTGGTGACGAGCTGCCACATTTAGGTCCGAATGAATGGTGGGCGCAATCTCCAGCGGTCGATCAAAACCCAGCTACAGCGGGCAAAACCGATGCAGAGCTGTTTGACTACTTCTTTTTACGCTGGAAGCAGATAGTCAATCAGCATGGTTTTGATATGGCAACTTGGGGCGATGTGTTATCGCACAATGGTACGGGTAATGTTAGTTACGGTGAGATATTCCCCGTGTTTTGGAATAACGTGTGGGGTTGGGGCAATGAGCATCAGGCCTACAAGTTTGCTAACCAAGGTCACAAAGTCGTGCTGGCCCATGCGACAAACTTGTATCTTGACCTTGCGTATAACAAACATCCTGATGAAATAGGCTATCACTGGGCAGGTTACACAGATACCAAAAAGGCGTTTGAATATCGTCCGTTTAATATCTACGCTAACGCCGAGCATGACAAGCTGGGCAATCCAGTGCCGTGGGATCCGAAATGGGTGTTACTGAGCGAAGCGGGTAAACAAAATGTTCAAGGTATTCAGGCGCAACTTTTTGGCGAAAACCAAAAGTCACCAGAAATTCTTGATTATATGACTTTCCCGAAATTACTGGGGGCCGCTGAGCGTGCATGGGTGCAAGATATGCCAGCGCAAGGTGCAGCGACTACCGAGGCTTGGCACACCTTTACCAACACTTTAGGACAATACGCTCTACCACTATTGGACTATTACCAAGTGGTCGATATTAATGCTCAAATACCACAGCAGGTCGGGGTAAATTATCGTATTCCATTACCTGGAGGCGCGATTGAAGGTGGTAAGTTAATCGTCAATACCCGGTTTGTTGGCATGGCTACGGAGTATTCGATTGACCAAGGCGTAACATGGCAGCGCTATGAAGGGCCTGTGACATTGACCGCGTCATCTAAAGTACAACTCAGAACGGTGAGTGATTCGGGCAAGGTAAGCCGAGTCGCAACGGTTAATTAAGCAAATTGGTTTAAGCAACGCCAGCGAACCTATTAATTTATGGGTTCGCTGCACGCTAACACAAATGGAAGACTAGGATGCGTATTCATGCCACCGTTATTATCTTTTAAGCGTAAAGCAGTCGATACCACTACGGTAGCTGCAAACGACGACCTTGCACGTCGTCAACAGGTAGAGGAGTTGTTTTTAAAACAACAGCAAAAGCTGATCCGCCACATTATGGGCAAAGGGTTAGACAAACGTGAGGCGGAAGACGTTGCCCAAGAGGCGTTTGTGAAATTGCTTGGACTTGAGCAGGATAATGTCAGCAACTATATCGCCGCGTACTTGTATAAAATTGCAACCAATTTGGCCATTGATAAGCTGCGGCGTAAAGCGCGTAGCCCGTTTGATGACCGTGAGCACGATAGCGATCAAATGCCACAACCTTACGCAAGTGCTAACCCTGAACAAAACCACCACAACCAAGAGCTACTTAAAGAAATGGAAAAGTCTCTCGCAAGCTTACCCGACAAATGTAGGCTGGCTTTTTTATTGTATAAAATACGTGGTCAAAGCTATGAGGAGATAGCTTTGACCTTACAGATATCCCCAAGTATGGTAAGAAAATATGTATTACGTGCAGTTCGTCATTGCTACCAGCAGTTACAGCATGAGCTTTGATCATGAGTGTTAAGGATATAAACATGACTCCATTATCTGACGATTTAGCAATAATTGAAGAACAAGCCGCTGATTGGTTATTAGTCTTAGACGAGCAGCAGATCTCACCTCATGACAGCACTCACTATCCACAGCCGCTAAACGCTTGGCTAGCTGAAAATCCGCTACACAGTGATGTGTTCAACAACATGTTGGAGCTTTGGACGCTTTCAGCCCAACTTGACGATGACTATGTTACTCAGCAGCTTGCACAGCTGGATGCACAAAACACCACGGCTGTAACTGACATTAAGCCACCATCCAAACGCCGTGCTCAGCCTTGGTATCTTGCGATTGCCGCGACTTTGCTGCTGGTTGGTTTGGTGACTTTTATGGCACCAGAGCAGCCACTACAGCAAGCACCTGTTGCCATTGCTAAGCCAGCCCCTGTCGATACAGTGTACAGCGAGTTCTTTCAAACCAAGGTCAATGAGCATCGCACCATTACGCTTGATGATAATAGTCAGGTTAATTTAGGGGCCAATAGCCAATTGGCTGTTCGCTACAGCAACACTTCAAGAGAACTACTGTTGTACCAAGGTGAGGCGCTGTTTAGCGTGAGTAAAGACAAGCAGCGCCCGTTTATCGTGCGCTACCAAAACAGCCAAGTTGAGGCGCTAGGCACAGTATTTAATGTTCGCGCCAATCCGGCTTCAATTAGAGTCGATGTGCTTGAGGGCCGTGTGGCTGTGACTCAGCAACAAGCAATCAAATTGACCCAAGGGCAAGCGGTAGAAGTCACACAGCAAGGCGAAGTTACCCGCAGTAAAGCCCAGGGGGAAGCGTTGACCATGGCGTGGCAAAAAGGCTACTTAGTGTATCAAAACGCAGAATTAGGCAATGTGCTTAATGATGTGTCGCGATATAGCGAAATCAAAGTGAAGTTAAGCGATCAACGCCTAGCAAAACTGACCTACAATGGCACCTTTTTAACCACTGAAATAGGTGATTGGCTCAATAGTTTAGAAAAGATTTATCCGATCACCGTGATGCAAAAAGGTGAGGAATACACCCTAATCGCAAATTAGCTAAAAGTGTCATAGCAAAGTCACAATATAAGTGGTACAAAGTTTATACAATAATAAAGACATTGATTTAAACTATGTTATTCAAGCTATTAATCCCGCTGTTAGCGTGGTTAATATGGTTTGGTGGCGTTGCATTTGCTACCACGGATCATCAATTTAACTTGCCTAAAGCGACTTTGCAGCAGCGTTTACTCGATATTGCTGCGCAAAGTGGCTGGCAGTTAAGTGCAGCCGAAATCCAAGATGACATTAGCGTTGAGCAGATAACTGGCCGCTACACCCTCGAACAAGTCTTGCTCACCAGCTTTCATCAAGCTGACTACGACTTTTCCCTAGACCCAGAGCAGCAGCGTATTTTTGTGACTCCTAAAAAACTTGAGTCTGCACAACACTTTGAGCGCATTATCGTAACGGGTGTAAGCGGCAAAAACCGTAGCATTTTAAACTCGTCTATTTCAATCACTCAGCTTGCAAGCCTACAACTTGAAAAACAAACACCGTATTCCAGCGCAGAAGCGCTCAAAAATATCACCGGCTTTTGGGTTGAAGACTCGGGTGGCGAAACTAACAATAATGTTGCGCCAAGGGGACTTAGAGGTGGCGAGGGGTTTAGATTTATCAGCCTCATGGAAGATGGTTTGCCCGTGACCTACGACGGTATTTGGGGGGACTTTTTTTTACGTCCAGACCTAACCCATCAAGCCATTGAAGCGGTGCGTGGCGGCAGTAGCGGTATTTTTACCGTGAACGGGCCTGCGGCAATGGTGAACTATATCGGCAGGCGAGGCTCAGAAAATCCTTTTAATTTAGTGAAAGTGAGTCAGGGGTTGAGCTATGACTACACTCGTTTTGATGGCGTGTTTAGCGGAGCGTTGAATGATGAATGGTTTTATACGGTAGGCGGGTTTTATCGTACTTCCGATGGTATTCGGGAGCCGGGCTATCAAAGTGACTTAGGCGGCCAAGTGAGTGCGCGCGTGAGCTGGTTAACCGACGCATTTGAGCTTGATTTTAGCTATAAACATTTAAACGATAAAACCAGCTTTTACGCGCCCTTAGTGATGCAAAATAGCGGCGAAATTCGAGAGCTGGCGAGCCTGCCTTATGACGATGGAACACTACTGAGCGACGACTTAAGATCGCTCACCTTCTTCACTCCAGAAGGACGCGTGCAGCGTGACTTAGAAGACGCCCAGCAAACACGCCTAAATAGCTACACTTTACTGTTTAACACGCCGCTTTTTGAACACGTTAACCTGAGCAATCGTGCGCGATTTTCAAGCCTAAACAATGACTTGTATACCTTAATGAATTTGGGTAACCAAACCATAGTCGACGCTACAAGCCGATTGCAACACGCTGATATCACAGAATTTAAACGCCATTTTGCAAATAGCGCATTGCGTCCTCGATACTTAAGGTATTCAGATAACACCTTAGTTGCCAACCCCGCAACGCTTAGTGGTAATGGTCTTGTGACCGCTAGTTACCCTTTATATTCACGTTATAAGCAACAGCAGCTGGTAAATCATTTTAGTGTGGATTATCTCCACGCGCAGTGGTCACTGACCCTCGGCCATATTTACGCACGAAGTGATTTCGATGAGTTACCACTAGATAAATGGCTTGGCGCGTTACTAACGGATGTAAAGCATCAACCAGAGCGACTGGACATCGTACTGGTTGATGGGCAAGAAAATGTGATTGCCAACTTTACCGAGCAAGGTTTTTTATCTTACGCCGGTCCCGTTTATTTAAGCGGTAGCGGCTTGTCTCAATCACATTCGCTGTATGCCAATATAGACTGGCAGCTCACTGAAAACCTTAGGGTTGACTTGGCGCTGCGTAATGAACACCTTAATCTCACCAGCACGCTACTTGAAGGGGTAAAGTCGTACACCGATTCATCAAAAGCCGCTTATTCTCACTATCTCCCGGCTGCCACTTGGCGTGATTCCTTTACGCAAAATGCGCTCAGTATTGGCACAAATTACCAAATTGGCGACGCGATGGCGATATTTGCACGTTATTCCGACGCCTTTGAAATGCCACGGCTCATTAATTACGGCAATGGCCGCGGATGGGCTAAAAGTGAAAAAGAACGCGCACAACAAGACTTTGGTCAACCCATTCGTTTGGCGTTAGGTGAAGTTGGACTGCGTTATCAAACCGCTGATTGGCAGTTTAGTGGCGCGTTATTTGAAACCAAGTTTGATCCGCTCCCGCTTACGGTGTATCGCGGCGCGGCTACGACTCAACAAGCCGTTTCAATCAATACCCAAACACGAGGGCTGGAGTTCGAATTTGACTATCAATATAGTCCGGCTTTGCAATTTAGAGCGATAGGTGTGTGGCAAGACGCTGGGTTTTACGGCATTCCTAAGCAATTGCCACAAAGCGAATTTAATGGCAATCAAATAACGCGAACGCCGGAGTTACAACTACGACTAACGCCGGAATACAAAGCAGGACCTATTACCGCGGCTATCACCTGGTCGTATGTTGGTAAACGCTATTCGGATATTGCCAATCGGTTTGCCTTACCAGCCTATCAAACATGGGATTTATTTACCGAGTTGGCAGTTAATGAACAGCTCAGCGCACAGCTTGAGGTTAAAAACCTCACCAATGCTATGGGGCTAACTGAGGGCAATCCTAGGGATGATTTAAGCCACCAAGAGGCTATCTTTTATGCTAGACCCATTTTTGGTCGCACCATCAAACTTTCGTTAAGTTATCAGTTTTAAGCGACACCGCTATTATTCGAGCAATTCTATTCCTTGACTTAAAGTGAACTTGAAGTTGTATGCTCCTCTTAACCGAATGACAGTGACCAAACGATAAGAGGCAGAGGCAATGCAAAATAGCTTAGATAAAATTGTCAATGACATAAAAGCCAACTGGAGCGCGCTAAATTCAAGCACCACAGTAACAGTACGTGAATTGTTAAGCGAACTTACTCAGTCTCCACCGCACGAGCCTTGGCTTGCGAGCATTAAGCGTGAAAGACTAGCATCAAAAACACTCTACCAAGACCCTGACTATGGTTTTATGCTGCTAGTCCATGCCGAAGAAAAGGGCACGTACCGCCCGCCTCACGATCATGGCGCAGGTTGGGTATTTTATGCCGTGCAATCCGGCGAAATGGAAATGACAACTTACAAACCCATCACCACAGCAAGCGGCGAAACCCACCTTGTATCCCGAGGAACAGACACGCTCAAAGCCGGCGATTGCCGAGTGTTTCTACCCGGCGATATCCACGACACCCGCTGCTTAACAGATAACTTCGTTCAATATCGTTTAACCAGTTGTGACTTCAAAGAAGAGAAACGCTCAGGACGGATGATCCAGTATTTGAGTGAGGTGTAGTGGTTTGCAAAACTCGAGGCGATAGTGGGTTTAAGTGTCTTCGCTGACATTTAATCATGCCGTTTTGAAGGGGGTTCTGTGCAAATCTCGGCGTTCAACAGCTACCATGATAGTTTGCAGTCATGGTAGCTGACGTTCAGATAGCTCGTTTTTTGGACAAAAACGTTTTAGGTCGTCGGCTGTATTAGACGAATTTCGCTTAAAAATTCCTATGGGCCAACGCCCGCTTAAGTGGTGAGCTACACCCCACAACACCCAACCATTACACCGTAAACACTAAAGCCCGTTAAAACCAAAACCGCAGAGCGTTGCGAGTCCGTATTAAAGCGTATGTTATACCCAACTCAAATTATCAAGTTTTTTATTGTTCCCTAATAGTTTTTGAAGTCGACTATGTATTTTTTTATCTAACTCCAACCCGCGAGCATCAACTTGGTCTTTAAGGTAGTCTGCTGTTTTATCTAATAACCATGATGTAAAGTCCTTAGACTCTTGCTCTAAAAGTCTCGTAATAGATAACCCTAATGTATCTTTACTCGGGTCAATTACCTCTTTCGTCGTTGCATCATAGCCCAAAATTTTTAATTTAGATTTATCACTTATAGTAATGACACCATGGTTATGAGAAAGAGTATGCCTAACCTGAAATATTGCCTGTAAAGCTAAGTTTAATTATCGAAGATTAGATTTTGGACTGTTCTTATTGTACCTTTTTGAGCCTATAAGTGCGAAGCAGGCCTTATCAACATTATCAAGGTCATGATAAAGTTGATGTTCAAATACCAATTCGGGAACTGAAGCTTTGGTGATACCCCACAAGACTTTCACGTCTACCGCTCCACTGAGTTTTTCTGCAGGAACATAATGCCTAATAATCTTTGCCAAATTGATAAGGCTGGTTTTATAAAATACCTCAAAGCCATTTATAGCTTCGAGTAAAGCATTGTGCTCGGCGTACCACTTGTACTTTCTATATGTATCATCTTTTGGTCCGCGATAATTCAGTGATTTAAATTCAGCAAGTTCTTTTCTTGCTTCGTTGAGAGCCGTATGCCTACTTTCCAACCAATTTAGATAATTTTTCTGATGCTTTAGCAAAGCCTTAAACTGATCTAAAGCACTCGATTTACTAGATTGAGCTAAGTGCTTAATCTCCTTACTACTTGTTGAACTAACCTCTGTTCTATCTTCAAATTTTTGTATGTTTTTTGCGCCTGACGTCCGAGCCATTATTGTTTTCGCCTTAAGATTATTATGCTGAACTCAAATAGGGTATAACTCCTCAAGTACCGGTGCAGCTTGCTGCATTCGTGTTACTTGACTTGTTAGCTGCGGTTTCAAAGTTTGCTAGACGATAGAAAAGTGCAACGTATAACAAACTTAATTCGCGTAGAGCTTTGTATATAGGCTCAACGTGTTCTTTACCTGAACAAGTACCAGAAGTGTCAACTAGTGCTAGTGCTTCTGTAATCTTGTTATCCAGTTTAACTGCAAGCTCGTAGCAGTTATGATCTTTTAAGGATTGACAAATCGCAATTGCCTCTGCCAAAACTACTTTTCTACTCTCAAATGTTAATGAGTTATAGTGATCCGCGAAGCATTTAGCCAAGTCAGCTTTAATTTCTTCACTTCTTTTTTTGCTAGAAACTATTCCACAATAAAAATTTAAGGTTGCTGTTACTTTTGCAAATAAGGGACTATAAATTTCCTGCAACTTTAATATTGCGGCACTCTTCGATTTTAAATTTTCCATCGAAATAATAGATTGCTGTTGAAGTTTGGCAATTTCTAGATCTTTTTCTTTAGTAATCTCAGCGAGCCGCTTTGATTGAATAAAAGCAAATAACATGCCAGCCACTGAAACAAAATATGGACCAATAGCCTTTACTAGCTCGATAAGATTTATGGATTGCTCTGTATTAGACATGAAAACTCCATGAGCAGCTAACATTTGAGTATTTATGCGACAGGCAGTTTGTGTTGCATAATCGCTTATTGGACTGAGCCGCTACCTGCTCGGTGTGACAGAGTTGGTGTTGTTTATGCTATGGCTTACTTAGAAAAAATAGGCTTTTTGGAGGCTCTCACTTTTCTAGCTAGTGTAATCAGTTTAGCTAGTGTTATGTAAGCTTGCCCTGCATTGCTCAGCGCTTATTATGTATTCATTACACCTAAATTTGGCTTGATAAGCAATTATATTTTTTACACATACAGAGGCCGCTAGCCTGAGCAATTAAGCAGGTTAACTACTTGATTTTAAGAAGCAGCCCCTCCTTGGCTGATATCAAAGCGCATCCATGCGCTCCTCGTTCATTCTTTTGAAACGACGCAAAAGAACGAACCAAGAAAACGTCGCCCCAGCATCACACTCAATCCTCAAACCCTAAGCCGATATAGTGCAACCGTCTTGTAAGGCACGTCCTTGTGCCTGACAAGACTTGGCCGACATCCTGTCGGCACATTGCATATCAGCTTATGCTTTTCGGGTGTGATAGAGGGGAAATCGCGCTGTCTGTTAGTTCTGGTTTTATCTCCTGAAGCAGCTAAGTCGCTTACAAGCACCACAAGAATTTATCAGCGCCTTGTGTCTCCCTCATCACACCCGAAAGTAAAGTGCCAATGAGTCATTTCAACGCATGGATGCGTGAAAAGCGGTGACAGGGCCAAGGATGGCCCTTACACCGCGGTGACGTTCATATTGGCGATTTGCTTGAGGAGTCAGTGTGATGTCGGGAGTGCCCTTTCTTTTGCATACTTGTTCTTTGGGCATCAAAGAAAAGTATGTCGTAGCCCATGGATGGGCGTCGAAACCAGTCAGGAGGACGGGCTGACTTAACTCATCGTCTCGAGTCTTTTGGAAAAATCACCTTCCATGGTACGTATCAAAGCGCATCCATACGCTCCTCGTTCATTCTTTTTAAACGACGAAAAAGAACGAACCAAGAAAACGTCGCCCCAGCATCACACTTAATCCTCAAATCCTAAGCCGATATAGTGCAACCGTCTTGTATGGCACGTCCATGATGCCAGGCAAGACTTGGCCGACATCCTGTCGGCACATTGCATATCGGCTTATGCTTTTCGGGTGTGATGGAGGGGGGAATAAGTTGCTTGTGAGATTTTCTACGCTTTTTACGATGAAGCTGTTTGCAAAGGTTACAAAAACTATCAGCGTAGCCTCCTAACTCACAGTCTAAATAGTTTTGTGGGAGACGGTTCACCCGCCGAGTAGTTATGTTTTTCGGGTGTGGTAAAGGGGATTAGTATTGACTGCGAGTTCTAGTTTTTCTCTTAAAAGTAGCAAATTTGCCTGCAAGCACCAAACAAAACTATCAGCACCTTGTGTCTCCCTCATCACACCCGAAAGTAAGTTGCCAATGAGTCATTTCAACGCATGGATGCGTGAAAAGCTGTGTAAGGGCCAAGGATGGCCCTTACACAGCGGTGACGTTCATATTGGCGATTTACTTGAGGAGTCAGCGTGATGCTGGGAGTGCCCTTTCTTTTGCTAACTTTTCTTTGGGGATCAAAGAAAAGTAAGTCGTAACCCATGGAGGGGCGTCGAAACCTGTCAGGAGGACGGACTGACTTTACGATAAATTTCGAGCTATCAGCCGTTATCAAAATAAACCTCCGTGTTTAATATCGTCTAACCAGCTGTGACTTTAAAGAAGAGAAACGCTCAGGGCGGATGATCCAGTATTTGAGTGAGGTGTAAGCACCTATAGCCGAGGGTGTAATGCTAAAGGTTTTGCTGTTGATTTTGTTGAATAAATAAAATAAAAAAGAAACTTATATCTATTAGTTATATTTCGTGTATAGTGGGCGACTCAATAAGTTACCTATTAATGTAACATTTAGTTCAAGTTCTTCTCAGTTTCCTTTCGAACCAGTTCGTCATATATGCTCTGCGATATCTTTTCCTTTATTACATACTTAGTAACTAATATTTTTTAATATATCGAGGTATATATGTCTAATAAGATTTTAGGTTCAGTAAAATGGTTTAATGAGTTAAAAGGTTTTGGCTTTATTACACCTGAAAATGGTAGTCCAGATGTTTTTGTTCACTTTAAATCAATTGTAAGCGAAGGCTTTAAGACACTGAATGAAGGTCAAAAAGTGGCTTTTGATGTTGAGCAAGGGGCTAAAGGTCCAAATGCTGCTAACGTTACTTTGGTATAAGTAGCGAATAGACTGGAGAGGACTTCCAGTCAATATCCATCTCTCAAAGTAAAAGTCCATTTCAATATTAACACCATAATTTCATAAAACTCCATTTAATTGATGTGCGTTTTTTTAACTCACATTGATAGGGAGTTTTATGCGTTTTTCGTTCATATTATTTTGTTTTGAGAGGTAGGATTTTAAATTGAAAAAACAGTCGAAAAAAAAGAGTGGCGAAGATGCGGCTCTTGATAAAAGTAAGTCAAATAATATTCACGTTGTAAGAAGAAAAATCGAAGATATTCTGTCTGAACGAGAGCGAAAGAAATTATTGGGACTTTGATTTAAAGAGAAGTGAGTTATGGCTAGACCAAGAAGACAAAGTAGTAAAAAAACACGGAAAGAGGATTTTGAAGGTAAACTTGAACAAGTGGTAGGTGAATATCGTCAAGCAAAAGAAGTGCTTGATGCTCTTACGGAAGATTCGGTCGAATATAGCGAGCAAAAAGATAAGTGTGACAAGCTCTTTGCGCGTGCTGAACGTTTCATCAATAGACAGTCTTAAGACTCATAAACTTCAACATTAAAGCAAATGACAAGGCATGTATCTGCCTTTAATCCCGCTTTAAATTTGCTTACCTGAGTTGCAAAGTTCAAGGAATGAACCAAAAGCTAATATAGCAAAATTAGCGTTTATCTTAACTAATTCATCTGAACAAACCCTACATTAGTTCGCTCATTTAAACCAATTTTTTGTTTGTATAAATAAAGGTAGTGGATCATAGCTACACTAGTTTTTTATACACTACCCTCTGACTCTATGACCAAAATTCTCGCCTCGCCACGAGGATGCGCAATATGCTCAGTGCCAATTGATGCATAAAAAAATATGACCTGTGTGCAATAGGGCAAGCTAGTGGTGGGTGTCAGCGATTTCGTCTTGCTACAAAATCCGTTAATATAAATGAACTAAGGGCCCGATTTGAGCAGGAACGGGCATTCAAAATATCCCTTCGTGTAGTTCACTTAGGCATGGGCTTACATTTTCAAAAAACGACCAATTTCAGACGGGTTTTCAATAGATGGTCAGTATAACTAATTAGTGGTCATAGAGTACTCTAGTCGAAAATGAGAATATTAAAGAACTGAAATCATTGGTTTTTATGTTGGCGCAAACCTTGCTGTCTCAAGGTTTCTTTAATTTCATAATGGATTAAAAAATGAGAAACCTCGGATATTTTTTGTTTTTACTAATTTTTGCGTCAGGTTGTACTACAAACAATAGAGACCAAAGTCACACTCTCAACGAAGAAAAACGCCAACCAAATGACGTTACTATTGTAGAAGAGGTCGTTTTTGAAAGCGAAGGTGTAAAATTATCAGGGAGCATGTATATACCTAAAGATGCGCGAGCTGCAGTAGTATTAGTGCACGGCTCTGATCCTGTCCCACGAATGACTAAGTTAGCACAGTCACTGGCTAAGAGAGACTTACTAGTTTTGACGTACGACAAGCGTGGGGTTGGTGAATCTGGTGGTGTTTACGTAGGGCCTCAGGTGGGAACCAATAATATAAGTGTTGATAATTTAACTTTGCTTGCGAAAGATGCAAGTGGCGCGGTAGATGTGGTTCATGGCTATGACAAAGAGTTATCGATTGGACTTATTGGCGCGAGTCAGGCTGGCTGGATTATTCCAATTGCCGCACTCAATAATCAATCAGTAGAGTTTATGGTTCTCTTTAGTAGCCCTACAATCACAACTCTGGAACAACTTAGGTTTCAGTTTTATACCAATGGTAGAGAAGACTTTTGGGAAACTCATACTGATGAAGAATCGCGTGAACATACGTTAAATGATCCTGACAGATATGATTTTAAAGCAACGGACCCGAAAATTTCTTTGAATTCTTTATCGATACCTGGGCTCTGGCTCTTCGGAGAGCAGGACATACAGGTCCCAGTCAAAATGTGTATCGAGCAACTGAATAGAATGAAAGCTAAAGGCAAACCTTTTGAATATGTATTATTTCCATTGCTAGGCCACAATACTAATAAAGCCGAGCCTCTAGATATTGCGATACAGTGGATAAAGCAAAATAATTTTTCCCATTAATTCGCAATTGTTGTTTTGCTGATGTATATCAAATAGAAGAGCGCAGTTAACTAATGGCTCAAATGTGACGAAGCGGCTATGCCTAGCGTCATTGAGATCTCTTGCTGCTAGGTCGACTTTATGAGCACCCTAAATGAATCTCCGCTTCTGACAGTTCAAGTTTAGACTTGTCCAGTTTAACGGATATCGATGTTTAACACCGGCCCAAACCTTATACGCTACCTTCTGATTCTATGACCAAAATTCTCGCCTCGCCACGAGGATGGGCAACATGCTCAGTGCCAATTGACGCATAAAAAATATCACCAGTTTGCAATAGGGCTGATTACTCAACGCCATTCTCTTTGTAAAACATGTCAACCTCGCCATCTAACACGACAAAGACTTCTTCACCGTCATTAACATGCCACTTATAAGGCTGATCAGTCCAATGCAGGCGGGTTGTAATACCATTCATATTGGCGATGTCTTTTGCGCCCCAAGCGCGTTGTGCTGTGAATGTTTTGCTTCTAATTATTTCCATGATGCTTCCAGCTAACTAAATGGTCTAAACCCATAATGACTCCCGTGCTGCGTTTAGTAGAGTAATGAGTCCTAGGTGGGAGCCATTACTCTACTGTTTTTATATCGTGAGTGAGACACTTAATCTAAGCGTTTTTTGGCGTTACTTGTCTCTTCCATTGCTCGCATTTTCCTAATGGCCCAGCCATCAATGGTCATAATAAATAAGATTAGTATTAGCAAATATGTAAGGGCTGTTACTATTAAAGGATATGAGTCGTACAGTAAACGAATTGGAATAGCCAAGCTTTCTGAGAGGCCTATCAATTCTGGATGCCTAAGAATATGTTCACCAATCATTCCAAGGCAGAGTATGGCGACAAAGCCATAAATATACGAGATCGCAATTTGTTCTTTGGCTGTATTATTGTTATTGAAAACTGTGAATGAAAGCGAGGTGACTTTTTGTACCCAACTAACTATAGATAATCGATATGTAATTAGTAAAACGGGAAGCAAATTCAGTATAAAAAGTGCAAATTGAAATGTAATGACGTCCCAAGGCAAAAAAGGTCTTATAATTAGGTCTGCCAGCTTAGTTGAAAACATCACTAGTACCAGATAGACTCGATGACCGTCTTTACGATTGGCTACAATAACTGCAATAAGAAGTGTGAAAAACACTATTTCAGTGATAGCGAGCCTTGGACTATCAAAAATATTCAATACATATTCCATGTTCACGCTCTACGTTGAGATTGAGCTTCTGGACTTTCTGTCTTGGTGGCATTTGCCGATTGAGGATCCCCACCCTGAATTCCACCTCCATTGACTCCTGCTGATACATTTTTACATTGTTTTTTAGTCAATTTTGTAAAGTTTCTCATTGTTTTAATCTCTCCAAGGTGAGCGTGTGAGTTGATAATTATAGAGTAGTATTATTTGTATCATCATAAGGAACACCACCTTTTACTCCACCACCGGCAACTCCACCTGAGATTTGTTTACATTGTTGGGTCGTTAATTTTGTGTAATGATTCATTGCTTAAACCTCTCCATGGTAAGGATGTTGACTGATGACTGTGGGATTGAACTCTTTGCGATATTATAAGGGTCACCGCCGACATCACCACCTCCTCCTACACCACCGGAAATTTGCTTACATTGCCATGCTTTTAAATTTTCTTGTTGGTTTTTACGCATGCAGTTCATCGCTTAGCGGTCTCCATCGTCTAGCTTATCTAAAAATTGTTGGCGTTCCTCTTTCGAAACCGAACTGAGTAACGATTTTAAGTATCGCACAGTAGCTGGGTTTAGTAACAGTACTCTAGCAGGGTTTTGTTTTACTTTATGTTTTTTAGCCAAATACTTGTTTACACACTCCTCATAAGCACCATGAGAAGGTTTGCAATATTCGTTTTCCCAATTACTGATTGTTTGGTGAGAGACACCCATATTTAAGAATTTAGCAAAACCTCGAAGACTAAGGCCGAGAGATAAACGCATGTAGAGAATATTTTCACCACTGAACTTAGAGCCAATTAAGCTAAGATCTTCGATCATTTTCGTCTTGCCTTTTTCCTGCTATGTCATCGTCCTTGCCAAATTTATGAATGGGTGAATATGTATAATTGTGAAATTTATGTTTCTTACTGTCAATGTTTTATTTTTAACTGTAACCACTATGAATCGTCAAACACATTGGACAAAAGCTCATATATTCTCTTACTTCTAGAGCATGTGATAATTATTAGTGCAGGTGAGTACAAAATGCGTTCAAGTATTCATAAGACTATTTATTCACACTTTTTTAATTTTTAAGATGGTGAGCGATGAAGGAACAAACTCAGAAAGTAAAACCAAAAGAGTCATACTTTAAGTTGCTGTACATCATGCTAAGCGGGCAATGCAATTACTTTAGTCTTGAGCGAAAACATGCAAATCTTCACTGCCCTTTATGTGCACTTCGAAGAGGTCATACTCGAGGGCACAATAATGATTAATCAAAGTCAACCAACAGAAAGACTGGAAAAAGTAGTAAAGCCCAAAGCGGCGCAAAAACAGCACTATCCAAGCAAAGTATTATGGGATAAGCGAATATGGCAAACTTACCTCTGTTAAAAGTTGAACTCGCAAGTAGAACGTGTTTATATTTTCGGCTTAGCGGTGAATAAGTTTACTTATTAGATGTTTCCTTTATTAGTGCGCAGACCCTATCCATGTATTTGTTCGCAGAAACTCTGAATCCTTCTAATTTATCGTTCAAAGCATCATAATCGGACCGATTTAATGTGTTTTTAATATGTTTTGAGCTAAATAGGGTTATTTGTTTCACCAACTCATCGATTTTATCTGAGATGTCAGTGTCTATCTCACTAGCATATATCGAAGTGAGAGACTTGATTCTGCTTTGTAAAACAAATGCTTCTTGCCCCATGTTTTGATAGCCGGTATATTCTCTTACATGTTCGACAGTTGCACCTTGCTTTACCATTTCAATGATATTCAAGTGTTTAATATAGAGTCGAAGATACATTTCCATTAAGGCATTATGAAGCTCTTCAAGCTTTTCAACAGACTTTTCACGTTTACGTATTTCAGCTTCAAAGTCAGATTTAAATTTAGCAAGTGTTTTCTCAAAGGAAACTTCTACGAGTAATTTGGCGATGAAAGCACTTATTGCAATTAGGACTGAGCTACCCCCTAATATTTTTATCCATTCGTAAACTTGTTCCATACTCCTCCTAACCTTTCAATTTTATTGGAAACTGCACATGGTGAACAATTAAAGTAAAGCCGTTGTTTTGGCGCATCGGTTTTATTTCATATTGTCCCTTAATTTCAAAGTTGTAGTGCCAGCGACCAACTATTTCGTTATAAACCCCAGTACTAATTACTGAAGGTAAACGACTAATTACACCTTGTTTGACTAATTGAATACAAAACCCTTCATCAGCCTCGCGAGACTCAACAATACGTTCAACTTTTGCCAAGTCAGCAAGCATATCTATACAACTTTCCCGGCCCGCACCCTTAAAGTATTTCAGCTCAATTACTGCCTTTTTTAACCTTGTCTGAATGTGTAAATCTACTCTACTTTTTCTATTTTTAGCTGAACGACCCCGCATGCGATACGATTGAAAGTCGCTTTTTAATGTGTGTTCAAAGCGAACGATAGCTTTTGGCATTGCTTTATAAAGCTCACCAAACAACACTGATTGGAGGTCAACCTCACGTTCAATAGGGTAGGAGTTGTCAATTCTTACCATTGCATACTTCAGTGCCCTAATAATTATATCTTTCACGATTACTCCGAAGGCACTAGCCTCAATTAGATCTGATTCATTCTATATTTTCTAACGAGTTGAGCTAACTTCTAATAAAAACTTTGACTTGCAACGACTAAAACTATAGTAGTTGTTATCTGTTTTAACGTACCATACGTTGCATTTTCGTGAAGTTGTCAAGGCATTCGCTCGCTAAGAAAACATTCCAACCTTGAGCTCTTAAAGGGGAGAGTTGTTCCTTTTCGATGACTATTGCAAACTTTCTTCTTGGCCAAGCTAAATCGATAGAAACGAAATCATCACCGTTTCTGACACCGATCCCCAGCTCGGGGGTTGGCAAATTGTACTTTTTACATTTTAACAGTAACCCTTCAAGCGCAGAATCTGCGTATTGAAGTACGTCAGAGTATTCGCTGCAGTCAAATTTATGTTGTTCACGTCTTAGTTGATTGATAATCAGTTGGTCGTTGTGAGTGACATGCATATGCTCATGCTTAGGTTGCTTTTTATGGCAGTCCAAGCAAAGTGCGCGTAAGTTACTTATAGAGTTATCTGTTTTTACACCATTGATGTGATGGGTATGTAAAAGTCGTTTATATTGACTAAGCTCAACCCCGCACTGCTCACAAGTGTAGTGGTCAACTAATTTTGGCCACAGTTTTAGAATCTTGGTATCTAACCTCAGATTCATTTGGCGCTAAACCAGCATTATAATGATGAGGCCTAACGTTGTTATAATATCCGTTGATATAATCACTCACACCATATTTAGCATCTTTAAAGTTTTCGTATCCAACCTTTGGCATCCACTCCGTTTTAAAGCTTCTAAAAAATCGCTCCATTGGCGCATTATCCCAACAATTTCCGCGCCTGCTCATACTTTGTGTAATTTTATAGCGCCATAAACGTTGGCGGTACTTCAAGCTTGTATAATGGCTTCCTTGGTCTGAGTGAAACATCAATCCACTTGGTTTACCTCTGCTTTCATACGCGAGTTCAAGCGCTTTTAGCGTTAAGCTAGTATCTGGCGACAACGACATTGCCCAACCAACGACTTTACGTGCAAATAAATCAACAACGACCGCTAAATAGGCCCAGCGATTGCCTGTCCAAATATACGTCACATCACCGCACCACACCGTATTCGGCTCAACAACATCAAACTGCCTGTCTAGCAAATTTGGGATTTCAAGATGCTCATTACCACCCCTTTTATATTGATGTTGTGGTACTTGGCAGCTCTCTAGTTTTAGTTTAACCATTAGCTTAGCGGCGCGATAACGGCTTAATTCAAAATCGTTATTCGTTGCGATTGCTGCGATTGTCCGTGCCCCAGCTGAACCGCCGCTCATTGCATGTATGGCTTTAACTTCAGCTTCTAGCCTTATTTGCTCTGGTGTAGGCGTTGTATCCCGTATGGCCCAATATTTATAGCTGCTGCGATGCACATTGAATACGCTACACAACACGCTAATTGGGTAACGCTCTCGTTGATTTAATTTCTCAATTAACGAGAATTGTTCAGGGAGTCGGACATCAAGAGAGCGGTAGCCTTTTTTAATATATCCTTTTCTAATTCAATGCGTTGGATTTGCTTTTTAAGTTCGCGGATTTCAATTTGTTCAGGTGTCATTGGTGACGCTGTGGGGGTCTGGCCATTCCGCTCTTGCTTCAATTGAGTTACCCACTTACTTACAGTTGATTTACCAACCCCCATAGCCTTAGCTGCATCTTCTTGTGTGTAGCCTTGGTCAACTACAAGTTGAGCTGTTTCTAATTTGATTGCCGCAGAATAGGTTGCGCGTTTTAATTTCGTCATTTTTTCACCCAAATTTGTATGCAAATAGCATAACATTTCTTTCTTAATGGGTGGCCAAATTAACTATGCCACTACAAAGTATAGTTTTGCGTTTGTCTATATTGGCTTGATACTTGTTCCCAATCTTTGGTGTAACTACCAATTGACTTGTTTTGATTCGGGTAGTGTTTAAAGTAAGAGCTATAAGTTTCAAAGAATTCAGCTAAGTTAAATTCTTGGTATATTCTAGACTTCTTAATATGACTGTGATCAGCATATCCTTTATAATTTAGGATTCTTAAGCAGTTTTTGCAGACGCCTAATTTAGCTTTACCCTCAATAACATCCCCCCGATAATGATGATGACCCATTACAGGGTAGCTTCCACTAATATCATTGGTAACGTAATACCTTTCAAATCGGCCCTGATTACGCATATTTTCTAATGTTTTGCATTCAGCAACATGTAAGCGCTTAGCACCATCAATTTTGCCGTCTTTAATTACTTCTTCGATTTGGCTGCCTTGCTCTGGAATGTAGAGCATTATTTGCCGCCCTTTATAAGACAGAAGGTTATTGGTGTTATCAATTTCAGAGAGTTGTAGATCTTCTCCTAGCACTAGGCCTATACCTAACCCATTGTCTATTGGATTTATTTTCCCGAGGGGGGAGTCGAGTTTAATATGCTTATTTGGGGCCCCCATTTTTAAAGTGGCAGTTTGCAGAGTACTAAAATCAATTTCAATCTTCATTACTCTTGTGCCTCTAGAATACGTTTTATTTGTATATGTGCGTTTGTTATCGCTCGAAAACTAACACGTCTTGATTTTTCATAGTCTTCAGTGCCTTGCTCTGTCAAAACTAAACGTGAAGAAGAAAAGCCAACCGCAGCAATATTGCGCTTTATCCAAGGAGTTTCTTCAGGCACGAGCGTATACAAATATGAGAGCACCGAGCGTGTTCGACCTTGGGAAAGTTTCATATTCTTAAAGTAGGCTTCTTCATCAGTGCTATCTTTGTTCCATTCACTGCTAGTGTGGCCTTCAATGCGGACTTCATCTATTGAGCTTCTAAATGGCTTTAGGACTTTTAAATAACGCGGAAAAAAATCATCGAGAATTATCGCAAAAGCTGGTTTAATATCTATATCACCGTTATCAAAGAGCACATCAGGTGACTTAAAGTTGAAAGCCAATGTTTCTTTATCTATCTCAGCTCCCCAAGTGTCTAAATCTTTATCAAACTCACTCATTAAAGACTCGTAAATAGCAACTTGATTTTCCTGAAAAGCAACAGCCACATTTTTGATTTTTTCATTTTCTTTCATGGTGTGACGCATAAATACTATGGCGATAAACAAAAACACCATCATGAGTCCAGCCATCAGATCAGAAATTGATAACCAATGCTCTCCACCTTCTTCAGAACGCTTACGTTTTCCAAAAATATCTTCCATTAAGCTGTTGCTCCTTGCTCAACAACTCTCCTCATTTGCTGAGTTAATACTTGGTAATCTTCGGCAAATTTATTTGAAATTTGACCTAAAGAGTTAGCCATAAGCTGTAATGCGCGAGTTAACTCTTCTTGCATGGATTGGTCAATCATTCTCAACTGATGTTCAACTGTCTCATGCGTTTTTTCTAATTGTTGCTTCGCTGATTCTTCAATAGCTACAAAAGTTCGTTGAGTTTGCTGCATTTGCTCTTGAGCAGCTTGCTCAATTACGCGTTTAATTTGCTCTCTCACTTCAGAGTTTGTTGATAAGAAGGTATCTCTAGCTTGTTTTGTATCTTGAGCAAGCTCACTATTTGCATCTTTAAAAGTGGTGCTCATCGTACGCGTTTCTACGACAACTTTTTCAATAAGATCTCTCATGTTATTGTTGAGATCTGAAACAGCATCAGAGATGTGCAGCTTCATTTTATCGCTACCATCGGCAAGGTAATCGGAACTGCTTTGCAAACTCTCATTTGTTCTTGAGGCATTATTAGTAAATTCAGTACTCGCTAAATCTAACGCTTTACCCATATTTTCAGAGCTACTTATTAACTTAGTACCGACGGCATCAATACCTCGCTCTGTAGAGTTCACAAATTTATCTAACAGTGCTTCTGAACTAGCAATATGTTTGTTTATATATTCATCTGAATGGGTTAATAGGGAGGTGTAATGAGTACTTGCAGCATTAACAGCTGCACCTATATCCTGAACTGTTTTTTCAACCTGCTGCTGAATCTGTGGGACGGCCTCGATAGCCTTGTTACGCATTTGTTCGAATGCTTCCAAATGCCTTTCTAATTCAGCTAATTGATGCTGGTTAACTTCCATAACTTCGGTCAAAGTGTCCATCGACTGAGGGATTGATTTTGCATGCTCATTAATGCTTGCAACTGAGCCTTCAGTTTTTACGATAGCTTCAACACCGTGATTGTATTGAGCTTTCATTTCTTCTAGTTGAACTCGATAGTTTTCTTGCCACTCTACAAGCTTAAAAACAGCCTCGTTCAGTTGTTTAAAGTTATCTCCAAATTGCTCGGTAATTTTTTGATTAAAGTCAGCAATCACATTGTTTAGAGCTGCAATTATTTCCTCCGTCGCAGATTTGGAAAGAGTGTCAGCAAAGTCTTGTAATTTTATCCATAACTTGTCTGCAAACTCTTGTTGTTTTAAAGTTTGCGCATCAAACTGATCTTTTTGAAGGTTAAAGGCTTGTTTAAAGTTATCGTTGCTGTCAGCGCGAATAATTTTTAATTGACCTAGCAATGTACTCTCGTCATTACCTACAAGCGAGTCTTTTAAATCACTAGTCGCTTTAGTCTGTTCTTTTATTGCCGACAATATTGCCTCAGGAGAGGCTTCAGAAATGCTAATTTCCTCTTTTTCAAAAAATAGAGTTGTTTGACATGTTTTAAACAAAATAGATAGAAATAAGCCCAGCAAGCTAGTTATGAACGCAGTTTTTAAACCAAATAATAAAGCCGAAATACTTAAGTCAATTTTAGTATGATCGAAATTAAATAGGCCAATCACTACACCAAGAAAGGTACCGAATATGCCTATGGTTGTTAATAGTGTGGGGGTGTAGTTAACAAACTCAATGTGCTTTTTGTTTTTGGCATGAAAAAGACTAGTGATACAAATTGCGATGAGAATAACACCAATCACCATCGTTATCATGCCAGAGTTAGATTCTACGAATGAGGTTTGTACTACAGGTTGCATATTAAGGTCCTTTTCCTGCTTCAATATAAAAAGAGCAACACTTAAAAATTTCGAGATGTTACTCTAAATTAACCTATTTGCATATTACAGTACATTACAGTTAACAAGAAGTTGTAAAGTTTGAAATCGAAGCGATATTAATGAATATCGTGTTCACTTTGGTGAGTGCAGCCCTAACCGATTGCCTTCTGTATCTAAAAATAACGCGAAGAAGCCGCTTTCGTCTGCATGTGGGGTTTTGGGGGTCAGTATTTTGCCACCGTTTTCTTCTACTTTTGATAGCACTCGTTGTAGGTCTTCACCTGCGTTTAAATACAGAGTGACGCCAGTGCTGGAAGGAGTGTAACCTTCACCTTGAACAATCACACCTACGGTAGATTGCCTTTCATAGGGAAATATCCCCATGTTCATTTCAGGTATATCAATGATTTCAATCGTTACAGTAAAAATGTTGCTGTAGAACTTTACGGCGCGCGTTAAGTCGGTTGCCGGAATTTCAAAAATTGATGCGAAGCTGTGCATGTTGTCATCCTTATTTTCTGTGTGTCGGCTAGCTATTGGTGACTAGGCTAGTGTTTACTGGGCTCGTTTAAGGCTCAACGAGTTCGACTTTAAGATAGTGCGGGGAGACAACAATTAATTGTAAAAAAGCGACACTATTGGTCTGATAAATCTCGAATAGCTCATAAATTTACGCGCTTTTTTCAACATTTTGACAGAGTAAAGGTGAATTCTGCAGCCTAAGAAAACCACCAGCCTATAAAGTTATTGCTACTCAAGCATATCCTCCTTGAGCAGCAATAATGGTTAGATCTTAATTTTCAGAAATGGTGATTTGGCTGTAGTTTACGTCATCGTTTACGGTCCAAGCTTTAAATGATAAATACTCAGCATCCTCAGAGACATTATCTTTGTATACTCGGTATGAGAAACGAACTTGCTCTACACCCTCCGGTAGATTTAAGACCTTAAAGTCTTTTAAATTAACTTTCAGCGTGTACTTCTCGTTATAATCTTTGTAAGAAACCGTCACTTGTATAGATCGGATATCAGTATCTTTTTTTGCAGTTCCGTTAACGAATTGAACGAAGAGATGCGTCTGTGAAGTCGTTGGGTTGTCAAAGAAAACCTTGCTTGTCACTATGTCTCCTTCAGCAGCTTGAGTGCAATAGCCCGGTACATTCTCAAGTTTAAAGATCCTTTTAATGATACATTCTTTTCCTGTGTCGTTTCTCTGCCCTTGATAACTTCTTGAGATAGTCTTGATATGAGAGACACGACTAGAGTTCATTGCAATAAATTCACTTAAATCAAGAGTGGCTCTGTAATAGTCTGTCTCAGCACGACTGAACCATGCTTGCAGTGTTAATTTTTCTCCTTGTTGTGCATTTGGCAATGATAAACCTTTAATCCATACACTTTGTGTGCCTTTAGGAATGGAGATGTCTGCAAGGTCTGACACATCTAAGATGTTAGGCCAAGTAGCTCCACCATCAAAGCTGATATATACAATCGATGTATATTGCTCTTTTGCATTTTTCAACTCATGTTGGAATTGGATGCTCAATTGTTCAGTGCCAAGACTTTCCTCTGTGAAATTGACTTTAAAGATAAATTCGTTGCTATACGGAACAGAAGTCGCTGTTACACTTTCAATACTCGTGAACTCTACTTTGGGGGCGACACTAATTACTTTCATGGAGCGGGGGGCTGAGAAATCAAGATAATCCCCATTTTTTGCAAGATTGTTCTCGAGCATATTATTACTGACGTCACCTGTGAATGTGGCTATGCGGTTATAAGACAAATTATCCCAGTCACTGAGTACGACACCTAATCCCTCTGGTGCGATAACTTCAACCTCATGTCGGTAAATATAGCTAGGCAGTGAATAACCTGAGGTTTCACCTGCTTGCAAGCAGTATAGCTCCCCCGTTTTTAAACTTTTAATACACGCTTGTTGTGGACTATCAACGTTAATTACAGACATGGATCGGGGAGTAGAAAAGTTAAGCATTTCGCCATTTCGAGCTTGTACATTCATTAACCGACCGTTTTTTGTATATCCTGTAAATGTTGCTAGTCGGTTATAAGATAAATTATCCCAGTCACTTAGCACCACACCTAGTCCTGGTGGCGCTATCACTTCTACTGCATGCCCGTAGATGTAGTTAGGTAGGCTATATCCTGATCTCTGTCCTGCTTCTAAGCAGAACTTATCGCCAGTATCTAGGCTACGGATACAAGCTTGGGGTTGGGATTGTGTACTTACAACCCTCATGGAGCGAGGGTGAGAGAAGTCTAACTCTTGACCATCTTTCGCTGTGACCCTTTGTAGTTGGGCATTGTTTGTGTATCCAGTAAATGTTGCGATGCGATTGTAAGATAAATTATCCCAGTCACTTAGCATTACCCCCAATCCTGGCGGAGCAATCACATCGACTTCATGGTTGTAAATGTAGTCGGGTAATGAATACCCTGAGCGTTCACCAGCTTTCAAACAATATGATTCTTGTGTCTGCCGACTAACAATGCAGGCACTGTCATCACTCATTGCTGCATGTGTAAGAGGAGGTAAAGCTAATATTGCTAAACCCACTAGCTGTAGTGTAACTACCTTATGTATGCTTACCATTTTTATAGCCTTAAATTATTAGTTAGTGTAAAGTTTGGGTGAATCGTCGTTCGTTTTTTATACTATTTCGTTTTTTTGAATTTTTATATAGTATTTTTGTATGTATGTTTTGTTAATAAAATTGCATATTAATGAGAAAGGATTAGTAATGGAACTGTAATAAACGCTGGAGTGGAGCTAAACGTTTAAAATTATTGCAATTGTCGGAATAAGAGTTTGTTCAACTCGTTGAAGTGAGGTTGAAATGTCGAGTTTTGATAGTGAAGTAAAAGGCTCAACGTATGTTTGGTTGGGTAATGGTTGTACGTCAGATAAAAGCTTTGACAACATTAAGTTTTCTGTTTTTTCCACTCTAGATGACTTAATGAAACGGATCGAGAGCAACGCCCAAATTGTGCTAATCGTTCTAGGTACGGATGTAGCTCAGCAGAGTCGGGTTTTAATGGCTCTGCGAAGTCATGAGTATTTATGGTGTAGTTATATATGCGTTACAAACCAATGTAAGTTGTCGGCTGTACTAGCTAATGGTGTTTGGAGTGCGCAATGTGTTCACGAGTATCAGCTATTTCTCCAGCGAAGCAATCGTTTAGCAATAGGTCATGAATCAATTGAATCAACGATGACGAAGCTGTTGGCCTACTTATGGATTTTTAAAGATGCAGAGGTGATGCCAAGCCATGATTCGGGCATTAAGAGTATTTATTCCTATCCCCTCCTAGAAAGCTTTGGCGTAGCGCCACAGGAGATCTTTACTTGGTTGTCAGGTATTCGAAGACGAAAGGTTATCGAACCAAAACAACTAATCGACCGAGTTCGCTTCTGCCGAAGTTGTCGGTCTGGTCATTTAAATTACGTTGATGCTTGTCCTAGCTGTCAGAGCATCGATATTGAGTTAGTCACAAGTTTACATTGCTTTAATTGCGGTCATGTAAATGAAGAGGCTAAATTTAAACATGGCGTAGGGTTAAGTTGCCCTAACTGTAGTACTCGGCTTCGTCATATTGGTGTTGATTACGACCGTCCCATTGAAAACCAAAAGTGCAATCAGTGTCATAGTAGCTTCGTTGATGCAGAAGTGATTGCTAACTGCTTTAGTTGTAATGAATGCAATAGTGTAGACGATTTAATTATTCAGAATATTCACAGCTTTGGTATATCTCAGGCAGGAAAAAGTCTAATAAAGTTGGGAGATCGCTTTAATAATGTTCACTTACCCGGGGCTGAAGCAGTTGACTATGCTCACTTTGAATGGCTCGTTAAGTGGCAAAATCAGTTGGGAATACGCCATCAACAACAGCACTCTATAGTCAGAGTAGAGCTGCGTAACTTACTCTCCTTCATAGAAAATTTTGGTGAACTGCGTGCTATACAGTTATTAGATGAATTTGAAAGTCGTATAAATGAAACGATTAGAACGACCGATATTTGCTGTTTAGCTGGTGAACATACGTTATTGCTGCTGTTACCGAATACAACGCTAAGCCAGTTGGATTCTATTTATACTAAATTAAAAGGGATCAGCGCATTGAAATCGGGTGGAGATATTGCCTTATCGATACGTGCCGTAGGTTTGCCCTCTGCTGTTTTTATGAGTGAAGTAGGCAATTGGCTTGACGATGCGTTTAATGAACATACTGGAGTAGAGCTATGAACCTGATTTCATTATTAGAGTATCTAACCATGCAAATTGTTGTTTGGGTGCAAAGTTACTTATCGTTGTTGGTTTTATTTATTCCACTTTACTTAGCCTACGAGCTCCCGCTTTTTATTCTCATTACCTTTGGAATTTGTAAATGGCTAAAATTAAAAAGCACTTATGAGTCTACTGCGAGCCACTATCTACCCAATGTAAGCTGCATTATTACTTGTTACAGCGAGGGAGAGGCCGTTAAACAAACCATTATTTCACTAATGGAACAAACCTACCCCGGGAAAATTGAAATTATTGCAGTAATTGATGGTGCTGTACAAAACAACCATACCTATGAGGCTGCCAAATATTGTAAGAGAGTATTTAATCGACCAAGTCGTAATATTGTTCTCTTACCTAAATGGCAAAGGGGAGGGCGAGTATCAACATTAAATGCTGGTTTGTCTTTTGCCACAGGTGAAATTATCGTCAATGTTGATGCTGATACCTCCTTTGACAATGATATGTTATCCCATTTGGTACGCTTATTTGAAAATCCAGATGTGCCAGCTGTCGGTGGGGCGCTACGAGTTCGAAATGTAGATAAATCTATGTGGACAAAAATGCAGGCGATAGAATACCTGGTCTCCATGCAAGGCGGAAAGACTGGATTAGCGCAATGTAACATGATCAACAATATATCTGGTGCTTTTGGGGCATTTCGACGCGATTTTTTGAAGCAAATCGGTGGTTGGGACACGCATACAGCAGAAGATTTAGATTTGACCGTTCGGATCAAACAATATTTTCGACGCTACCCAAATATGGAGGTGCCCTATGCAACTGCTTCAATCGCACATACCGATGCGCCAAGCACAGTAGGAGATTTGGTAAAACAACGCTTACGTTGGGATGGAGATTTACTATTTCTATATCTAAGAAAACACTGGCCAGCATTTACACCTAAATTACTTGGCTGGAAGAGTTTTATTTTTACACTTCTTTATGGCTACATTCAAAATGTTATTCTGCCATTCGTGATTTTAATTCACTCTGTCGCAGTGCTGCTCTTATTCCCGTGGCAATTTGCATTAGCGCTATTCATCGTAATCTATGGCTTATATCTATTCACCATCAGCTATTTCTACTTTCTGGTTTTAGTCAGTATTTCCGAGAGGCCCAAGCAAGACTTAAAACTCGCCTTTTGGCTCCCTCTATATCCAATATATGCATTTTTTATGAGAACAGTATGTTGTTTTGCTTTATTGAACGAACTCGTGCGACGCTCTCACGAAGAGACAAGTATGGCACCATGGTGGGTGCTTAAACGCGGCGAGAAGTTTTAAACCTTTGAACATATTTCAATAGGTATGCATATGAAACTTAAATTTAAAGGGTCGACTAAAGTTGATCACCCCACCCAAGAGCACGGTATGAAGATCCCTTATACAGGGCCAAAAAGAGTGTCTTATCAATTTAGATGGTATTTATTACTGGTTATTGCATTTAGCCCTGTGTGTATTCTTGCTTGGTTTTACCTTGTCCCTCAGTTCAAAGTTGAAGCTGTAGGTATAGTTACTAGCGAGCCTTTGGTGATCAGTGCCCCTAGCAGTGGCACAGTCGAGAAGGTAGAAGTGTTGCTGGGAGAATTAGTAAAACAAGATCAGAAGCTACTAGAGCTATATAATTTTGAATTATCTGGTCAATATCAAGAAGTGAATCGACAGCTGCTTTCATTAACTCAACAGAAAACGCCATTTACTGATGATATTCTAAGTCAACTAGAGACGAGAAAGGCTGTCGCAAAACATGGCGTGGAACGACAGCAAGATTTACTGGATAAATATAAAGAGTATCAAAAGCGTGGGGTTGTACCTGTATCTAACTTGGCTAGTGCTGTAGCAGCTCTAAATGCGGCTGAGCTTAATTTGGAGCAGACTAAGGTTGATATTTTACGAGAGAAAGAGCGGCAAGACATGGAAAGACTTTACGGCTTAAAAGGCCAGCGCTATCAACAATTAACAATCGAGTTTGCACGTTTGTCGGCATTAAACCAAAGTTTAACAGTTAATACACCGCTTGCAGGTAGGGTGAATGATGTATTTGTCCAAGAGGGTCAATATGTTGTGGTTAATGAGCCATTGTTCTCCGTTGTGACTGAAAAAACAGTAAAAGTACACGGGTATCTCGCACCTAAGTATTTAGAGTATTCAAAAATCGGGCAGAAAGCGGTCGTAAAATTGCCCAATGGTAAGCGGTTTGATGCGGTTATTAATGAATACACTGAGCTAACGAGCAAAATTCCATCGCAGTTATCAGGACCTTTTGAAGGCCAAAAGGCAGCATTAAAGCTGATATTAAAAGTAAGTTTACCCGCGGAATATCAAATTGAAGGGTTACCCGTTACGATACTGTTTGAAAGACAGGCGGTAAGCCGTATTTCGGACCTGTGGACAAAGGGATAAGCATAAGTATTGACCCAAAGTTCGGGTAGTGCTTCGCGACTTGAGGCACTATTCTAGGGGGGATTCGCCGAGAGGGGCTAGTAACGGAGTCTGCGTGTTGCACCCTCTTTATTTATAGAAAAGCCGTGAAAGCGTCATGCTTTCGTCATCGAGAAACGCTCGCGGGTTTACCCCTGTGAATGCTTTAAAATCCTTAATAAAGTGAGACTGATCATAATAATTGCTTTTGTACGCGATGTTGGTGAGATTGTCTTCACGATTTATGAGGAGTGTCAAAGCGCTTTGCAAGCGTACAAGTTTACTTAAATGTTTTGGACTAATACCGACAAGGTCTAAAAACTTCCGCTCGAGTTGGCGCCTTTTATTGGTATTTGATTTGGTGATTGCATTAACTGATATATCGCCATTTTGTGCAAAGATAATGTCTACCGTTGTTTTTACAATGTGCTCAATTGTTCGCGGGTCGCTCAGTTTGTGAAGGAGAAAGGCCTCTAAAATCTCAATCCTTTGGCTTGTGTTTCGCGCTTGAATGATATCGCTTTCAAGCTTCGCGGCCTAATCGGGTTTAAACAGTTCGTAAATCGATGTTTCTTGATTTTTTAAGCTCTTTATCGGTTTCGAAATAAAGTGGGAAAAGGCATACGGAAAGAAGCTGGCCGAAAAGGTATGGACGTATCCGGTTGGTTGAATATAAAAAGGTGAAACGGTTTGGCCAAGTACCATTGCGCGCGGTTGCAGTATGTAGTCATGTTCTGATGTATAGCGCTTAATATCGTCGCCCAATATAAAGGCCAGCTCAATGCAGCCGTCGGGGACAATACGTTGCTTTGCGGCATTTTTATCTGCTGTAATTTCCAATGTCCAAAAGCAATTGATAAATGAGGATAAATTTTCACTAGGTAACAATTTTTTGTAATCCATAAAACCTCCGCATCTAGCTATGGACGGTTGAAATTTACAGCAAATAAAAACTAGCCTAGATTAGACGCGGGTAAATTTAGCAACCGTTTTATGGTCTGCTTTTTAGGCGTGCTTTACTTGCTACTGGCCTTTATTGATATGCTTATTTATCCAATCTTGGTAATAAGATACACGCGTTAATACGGCGGTTGAACCGTATTTACCTAAAGTATAATTTTCCAAATCACCTTCAATTTCTCGCCACGCTGCCAATCCAACCAATACCGGTGTAGAGCCTTGATAAATAATTGCTGCGCCGCCGCTATCTCCAGAGCCTATAGTGCCTTCTAATGGCAACGCATCGGCTCCTTGCTCGAAGGTAAATCTGAGCCAGTGGGCTTTTGCTTCTGTGATCACGTTGTTGTAAACATGCATTTGATAGTCGTCTTGAGTGAACGCCCAATCTGAGAAAAATTTGGTGACTTGATACCATGCATAGGTCGTTAGGCTTGGTCCCTCAGAGTCGTGCTCTTCACCGGTTATCCCCGTTCCGATAGCGCCGCGACCAAACCCGGTTATTTCCATGCCTAACTCTTCATTTCCCTCATATATAGCGATGGGTTGAATGTGTGTCACAGGCTTACTTAAGCGAATTAATGCAATGTCTTTGGCGTTATTTAGCTGCTCCATAAGCGGTGTCGGGTCGCCTTCACTCCAATCACCTTCTACCTTTTTGTAATCCGGATGAATAATGATTTGTGCAATTTGATTTTCAACGCCATGTACCATGATAGGTTTGTCTTGGTAGTCATACATAAACGTATAAATGACGTGAGCTGGTGCCAACAACCAATGCTTATCGATTAACACCGAACCGCCTTGGAATGGCATATCAACATAAAACTGCGGGATGCTGTTAACCTTATACAAGTCAGGGTCAACATCATGTCTTTTGACAACCGCATGGTTCTGAAAAGAGGCAAACATGAGCAAAAAAATGGCAAGGTATTTCATCATTATTCCTTATTTATTATGTTGTTATTATTTCCAAAGTGGCCAATAAATCATCATACTGAAACTTTCTTTTCAATGCATTAATAAATGTACCTATTTTTTTATGCGGTGCTCTCCTTCAAAAATATCTGTACGATCACCAGATTAAAAGAAATAAAAATAAATGGTTATTGTCATGCTATGACGCCAAAAATATTGCAAATTAGCTGGGAAATATGATTGATAAGAAATGTGACAGGTGCAATCAGGTTTGTAAGGTAACAGCATTAAGGTAAAATTAATTTACGTGCTCTAGGCTAGGCTATTTGCCGTTTATGCAATCAAAAGCGAGTTGCTTGCAAGGAGATCTCTGAAGGCTAAATCGCTTTGCGGTACTCACATAAAATAAATTGAAAGGAACAACGCATGATAAGGATGATATTTGCAACTTTTCTATTGCTTTGGGGCATGCAGGTTAGCGCTCAAGAGCTTATCTTATCGAAGGTCGTCAAGTTAGAGGTCGACTCACCTATCACTATTTCGCATGTGTCTGAAACGTTAGTGTTGACGTTTAAAAACAGCAAACTACTTCACGAAACGTTAGACCCGAAAAGGTTTATACCTGCTGTTGATTTATCTGGGCATGAACATCAATTTGTACGGAGTTTGTTTGAGGTCGATTCAAGAATGAAGTTGCCTGCTTGGCTCCGGGTACTTTCAAAAGAGGTCGCAAGCACCTATCAAATACAAAATGTCCAACAAAAATCTATTCAAGAAATTACGATATTTAGTAGTTACAACAAAGAGGAAGCACACGGGATAGTGTTTGTTCTTGAAGCGCAAGTAATTCATAAAATAGAGGTTTTTGGACAACAATTACAGTTTCAAAATGTGATAAATAACATAGCGACAAGGTATTAGGGATCTAATAATCAAAGTGCGGCGCCGTAGAGCCAATCACCGCTGCTCAGCACGTTAAGTTACTGGCTTTCGATTCGCTAAAACTATCTAAGGCTTTGCTGTTAATCCAATCAAGCTTCAAATCTAACCACACTTGACTTCAAGTTCACTTGAAGTAGTACAGTCACCACTTATTAGCATGGCGCAATGGTAGGAGTGGTAACGCATGTTAGAAGATACGGTAAATACAGAGGATAAAATTGCTCTGGGGGCCGGACAAAAGCGGGTGTTGTTCAGCTTGGCTGTGGTACTCATTTTGCCTACGCTTGGCATGAGTAGTATCAATGTCTTGTTGCCAACACTTGCTGAGGAGTTTGACGTGGGGCAGGCATTGGTGAATTGGGTAGTTGTGGCATATTTGCTTTCGCTTACCGCGTTTATTCTTGGTGCTGGCGCTATTGGAGATAGCCTTGGCCGAAAAAGGGCACTGCGCATTGGGATTAGCGTCTTTTGCGTGGGCTCCATTGTCGCAGGGCTGAGCGTAAATCTTTGGATGCTGATTGCTGCTAGGCTGTTCCAAGGCATTGGCGCTGCGCTGTTATTATCCCAAGTATTTGCGCTGGCAAGCGTTGCGATGCCAAAGCGTAAAGTTGGACTTGCAATGGGGCTACTCGGTACTACCGCTGCGATTGGCACGGCACTGGGACCATTGCTAAGTGGCGCAATGCTAGAGTGGTTATCATGGCAGTTCACTTTTTGGTTGATGATATTGCTTGGTGGTGCAGCTTACTTTTTAATAGCAAGATTTCTGCCTGATGATGTCGCAAATCCACCTGAGCTACAACGTTTTGATGTTATTGGAAGCGTGTGGCTGTCGGCGTCATGCCTATTTTATGTGTTGGCTATGCCATCGAGTAGTTCGTTTAGTCTTGTCTTGCATAGCGTATTTTTCTTATTTTCAGTGGCTTTTATCTACTGTTTTGTACAAAGCCAAAAGCGTGCTCAATTTCCACTTGTGAGTTTGGCTTTTCTTAAACACAAGCTACGCAATGCCTCGTTAATCGTGAGCTTTATAGTTGACGCCATCGCGATGTCGACATTAGTTGTCGGGCCTTTTTATCTTACTTATGCGTTAGGGCTAAGCCCAGTCACGGTTGGACTTATTGTGTCTATCGGGCCTTGTATTGCTGCTGTCGTAGGTTATCCATCAGGCGAGGTGGTTGATCATTTTGGTATCGCGTTTGCCATGTTTTTGGGCTTGCTGATGATCCTCATTGGGACAATTAGCTTTGCAATCTTACCTTCATTATTTGGACTTTATGGCTATGTTGTGGCGTTATTTGTGTTAACTCCCGGAAGGCAGTTGTTTCTAGCGGCTCACCATACCTTTGTGATGACGACAGTAGCCGAAAAAGAAAAGGGTATGGGATCTGGGCTCATTAATTTATGTAAAAACTTAGGGCTAATGACCGGAGCCTCATTACTTGGTGGTGTATTTAGCGTGTTGTTGCAGGTAAAGAGTGCGGCTTTGGCAAGCTCTGCACAGCTGAATATGGCATTTTCAATGACTTTTTTACTCGCCGCACTGTTTATTTTGGTTTCGCTCGTTGCCGTATTTGTGATTAGCCGAAAGCAAGCGTTTTAAAAGTAGAATACGTATCACGAAAAATTTTTTCGTCCTTTTTTCAAACTTAAGGTTTTCTTAATTTTCGCTTTTTAAAGTTTTTACATCAGAACAGGAAAGGTGTGAAAACGATGGGTGAAGCACTACAAGCAACAAACTCACAAAGTCGTCTTAGATGGGCAAACAAGACTTGCGGCTCGCGCGCTGAATTGGAGCACGCTATCCACAGTGGTTTTGCCCATGCTTTTGGCGCTGACATTCATGAGTATTATCCCCTTTTAAGCCATTTAAACTACAGTCAAAGCGATTGCTTTTTAGGTCTTAGATTTGCAGCCAAAGACGCATTATTTGTCGAGCAGTATCTTAATCGTCCGGTAGAGCAGTGCCTCTCAACGGTTTCAGAGCGTATTCATATCGCAGAACTTGGCAATTTGTTCTCAACAGGCCGAATGGCAACGTTAAGCCACTTTATTGTACTGACTCAAGCACTGCTTGAGAGTGACATCCGCTACTTGGTGTTTACGGCAACCAAACAAGTGCGTGCATTGATGAAGTTATGTCAAGTCGAGGTTAACAAGATTTCTTTGGCACACGGCACTATCGCTTCAGCCAAAGATTATGGCAGCTATTACCAATGTGCTCCGATGGTTTGTTCGGTGGATTTACATCAAGCCCAGCAGGTGATCACAAACACTGAAATGTATCAACACTTACTACAAGGACTCGAGGTGGAAATCGCGAGCTTAAAAGAGGCATTTTTATATGTGTGATTTCTTAAAAAAACTGCCACATCAAGACAGTGATGTGATTTTACAACAAGGGCAAACTCGTCTCACTTTTGCTGAGGTAAAGTCTTACATGCAAGCATTGGCTGAGCGCTTTATTGTGATGAATGGTGAGGGTGTTGCGGTTTCGTTAGACAACTCTATCGCTTGGTTATTGGTAGATTTTGCACTATTACAAGCGAATAAAGTGTCTATTCCAGTACCTCATTTCTTTACCACAGCGCAAGTCGAACACACCCTTGAGCAGTCAAAAGCAAACTGGTTGATCAGCGATACCAAGCTTGAAAATAGCGCTGAATTTTTGGTGTTGGATGTCTATGGTCAAGCAATCTATGTATATCAAACTAGGTGCGAAAGCGCGGGAGGCTATTTTCCTAAAACGCAAAAGATCACTTATACCTCAGGTTCAACAGGCGCACCAAAAGGTGTATGTCTGTCGGTTGAAAACCAACTTGTAGTGGCGAGCAGTTTATGCGAAACCATCGCACTTAATCGCCCTAAGCACTTGTGTTTATTACCGCTACCTGTGTTGCTAGAAAACATAGCGGGTGTGTATGCGCCGCTGTTGAGTGGTGGCATGGTTGAGGTAACCGAACTTGCGTCGCTAGGCTTTTCGGGCAGCCAATTGCTGTATCCACAAAAGTTGCTGCAAAAGATAAGTGAAGTACAACCAAATAGCTTAATTTTAGTGCCTGAGCTACTGCGTTGCCTGCTAAGTGCCGCACAGCAAGGGTGGCAACCCCCTACAAGTTTACGCTTTATTGCGGTCGGTGGCGCTAAAGTTGACACTGAACTGCTACAGCAAGCTAAACAGCTGGGCTTACCTGTGTTTCAAGGGTATGGGCTTTCCGAGTCGGGGTCTGTTGTTGCACTGAATACTGGTGAGCAAGATGGTAGCGTCGGTAAGTTACTGCCCCATATTCAGGCACGTATTGTGGCAGATGAGTTAGAGATCAAAGGGAATAACTTTTTAGGTTATTTGGGCAGCGAAGCGATAGCCCAAGATGCGTGGTTAAAAACCGGCGATAGAGTGTCGAAGCGTGAGCAGCATTTTGTCATTGAAGGCCGGCTAAAAAATCTTCTGATCAATAGCTTTGGACGCAATATTTCTCCCGAGTGGCCGGAGTCCGTTTTGCTTGCCTATGTACCTTTACTGCAATGCGTTGTGGTGGGTGATGGCAAGCCATTTTTAACGGCGCTTATTTATACCCCGACACAACTAACAGCAGCTGTGATTGACAACGCCATTGAACTTGCCAACCAGCAACTCCCTGATTACGCAAAAATAAAACGTTATGTGCGCGTAGATGAAGCCTTTTCGGTAGGTAACGGCATGCTTACCGCGAACGGTAGACCTAAACGCGATGTGATTTTAGCTAATTTCGCGCAGCAAATTTCAGCGCTTTACTCCCAGAATTAATACGAAGCGGCAGAGTCCGTAGCTTCGGTTTAAAAGGAAAACGACAATGAGCAACTTTTACCAAACCCTACAATCAGAAACGGAACAAGCGCGCCAATATCTACTAAGCGCACCAATTATTCATGATGTTTTTCATGGTCAGATCACCAAAGGCCAATACGTTTCATTTTTACAGCAGGCGTTTCATCACGTAAAGCACACAGTACCACTCCTTATGGCGTGTGGTGCACGACTAGATGATAGTAAAGAGTGGTTGCGAGAAGCGATAGGGCATTACATCGAAGAAGAAATGGGACACCAAGAGTGGATCCTTAATGATATTGCCGCCTGTGGTGTGGATAAAGAAGTAATACGTCATAGCATGCCAAGCTTCGCAACTGAAATGATGGTTTCTTACGCCTACGACAGTATCGCTCGTAAACACCCACTGAGCTTTTTTGGCATGGTTAATGTGCTTGAGGGCACGTCCATCGCACTTGCCGATGATGCTGCTCGTCAAATTGCGAATAAGCTTGGTCTGCCTCGTAGCGCATTTTCCTATTTAACATCTCATGGCGCGTTAGATGTTGAACATATTGACTTTTTTGCAGGGTTGATGAACAAGATCAGCTGTGAAAAAGAGCAAGCGATCATTATTCACAGCGCTAAACAGTTTTATCGTTTGTATGGCGACATATTCCGCAACATTGAAGCGGTGCCTGCAGGTGTCGAATTTGCGGAGGTAAGCTGATGAAAGCAACAAAACTTGCCGTTATCACTGGGGCATCTCGGGGGATCGGCCGGGCCATTAGTAAACAGTTGGCCATGCATAATTGGCGTTGTTTGCTGATTGGTCGAGACAGCGAAAAATTAAAGCAGGTGATAGCGGGGTTATCCGGAGAACACGATTATCTTGCTTTAGATATCACCGCTGAGGATGCTGCGACACAAATCGCGAGAAAAGCGGCGACTATGGGTGGGGTTGACTTACTCGTCAACAACGCCGGCATTAATACCATGGCTGGGTTTGCTGAAATTTTACCTACTGACTTGAAAAAGCAGATGGAGACGAATTTATTAGCGCCCATGCTAGTTAGTCAAGCCTGTTTACCACAACTGATCTCAAGCCATGGCACCATAGTTAATGTAGGTTCAGCGTTTGGTGCTATCGGCTTTCCATATCAAAGCAGTTATTGCGCTAGCAAGTTCGGTCTGCGTGGTTTTACAGAGGCACTGACGCGGGAACTCGATAACCAAGTAGTGGTTAAATATCTCGCGCCACGCGCAACCACAACGGAAATGAATGACGATCGCGCGACAGCTGTAAACCATGCACTAGGTAATCAGATGGACTCGCCAGAGGTCGTCGCACAAGCCTTTATGAAATTGCTCCATAGCAACACCAGACGTGCTGGCATAGGTTTTCCTGAAAGATTTTTTGCGAGACTCAATGGCTTGTTACCAGAGCTTGTTGATAACGCATTAATCAAAAAAGTGAAAACCATCCAAACCATTTTTTCCACTAAGGAGTCATTACGATGAACGCACTAAAAACCTTGTTAGCTTCAGCAACATTACTGGTATTCAGTCAAGGTGCTTGGGCAGCATTTGACGATGATCTTAGCCGAGTCCAAACTAAATGGGCGATGGTAAATTATGAAACCGAAGGCGATGCCCAAGAAAAAGCATTTGAAGAGCTGGTTAAGCAGTGCGTGGCATTTGTTGAACAATATCCAGATCGCGCTGAAGCTTACATCTGGCGTGGTATTGTGCAGTCGAGCTTTGCAGGAGCGAAAGGTGGCTTGGGGGCGCTTGGTCTTGCCAAAGATGCGAAAGCCTCATTCGAAAAAGCCATTGAACTTGATAAAAATGCACTGTCTGGTTCTGCATTAACGAGCTTGGGCACGCTCTATGCCCAGGTTCCAGGCTGGCCAATTGGGTTTGGCAGCGATAAAAAGGCGAAAAAGCTGTTCCAAGAATCATTAGCGATCAATCCGGCAGGAATTGATGTAAACTATTTCTATGCACAGTTTTTATATGACGAACGTGATTATAGTGCCGCCCTTGCGCACTTGAAAAAAGCGCAGAATGCGCCAAGCCGTCCTGGTAGAGAAAAAGCTGATGAATACCGTCAAGAGGAAGTGGCACAGCTATTGGCGAAAGTCGAAAAAAAGCTAAAAAGAAGGAATAAATGAGGCTATTACTTGTAGAGGACGATGAGCTACTGGCACAGGGGCTTATCGCATCACTCAAAAAAGAAGGGTATGCCATTGAGCATGCGCCGACGCAAAGACAAGCAATCAGTTTTGTTGAATCTGGTGAATTTGAGCTAGTGGTGCTTGACCTAGGTCTACCTGACGGAGACGGTTTGGCGGTACTCAAGGCGCTGAAAAAAACCAAATCGCAAACCGCTGTGCTCATTCTAACGGCAAGAAATAGTCTTGATGATAAAATTGCAGGGCTGGATTTAGGGGCTGATGACTATTTGGCTAAGCCGTTTGAGCCAAAAGAACTGTTTGCGCGTTTGCGGGTGATTGGTCGACGCTTCACCAAACAAGTGAGCAGCACCTTGAGCTGCAACGATGTCGTGTTAGATCTCGCCAGTCACGAGGTGCTTGTAAGTGGTAGCGCTCAAGAATTACCTCGTAAAGAATATATGTTACTCAAGGCGTTGATGGAAAACAGCGGCCGTGTACTGTCTAAAACTCAGTTAGAATCTAAGCTCTATGATTGGGGAGAGGCTTTAGGCTCTAATGCTATTGAGGTACATATTCATCACCTCCGTAAGAAAATGCCCGATGGATTTATCAAAACGCTGCGTGGCATTGGCTATGTGGTTGGCAAGGGGGCTTAGTGGGCACGAGAAGCTCGCTTGGAGGTGCTTCCATAACGAGAAAGTTGACCCTAATTTTAGTGTCAGCTTTGGTGCTGACTGCATCCATGGCGCTGCTACGGGGTTATCATTCCAGCATGGCGATGGCACAAGCACAATTAGACAGCCATTTAGAGTCCATCGCAACACTCGTAAATACTCAAGTTACTGCGACTACCCTGCCCAGTGGTGCGAGTAATAACGCATTTTACTTTTTAGTCCTTGAGCACAATCAAGTTGTTGCGGGCAGTGAGCTACTTGCTAAGTACAAGAACAAGCTTAATTATGATGCTGGGTTTAGCACTCAAAATGTGGGGGCGACTAGACTCAGAACCTTCAGCGAAGCGTTCGGTGAAAGGCAAATACTGGTAGCAGAGCCGGTACAAAAGCGTTTTGCCCTTGCTGAAGGCATGATTGTATCTGCAATGACGCCGCTGGTGGTGATCATGCCGTTTCTTGCGGTGTTTATTGCATGGATTATTTATACGGCGTTAAAGCCTTTACGAGATCTTTCTAAAGAGCTTAGACGGCGTAACCCCAAAGACTTTACTCAGCTGGCAGTGCAAAGCGACAAAGCGGAAGTCGCAATCGTTATCGCGACGCTAAATGACCTCTTTCAAAAAGTTGAAGTCGCATATCTTAAAGAGCGTTATTTTGCTTCCGATGCCGCGCATGAGTTAAAAACGCCGATCGCAAGCTTAAAAATCCATCTGCATAATTTAACGCACGATACTAAGCATCCCAGTGCCACTGCTATGTCAAAAGGGCTTGAGCAGCTAAACCATGTGGTTGAACAAATGCTGACGTTAGCGCGTACAGAGCCGGAACTGTGGCATAAGCAATTTGCGCAGCAAGACCTAGTGGCATTAACTCAAGACTTGATTGCTAACTGTTACCCGAGAATCGAACAAAAATCACAAAATATCAGCTTAGAAGCATCAGAAGCGACCATAGAGGGCTGTGAGTTCACATTAACCACACTCTTTTCTAATTTAATTGGTAATGCGATTAAATACACGCCAATTGAAGGTGACATAGAAGTAAAAATTCAGCAGCATGCGCAGCGGGTTGTATGGCAAATCGATGATTCGGGTTGTGGTATGTCCGATGCGGAAATAGAGCGAATTTTTGACAGATTTTATCGCGTTGGTGGAGATAAACACCCTTCAGGGGAAAAAGGGGCAGGTTTAGGAATGGCGATAGTCAATCATATAATTGCAATTTATCACGCAGATATCTCTTTTGCTCGCAGTCATTTAGGTGGGCTTAGAGTTTGTGTAAATTTACCGAGGGGGCTGGATGCTAAGGACTAAGGTCTCTTCGCTGTCTTTCGCGCTTGGTTTGCCTTTGGCGACCTGTAGTTTCGCCTTGTGGGCGGAAGAAAGTTATACCATTATTCTTAAAAATCATTTATTTACTCCAGCACAAGTTGAGGTGCCTGCAAATCGTAAAGTAAAGCTCATCATCGAAAATCAAGACCCTCAGGTTGAAGAGTTTGACAGTTTTGATCTTAATCGTGAAAAAGTGCTTTTTCCGAACCGTAAAAGTGTGATTTATATCGGCCCGCTAGCACCTGGTGAATATAGCTTTTTTGGTGAGTTTTCACCAAATACAGCACAAGGTATCGTTATCGTGAAGGAGCCAACAAATGCTTCTTAATGCGGTGGTAGTGAGCGTGAACCAATTATTACCAGTAACTGTACTTTGGGTACTATTAGCACAATGTACCAATGCTGCTTTACCACTTAAAACGACACTCATCGCGCTGAGTGCGGGGCTAGTCGGCTGTTTTGGCATATGGTTTTTGGGTGGAGAAATAGCCTCGAGTTTTGATTATCGCGGGTTCGAGTTATTGCAAATAGGTCTGTTACTCAGTTTATTTTGCTTAATAATTGCAACAAAACGCACCGGACATACGGCCCTTGCTGCCTTGGCCTTTGGACTAGCAGTGGTATTGTACTTGCACCATTTGGCAAGTTTTGCGTTCTCTTATTCGAAGCCAGCGGATGGTCAAACCCTCGCTATTGGCACCTCGCTTGGTGTGGGGATCTGTTTGAGCTTTTCTATTCTACTCTTCTTTTTCCTTGATTGGTTGAAGAGTAAGCACTTACCTTGGTTGTTGCTGTTGTTATTGGCTTTACACGGTGCGAGTAAGGTGTCGATTGCATTGGACTTGGCGCTTCAAGTGGACTTAATTAGTGCCGCCAGACTTGAAATAGACTTACGACAAATTGTGGACGAACACAGTGTTGTTGGTCGAGTGCTAAGAGTATTAGTGGGGTATGAGGCAACACCAAATGCTGCAACGCTTGCAGGGTTTGGAGGCGCGTTGATTACGTTCTTGGGATGTACATATTGGAGAACAGCGCATGCGAAATAATGTTTTACTCGCGCTGCTGGTGAGTTTTTTTGGGGTGGTGGCATTTAGTGCAAAAGCGGATGGTATGGTGGTGGACAAAGTTTATCATCCTTATGTAATGCCGCTTGAGCGTGAGTTGGAGTGGCGACTACTATCTCGGCAAACCGAGCAAGGGAACGTGCTGGCACAGCGTTTAGGGCTTGGTTGGAGTCTCACTGAAACAATGACCATCGAAGGTTACGCGATAGGTGAGCGCGACGATGAGGGCAACTTTGACTTGGCGGCTTACGAGTTAGAGTCGCGGTGGCAATTTGTAGAGCAAGGGCGCTACTGGGCGGATATAGGCATGTTGTTTGAGCTTGAAAAACGCCATAAATTCGATGCCTATGAAGCTACCGCAGGGTTTTTATTTGAGAAGGAATTTGGCCGCACGAGCCTTACCATGAATGCATTTTTGGTGAGGGAGTGGGGTAAGGACATTGAGGATGAATGGGAATCTGAGTTTAGAGCACAACTGCGCTACCGCTTGTATAGTGCTTTTCAGCCAGCAATTGAAGTCTATGTCGGAGAAGACTTTTTTGGTGTTGGCCCAGGGTTTATCGGACTGCATCGATTTGAAGGTCAAAAGCAGCTGAAATGGGAAGCGGGTTTTATTTCGGAGATCAGCCAATCTGGCAAAGATCATAGCTTTAGACTCGCATTGGAATTTGAGTTTTAAGTGTCGCTTTTACTTTGTTTAAATAAAGGGGAGATGCAGCAAAAATGTCATTAGCTTATGCTGCATCTAGCTGCTAACTTTAGAGTCGAACTATAGATATCAAGGAAACGATATGTATCGCACGCTAACTTTATTGGGGTTGTTGTTCGTTAATAGTGCTTATGCACAGATTGCACTTGAACGCGATATTCAAGAGCACATCGTGGTTGCGAACAAAGTATCTTTGCAGGTTTATCATGTTGCGGGCAATGAACCTGCCGTTGTTTTTGAAAGTGGTTCTGCAGCGCCTGCAATTTATTGGACACCAGTAATGATGGGTCTCGCGCAGCAAATACCCAATGCATTGGTGGCCTATAACCGTGAAGGTTATGGCAAAAGCGAGCTTAGCCGCAGAGCCTATAGTGTTGATACGGATAATCGTAATCTTCGTGAAGTGTTGAGAACGCTTGATATTCGGCCGCCGTTTATCTATGTCGGTCATTCGTACGCATACTATGTAATGCAAAACTACATCACCTATTATCCTGAGCAAGTTGCAGCCCTGTTGTATGTTGACCCTGTGACGGTTTACTTCATCGATAAAACCCATGCCTTAGCGCAGGATAAGCTACTTAAACCCTTGAGTACTCTGCCAGAAAATACCTTCGGTGAAGCTCTGCGCCGGGAAACTCAAGCGCTAAGCGAAACTGTTGCGAGTATTCGGGCGCACCAAGCACCTGAGCATATTCCGTGTCGTGTTATCGTTGCCCAAAGACCATTTGATCCAACTCAACGCGATGTTAAAGCATGGCGAGAAGGACAAGAAGCGTTGGCGTCACATTGTGATTCTGAGCTAATTATTGCCAAGGGAAGCGACCACACCGTACCTATGAATGCCCCGCAAGTGGTCGTCGAGCAAGTGGTGCAATTAATTCGGGAATTAGAGTCAAAAAAGCCTCTCTAGCTTTATGAATATTTTATTGCAATCTCTATTGTTTACACAGGGTTAGGGGAATAATGTGTTTAAAAAATAGGGTGTTGAAAAAGCCGTGAAAAAAATATTGATATTTGTCATTAGCAAGTCATATTGATGATTAAAAATACATTGACTTAGGGCGGAATCCCTATATGATGTTCATAGACAGAATTTGAGTCAGTGTTTTAAAATCTCCATTACGTTGTTGTATAAGTGTTTGCTTGTAGTAGTACCGTCCTGAAGTTTTATCCACTCTACAAATTTAGGTCTATGCGCCCACATGGGCATAGCTCATCAACGCGCAGCATTGGTTTTTGTTTTTATATCAGGATTAGTATTATGTCTAACACTCTTACAGGTACCGTTAAGTGGTTTAACGAGTCTAAAGGTTTTGGTTTCATCGCTCAAGAAAATGGCCCTGACGTGTTCGCACACTTCAGCGCAATTACAGGTGACGGTTTCCGTACCCTAGCTGAAGGCGACAGAGTAGAGTTCACAGTTACTGACGGCCAGAAAGGTCCTCAAGCTGAGAAAATCGTTAAGCTTTAATCGCTTAATTGATGAAGAAAAAGCAAGCTAAGGCTTGCTTTTTTTGTGCCTGAATATCAAAAAATTTTCCACTCAGTCAATAAATATAATCGCTTCAATTTTTGACTATTACTCATCTACTTTCTACTTTACAACGCATTGGCATTACTGATGTCCTGAGTGCTTGACATTTTTATTACTTGTTCCAGATCCTGTTATAAATGCAGAGTGTAAATTAATTGGTTTATTTTGTTGTTTAGTGTTGTTTTTGTGTTAATGTTTGTAACTGCCAGCGGCGGTTTATATCAATCCTCGTAATGAAGTTATCTACCTTTGAGTAGATAACGCTTTAATTTTTGCTAAGCCATATGCATTTCAAGATTAACCTAAAAGCTTGTTTTAATTTTGAAAGTGTTATCCATAGCTTGCTAATGTGTATAAGTTAAAGCGAATTGACATAACTGGCATCGATAACTTAAACAGTGTTTAAAAGGACAATTAAGATGAAGAAAAAAAGCTATTCAATGCTACTAATGTTGGCGCTCACTTCCGCATTTTCTGCTGTTGCTGGAGATATCGAGCAAGGTGTGATGAAAAACCCAACTACTTAATATTCGCTAGACTTTGAACAACCCCCACTTGCTATGCATGCACCTGTCGCCAGAGATGAGTTTTCAATGAGTAGTGCTGAGATCATGCCAATGGCACCGGCTCAAGGGATCACGTATTTTGAGCTGGGTATCGTACGTTCGCAATTAGGCGGCGATCAGACTATTTCACAAAGTCAACTTTCTACAGGAACTAATCACGGTGGCAGCTATCTATTTATCTACGCTTGGCAGTTTGGTTATGGCAATCCGAATAATGCGGTGATGAATGGGATCTCTAAATCAACTGGATTGAGTGAAGCTCGGTGTGGCAACGATTTACACCGTTGTTCGGTTGGGGAAACTGTCACGGGTTGGTTGTATGGTTGGGACTTCTCAGGTCAAGAGTCTGGTCAAGTCAAAGTTTCTTCAAATTCAACAGCTTCGCCATTTGGTACGTCAAGCGACTCGCTTTATATTAATTAGTTTGATTTGAACTAAACACTAAGGTGCATTTGAATAATACTAAGTGCACCTATCTAGAATATTTTAGCCATTTATTCCCTTTCTTTCACTGTTGAGCCTTTCCAAAATCGATATCGAATTTAAATAGTTGGCTCTAGCTTCTTTGGTTTGAGCTGAAAGCGAGTTTGATAAACTAAAAGTATGCTTCATGTCATTAAGTAGATTGTATTTTTGAGATGGATTTTCCACCATAGAAGTTGGTGCACCGATCGCCATCATTTGACCAGTACTGATAAGCCCCCCTTCAAACAACTCTTTAGACATAGCGCGAGCTTCTTGAGCCGAAATATTATTTACATCATATTTAGAGGCAATATTTTGCCAGTTCTGGTGCGCTTGTTTGCCAGCCTCACTGATTGCTACAGTATCTGTGGCTACGACTTCCTGTTTCTCATCTTGTCGAGACGTGGACTGCTGTTGTGCAAGTTGAGAGTATACGGCACTGACATTACTAGATTGATTAATAATCATTGAGAATTCCTTCCATGCATTTGGTTAAATACGATTATTAGCCAGCAATTTTAGTGCCAAAATCTCATCCTAAAGTCTCGGGTCGAAAGAGTTGACATCGTCCCTATTAAATTCAGAACGTTGATATTACTATATGCTACAAACTGAAATAGTGAATGGATAGTATATGTCTTTACCTGCTTGCCCCAAGTGCAATTCTGAATATGTTTATCAAGATCAAAGTCAACTAATATGCCCTGAATGTGCTTACGAATGGGACCCAAACGCGACTGCGACCGAGGACGACATTCAAGTAAAAGATGCCAATGGCACACTATTAGTGGATGGCGATAAAGTCACTGTGATTAAAGATTTAAAAATCAAAGGCAGCTCACAAGTCATTAAGATTGGTACTAAGGCCTTGGTAAGGCGCGTGCTCGATAAAAAAGATCATGAGCTTGACTGCAAGGTAGATGGCGTTGGTGAAATGATGGTTACGGCGAAGTTTGTGAAGAAAGCGAATACTTAAGTGGATAAGTGTTCAGAGGTTATGGAGTTTTAAAGCGGCATTGACCTCCGCGAAAGTTAGCGCTCATAAGGTCACTGGAGTCACAGACACGCAAAGCAGAGAAGCCATAGGTAATGACGGAACAACGGTGACATATATTCATATAAAGTGTAGTAGCTCATATCTGATCTTACAGTTTCGATGAGTAGGTTTGGACTTTATCTGACAGATAGCTATGAGCGAAAAGCAGATCTTCGCCTTGTCTATTTTTGGCTATCCATTTTCACCCTTATCTTACACTTAGGAAAACGAGCAATTTGGCCGTTTTTATCCTCAAGCAACTTTAGTTTTAAAGGCTGAAAGCCTTTTGTAGCAATAAGTTATCCACTATGATAAAAATTCCTTAAGTAGAAGCTCGAGACAGTTCTCGACAGAAAAACGAACTAATCGCTCGTAGATTAAGATTGTTGAGTGTATTTTAAACTTGGATGGAAAATAATTGAAAAGAATAGATTTGAATATTGTTAACCATAATTCTCTGGCGAAAGTGTTTATTGGTGAGAACGGTGGTGGAAAAAGCACTGTTCTTAGGCAATTAGCTGATTACTATATTAGTAATGGGCAACTAGTTCTAGGTATATCGAACTGCTTACATGATAAATTTGACATTAACTCACGAAAATTCAAGAGTCTATCGGTTAAGCAAGGGGAGTTGGCTTACAATAAAGTTATAGTTGATGCTTTAAGTAAAATAGAGAGTAACAAAGTAAGGTTTGTTTTAGGAAGGGCCTTAGATTATTGTGGATATATTGATGAAATTGGAATCAGACTACCTGAAAGAAAGGATATAAATTCAAACGAAATTTATTGGATTCCAATCAATAATGATTACCCAAGTCTTGGTCATAATAATAGGTCAAATATTATAGTCTCACTCCTTAATAGGGGTGGAATTGATTGTAATTTAGATATTTTTTTGAAAAATAAAAATGGAGAAGTTGTTCCGTTTAAAATGATTAGCTCTGGTCAAGCGAATAAAATAGCTACACTGACTTATATTGCATCAAATATGACGCATGGATTAATTGTAGTTGTTGATGAGCCGGAAAATAGCCTGCACCCTAAATGGCAAAGAGAGTATATAGATAGTATATTTGATGTTTTCTATGGGGAATATTTCAAACTCTTGGTGGCAACACACTCTCCATTAATTATTGGTTCAAACTGCGATGTGTATGAAGTTTCTAATTTCAAAATAGCTTGTAAACAAGATGAAAACCAAAATATTGAAGAGAGGTTGTGGTCATTATTTGATGTTGTCACCCCAGAAAATGATTTTTTGTCTCGTTATTTAATCGGCATTCTCGACTCATATAGAAGTGGTGAATTGTCAAGGCCTTCAGCTAGTTATCAGCTTGATAGAATTTCTAAGTCATGTATCGATGATAGACAAATTAGAATTATTAATGATGTTAGAAATATAATTATTGGATATCATGAGGAGTTCTAAGTTGTACTCGAATTATTCTAGGAAGATAAAAAAGGCTAAATATGAAGAAAAGCCATGGAATTCATACCTAGTCAGGGATTTTAAGTTATGGATTAAACATAAGAGATTGAAAGAGCAGAATTATTTTTGTTGCTATTGTCTTAGGTGTATTAAAAATGAATCTGATAGAGTAAAGCATATTGAACGTATATTGCCAAAATCTAAATTCCCAGCATATATGTTCGATGCATTTAATTTGTCAGTGTCATGTGTCAAATGTAATTGCGATATAAAACTAAGCGGTACGGATTTTTTGAATGATCCAATGTTAAGGTTTAGGAAGTCATGGAATTATCGTGTTTATGATTCTAAATTATATAGATTTATTCATCCTAAGTTAGATAACATTAATGACTATTTAACTAGAGAGCTTAAATCAATAAATAATAGACCAAGTTATTTGTATAAGTATTTTGGTGATAAAGGGAAATTTCATTATGATTTTTTTAGGTTAAAAGAATTTGAAGTTTTCGAAATTAATAGTTCTCAAGGGCTTACATCACCTGACCCTAACTCAGAAGCAGCTAGTATTGTAGCCGCCATCTACAAAAAACATGCTTAACAAAATGTTTGAGAGTGATTCACAATTTACTATGCGATGTGCCTAGCGTTTAAGGTGGCCTGCGGTGGTACCGGTATAGCGTTGCTCACACCTTAATAGGGCATTGATGATCTGCTATTGGCATATATGTGACTGCCAGATTTGATTGAGTTCCATAATTCTAATCTGACAGATCTAGTTAAGACTTATTCATATAAAGCAACTTTAACTTGTCCATTGAACCCCCCTTTATGGGGTGAGACTGCCCATTGAAGTGCTTTAGAAAGGGATTATGTCAGGTTTGAATGGTTTATGTTTTTCATTCTTGTGTTCAGATAAAGCTGAATCTAGTTGTTTAATGATCTCAGATACTTTATTCACTAATATAGTTACATCTTGTTTTGTTATTTTGTTTAAATCTCCTGCTGAGTCTTTACCATTCCTGTGAACTATGTCATGGCGTATTTCTATACACTTTTGAATATAATCTCTATCTACGGAATCAAGGATTTCAGGGAGGTTAACACCAAGACTGTTTTTGTAGATAAAACATACTTTAGCAAGGTTATGAAAGAGGGTTTTATCAAACTCTTTTTTCACTACAGCTCTAGCTATGTTAGGTGATTTAATTATCTGTTCTAGAGTGAACTTTTCTTTTCTAAGGTTTGGATCATTAAGTATTGATTTATGTATCTTGTCTTGGTCGATTAAAACAAAGAATCGGAAAGTATCTGAGAGGTAGGTTTCTAAATTCACTATAGCTTGAGCAAATAGCAATCGTGTTATATAGGTGTTGTTTTGCTGGTCGATGGTTTCTAGTGTGTTTAGTATTTCTTGTTGGTTATACACAATGCTTTGATGACTAGTGTAATAGCCAGCCTTTGGTTCTGTGTATTTTATACCGTCCTTGACTTCCCACTCTAACAACTCCCCGCATTCCATATCACTAAACACCATGATTTCATATTCTGATTTACAATACTCACAAGAAACAATAATCAGATCTTGCTCTTGTGTTGGTGTGTAATTGATTCCATTTGTCTCACAACACCTTGTACAATTAAAAAATATGTTCATTTCTTCTGAGTCCTTCATCAACTTCAAATAATCTCGGAGGTTTATAGATTTCTGTTCAGGCTCTAATGCTAGAAGTTCGCTTTGTTTTGTATCACCATCTTGTTTCCACTGCTGTGGTTCAATAAATCTGGACACTACTTTAGGTGGTATCATTACTACCTGACACTGCCGCGTTAAATACGGCTGTCAAATTTGATCAATATCTAAAAATCAAATCTGACAGAGTAAAGGCAAGCCTTATCTAAATCAGGCTTATGTTTTTTAGACTAGATCTCTGCAGCAACCACCGAAATCTCAACAAGTAATGCTTCACGAGCCATGCTCGCTTCTACGCAAGCGCGAGCTGGTGCATAACCTTCAGGCACCCATGCATCCCAAACCTCGTTCATTTCTGCAAAATACTTCATGTCTTTAATATAAATTGTCGCAGAAAGAATGTGTTTGCGGTCGCTCCCTGCTTGAATAAGTAGCTCATCAACTTTCTCAAGCATGGTTTCAGTTTGTGCCCTAATTCCTTGCTCGGCGTCTTTACAGACTTGGCCACATAAATAAATAGTACCATTGTGTTTTACAATGCGGCTCATTCGTTGTTTGGTATCAATTCGTTCAATCACTGTTTTTCCTTTCTAATCGTTACTGTAATCGGCAGGTTTAGGCTGAAATGTTATCTCTTTTTATTGAGATGAGCTACTTGCTTGGTATTGGTTTTTATGAAAAGCAGCGACGATTAAGTGCTACCCATACAAACCAATATACGTGAGAGTATTTTGGATTAAAGCAATTGGGTTTAGCTAGAGCTCCAATACCTTACGGTACGCTTCTGTTTTACTTACTTTCGCAAATGCAATACGTAATCGTTCGACAATATCGGCTGGTAACTGGTTGTTCGTTGCAAGGTAACCTTTTACCGAGAGTGCCTTCACATCGTATAAAAAGGCAAAGTGGTCGGCTGGAAGGTTAAGTTCCGTGGCCATGGTTTTGATATAACGCGGGTCATCAATCACTAAATCAACGCGATTTGCAACGAGTAACTCATATGACTTTTCGATGTCGCTGGTTTGAACAAAGTTAAACCCGAGTGCTTTAAGTGTGCCTTCGGCGATATCACCACGCTGAACTGCTATTTTGTATTGTTTTGCATCCTCAAGTGATTGGATTTTTATGTCCTCACGATAACGATTGGTAACAAACCCTAAATGAAATACAGCAACAGGACCAATCCAATGAAAACTGTCTTCTCTTGCGGGGGTCTTTGCGATGCTATAAATTAAGGTATGTTTGTCATGCTGCGCTAATTTAAAAGCTCTGGCCCAAGGGTAAATAGAAAACTGTCCCTCGAGTTCAGCCGCTTTTAAAATCGCTTTGACCAGAACGGTACTTGAGCCTGCAACTTGGTGGTTTTCTATGGTTTGATTGGGTGGAGAAAGTTCCGTAACAACCTGTAATTTCGCCCATAACGGTAATGGGCTAATCAGCAAAATAAACAGTAGTAGACGTCCAACAACAGCATTCGTCATTAGCAAACAACTCCACACGTTAATGCGTTAATCTATATTTAGCATAGATGGATTTTATTTTTCCGTCATTAACCATTCGTCGCAAGGCGATATTTATTCCCGTTTGTAACTCAGTTAAATGAGGCTGCAAGCGCATATGTACGGGTAATCGGCTTATTTCATAGCAAGATTGAAATTTGCGATACTTTGGTTGTTGTGAAATATAGTAATCTGCTGTCACCGAACCAATCATGATGTAGTCTAAACGCTCATGTTCAAGCTGTGCTAGTAGTTCTTTCTCCGATACATTTTCATAAACGACTATCTTGTCTTCACCCAAGTGCGCTTCAAAATTATCGTAACGATACCCTCTTACTTTGCCGACTAATGCGCCATAAAACTGCTCGGGCCTATGCTTGCCCACACAGCGAGATTGATACCCAAGCAGCACTTCTGTTGAGAAGGCATAGTCGATGCTGTAAATCCCCGGAACGTCTGCTTCGGCCCGCCATACTTTATTGATCCCAGGTTCAATATCTATTTTACCTTGGTCGAAATAGCGCTGTCCTCTGGCGACAGAGAGCGGCATAAACTCAAATTGGTATGAAGTCAGTTTTGCCAACTCTTGAAAAATGTCGACAAAAATACCTTTGGGTTTTCCTTGCTCTTCAAAATAGTAAGGAGGATTGGCACCGTGATAGACCAGTACGGTATAGGTTTTCGCCTGCGCTAATCCGGTTATTAGCAGCAGAGAAAGCATTACTATTTGAAAACACCGCATCGTAATCTTCAGGCTAAAGTAAAGGTATCTTCATAATATGCATGATTTTTAAGCGATGCAATTACTCCTTTCCTGATACCGTATCGAGATAAATACATGAGACTGATTATTTGTCACAAACTATAAATATGGTGAATACTGCTTATATTGAAAATTGTCGACAATTTACAGCGGGGCTGGTTGACGTGCGCGTCAACCAGCACTATATTGTCTACAACTTAAATTACTAAGACTGGCTAACTAATGATGAGCTTTTTTGACGAGCAAGCGGTTACTTCTTCTGATAAAGCATTCTTTCGTATGCGAAAGGAAATTGTAGAAGGTGAAATAACGGCAGGTTCTAAGCTCAGTGAAATGGAATTGTCGACAAAGTATGAAGTCAGCAGAGCGGTTGTTCGCGAGGCAATTAATCGCTTGGAGTCATGTCACTTAGTTGAACGTAAAGCCAATGTCGGGGCGCGCGTTGTTACTCTCACACCGGAAGGGTTAATGGAGCTTTATCAGATCCGTGAAGCACTAGAAGGTATGGCGGCAAGGCTTGCAGCGCAGCACATGACTGACACTGAAATTCAAGACCTAGAAGGTTTGTTGTCGAGTCAATTCGATGAAGTCAAAAACCAACATTCTTATTATCAAGAAGCGGGCGATCTCGATTTTCATTACCGCATTATTCTTGGCAGTAAAAATGCGAGTCTTATCTCTATGCTAGTCAATGGGCTGTACCACTTGGTGCGTATGTATCGTGTGCAGTTAGGGATGGCCGGTCCCCGCGTCACCACGGCATTTGACGAGCATAAACATATCGTTCGTGCGATCAGTAACCGCGATCCTGAACTGGCAGAAATACTGATGCGTCGACATATTCAATATTCTAAAAATAATATCGCAACCAAGTTAGCAAGCAATCAATCACACTTTTAAGAGAGAGCATCATCATGAGCGCAGGAAAAAAATTTCGTGAAGCATTAAAAGCCAATAAACCGCTTCAAATCGTCGGCACTATCAACGCATATAGCGCGATGATGGCAAAGAAAATCGGTCATCAAGCTATCTATCTTTCTGGTGGTGGCGTTGCTAATGCATCTTATGGTTTACCTGACTTAGGAATGACATCTCTAAATGATGTAATTGCAGATGTAAGTCGCATTACCTCGGCTTGTGATCTACCTTTAATGGTCGACATTGATACTGGATGGGGCGGCGCTTTCAATATCGCAAAAACCATCCGAGATATGGAAAAAGCAGGTGCCGCTGCGGTACATATGGAAGATCAAGTAGCGCAAAAGCGTTGTGGTCACCGTCCAAATAAAGAAATCGTGTCGACAGAAGAAATGGTTGATCGTATTAAAGCAGCAGTTGATGCGCGCACCGATCCTGACTTTTTCATTATGGCAAGAACAGATTCGTTTGCACAAGAAGGGCTAGAAGCGGCAATTGAGCGCGCGAAAGCCTATGTTGCAGCAGGCGCTGATGGCATTTTTGCAGAAGCGGTACAAACTGAAGAGCACTATCGCGCATTCAGCGAAGCACTTGATGTGCCCATCCTTGCGAATATCACTGAGTTTGGTAAGACAGAACTTTGGAACAAAGCTGAGCTGGGTGAGTGGGGCGTAGATATGGTGCTTTACCCATTGAGTGCGTTCAGAGCGATGAACAAAGCGGCGGAGCTGGTGTATCAGTCTATTTTAGAAAATGGGGATCAGAAATCGGTACTCGATACCATGCAAACCCGAATGGATTTGTATGATTACCTTGGTTATCACGATTATGAGCAAAAGCTCGATGCATTATTCGCCGAAGGTAAAAATAAGTAAAAAATTAAAGCTGTTGAGGGTTGCTCAGCAGCACAAAATATCAATACCCAGCAGGTAAAAAATTCAGGAGACAATAATATGGCTAAAGTACTAAGTGGCGCGGGCCTTCGTGGTCAAGTAGCAGGAAAAACAGCACTATCAACGGTAGGTAAGTCGGGCTCAGGTTTGACTTATCGTGGCTACGATGTAAAGGATCTAGCTGAAAATTGTCAGTTTGAAGAGGTGGCTCACCTTATCCTTAAAGGTAACTTACCAAACCAAGCTGAACTAGACGCTTATAAAAGCGAGCTAAAAGCAATGCGCGGTTTACCGCAGGCATTAAAAGAAGTATTAGAACGTATTCCTGCTGATGCACACCCAATGGACGTATTACGTACGGGTTGTTCAATGCTTGGTAACCTTGAAGGTGAAGCAAGTTTTGATGAACAAGGTAAAGTAACCGATCGCATGCTTGCAAGTTTCCCAAGCATTATTTGTTACTGGTATCGCTTTAGCCATGATGGCGTTCGTGTCGATGTGGAGACAGATGACGATTCAATCGGTGCACATTTCTTACACTTATTGCACGGCGAAAAACCAAGTGAGCTACATGAGCGTGTGATGCACGTATCACTTATCCTTTATGCAGAGCATGAGTTTAACGCATCAACCTTTACAGCGCGTGTTTGTGCCTCAACGCTTTCTGACATGCACTCATGTATTACTGGTGCGATTGGTTCTCTACGTGGTCCACTTCACGGTGGCGCAAACGAAGCGGCAATGGAAATGATTGAGCGCTTTGAATCTGCGGATCACGCAGAGCAAGAAATGATGGGTATGCTTGAGCGTAAAGAGAAGATCATGGGCTTTGGTCACGCTATCTATTCAGAATGTGATCCTCGTAACGAAATCATCAAACGTTGGTCTGAAAAACTAGCGGCAGATGTGGGGGATACAGTACTTTACCCTGTATCTGTGCGCTGTGAAGAAGTCATGTGGCGCGAGAAAAAGCTATTCTGCAATGCCGATTTCTTCCATGCTTCAGCTTATAACTTCATGAAGATCCCAACTAAATTGTTCACGCCAATCTTTGTTATGTCACGTCTGACAGGTTGGGCTGCACACGTTATGGAGCAGCGCGCAGATAACCGTATCATTCGCCCATCGGCGGAATACACTGGCGAGGAGCTACGCCCAGTTCCTGCCATTTCTGAGCGTTAATCGAACACTGTTCGAATCTATTCTGGCGGTCGCCATGGCCGCCTGTTTTCCGTCACCGATTGTTGGAAGTTGTTATGAATACTCAATTCCGTAAACGTTTACCTGATTCTGAGCTTTGCTATTACGATACAAAAGAAGCGGTAGAAGCCATCAAACCAGGTAGCTACGAGACTTTACCTTATACCTCGCGTGTGCTTGCTGAAAACTTAGTACGCCGCGCTGAGCCTGGAAAACTCAATGATTATCTTGAACAGATCATCGAGCGTCGTCGCGATTTGGACTTCCCGTGGTTTCCTGCTCGCGTAGTGTGCCACGATATTTTGGGCCAAACTGCTTTAGTCGACCTTGCGGGTCTGCGTGATGCTATCGCTGAAAAAGGCGGCGATCCGGCTAAAGTCAATCCAGTCGTACCGACTCAGCTGATTGTCGATCACAGCTTAGCTGTAGAGCACGCCGGTTATGAAGAAGATGCATTTGAGAAAAACCGCGCGATTGAAGACCGTCGAAATGACGACCGTTTTCACTTTATCAACTGGACCAAAACGGCATTTAAAAACGTTGATGTGATCCCGCCAGGCAACGGTATTTTGCACCAAATCAATTTGGAAAAAATGTCGCCAGTTATTCAAGCGCGCGACGGTGTTGCCTTCCCTGATACGCTTGTTGGCACCGACAGCCACACGCCACACGTTGATGCACTCGGTGTTATCGCCGTTGGTGTGGGTGGCCTTGAAGCGGAAAGCGTGATGCTTGGTCGTGCGTCTTACATGCGATTGCCTGATATTGTTGGTGTTGAAATCATTGGTAAACGCCAACCGGGGATCACCGCAACAGATATCGTACTGGCGATCACTGAGTTTTTACGTAAAGAGCGCGTCGTTTCGAGCTACTTAGAATTCTTTGGTGAAGGTACGCAAGATCTTAATTTAGGTGACCGTGCGACAATTTCAAACATGACACCAGAGTACGGTGCAACCGCGGCCATGTTCTATATCGATGAGCAAACCATTGATTATTTGAAGCTCACCGGCCGTGACGATGAGCAAATTAAGCTGGTGGAAAAATACGCTAAGCTAACAGGGCTTTGGGCTGATTCTTTACAAAACGTACAGTACGAGCGTGTACTTAAGTTCGATTTGTCTACGGTGACGCGTAATATTGCAGGTCCTTCAAATCCGCATCGCCGCGTTGCAACTAACGACCTTGTCAATCAAGGTATCGTTAAAGAGATTGAAGCGCCACAAGATGGCTTGATGCCAGATGGTGCGGTGATCATCGCTGCGATCACCAGCTGTACTAATACCAGTAACCCACGCAACGTCGTTGCCGCAGGCTTACTGGCGCGTAATGCCAATAAATTAGGTCTTGCTCGTAAGCCTTGGGTGAAAACGTCTTTTACACCAGGGTCAAAAGCGGTACGTTCTTATATGGAAGAGGCAAAGCTCCTACCTGAGCTTGAGCAGCTCGGTTTCGGTGTCGTTGCCTTCGCTTGTACGACTTGTAATGGCATGAGTGGCGCACTTGATCCGAAAATTCAACAAGAAGTGATTGACCGTGATTTATACTCAACGGCAGTGTTATCGGGTAACCGTAACTTTGACGGTCGAATTCATCCTTACGCGAAACAAGCCTTCTTAGCTTCACCACCGCTGGTTGTGGCTTATGCAATTGCAGGCACCGTGCGTTTTGATATTGAAAATGGTGTTTTAGGTCGCGACCAAGAGGGCAATCCGGTCACGCTTAAAGATATCTGGCCAAGCGATGAAGAAATCGATGCGGTGATCAAAGAAAGTGTTAAACCAGAGCAGTTCCGCGCCGTTTATGAACCAATGTTTGACCTTACGGTAGATTATGGTGAAGACAACGACCCACTTTATCAGTGGCGTCCAACGAGTACCTATATTCGTCGCCCTCCTTATTGGGAAGGGGCACTCGCGAGCGAGCGTACCATGAAAGGCATGCGTCCATTAGCGATTTTAGGTGACAACATCACCACTGACCATTTATCGCCATCGAATGCGATTTTGGCAAGCAGTGCGGCGGGTGAGTATCTGGCCAAAATGGGCTTACCAGAGGAAGATTTCAACTCATACGCGACACACCGAGGTGATCACTTAACGGCGCAGCGTGCGACATTCGCTAACCCCAAACTATTAAACGAAATGGTGGTTGAAAACGGCGAAGTGGTACAGGGTTCACTGGCGCGTGTTGAGCCTGAAGGCAAAGTCACCAGAATGTGGGAAGCCATCGAAGCCTATATGGAGCGTAAACAACCGCTGATCATCGTTGCCGGCGCAGATTACGGCCAAGGTTCGTCTCGTGACTGGGCTGCAAAAGGTGTACGTTTGGCTGGAGTTGAAGTTATCGCAGCGGAAGGGTTTGAGCGTATTCACCGTACCAACTTAATCGGTATGGGTGTACTGCCACTTGAGTTTAGAGCGGGCACGACTCGTAAAACGCTTGAACTCGATGGTACAGAAACCTATGACGTTGAGGGTGAACCTGCACCAGGCGCTACATTAACTCTCGTGATTAATCGTCAAAGTGGTGAGCGTGTAGAGGTGCCTGTGACTTGTCGCTTAGATACCTTTGAAGAAGTGTCTATTTACTCTGCTGGCGGCGTGTTACAACGCTTTGCTCAAGACTTCCTCGAAGCAGAAGGCGTATAACCATGAGCCAATTTAAGCCGCAAATTAAAATTCCCGCCACCTATATGCGTGGCGGCACCTCTAAAGGGGTGTTCTTTAATTTAACGGATTTACCCGAGTATGCTCAGCAACCGGGTGAAGCGCGAGATAATTTGCTGTTACGTGTGATTGGCAGCCCAGATCCCTATGGTAAACATACCGATGGCATGGGCGGCGCAACTTCCAGTACCAGCAAAACGGTGATTTTAAGTAAAAGTGACAAAGCCGACCATGACGTGAATTATCTTTTTGGTCAGGTTGCTATCGACAAACCATTTATTGATTGGAGCGGAAATTGCGGCAATTTAACGGCTGCAGTTGGCGCGTTTGCGATTAGTAATGGCTTAGTCGACGCGAATAAAGTGCCAGAGAACGGCGTCGCCGTCGTTAAAATCTGGCAGGTGAATATTAGCAAAACCATAGTGGCGTATGTTCCAATCAGCAATGGAGAAGTGCAAGAGACGGGCGACTTTGAACTGGATGGCGTAACTTTCCCAGCAGCAGAAGTGGTGGTTGAGTTTATGGATCCAAGCGACCCAGATGTTGATATGTTTCCGTCGGGCAATCTCGTCGATACGTTAACTGTGCCTGATGAAGGCACCTTTGAAGTGACCATGATAAGTGCCGGGATCCCAACGCTTTTCTTCCGTGCTTCCGATTTAGGTTATGAAGGTACAGAGTTACAAGAAGCGATTAATGGAGACTCAGGTGCACTCGAGCGATTTGAAAAGATCCGTGCTTATGGCGCAGTTAAAATGGGTTTAATAGGTCATATTGACGAAGCGAAAGTTCGCCAACATACCCCAAAAATTGCCTTCGTTGCACCTGCTAAATCTTATGCAGCATCGAGCGGTAAAGCGGTGGAAGCCAATACCATCGACTTAAACGTTCGCGCCTTATCTATGGGTAAGTTGCACCATGCGATGATGGGAACTGCCGCAGTGGCGATAGCAACCGCGGCGGCAATTCCTGGCACCCTAGTTAACGAAGCCGCTGGTGGTGGTGATCTTAACTCCGTGACCTTTGGACATCCGTCAGGCACCTTAAAGGTTGGCGCTGAAGCACTACAAGAGTCTGGCCGTTGGCAAGCTAAAAAAGCCGTCATGAGCCGCAGCGCTCGCGTGCTAATGGAAGGCCGAGTTTGCGTCCCAGAGGCGTAGCAGCATACTAAATTAAAGGCTCTATTCCCAGGAGCCTTATTTTCAAGATAAGAAAACTCCCGAGTTGTTGCTTGGTCGTGAAAGTGTGCCTGCCATTCGGCTTCTTCTTTGATTTCCACCATGCAGACTTGTAATTCATAAGGACGATATGATGTTTGAAGCTTTACTTTCTGTGGCAATCACAACCGCGGTATTACTTGGCTCACCCGGTCCTGCGCCACTTGCACTGGCTGCGACGGGGGCGAGTCAAGGTGTTAAAAAAGGTTTCCCGTTCTTAGCTGGTATTTTGGCAGGACTGCTTGTCGCGGTGATCTTTGCTGCCACTGGGGCTGCAGGGTTACTGGTTAGTCATCCCCAAGTGACACTCATGCTCAAATGGCTTGCAGCCGCCTACTTAATTTATGTAGCCTACAAAATTGCAGCAAACAACGCGGCGCTTGGCAGTGCAGGTGCGCAGCTACCGAGCTTTAAAGATGGGTTTATTCTTAACCTCCTCAACCCCAAAGCCTACGCCGCGTGTATCGCTATTTTTGCGACGGCTTCGGTGCCGGCAAGCTCAAATCTAGTTGCTACGTTACTTGCCGCTAGCGTGTGCTACGTAGTGGCGATAGTGGTCGACACAATATGGCTGGTATTAGGTGGTGTGATTTTTAAAACGCTGAAAGATGAAACCGTGCTCAAGCGGATCCGAGTTAGCTTTGCGTTAACTTTAGTTGTACTTGTTCTTTACGGGCTATTTGTCGTTTGAGTTTGATGGGAAGTCACTGGCATAGCTTTTAGGCTTAAATAGGTGTAATAATCTAAGTTATGTATCCGCCACTCAAAAAAGCCAATGATCGTTCCACCAGGTGAAAAAGACATCCCCATAAGTGATATCTGTGTTGAGTTTTCGGACTCAGCGTTTGCTTTGAGAACGTTAAGAATAGGGGAATATAAACGGTTGGAGCGTCTGTTTTCGCTTAGATATGGTGATGAGTACGATGTCGAAGAGTTATTAAAGTTACGACAACAAAGAGTGCTAGTACCTTTTTTACAAGCTACTGAAGATAAATCAAAGCACTGTATTTGTGTGCGACAAACTCAAACGCGCGAAATGCTTGGCATGATCTTAATTACAGTCGATGACTCAGCGGCGAAAAAAGTATTAGTAGAAGAGAGTTGGTTTATTCACGATGCCCTGTATGACAAGGTGTTTTGTGTACTGGTGACAGAGTATTTGAATACGCTAGGCTTTGCTTTGGTTGAATTTAGAGTCGACGAGCGTAATGATGTAGTACGCCGGTGGGTTGAGCAACTTGGTGCTCACTTTGATGGCATATTACGTCATGAAGGTGTTTATCGGAACGAGTGCTTCAACCTTGCTGTGTACTCTATTTCTCAGGAAGAGTGGCAGTGTGTTGTTCCCTTGTATTCTATTTACAAAGCGCTACCGCAATAATAGGGAAGCTTAAAGTGTGCATTTATGGAAAGTAAACCAAAATATTTTCGCTGGCAACTTGGCAGACAACAGTCGGGTTATCAAAAAATGTTACTAGCAACCGCGATGTGGCCAGTTAAGTTTGATATGTATTTACTGAAGTTTCCGACTGGATGCGAAGTACCACCGCACACCGATAAAGTCGTTTCAGGGAAACATTTCAGGCTAAATATTGTTTTAAAGCGGGCTAAGTTAGGCGGTGAATTTAAGTGTAAAGATCCGCTTTATAGCAGCAGTCGCATCAAACTTTTTAGACCCGATAAATCAGAGCATTCCGTTTCTAAAGTAGAAGCTGGTACTCGAGTATTGTTAAGTATCGGTTGGGTCCGTTAGCGCGACTAGCTCGGCAACTTGATAATGATACTTGTTCCGGAGTTAGATTCTGTTTCACACTCAATTACGCCATTAAAATACTGAGTGACAATCGCGAGCGCAACACTTAGCCCTAAACCCAAGCCTTTTTGGGTGCGATTACCGACGACAAAAGGATCAAATACTTTATCTTTGATTTCATTTGGAATACCGCCGCCGTTGTCCGTGACTTTAATCGTATATCCAAGTTTTGAGGCTTGAGCCGATATAATCACACACGGGGTTTGCACTGAGTTATCAGCAAAGGCGTGGTAAAACGCATTTTCTATTACAGGTTGGAAAACCTGCTGTAACAACCTTTCAGGCGCGGTGATAGCAAGTGCCTCGGGAATATCTAAGGTAATATCAATATGTGGGTGTTGATTGGCAAGCTCACTCACACATCGTGTGATAAGTGGCTGTAAGTAAATAGGCTTTACTTCTCCTTCAAATCCAGTATTGGTGATGATTTTGAGCTTGTCGATAATACCGGTGATCCGCTCGGTACTATTGACGACGAGCTTGGCACAGCTTTCAATATTTTCTATCGAGTGCAATAAAGCAGACTTGGCGATTTCATTTTTATTGACCCTTTGCCTTACTCCTTCGACAAGCAATAATTGGTTACTGGAAGCGGTCATGGCGACGCCAATCGGCGTGTTAATCTCGTGGGCAAGTCCTGGGATCAATCGCACCAGCGTTGCTGACTTTTCGGCGTTTATCAGGCGTTTTTGAGTCTCACTGAGTTCACTGATCGCGTGATTAAGTGCTTTGTTTTTTTCTACTAACTCTTCGGTTTGGCTTTTTACTTCCGTATTTAGATAATCAATAATACTTTTACGGATGGCCGAACGAGAGTTGTACAACGCGATGAGGCTAAGTAATAGCAAGATAAAGCAAACAAACGCGGCACCATAATAGGATTTTACCTTTTTATTGCTGCTTGCAAGGAGTGAGCTGAAATCCTGCTCTCTGCGTTCTAAAAAGGCATTGATGTGCGTCATTATTTGTACTTTACTTTGGAGGTAAGCCTCGCTGTACAAAATCTTGAGGGCCTGCTGATTTTTCCCTGCTGCCACGAGTTCAAAGGCTTCGCGCTCAAGTGACACGAGTGCTTCACTTTTATCCTCTGTATTTCGCAACATAGTTAATTCATCCGTAGAAACCCCATTTTCTAATAATAATGTCAGCAGCGCTTTTGGTGCTTCTTTTTCAAATGGTGCTTGACCCTCTTTGACCAGCAACATGTCCCAATAGACGCGGTGCAAATGCTTAGGGCGGGGGGAAGTGCCGTTACGGATCGTTAAGATCTCATCAAAAAATTGCTTAAATTTGGGGTTGCCCGTGGCGGCATAAGCCCGAGCCATCATGGTGAGTTGATCTGAGCTGAGTCTCAACTCTTGGGATAAACGAACAAGATTAAAATTCCTTTCTATTTCTTGCTCTTGCGCTTCCTTATTGACGAATGCCAAAAATGTGAACACCACAGAAAGAAAAAAAAGCAGCATGGAGAGCGCTGATATATGGTAGAAGTACTTAAAGCTAAATGACTGACTTGGATGAAGTATGTTGCTTTGACTGGCTGCCATGTATTCAACGTTGTTAAGACTCGAATACACAAAGTATAGTTAACCTAAGCTCGGAATAACAATTTGTTCTCTGGCCGTTGTCATTCTGCGCTCTGGTTGATCGTTCTAGGCTTTTGTCACTTTGCCGAAGTGAGAAAGCAGCCAAATGGATAACAAGTATTTGGCTGCTCGATGGGTCTAGTCGAAAGTAAGCACGATCCTGCCGTTAATGTCACTATTGAGCATATCGTCAAATATATCGTTGATTTGCTCGAGTGGCTTGGTTTCAATAATGGCTTTTACCTTGCCCTTAGCAGCAAACTGCAAGCATTCAGTGAGGTCTTGACGAGTACCAACAATACTGCCAACAACACTGATACCTTTAAGAACGGTATCAAATATAGGAATAGGCATTTCTTCAGGTGGTAAGCCAACGAGCACACAAGTACCGCCGCGCTTTACGCTGTTAAATGATGTCGTAAAGGCTGGCTTTGAGACCGCGGTACAAACTACGGCTTGGACTCCACCTAGCTTATTTTGCATTAACTCTGCGGGATCATTGTGCTTAAAGTCGATACATAAATCGGCGCCAAGATCTTTTGCCAGTGCTAACTTTGATTCGCCAGTGTCAACCGCAACTACATTCAGCCCCATTGCTTTGGCGTATTGCACTGCTAAGTGACCAAGGCCCCCTACACCAATAATGGCAACCCATTCACCGGGTTTAGCTTTCGATACTTTTAGTGCTTTATAGGTGGTGACGCCCGCGCAGAATAGAGGTGCGGCATCGACAAATGACAAGCCTTCGGGGATTTTTACCACGTAGTTGGCATCGGCTTTACAGTATTGTGCGTAACCGCCGTCGACGGAATAGCCACTATTTAACTGCTCTGGACATAAGTTTTCGTCCCCTTTTAGGCAGTGTTCACAATGACCGCAGGCGCTGTGAAGCCAAGGTACACCCACTCTATCACCAACGGCTAAATGTTTAACATCGTCAGCTTTTGCGATAACGGTACCCACACCTTCGTGACCAGGCACTAGTGGTAATTTAGGCTTAACAGGCCAGTCGCCATGACAGGCGTGTAAGTCGGTGTGGCAAACACCACAGGCGGCTATTTCAACGATGACCGATCCTTGAGTAAGTTGCGGTTTTTCAATTTCTTGAATTTCTAACGGTTGTTTAAATTGGTGCACTAACGCTGCTTTCATCTTTTTGCTCCTTGATTGAGTCGATAGTAGCTTAGCAGCTATAACTAGGAGCAATTTGATCCGAAACAATGAATAAGGTGAGAGTAAATAACCTGAGCTGCGGATAATTAATGCCTTTCTAGCAGCCAGTTTTAGCGCTAACTGCGTTGAATTCACTTCCAATAGCCAGCTATTGGTGCGTAAATTCGCCTTGTTTTCCCTAAAACTTGCTGGCTAGACAAGGAAAAAACTAAGTTGTGCTTTAGCAACAATGAGTTGGAACATTCCTTATCCAAACCTCAGGTTAAATAAAAATGGCGAGCACAATGCTCGCCATTTCATTACTTAATTACAAAAAAGTAGGGTGTTATTTTCTTCTACGTAGCAGCGCCAGTGGTGCAGCTAGTAGTAACCAAAATAGCGAACCACTTGAAGATTTTGATGGTGTCGGTGTAGGTGTTGGATCTGGAGTCGGCTGTTCTGACTCTTCATCCATTAAGTTTGTTACCTCGACCATAATTTTCGCAGGTTCAGATACATTGCCACCGATATCAGTCGCCACGACTTCAAGCTCAACGCTTTCTAGTCCTGAGTCGAAGTCTAGTTGCTCGCTGCTGGCGACAATGACCTGTCCTGATGAATTAACAGTGATAGCTGAAGAAGTTGAAGCAATAACAATAAACTCAGAAACTGGGTTCGCAAAGTCAGATGCGTATTCAACCTCTAGCTGGCCAATAACGGTATCTACCGCTGTATTTTCCTCGACTGAGAATGACTGATCAGCAGTAATGATTGGCGCTTTCGCAGATTCTTCTGACGGAGAAACAACAACTGGCACCGCCCCGTTACTTGATAGAATCATGAAATCATTGTCGGAGAAAGTTAGGTTTGCTGACTCACCAGGTGCAAGCTCTGTTACTTCATTACCAGCATCATCAACGAGCATAGCTAAACCTTCCGCTTCAGCTGTAGCTACTTCCATTGCTGGTGCTTTTATCATAAAGCTATTCGCGAAAGCTTCATCTAATGAGTTAGAAGGGATAGGCATCCAAGTCTCTTCTTCCGTGCGGAAGCGAATTTTAGCTTCCACTCCAGTTGCGACCTGCTCGGCTGTAAGTCCAAATGCATCAGCACAACTGGTCATGGTGACGAAATTATTACCAGATGCAAATTGAATATTGGAAGGAAAGCCGGTTCCTGAGCCATAACCATGAGTAAATGAGATAGCGCTACCAGATAGGAAATCGCCAAACCATTCTTGCTTGCCGTTTTGAACAGTTACATCATAAGTGCCATCTGGCGATGTCCCACCTTCAGCTGGCAAATCGAAATCAGCCATAAAGCCACCTTGATAAGTGTGGATAATAGGTTGATTAGTAACCATGGTCGTCAATAGCATGTAACCCGTATCACAAACGTCAGTTGAGACGGATGTTGTTTCTACAGCAGCACCAACTATATCCAAACGTTCGCTGTCACCCGCTTCATCTTTTGCAACCGTTGAAGCAAAAAATGGCTTTAAAGTCGCAGCGCCAGTATTGGTTAATACGTGTCTAGCACCTTGGTCATCAACGACAGGCATAACTTTCGCGTTAGCAGCAGCTTTTGGTAGCACATGATAAACCAAGTGCAGCGCTTTTTCGTCGCCAGACATAAAGTTCAATGCACCATCAAGCTCTAATGTTGTAAGGTCGTGTGTTGCATCCAAGAATGCCATGTTGGCAGAAGTTAATGTCCATTCAGGCAGTTTAGTTGGATCTATAGTTGCTGTTACGTCAAACGAAATGGTTTGTCCTGCAGGAACGGTGATCGACTCAGGAAAGGCCATACTAAGTGCGCCACGCTCAGCGTCGTCAGCAAATCGCTGCTCATATGCCAATGTATAGGTCTGCTCTTGATTCGAGAAGTTTTTAACGACTACCTTTTTGGTGATAGATGAAGTTTCAGATAGTGAAACCAAGCCAAATGATAGCGCCGCTTGCATCGTATCTTCAGCCCATGCTGCAACCGGAAGGTTTGCCGCTTTTTCAACATCTACAAGACCTGAACCAATAAAGCTGATTGGTGCAAGCGCTGCATTTGGGTTTTGCGAGCGAGGTTCCATGGTAACATCTAAGTTAGCCGCGTTCATTAATGTTGCTTTTAGCTCAAAACCATTGCGATTTGGTAGTGCTTCTTTAAGCATACTCATGGCACCAGCTGTAATAGGGCCAGAGAATGAAGTTCCACTTGCTGGAGTAAGTCCATCACCAAGGCCTGGATGTGCAGTCATAATGCTAACACCTGGCGCTGTGATTTCAGGTTTTAATCTTCCGCTGATAGAAGGTCCGCGAGAGGTGAATGACGCGATCATGCCTTCTTTTAGAATGATTGTGGCATTCACATTATAGGCAACATTGTTTCCAGCTAGTAACTGTTGTTTAAGTGCTTTACCTTGGCTGTAGCTCAAACCAATTGTCGGGATCTCAATACCTGATGCACTGCCACCTGGTTCAGTTGGACCACCACCTTTAACATTATTGGCGATCATCACCAACTTCGCGCCTTTCGCTTGGGCATTTAGCACTTTTTGAGTGAAGTTACAGCCGCCTCGGTCAACAAGGACCGCTTTGCCCGTAAAGTCGACGTCGTCTGCAAAAGGTTCGCAAGCAATAGATGTGGCATCTCCTAGGTTATTCTTTTCAGTCTCAATAAATGCTAGCGGGGTTGTGTCACTACTAAACTCAAATTCTTCAAAGCCCTCAGGGTTAAAACTTGCCGCACCTGCTACAGTCGTTTCCCCCATCAAGGTTGCTAAAATGTGCTGACCTTTAATGACTGAGTGCTCCATCGCACCAACAGAAAGTGCATTATCTGTTGTACTAGGACCACCAACAATAAATGGTGTAGGGCCATCATTACCTGCTGAGATAACAACGTTAGTACCTAGCATCACGGCTTTATCAATAAGTTCTTGTACCGCCCCTGCACGGTTATCACCAAAGTCTCCGCCTAGTGACATATTTATAACATCTACGCGGTCTGAAATATCACCGTCTCCATTTGGATCCATGGCAGACTCTAGTGCTAATAACTGCGCTAAGCCTGGACAACCTTCAGCACAGACGGAGTAGACAAATAGCTCAACATTCGGTGCGATACCGGTTACTGAATGAGATACGTGAGTACCGTGGCTAGTACCTACGTCAATTGGGTCTGGATCGTTATTAATAAAGTCATAACCGCCTAGCACTTTGCCTTGTGGCCAAGCTGGAGTGTCTGAAGGGTTACTTGCTGCAGCTTCATACGCTTCGGCTGTACCAGCTCCGCCAAATGCTTGGTGAGTGTAATCAATACCCGTATCAAGTACTGCAACACGAATTCCTGCACCTGTAACTTCACCTGTTGAAACTAAAGGCGTTGCTTTTATGTAATCGGCACTGTCAGCCACATTCAATTTATAATCAAATACAGGTAACACTGAATGTACTAATGGGTTGTTCAGCAGCTTGTTAACCTCTGCTTCTTCGCCATTGACGATAATTGCATTGGATAGCTTAGATGTTTTCGCCACAACTTGAAGTGTTGGACTAGTGTTAGCGATTGCAGCCTCTACACTTTGTTGAGTTTGCTGAATACTTGATGTTGCACTTTTGAAGTTAATGCCGGCGAGATTTTGTTCAGCTACTGAGGGAGTTGTTAATTTAACTAACCATGTTACAACGTTCTGTGTAGATTTCCTTGTCTGTTTATTCTTTAATTCTGGATATTGACTTTTTAGAGATGGTTTATTTTCAAAGTTATATTGATTGTACGTCGCAGCAGCAACTGTAGAAGACGACAAAGCAGTCACTACAGCGATTGTGAGTGCTGACTTATTTAGAGTTGACATCGGATTTCCCCATCATACTTGTTATGGTTTTTAATTGTTTTATTTACATCCCATTTCAGGATTTGAACAAATATAGTTCCTTTTTGGGTGGCATTTCAACTTTTTGTTACGAAAAGTGGGATTTTTTTACTTTTTTAATTCTTTTCTTATTAACAATTTCATGATGTAGGATCATAAAATGGGAATACGTCTTTTCTCATTGGCTCGAACAAAGTGTATTAGCAATACAGCAAGTTAATTGGATATTTTTATTGCTAATATCTCCACGCTATTCTTAAATAATAGTTCATTAAAAAGAAGTCCTTAGCCCAATAAGTCTTATATATCACAGGAAAGCAAATGGATCTTAATAGCTTTAACCTCGGATGTTTAGCAGGAATTTTTTCCGCAAATAAGCAGTCTCCTGAATTGACTGTATTGTTTGACGAGTTCGTGCAATGTTTTGGTAAATTGAGTGGCGTTGATACTCAGTTTGATATGAATGATTGGAGTAGTGTTCACACTGAGTATGGTGTAGCCATTTCCCCTGTTCAGGCCGCTAAATGTTCTCAAGAACAGCTGCGTAGTTTGGTTTTTATGCAGGGCGTAAAGGCAGCGATTGAAGATAAATTGAGTGAAGGCTTATCCGAAGTGCGTATTTTATACGCAGGCACCGGTCCCTACGCCACGCTATTGCTTCCATTGTTAGCACTACACCCCAGTCTTCCTATAAAAGCTACCCTAATAGATATACACCCAGAAAATGTCGTAGCGGTGAAAAAGTTAATTGATACTTTTGATGTCGAGCACTGTATCGAACAGCTGGTTTGTTGTGATGCATTAAAATGGCAGGGTGAAGAAAAATGTAGCTTTGATATCGTGATTTCCGAGACGATGACGGCACTACTAAAAAGAGAGCCACAAGTTTGGATCTTCAAGCATCTATTTCCCTACCTCAAAGAAGACGGTATTTTGATCCCTGAGTCTATCGCATTATCGGCAACATTAAATAGAAAAGGGGAGCAAATACACATTGGAGAATTTTTTAACCTACAGAAATCTTCGGTACAGAAACTCAGTGGTGGTGACGATACGCTATTAAGTGGGAAGCTGGTTATCCCAGATAGCCACCAGCCAGGAGATGGCTTTAAGTTGCAAACGGATATCGTCGTTTATGATCGCTACGGACTCGGTGAAAATGAATGCAGTCTCAATATTCCATTTACCATCCCATGTGAAGCAACTAATTTATCAGCTGGCGCTATTGTCAAATATGCATACGTCAATTATGAATCTCCCGAGTTCGTGTTTGACTTCCCATCACCGCCGAGTTTCGTGCAAGATAATTGCCTTGCACCCATAGATGAACAGGGAAAGCTTGGCCTAGTTGGAATAAAAAGTGTTTTTCAGCATTCTCAGCTCATCAAGTATGGTAAGAATATGGCTATGCCTGAAAACCTTTGGTTATGTCAGCAAGCTTTATGTGATGTTTTTAATGTTTCGCTTCAAGATTGGCTAGCGAAACTCTATCAATCAGTTACTTTAGAGGCTTTTGAGGAGTGGCTAATGGAACAAGAATCGAGATTACAGGATAGCCTTTTTATTAGTGAACTTAATTCAAAACTTCTACTTAAGTATAAAAGCGAATGAGATGGTCACATTAGTTCGAGGTGTTTTTACACAACTTCCAGCTTTGAGCAAAATGGAGAATGCGGATGATAATAAAGAATTTATCTTGAGCAATTCGCTGCTTGCTCATCAGCAGTTATTTTCTGAATCCAACATACACTATTTAACAATCCACTCAGGCAGTGAAATAGTTGGCTTTATTATTTTAGCCGTTGAAACAAAACTGGAAAGTGTTGAATTTCGCCGGATTGTGGTTGCTAAAAAGGGATTGGGAATAGGGCAAGAAGCGATAAAACAGATGGAAAAATACGTGTTAAAGGAGTTGCGTATTACGCGCATTTGGCTAGATGTTTTTGCAGATAATACGCGAGCGCAGCACATATACCAAAAGCTTGGATATCAGCAGTTCGATACGATGCCTTACGACAATAAAATCCTGTTACTATTCGAAAAGCACTTACACTAATGGCTAAATCAAGTAACGAAAATTATCAAAAATGGTTAGCTGTATATGGGCGGTTAGTTGACTTCTCACACGATGACTGGCTACTTATGGCTCCACATATAAAAATCGGTCATATCACAGCCGATACGATACTATTCGCGCAAGGCGAGAAAATCTCGAGTGTTTACTTTTTATTAGCGGGATATGGACGATATTTCTACCTAGATGAAAAGGGTAGTGAACGGAATAAATCTCTGCTACAAAAGGGCGGGGCATTCTCTTGTTTATCTTGTTATCTGGAAGATCAGCCAAGTCCATTTTCAACGCAAGCGCTAACAGACTGTGTGATTGCCGAAATTCGCTATGCTGACTTAGTCACTGCATCTGAGCAAAACCTCAACTGGGGGCGGTTTGTACGCAAAATGTATGAACAGTTGGCGCTTAAAAAAGAGAAACGCGAAGCGGCGTTACTTCAGTTAAGTGCAAAGGAAAGATACTTACGCTTTACCATAGAAAATCAAGCATTATGTCGCTCGGTTGCATTGCGCCATATCGCGATGTATCTCGGGATCACGGATGTATCGCTGTCGAGAATTAGAAAAGAGCTTGGCTTAACATAGGTTAAGGCGCAGCAACAAAATTCGATTTACCTTATCTCTACATTTTGTCTTAATGGTAAGGAATAACATCATGAAAAAGCTACTGCCTCCTATTTTACTATTTTTATTTGTCATATTGATGCCTGTGGTGTGTTGGTTGGTTGCTGCACCACATTTAATTTATTACCCTTTCAATTTTTTAGGGTTAGTACCGATTGCTTTGGGGCTTGCACTGGCCAAGTCGGGCAGCACGATATTCGCGAAGGAAGAAACCAATATTATGACTTTCAATAAGCCTGATAAATTAGTAGAAGCTGGGATATTTCAATATACCCGTAATCCCATGTACCTAGGCTTTGTCATTGCATTACTGGGCTATGCTGTATTAATCGGTGGTGCACTCGTGTCATTTTTATTTGTGATTGCTTTTTTACTTATTACTGACAGATGGCACATTCGGTTTGAAGAAAAAATGATGGAACAAACTTTTGGAGATGCCTATTTACGCTATCAAAGGAGAGTGCGTCGTTGGCTTTAAATTCCAAGCATAAATGAGGATAAAATGAAAATGGTGCAAGATATTGATTATTCAAAATCCTTACAAACAATCGTTGGTAAGGTGGTTAGAGTTTACCAATCTGGAGATATGCTTACCCAAGATCACCAACCTCAGCGACTCAATATTGAGTTAAACGACGCGCAACAGGTCGTGCGTATGTGGTGGGGATAGCCCCACCCAGTTTGTATATTGATTGATGAAGATGGTGTATTTCGTCTAATCAAATCATTAAAGGTATTAAGATGCACATTGACCTCGTTAAAGTATTTTTTGTTGTAGCTACGTTCACGAGCCTAGCTGTTTATGCCGTTAGCTACGATGAAATTACAGATATTGATGCGCTAGCGGCGCATTTTGATGAGCCCACTTTTGAACAGTACTTCTTAGAAGAAGGTATGGAATTTATTTGGTTTTACTTTAAGGATATTGACCACTCTTTTTTGATTAATACTGAGACGGGAGAGGTCTGCCATCATTTTAAAGGCAAAAAGAGAGAGTCTTGTTTTCCGGCAAGTTATTTTGAGTAAATCTATTTAAAGGAGCTGCGATGTCACACTCAAGTTGTAATTTAGTCCAATCCCCTTGCATCAGAAAGTGTTGTTTGGATGATAAAGATGTGTGCTTAGGTTGCTTTAGAACGTTGAATGAAATCACCAGTTGGACAAGTTACAGCGAAGATGAAAAGCTCAAAGTCTTGGCGTACTGTACGAGGCGCAAACAGCAACATACTCAGAAATATCAAGGAAATTAAATGAAATTGGTGATTGGGACCGAATCAACTTGGTCATTAAGAGCGCTGTTATGTGCGTCTATCTTAGATATTGAGTTAGACATTGAACTTATCGATTTGACCTCTTGTGTTGACAAAGCAAAGTTGGCCAATGTATCGCCGACTAAACAAGTACCAGCTTTGCTCGTGGAAGGTCATGTCATTGCTGACTCACTCGCGATTGCAGAGTTCTTCAACGACCTTAGTGAAGGCGGTTTGCTACCACAAGACCCTTATGAGTGTGCACAGGCACGTAGTCTTGTCGCTGAGATGCACGCTGGCTTCACTGCGCTACGCTGTGAATTACCTTTTTCTTTCACGCCAAATACGTCAATAAATTTGTCGGATGCGGCAAAGTGCGAGCTAAAAAGGGTAGAAACTCTTTTTGCTGCGGCTCACTCCCCATTTATGTTTGCAAAGCCAACTATGGTCGATGCATTTTATGCTGTGCTTGCTTATCGTTTATTTAGCTACGGTATTCAATTGGCGCAACCTGCAACGGAATATCAGAATGGATTAGTTGCATGGCTTGAAGCTCGTAACGTATTGCACTTAGTGCATTCGTAGTTTTATAGTGTATGCGAAGTACCGTATGAATCTTGAATTTAAAGAACTAAGCAAAAGTCGAAGTGCCAAGTTACGCAAAGTAATACTGCTTAATAGTGTGTTATTACCAGCCACTGCACTTGGTTTTGTCTACCTGCCAGACTTACTCCAAGCAAACATTAATGGTGCTGGAAAACTGATGGCTGCCGTGGGGATGGGGCCAGTTATTGCATTGGTTTATAGCATTATTATTGGTGTGGCGGAGCAACAGTTTGTCCGGTTTGATAACCAAGGTATTACCTTTGGCGGTCCTGTCTCTGGTGAAACCTTTTGCAACTGGCTCGGCGTGCGTGAGCTGACATTGAGCGACGACCAAACAGCGTTGCACGTACAGAGTTCAGGCTTGAATACTACGGTGATGTTTCCATTAAAAAAATATGGAATTTCGCTCTACGATTATCAGCAAATACAAATGTTTCGCTTCCGACACAGTTATTAAGTTTTTAGTGTCTCGATTTCGACACATATTTTATCGAGTACGAACTCAATCCTATTGTATTGCATTGATTTTTAAATGAAAAACATTTGGCCTGAAATTTGATTCATCATCTGTATTCTCAAAGTGGAGTACAGAGTATGGATATAAAACTGGCGAAAACAAAGCGCATGCCGCTTAAGAAGCTCGCATTGCTTGTTATTGTGCTATTTGTGGTCGGTTTGGTACTTTTTGCCAAAGCATATACCCAAAGTGCATCAAACGTGGTTTTCCAAGAAGAGTTAATCGTTGCTAAAGTCCAACAGGGCGAGTTTGAACTCAGTGTTAAGGGACTTGGCAGTCTTGCATTGGAAAAACGCCATTTGGTTACCAGTAGTAGTGGCGGGAAAGTCGTTGAAGTGTTGGTTAAACCGGGTGAAATGGTCACTCAAGGTACGCTACTTGCCCGGCTTGAAAACCCATCACTGCGCGAAGCGCTCATTCAAAAACATAGCCAACTTACCAAAATTTCAGCGCAACATGAGGCCGAACTTGCAGAATTAAAGGCAAAAGTGCAAGAGGCGCACACCGCACATCATGATGCTTTGCTGGCTTATAAAGCCGACAAAATTCAGTGGCAGGCGCAAAAAACCTTAATAGAAAAGGGCAATAGCACTATCTCTATGCTTGACCATCAACGCAGCGAGTTTGCAATGCAGCGTAGTCAAAAGCAAGTGGAGTTACAGCAAGCGAGGGTTGCCACTCAGCAAGAAGTGCAACAAGCAAAAGCCAAAGCGCAGCTGGCTGAGCAAGCAAGTCTACGTTCCGAAATAAAGCTACTTGAAGAGAATATCGCAGCGCTTGATGTGCGCTCGCCAATTACTGGACAAATTCAGGATGTGCTGATTGAAGTGGGCATGCAATTGTCTAATACCAGCTCGGTTGCAGAGGTGGCAGATCCACGTTTGCTGGTTGCTAAGATAAACATCGCGGAACTAGATGCGCCGCATGTACAAGTGGGGCAGTCGGCTACAATCGATACTTACACCTCGCGTTTTAACGCCATCGTAAAACGCGTTTCCCCAAAAGTTACCAATAGCCAAGTTGAGGTAGAGCTGAGCATTGAAGGCACTTTGCCAAGAGAAGCCAGAGATAAACTCAACATTGAAGGGGTTATTGTAACGAGCCATAAGCCCGAGGCGATATTCGTCGCAATGCCAGCCAATGCTGTTGCAAATAATCAAGCGAGCGTGTTTGTTGTTGATGAACACCTCGCCACGAAAAAAACGGTTAAGTTTGGTCAGCGTTCGGTAAACTACATCGAAGTGCTTGAAGGACTTAATAAAAATCAAACTATCATTATTTCCGATATGGAAAAGTATACTCAAGATAGCCAAGTGCTAGTGCGTTAACAGGACATCATTATGAACTCAGTCATTCAACTTAATAATATCGAAAAGCGGTTTCAGACGGACGAAATTGCAACTCAAGCGCTAGACGGCATTAATCTCGTAGTAGAGCCCGGCGAGTTTGTGGCTATCACGGGACCGTCAGGGTGCGGCAAATCAACGTTATTGTCAATTTTGGGCTTGATTGATGAACCAAGTAACGGTGAGTACTTTATCAGTGGTAACCAAGCATTTAATTTAAGCTCGGACGAGCGTGCTCACATTCGTGCTAATCATATTGGTTTTATTTTTCAGGCCTTTAACCTTATCAGTGATTTAAACGTGCTTGAAAATGTCATGTTACCGCTGACTTATATCGGCGGCATTAGCCAAAAAGAAATGGAGCAAAAAGCCAAAGACGCGCTGGCGATGGTGGGATTAGAAAATCGCATCAATCATTTTCCTTCTCAGCTTTCAGGCGGTCAGCAGCAGCGCGCTGCAGTTGCAAGAGCCTTGATTAACTCCCCAGACCTCATCCTCGCCGATGAGCCGACCGGTAACTTGGACTCACATAATGCGCAGCAAGTGCTTGGGCTGTTAAGCGAGCTTCATGCTGCTGGCAAAACGATTTGTATGGTAACGCATGATATCGAATCTACGACTTACGCTAGCCGTGTTATCTCTATGCTAGATGGCACAATTTTAAGAGACAAAAAGCAGCTTGAGCACGCAAGTAAAGTCGTAGGAGCTTAGTATGGGATTACTTCTAGACTTTCGTTACGCCCTGAGAAACATCGCCAAATCAATGCGGTTTACGTTATTGATGATGTTTATCATGGTTGGCAGTTTGACCATATCTTTGATTGGTTTTAACTATATTTATACGGTGGCATTTTCACATAGCCAAGTGGGTAGTGGCAGCCCAGAAATCAGGATCTTTAAGGTTCGTAACCCTATCAGCATGCAAAATCGGTTTGAATACAGCATGTTGCCACAGCTACGAGAACTTGATGAAGTTAAACAACTTGAAGAGTGGCTTTATATTGCGCCAGCGAGTGTTTGGGTAAGTGACGCTGAACGAGGCAATCATTATCGAGGCTCCTATGTTGATGAACGCTTTTTTCAGTTTCTGGACATTAAACCTGCACTTGGGCGATTTTATACTGCTGAGGACTTTGTGGGAGCAGCCCAAAATGTGGTCGTGATTTCAGACTATCTCTGGTTGCATCTATTCCAAGGTAGCAAAGACGTCATAGGGCGCACAATGGTCATTGATCAAAAGCCTTACGAGATAATCGGTGTGATGCCCAAACACAATAACTTCCCGATATTTTCTAAACTTTGGCTGCCACTTAAAGGCAATAACACAGCACCTGCTGATACCATAGATATTATTTATAAGATGCCAAATGAGATAGTAGAGGCAAGGCTTGAGCAGCGTTTAAGTTTATTTTTCACTGATTATGCACAGCAACGAGTTAGTCAGTCAGCACTTGAGGTAGATAAAACGGTTCATGTTGAATCTATGACCTTGGTGGAATATAACACCGACGGTGAAGCGGTATTTATATTTACCCTGTTTATGGCTGGTATCGTACTTATTTTGCTTATTTCTTCAATTAACATTGGTAACTTACTTTTTGCCAAAATCATCGAGAGACAAAAAGAGTCGGCTATTCGTGCCGCGATTGGCGCGAAAAAATTAAGGGTGGTTCAGCAGCATGCTTGTGAGGGCTTGGTTTACTGCGTTAGCAGTTGGGTCGTGGCGCTATTGCTAACGGATCTCGGTTTGCGAGCGCTGAACTTTTTTATGAATATGATGTTTGGTGGCAAAATGCCGTACTGGTGGTATTGGCAGCTAAATACAATCACCATTTTGGTGTCACTATTGCTGATAAGCTTGGTATTTGCTATTGCTGTGCTGTTACCTGCGGTGAAAACCGCTAACTTTAACATCAATGATGTATTGCGAGACGGCACACGAGGCGCAACCGGAAAACAAGCGGGATTGATGTCAAAACGCCTACTGTCTTTGCAGGTGACCTTAGTGAGCTTTATGCTGATGGCGTCGAGCACCATAGGCTATGTGATGTATTCTATGGCGGGAAATATTGACGGCGAGACCCTCAAAGGGGTGTACTCAACTGAGCTGCAATTTCAAACTGAAAGCGAGTTTTCGAGTGATAAAGCGGTCGAAATGGCAAGCGCATTGGTCGTGGGAATGACATTGGATCCTGCCTTTAAAGAAGGGCGCGTGTATCAACGGGAGATGGAGCTTGATGTGCTAACAAGCGAGGGCGAAGTTTATACCGATAAAATCATAAATATTGAAGCGGTGTCTCATCTTTTTGAGCGCGAACTGCAAAGCGGTCGGAACTTCACGGCACAAGACAACACAGAAGCTGCGCCCGTAGTGATCATTAGCCAGTCTCTCGCACACGCGTTGTTTGGCAGTGAGGATGTATTAGGGCGCTCACTGATGTTACGTGATGCAAAATGGCCTAGCGCTAAAATAGTTGGTATTGCAGTGGATGAGATGAGCGTTGTCGCCAGCGATCGTCGTCACGAAGTCTATTTTAGTTTTCGTCAATATGCGCCAAAGGAAAACGCAATGGCGGTTAAGTTCATTACTGAGTTGCCGCCAAGCCAAAGTTACGAAGCCTTCTATCGCGTGCTAGGTAGGCTCTCAAGCAAGCTCGAAACCAGCTATATTTTTGATCACTACGACAACCATCGCTCTATGATGGGGGCGTTCACCAGTATCATTTATGTGTTTTTGATTGTGGGTGGATTTGCCTTGACGCTTTCTTTAATTGGTATTTATGCCATGGGCCTGAGTAATATCAACAAATCTAGCTATGAAATAGGCATTCGCCGTGCGCTTGGCTCCAAAGATCGCCAGATCATGTTGTTATTTATCAAGAAAAATCTAACCCATACTGTTACAGGGCTGACTATTTCTGCATTAATTTTCTATATCTTGTGTTATCTTGCTGTAGACTTTTTCCGCGGTATTGTGCCATTTAGTGTTATGTTTGGTGCGGGTAGTATCACTTTACTACTGGTATTTGCTGCGGTATGCCTTGCGCTTTATATCCCGGTGAAACGCAGCATAAAAGTCCAACCTGCGGTTAGCTTAAGAATGGAATAATAATTTGAAAAAGGTGCTAATAGTAGACGACTCGCTTGATATTCAAGCGAGTCTGAAGTTTTTACTTGAGGATGAAGGCTACGCTTGCCACGGTGTGGTGACACCTGAGGCGGCATTTGATTATGTCAGTACACAAGAAGTGGACTTGGTGTTATTGGATATGAACTTTACCCAAGACACTACCAGTGGTAAAGAAGGGCTGATGGCGATTGCTAAGCTTATTCAAATCGATCCACTTTTACCCATTGTGGTGATGACTGGTTGGGCGACGTTAGACCTTGCCGTCGCTGCGCTAAAGCAAGGAGCGGCCGATTTCATTGAAAAGCCATGGGATGATGAGCGCCTTGCTCATAGCATCAAAGTACAAATCGAGAAGCGAGCTGACAGACAACATTTAGCGCGGCTATCTGCTGAAAACGAACGCCTTAAAAAGCCCCAACAAACGGTCAATTTCGTTACGCAAAGTGAGAAAAAGCAGCGTGTACTGACACAGCTCACCCAGTTGGCACAAAGCGATATGAACATCTTGCTAACCGGTGAAAATGGCACAGGAAAGAGCTATTACGCGCAGTATATACACGAGCATTCAAGTCGTGCTGATGGCAGTTTTATCTCGATTAATATGGGGGCGGTGAGCGACGAGCTATTTAACTCTGAGTTATTTGGCCATAAAAAGGGGGCATTTACTGATGCGAAAGCAGATCGCGTGGGTGCATTTACACTCGCCAGTAATGGCTCGTTGTTTTTAGATGAAATTGCCAATTTATCTTTGCAGTCTCAAGCAAAATTGCTTCAAGTGCTAGAAGAGCGAAAGTACGCAGCGGTTGGCAGTCACAAAGTCTTGGACAATACTGCGAGGATTATTTCTGCTACTAACTGTCAACTCAATGAAGCGATTGCCAATAATCAGTTTCGCCAAGACTTATATTATCGATTAAATACTATAGAAGTAGAAATACCGCCATTAAGAGCGTGTCCAGAGGATATCTTACCATTAGCAGAGCGCTTTTTAATGCGCTTTAGTCATGATTATAAAAAACCACCACCGAGCATTATGCCCTGTGCTGCTAACGCACTGAGTGCTTATGACTTTCCTGGCAATGTAAGAGAGCTTAAACATATGATGGAGCGCGCGGTATTTACTTGTTCAAATGCTCAGGTATTTGCCAGTGATTTGGCGCTCAACGCTACACCGCACTCAGCGTTGCAATCGATGAATACTGCTACAGTGAGCGCGCCAGAAAATCATGATTTAACACTGGATGAAATTATTGAGCAAGCACTCTTTAAAAGATTGGAATTTCACGGTGGTAACGTATCAAAAGCGGCGAAGAGCTTGGGACTATCGCGCAGTGCGTGGTATCGCAAAATGGACAAATATGAGTAGGAGATAAGCAAACATGTTTTATCGATTTGGACACTGGTTGTTAAGTGCATTACTACTTATATTTGTTAACGTTTTACTGCTTGCGCACGACTATCCTGCAACACTTATTATGTTGATAGACTTAGTATTCGCACTATGTTTTGCTTTGCTCACTTATCAATATGGTGCGACTAGACAAAACACCATTAACCTCATTGATACCTTGTTGATATCACTTCGCCAAGGCGATTATGCGGTACGAGCGGTACACGGCAAAGACACACAATTACGTTCAACGGTGGAACACTTAAATGCGCTTGCGCAAACCATGCAAGCAGATCAGCGTGCGCTGGCCGAGCAAAGCAACTTGCTAAAGCAAATCATTGAAAAGCTTGATTGTGCACTTATCGTGTTTGACAGCGAAAGCGTTGCATTTGCCAACAGCTACGCTGAGCGCACCTTTTTTGATTGCTATAAAGACGATGCCTGGCGCTGGTTTCAATCACTACAAGCTCAGCAAAAGCAAGGAAAGGTTTCGGTGATGCTTGACGGTACCGAGCATGCTTTTTTGCTTGAACACGACAGCTGCTACATTGCCAATAAACCTCACACTTTACTGGTTTTAAAACAGCTTGATAGTATTTTATATCAACAAGAAAAAGACGCCTTACAGCGTTTTGTTCGTATTTTAAGTCACGAGATCAATAACACTTTAGCGCCGATCGGCACGGTAGCGCGCAGCCTTACCAAGCGTTTAAATGGTGAGTTAGATATAGAAAGGTTTAACAGTGGCCTGTCACTTATCAACGAGCGCGCCAATTACCTTAAATCTTTTATGGGCAACTATGCCTCTCTTGCCAAACTGCCTCCTGCGCACAAGCAAATTGTCGTGCTCAGTGAGTTTTGCGCTCAGCTACAAAGTATCTACCCTCAACTAAAGGTAGAAAGCACAGCTGACCTGCTCGGTTTTTTTGATACGAGCCAAATCAAACAGGTGCTTTGTCATCTTATTAATAATGCCCAAGAAGCGTGCACGCCTTCGCCACAAGTCACACTCAACATCATCCCAGATGCTGACAAATTAGCGTTTTCGGTCACAGACACAGGCCCCGGTTTTTCCAACCTAAGCGAAGCCGCTGAAGCATTTTACACTACCAAAGCTGATGGCAACGGCATAGGCCTAATGCTTTCTCGCATCATTATTGAAAACCACGGCGGACAACTCAAACTAGGCAATAACCCAAGCGGTGGTGCAAAAGTCAGTTTTAGCGTAGAGCGGGGGGGAGGTTGAGTGCTGAAAGTAGCAAAAATATCAAAGAGACCCTGAGCAAAAATAACGAAAAAAGTAACGAAGGCACCCAGTGTAATATATTCAAAATCATGAGTTAAAGAGCTTAAGTATGAAGTAGGTTACAGGGTGAGAAATTTGAAAGATTTTAGGGCCTGTTTATCTTTCAAGTTTATTTTTGCAGCAGTTTGATTGGTATTTATACAAGGCAGAGCCTGCGTAGCATAGTTGTTCTATGTGAGTCAGGCGATAAAGACTTTGTGCTCCTGCAAAGTCACCTTACCCCACATCCTTGTGGGGCAACACAGAGAAAATGCCAGTCAAGCGCTGCCCTTTGGGTTCACCTGAGTGCGCTTTGTTCATTGTTGCTCAACTTTTGCCTAGATCACTAGGCGGCAAGTCGAGCGTCGCGACCAAAACACACTCAGGAGAACAAAAATCAAACAGCAAAGGTCAACAGGCCCTAATTAAAAAACAACATTAATAAGGATTGTTTATGATATCACGATGCATTTTATTGGCACTTACACTGGCTAGTACAATTGTGTTTGCAGCTCCACATAATGGCTTGCTCGATCCTGCTAAGGGAACTTGGCAAAACAAAGATGAAGATGGTGATGGTGTGTTAGATGAGCATGATGAGTTTCCATTTGATGGTCAACGCGCTCGTTATCCCGAAATTGCCGAGATTGAACCTAATGATAACCCCAGCAATGCAGTAAAAGTTGCGCATCAACTTCCGTTTAAAGTAAAGGGGGTGATTTCGAATGCGGGTGATAATGGTGATTTGTACCAGTTTAGTGCAAACAAGGGCGACTATATCTCAGCTCGCATTATCTATAGCTCAGATAATTTTAAGCCCAAAGTGTACTTTTCCGAGCAAGGAGGTGTTGTGATCAACTCATCGCAGATCCATACCCATAGCGCACTCAACATGGCGCATATCCTGACTAAAATACCCCATGACGGAAAATTCAATTTGAGCGTCATTGATGATTTGTCGGGTGGCGCGCCGGAGTATTCCTATGAAATTTACGTATTTAAAGATAATGACACCGATGGAATTGATGATCATGCCGAATATGCAATTGGTGTTGAACCAACTCGTATAGATACCGATAGAGACTCTATTCATGACTTCTATGAGTATTATGTAAAGCAAGGTACTACACTCGATGAGGACAACAATGGGGTAATTAATTTATTGGACTTAGACAGTGATGGCGACGGCATTAGTGATGAGCGCGAAGGCTCAGGAAATGCAGATCAAGATGATAAATTAAACTTTTTGGATCTTGATTCTGATAATGACGGCATAGCGGATGCCGACGAGAAACTCAGCGCGAAAGGATGGCCTGAAGACTCTGACAAAGACGGTGTTGAGGATTTTATCGACCTAGATAATGATGGCGACAAAGTTTTAGATATTTATGACGCCGAGCCGTATGAGCGAGTGCGAGGCTTTAGATTAAGTGATTCACCGAGTGTACAAATATCCTCTCAAGCTGGTTATTACGATGGCTATTCATTACCTCGAATTTATCGTATCGGCGATAGTGTTGTATTTACTGGTGATGACTTTGCCGGGCTGGAGAACCCAAAAGTGGTTATCTATAACGGTGAAGAAATTTATAATATCGCGCCAACATCGCACACCAACTCAGCGCTAATCTTTGAACTCAATCTGCCACTTCGCAAATATAAGGCATTTATTTACACTCGAAATAAGCGTTCTAATGAAGTGCGGTTAAGCCCATACAAAGCGGGTTCACCGTTAATATTTGGATATGCCTCAATCAAAGTTCAAGAAGGTGAGCAATATGAGCTTAAGGGAATGGGGTTCGATGGTAAAACCCGCATCGTAATGGGAAATAAAACACTTGTTCCTTCAACTCATACACCATCAAGCCTTACATTTACGATACCAACCGGTATAACAAAAGGCATATTACAATTAACGAATAATGTTGGAGCGAGCAATAAGGTTCGATATCGGGTGCAAGCGCGCTAAAAAATAACAATAGTAGACCAAAGAAGATTCAGACACCTACCTCAAAGATAGAGAAAAGACGGTTAAAGTTTGTCGTGGGTGTCAGCCGTTACCATCACTGCCTACTCATTTGTTATTTCACTATCCAAGGCACTATGACATGGTCATAACCAATGCTTAAAGACACATAGACTAATAGCGCAGCCATTACTAAGTTAAAAGCTTTAAAATACTTGGGATCGGAAATCTGTTTACCCATCATTGAACCCACTATCGAATAGCTAGTGGGAGCTCCGAATGCAAGTACAGCAAGGAGTATTGACCATATGACAACGGCGCTGCCGGTAATGCCAACGCTTGGAAACTGAATGGTAGAAACCGGCAACGTAGCGATTAGCGCTTTGGGGTTGAGTAGCTGCATGAAAAGTCCGTCTCGAAAGCTCAACGATTTGGCCGCACTTTGCTTATCAGATAGCTTGACATTAGCATGCGCCACTTTCCAAGCAATATATAGAATATAAAGGCACCCTGCCAAGCTGATAAAAGGCAGTAGCTGTGGATTAATAAACTTGAGCCCGACAATCCCTAAGATAACGAATAAGATGAACATTGCCATTCCAACGCCGGCGAAAAAACCGAGATGAACACGCGTCTGTTTGTTTAGACCACTATGTAGACCTAGCAAGTTGATAGGCCCAGGGGTATACATTACCCCGATAGCATAGGCGAAAATTTCTGACATGATTTACTACTCCGATATAAGCAGTTAATGAGCTAACTTAACGGCCCAGCTGCAACTGAAATTGTTTTGGTGTCATGCCAAATACGCGTTTAAAGTTACGATTTAAGTGACTGGCATCAGCAAAGCCGGACTCTATCGCTGCGGTGGTGGCGCTAGAGCCTACAAGTAGCTGTTTGCGAGCATAGTTGATTCGACAATTCAAAACATACTGGTGTGGAGTAATGCAAAAGTGTTCTCGAAAAGCTCGAATAAAGTGATATTTAGACATATTGGCGACATCAGCGATGTCATCAACCGAAATATCGTTGGCAAGATTAGCCAATATATAGTCTTTAGCCCTGAGTACTAAGGTTTCAGCCCTTGTTTTACGAAGTGGTAACTCTAAACAGCCATGCAAACGAACCAATGATTGAGCCAACTGAAACAAAGCGGCTTCGTGCTCAATTTTGGAGTAGGACCGTCCCAAAAGTTGCTGAGATATGGTAAGAACTTGATAGCGCAACAGTGGATCATTGAACAAGGTGTCGTTAAGTCTTAGCACTGTTTCTTGTTTATAACCAAGAGAGCGAAACAGTGGTTGCAATTCTCTTGGGTGTACGTAAAGCATCACATACTCTAAGCTGTGTTCGCCCCCAGAGTGGCCGTCATGAATATCTTCGGGATTGAAAAGCATTATGCAGCCAGGCTGGCTTTTATAAAAAGCACGGCGACAGAAAAAGTCTTGTCTGCCTTTTAAAGTGAGACCTATTGAGTATTCTTCATGAGCATGTTTGTTGTAGGAGAAATCACTCATGGTTGCGCACAGCATGGATACATCATCCTGCTGAGCACTATGGGTATATATAAAGTGATTATTTTTACTCACACTCCCTCCTTCTGTTTGAGCACTTTAGCAAAACTACCAAGTCAATATATTCAAGCTATCAATAAAAAAATTGAACGAAATTGCTGATATCCACTACAGAGTTTGCTTAATACTCTTCACAAGGAAACTTAGTTAACCTGAGCTTTGGTCATTTAACCTATCAAATAAATCATAATCGATGCAAAGCCAAAGAACATAGGTGACTCAACTGCTTACCTATTACGGGAAAATATTTGATACCATAGCTGCCAACGAAGGTTAGCATGCCGTTAGCCGAATATATATTGAAGGTCGGAAATTTACCCCTAATGAAACATTTTAAAATATTTGCCGTAATAATCTCAGTGCTCATTTTCAGTGGCTGCGCCGCCCACATTCAAGAGACAAGTAAAACAGCGAATAGAGCTGCAGTGAACACGCCACAAAGTGTATTTTTGGATATTACTCCATCGCACTCAGTTTCTAAAAGTAAGTCACTTTCTAACAGCATTAATGAGCTAAAAGCGCTAATAGCCAAAGACTTTAATGGCAGTATTGTTGAGTCTGGAAGTGCAGCTCAAGCACCTTTATCAGTCGAGATCACCATCGAGCACTTTCGTTATGTGTCTGGATTTGGCCGCTTTATGGTAGGTGTAATGGCGGGTGATGCCGAGCTGAAGCTCAATGTAAAGCTAATAAACACTGACACTAACGAGGTGGTTGGTGAGTCGATACTAGATACTCGATCTGAGTTTATCGAAGGCATTTTTGGTGCAACTACTTCTAGGCAGCTTGAAGCAGTATCTAAGAAAGTGGTGAGTATGATTGGCACGGTGGAGCGCGAAGGTAAAACTGATAATACCGCTAACTCTTAGTCGATATTGAAGTTCCAAATAGTCAAAGAAACCTAGTTTTTGACGATGGGGCTCCTGTATACCTTTTTGAGCCCCACTGATGCGCATTACAAACAAAGGGACGTGAAGCCAATATGAAAACGAAGTTTGTTGATATTGCACTTGTTTTAAGAGCCTTGATGTTAACTGTCGCGATTGGCGTATTTTTTAACGCGAAAGCGTGGGGTGATAACAGCCCACAGCTGTTGCGTGATAGCGCAGTTAGCGATGTACAAGCGCCCTTGGAAAATCCAGATTTAAAAGGACTACGGACTTATGTTGATGACTGGGTCAAAAAGGCAAGGGGGCAATATAATCTGCCTGGAGTTGCGGTTACTATCGTCAAAGACGGTGAAATTGTATTACTCAAAGGCTATGGATTTGCTGATGTATACAGCCAAGCTATGGCTAAACCGAATAAAACACTATTTCGCATCGGTTCTATCACCAAAACAATGACTGCACTTGCAGTGATGCAGCTGGTGGAGCAGGGTAAGCTATCTATAGATACTGATATAAATGAATATCTGAGCGAATTTAAAATACCTGACACCTTTAAAGCGCCTATTACAATCCGTGCCCTATTAAGTCATCGGGCGGGTTTTGAAGAAGCGGATGCCGGTAACTTGTTCGTTGAAAATGCCTCAGAAATGCTCAGTACAGAGCGATATCTCGCAACACATATGCCCAAGAGAATTTGGCCACCGGGTGTTAATGTATCCTATTCCAACTATGGTTTTGCTTTGCTTGGTTATCTGGTCGAGTTGCAGTCGGGTATGGATTTAGCGACTTATATGGAGCAACATATTTTTTCTGTACTGGGTATGCAAAACACGACATTACGAGAGCCAGTAAAAACCAGTGCAGCCTTAACTGCGATGAAACCTGAGCTACAACAACAGCTTGCAACGGGGTATTTTAGGGATAGACAAGGCAATAATATCGCCAAACCTTTTGAATTTATTGGGCATGTAGGTGGTGCGGGGGCCATTTCTGCAACTGCACATGATATGGCGCTTTATATGTCAGCTCTGATGGGTGATAACAACCTGTTCGTGCAGCCAACTACCCAAAAAACAATGATACATCGACTTTACGACGATAGACCGCTGGCGACAGGGATTGCTCATGGCATGTTTAATGGCAAGCTTAAGGGTTATGAGCAGCGTTATCACTCTGGTGCCACACAGACGTTTGCCGCCAACATGGTGATCTTTCCTGAAGTTCAATTAGGTATTTTTGTTTCAACTAACGTTATGGGAAGCGGGGCACACTTTGTTGAGGCTTTACCGACTGCGATATTGAATAAATTTTATCGAAACAAGCCGATAAATCTTGTAAAGCCGTCGCAGCTCAGCACATCTTCCCAAGCAAACATCTACACGCAGGTTTTAAAACAGCAAGTTAGCCAACCAAACCTTGAAGATTATACGGGAACATTTCTGAGTACTCGTCGTTCGTATACTCAACTGGAAAAACTGGCCGCATTAGATGCGGCGGCTGAGATAGCCATTGATGACCAAAATAGGTTAGTTATGATGGTTGCAGGGAATAAAATAAAACTGAAGCACCTTGAAGCGGACGTCTTTCAAGCCGGAGCTCGAGACGCGCCTATTTTTTACTTTTATCGCGATGGGACAGGGACGGTAAATCGTTTTTCGGCGAGTATGTGGTCTGGCGATTATGAACGAGTAAGCTTCTTACAAAGCCCACTTTTCTTCAACTTGGCGTTGGCGATATCTTCGTTGTTATCGCTATCCACTTTGCTGTTCAGTTTTGTTCGAGCTCGCAAAAGCAAAAGGCTTGACCAACTTGAAAAGTTGGCATGTTTTAGCTCAAGTATGATACTTGCAGCGGTGCTGGGCTTTATTTTAATGAATGCCGGTATTGTGTTTGATGAATATCAATTTCACGCAAGCTTTCCCACCGTAGAGGTAAAGCTGCTACTGTCTTTGGTGATAGCAATCGTTCTCACGACCTTTTTGAAAGTGCTAAGTCTTCCAATCATGTTGCGCATGAGTGATTTGTATTGGTTTTATAAAATACACTATGTGATTTTTACACTGAGTTGCTTAAGTTTTATTTATGCATTTTGGATTTGGAATGCGGTTGGATTTAACTATTTTGGCTAGATTTATAAAGTTATCAGTTAGTCGAAATTACAGACCCGCTCTCGCTAATTTTAAAAACATTGAGTTAGCTTTTTAAGCTAAACTTCAGCTTCAGATCGAAAATGAGTCGATTTATGAAAAAAGCCGCTTTACGCGGCTTTTTTCCTTACTTCTTGTACTTTTCAAACCAAGCGAGCGTGTGCTCGATTTTGCTGATCATCCGAGAAGGACGGCCTGCAATTCCATGTGGCGCACCTGGAATTTTGACCAGTACAGAGTCAATTTTACGTAGCTTAAGCGCTTGGTAGAACTGTTCAGTTTCGGCCATTGGCGTGCGCAAGTCTTCTTCACCCGTCATTAGCATGGTTGGTGTGGTTACGTTGCCAACGAGCGAAAGCGGTGAGCGCTGCCAATAGTGTTCCATATGCTCCCATGGCATACCTGGGAATTGCGTTGGAATTTGACCAAGGCCACTGTCAGCGGTAAGCACTTTACTCAGCCAGTTGATCACTGGCTTTACGACAACAGCAGCGTTAAAGCGGTTAGTTAAGCCAATCGCGTAGGCTGTTGCGATACCACCTGCAGAGCCGCCAGCAATAAACAGATTATCTTTGTCGATAAAGCCTTTCTCAAGCATAGCGTCTACCCCTGAGTTATGATCGGCAAAGTCTTCTTTCGAGCTGTATTTGTACTTGAGTAACATCGCAAAGCGCTCGCCGTAAGAGCTGCTGCCTCTGTGATTGTCATAAAATACAACGTAACCTTCAGCGGCATAACGCTGTAATTCTGCTGAGAAATGGGGGCCGTAGGCTAAGTGTGGGCCACCGTGAATTTCTAGTAGTAATGGGTATTGTTTGTTCGGGTCAAAGTTCGGTGGCGTAATATACCAGCCCTGAATTTTCTCCCCGTCGAACGACGAGCTATACGTGATCTCATGCACTTTACCAAGGGTTTTATGTGCAAGTAGGTCTTCGTTAAGGTGGGTTAATTGCGTTACTTTGCCTTTTCTTGTTGTGATAGCGATGTCTGCAGGGCGCTCACTCGAACCTTGAGTAAAGGCAATTTCTCCATCAAAGTTAGCACTAAATTCACCGCTTAGATAAGGGCGACCAAGGGTTGTGCCTGAGAGCGTATCTGTGATGTCGGTAATTTTGCCTTTTGTGGTGATGCTCGCGAGCTTTCGCTTTCCGTGGTCATCGTAAGTCATCGCCAGTCTATCACTACCAATCCAAGTTGGGTCTTGGATTGAGCGGTCGAAGTCTTTGGCAATCATGTGGGAGGTTTTGTCCTGCCAATCCATAATATTCAGTTTGCTATTACGGTAAGGGTTTAGCGCGTTCGATGCACTAAGGTAAGCCAGTTTTTTACCATTTTCGGAAAAACTAGGCGCGTACTCACGACCAGGAGCCGACGTAAGCTGGGTGATATTACGGTTAAAATCAACTTCGAATAAGTCGCCCTCTAGGCGCTTGTATTCCCAGTCTGCAATACGGTTTGCTGAAAACACAATCGCCTTTGCATCTGTTCGCCAAGCGAGCTTCCCACTATGGTGATAATTACCAGAGGTTAATTGGCGTGGCGTGCCGCCTTCACTCGGTAACACGAAGATCTGGCGATAGCCAGGTTTGATAAGGCCTCGGCCATCTGCTTGGTAGTAGGCTTTGTCGATAACAATGGCAGAATCGGACCACTTCGCGCCTTTTGGTTTTTCTGGCATTTTGGCAATGACCGCAGGCTTTTCAGCAACCTTTTGGCTAAAAGCCAGCCATTTGCCATCTGGTGACCAAGTTAAGCCACTGATCCCAGATTGTAACTGTGTAAGTAGTGCCGTACGGTTTTGAGCAAGATAATATACATGAATTTGTGTGCTACCAGATACATTGCTCACAAAGGCGATTTTGCTACCATCTGGCGACCAACGAGGCTGACTGTAATTGTTTTCATCAGAAAAGAGTGGCGATTGTGCGCCTGACTTAGTATCGACCAGCCACAGGTTTTGTCGCTTAGCATCCTTCATTACATCATTGCTGTTACGCACATATACCACTTGAGTACCATCTGGTGATATTTGCGGGTCGTTTGCATATTCCAGCTCAAAAATGTCTCTAGCCTGTAATCCCACCTCAGTCTGTGCGACTGTTGGCAATGCAGCGCAAGCCAGTAAAGTGCAAATGAGCGTCCGTTTCAATCCAAAAGGCATAATGCCACCCTCTATATAATTTTTATTTAGGGCTACATAGTTATTCAGGTGCAATTCAATGTCACCTAATACGCGATGGAACGAAATAAAAACTCGATGTGTCAAATAAAATGGGAGTGACTGGCTGTTTGTTGTGTGAAATCAGGTGAAAGTTGCGGATGTTTGAAGTGAGTGTCCGTAAGTTATCTGCGCGCAAGTTATCTGAAAAAATGAGTGTTCACCAATGATGGAAAGCCGCTCAAGCTGCGCCGCTATCATTCCTTGAAGGCGGCACATAATTTAAGTTTTATTTAGCTGCTAGCGTTATTATTAATCTAGCTTGATTAAGCTGATTTTTTGGCTAATAGCTCTTGGCGCACGAGTTCAGCCCCTGCGCTCAATGCAGCGAGCTTACCTCTTGCCACCTCACGAGAAAGTGGCGCCATACCGCAGTTAGTACACGGGTAGAGTTTGTCGGCGTCAACAAACTCAAGCGCTTTGCGTAGTGTGTTGGCAACTTCTTCTGGCGTTTCGATGGTGTTGGTTGCAACATCAATCGCACCAACCATCACTTTTTTACCACGGATCAACGCTAACAAGTCGATTGGCACGTGAGAGTTATGGCACTCTAAAGAGATGATATCGATATTGGATTTTTGTAGCTTAGGAAACGCCTCTTCATATTGACGCCATTCTGATCCTAAGGTCTTTTTCCAATCGGTGTTGGCTTTAATGCCGTAGCCGTAACAGATATGCACTGCGGTTTCGCATTTGAGTCCTTCAATGGCACGTTCAAGCGCCGCAATGCCCCAGTCGTTGACCTCGTCAAAAAATACATTAAAAGCAGGTTCGTCGAACTGAATGATATCGACTCCAGCGGCTTCCAGCTCTTTGGCTTCTTGATTAAGGATCTTAGCAAATTCCCACGCTAGCTTTTCACGGCTTTTGTAGTGGTCATCATACAGCGTATCTATCATCGTCATAGGACCTGGCAATGCCCATTTGATAGGTTTGTCTGTTTGGCTGCGTAGAAACTTGGCATCTTCAACAAAAACCGGCTTTTGGCGAGATACTGGGCCAACCACGGTTGGAACACTGGCATCATAGCGGTCGCGAATTTTTACCGTTTGACGCTTCTCAAAGTCCACACCGCTTAGGTGTTCAATAAAAGTGGTTACAAAGTGTTGACGGGTTTGCTCGCCGTCACTCACGATATCAATCCCTGCAAGTTGTTGTTCTTGCAAAGCAATACGTAGCGCATCGTTTTTGCCATCAATAAGCTCATCGCCCTCTAGTTTCCAAGGTGACCACAGGGTTTCTGGTTGAGCAAGCCAAGCGGGCTTAGGTAAACTGCCAGCAGTAGACGTTGGTAATAGTGTTTTCATAATAAATGCTGTTCCATATTCCCGTTGATTATAAAGCGTAATTTGCAGACCACTGTTCAAGCACGTTTTGGTAAGGCTTGATAAAATGCTCTTCGGCAAATCGACCTTGTGCAATCGCCAACTGGCTGCGCTCTTCGCGGTCATAAACAATCTGTGTTAATGAGTGATCTAGGTTTTTCAAGTTTGGCTGATAGCACTTGCCTGCAACCGCATTGGCGTTGTAAATCTCAGGGCGGTAGATCTTTTGGAATGTTTCCATGGTGCTGATGGTGCTGATCAACTCCAGATTGGTGTAGTCATTCAGTAAGTCACCAAAGAAGTAAAAAGCCAAAGGTGCAACGCTATTTGGTGGCATAAAGTAGCGCACCTGTAAGCCCATCTTTTTAAAATATTGCTCAGTTAATGATGACTCATTTGGCTGATATTCAAAGCCAAGTACCGGGTGCTGATTTTCAGTGCGGTGATAGGTTTTGTTATCCGATACACTTAGGCAAATCACCGGTGGCTTACTAAAGTGACTCTTGTAAGCTTCTGAATCGACAAAGTATTTAAATAGCTTACCGTGTAAGTCGCCAAAGTTAGCTGGGATGCTGAATTTAGGTTGATCTTTATTATGATCAAGCAATAGCACACTAAAGTCGTAGTCACGTACGTAAGATGAGAAGTTGTTACCAACAATTCCCTCAATGCGTTCATTGGTTTTGTGGTCAACGATATTGGTTTTTAACACCTCAATTGACGGGAAAGTTTGTCCACTACCTGCAATATCCATATCAACTGAGACTATCTCAAGCTCAACAGAATAACGATCGCCTTTTGGGTTATCCCAGTTAGCTAACGCGTTAAAGCGATTATCAATCATCTTTAGGGCATTGCGTAAGTTTTGCTGGCGGCTTTCGCCTCTTGCTAAGTTAGCAAAGTTAGTGGTGATCCGCGTGCTGTTTGACGGATGGTAATTTTCGTCAAGACGAATGCTCTTAATAGTGAAAGTAAACTCGTTATTCATGTTCTTCAGGTATCCAATTCTAATGCTAACGCGCTCGGTAATTACGTTTCACTGCGGTAAACAGGTATCCACGGGGACGCAGTGACAGTGCCGAACATTAAGTGATGTGAGATTTATACGTGGATCATAAGATGAAGAAAAACGGTTTTATTTCACATAAAACATGAGTCTGATTCATGAGTTACAAAAATAGATGCCGCTTATTGAGTCGCATATGCAGAAAATATGAGCAATTGTAGAATGAAACTCACTGGAAATCTGAAAGTCTAGACTGCTAAATGTCTAAGTTGCATTTGTTTCAAGTAAAACGTGAGGAATATTCAAGGCTTATCTAAGTCAAAAGCACCAATGGCAAAGCGTAATGTTGTTATACTCGCCAGCGCTTAGGTGGCACAAAGGCTAAAAGCAACGCCCATATTGCTCACTTAGGTGATTGCGCCTCAATTAAAAGAAGAGATAAGTGGAATGAGTGAGTTGATTTTGTTGTTTGTGTATTGTGCACTACTCGGTAGTGTTGTCGGCTTTTTAGCCGGGTTGTTAGGTATTGGTGGTGGGCTGGTTATTGTTCCGGTGCTGAGCAGTATTTTATTGTACTTTAACGTGTTACCGCCGGAGCAAGTGGTCATAGCCGCTGTAGCGACATCGCTGGCATCCATTTTATTTACTTCTACCTCATCGGCAATCGCGCATCATAAAAATGGCAATGTACCATGGGATTTAGCGCCGTGGATAATGACAGGCGTTGCACTAGGCGCGCTTATCAGTGGTTTTTTGGCAGCGCTATTACCCGAAAACGCAGTGCGCATTGTATTTGCAGTAAGTGTGGTATTGATAGCAATAAAAATGTTTTATAGCAGTAAAAATGAGAGCTCAACCCAAAGGCAGCTGCCAAATAAAGGCATACTTACGGTATTAACGACGATCACCGGTGGTTTGTCTGCCATGATAGGTATTGGTGGTGGAGCGCTTTTGGTACCGCTGTTGACGTTTTTCTCTGTTGATATGAAAAAGGCCATAGGATGCGCCTCTGCATGTGGCATTGTTATCGCACTCTTTGGTTCTGTTGGCTACATTAGCTCGGGCAGTGCGCACTTTGCACTTTCGGATGGTTTCGCCGGATTTGTTTATTTACCAGCCCTTTTTGGGATTGTGTGCACGTCTTGGTTTACGGCTCCAATGGGGGCTAAAGCCACGCATCACTTGCCTGTTGCCACGATTAAAAAGGTATTTGCGGTGCTGCTGTTAGTGATGGCTGTGAATATGGCGGTGAATTAAAAAGCTGGCGCTGTTAATGCGTTCTTTTTTGGTAAAGTTGTTCCTTTGATGGCTGAGCATGAAAATTGCGCAACAAGCTTTCGCATGGAAGCATTTGCAAACCTGACTACTTATGCCTTTAACAACGGTGAGTTAGAGGCCGCAGCGGCACATCTAGACTATATAAACAACAAGCTAACTAACGCAAGTCCGCCACTGTGCAATTTTATTGATGCGTATTATGTGGAGCACATTTTTTGGTGTGCAACGCAGCAAGGTATTGATTTTGGTTGGCCTCTGATCCCAACTAATTTAAAAGCCTTATATCTCGACTTCCATGGCTCAGAACCGACGCCAACTCCTTAACTTGCGAAGTGTCATTACCCTACAACATAGCAAATACGCAATTGGTGCATGGTTACCAATTTCTATCTTATGTACTTTAGGTATGTACCATTATTTGGTATAAACGGCTCGAATTTAAATTACTGGTCACAGTTGGGTAAAGGCCGTGGGCACGTTTTACACGGCTTGCTTTGTCTGCATACCTGTTTGTCAATTTAGGAAAAATCAAAAGTGTTTGAAGTACCACCCTTTTCAGAGTATTCGTACGAAGAACTACTAGAAGTAAAAAAACATATCGATAGGGATAAGTACCCTGAGCGTTACGAAACTGTGGTAACGTTACTTAACGACAAGTTCAATGGTCACAACAGACAAGGTGAGACGCGCACCGAAGCGTATATCAAACCTTGTAAATATGCGACATTTTGGCCAAGAGTTGGGGCTATATTTATTGATGGTCTCATTCTTTCTGTTGTCATCTATATTGAGTGTTTAATTTTTGGATTCAATTACCACGGCAGTAACTTGTTACTCACGACGGTTGGTTGCATTCAAATGTCGCTTTATAACCTATTTATGCACGGTTGTTATGGTCAAACGCTTGGTAAGATGATTACAAGAATTAAGGTGGTTGATCACGATACAGAACAAAAAATCAATATTAAGCAGTCGCTTCGTCGCGAATCCGTTGAGCTGGTGCTTTATATGTTGTTTTTGGCACTCGTCATGGCTTTGAGTGTTGTATTATTAATGAACAATACTGTTCCACCTGCCATGTTGCATCTTTTGTCAGGTATTGAGGCGGTACTGTTATGTTGGTTCTTAGCGGAACTTGGCAGCGTAATATTAAATGATAAGTCTAGAGCGCTTCATGATTACATAGGTAAGACAGTGGTGGTGCGAGTCGATTAAATGTTCTAAAAATAATAACGAAAGCAGGCAAAACCAAACTTCGCCTCACCTTTGCAATATTCCGCGATGAGGTTTGATTCAATACTACTCTTTGTTTGGTTTACAGAACTTAACAAGACGAGCAAATTTGAGGGCACAATATGATAAGAGAGATAACTCGGGATGATTTTGAGTCATTTTGGCCAACATTTTCAGAAGTGATCCAAGCGCAAGAAACGTATGCATTTGACTCAACCATGAGTATGGAGCAGGCATTTTTACTTTGGTGCGAAACGCCGCTCAAAGCCTATGTATTTGTTGAACACGGTGAGGTACTTGGCACTTACTACTTAAAACAAAATGCACAGGGCCCGAGCAGTCATATATGTAACTGTGGTTACATGGTGTCGAGTTTGGCTCGTGGTAAAGGAATTGCACGGCTGATGTGTGAACATTCCCAGCAACAAGCGTTAGCGCTGGGGTTCGAAGCCATGCAATTTAATAGCGTGGTATCGACCAATGAACTGGCGATTAAACTTTGGCAAAAGCTTGGTTTTACCATTGTGGGCACTATTCCCAAGGCTTACAAGCATCCTAGGCTGGGTTTGGTCGATAGCTATGTTATGTACAAATGGTTGGCTGAATAAAGTGGACAGGCTCTAAACTAACGTGGAAAATGTTATTTTGCGCAGTCGATCAGTATTTGTTTACTGCGCATAGCCTTAAGTAAAAAGCTGATAAGCCGCTTGACGTTGGGTAAGGATTTTTTTGTTGGATGGGTTAAGATCCATAAATCTGCATAGTGTTCACTCGCTGGTGCAAATTCGATTAAATTAGGAAAATGCCTTGCAATATAATGCGCCCCTCTGATCATACCAAGCCCTTTGGATGCAGCCTGATGACGCAGCACTAAATCTTCGATTGATAGAGAAATTGGGGCGTTTGGATAGGGCGTATCAAGTAGCCAAGTCGGTCTTTCTGTTACGCTGGCGGTTATCCAAGAAACGTTTTCACTCGTGCGTTTATCGAGATAGTCTTTATGCATGAAGTAGCCAAGTGAAATCGGAAATAGCCGGTGACCAACTAAGTGCTCATCCGGAACGTGAGAAGCTCGGATCACAACGTCGGCCTCTGATTTCTCTAGATCGGAAAGTGCATAAGTAGTATTTATCGACAGCGTGAGGTAAGGATTGTTTTGCTGAAATTCATGTAATTCGTCTAACAAGACAAACTGCAAAATCGCTGGGGGGATAGATAGGTTTATTTGTTGCTTTAACTGCTTAACCGAAGTGTTAATTTGGCTTAAGTGAGGGGCAAGGCAGGCTTCCATATTTTCAGCGGCACTGAGCAGCTGCAGTCCCAATTCAGAAAACGTGACTTTGCCTTGCGAAAGCATGCATATATCAAGACTAAAGCGTTGATTTAAAACATGTAGCCTGCGAGATACCGTCGTGTGGTTTACGCCGAGAACTTTGGCTGCACCTCTGAGTGTATTGGCGCGCTTTAAGGCAAGCAGTAATTGAAAGTCATCCCAGTTTTCCATGCCTACAACACCAAAGTTTAGATGCAATTAAAGTAAAGTGTTTTTCGCATCATGTACAGCGAACGCAGATATTTTCCATTCACCATCAACTAAATAGACGTAATAGCTTGCGCCTACTTTATTAAAAAGTGCGCCTGATTGGGTGTATCGCTCAGCGATGTTGCTCACCAACGCAATATTTTTATCAAGAAAATGAATACTGACCTTGCTCCATTTTACGTGACTGACACCTTGTTCTTTTAGGCGTGTTAAGAATACTTGCACCTGTTTATTCATTTGCGTTTGCGTGATCACGCTCGGCTTTGAACGTGATGACATTAACATAAGCGTATCTGTGTACAGTTGAGGGCTGGTTGGTAAATCACCAGTTTGCAGATAATGGTTGTATTTACTCATGTAGCTGTCGAACAGTTTATTGATTTTAGTTGTGTCCGTTTCTGCTAATAACTGGCTACTAAAAGTAAATAAAATAAACAGGATTGCGGTTCTCATAAGATGTTGCTCCAAGTCATTTTTTTATGAGTCTAGCAGGCAAAAGCTGGTTTTATGTGGATTATTATGTGCTTGCTATGTTGCGCTTACGCACCACGAAACTAAAGAATTTTACCTCAAATACAGGGTTAGCCTAATTGCCTAGTCATCAAATTACAGGTGAAGCAGGCTTCTTATCTGCAACATAGCGATAGTCGAAAATCAGCAACAATGTAGTGCGGGATTTCGGATTGAAATGGATGCTGCAACCCTTACTCTATGGTGTAACTCAAACCGTTAAGGATTGTTATGACTTCACTTGCTAACATGCCATTTTCTTTGCTCGAATTAAGCCCGATGAAAGAGCGAGATACTGTTTCACAAACCCTCGCTAACAGTGTGGTTTATGCGCAAAAAGCGGATGAACTTGGCTTTAAACGCTTTTGGATGGCTGAGCATCATAATATGCGTGGCATTGTCTGCGCAGCAACCTCCGTATTGATAGGGCATATTGCCGGACACACTCACAATATTCGGGTGGGCGCGGGTGGCGTGATGTTGCCAAATCATCCACCGTTAGTTGTCGCTGAGCAGTTTGGCACCTTAGAAAGCCTCTATCCAGGGCGTATTGATTTGGGATTAGGGCGCGCGCCTGGTAGCGATCCTATTACCAGCCGAGCATTGCGTCGCGATGACAGACGTGCGGAGCAATTTGACGATGAAGTCGCTGAATTACAAACCTTGCTCGGGCCTTATGATGGTAAATCCTCGGTGCGTGCCATTCCGGGCGAAAATACCAATGTACCGATTTGGTTGCTTGGTTCGAGCCTTTATAGTGCCCAGCTCGCCGCAAAGCGAGGTCTACCTTATGCATTTGCGGGTCATTTTGCGCCACGATTCGTGCATGATGCTATCGCGCTTTATCGCCGCGATTTCCAACCATCAAAGGTGTTAGATAAACCTTATGTAATGCTTGGTTTACCGGTAGTTGCAGCCGATACCGACGAGCAAGCGCAGTATTTAGCTACCACGTCAAAGCAACGTATCCTAGCATTGATGCGAGGTCAGGCGTTATGGTTGAAACCCCCCGTTGACTCGATGGAGGGTCTATGGAATGCCCAGGAGCAAATGCAAGTCGAAAGCTTTTTAGGGCTATCTGTTGTTGGTAGTCCCGCGACGGTTCATCATAAACTCAGCATGATTAAACGTGAGTTAGCGGTCGATGAGTTTATTTTTACCAACGATTTATACGAGCTAAGTGATAGAAAACATGCGCTTGAAATCTTGGCGAGCTTAACGTAAAAGTCGGAGTGTGAAGGTAGTACTTAAGAGAGTACTTAAGAGAAGGTTTGCGGTACACTGTGAGTTAAAAATTTACAAGGAACGAAAGTTGAAAACGATTTGGTTGCGTATCCTTTCTCTACTTATTCTGCCTTTTATGTCGGGGCGAAAGAAATAACGCTCCGTCATGAAAATGAAAACACTAAGGTACTAGAAGCTAAACTTGCTGAGCTAGAGGTGTTTAAATCACCCTGAATAATAAGTTTAGCGAGACAATATTTGCAGTAACAACTAGGGCCTGTTGATCTTTGCTGTTTGATTTTTGTTCTTCTGAGTGTGTTTTGGTCGCGACGCTCGACTTGCCGCCTAGTAATCTAGGCAAAAGTTGAGCAACAATGAACAGAGCGCACTCAGGTGAACCCAAAGGGCAGCGCTTGATTAGCATTTCTACTGTGTTCTCGCCTGACTCACATAGAATAACTATGCTACGCAGGCTCTGCCTTGTACAAATACCAATCAAACTGCTGCAAAAACAAACTTGAAAGGTAAACAGGCCCTAAAGGAAAAATGATGGATCAAGTTGTACGCGTCGGGGTTGGCGTGGTCATAATGCACGATAATAAAATTTTGCTTGGTGAGCGCATCGGTGCTCATGGCGCACATACTTGGGCAACGCCGGGTGGCCATTTAGAGTATGGAGAGGACATTGAGGCATGCGCAATAAGAGAGGTGCATGAAGAAACGGGGCTAGATGTTGTAAACGTTGAAAAGCTGGGTTTTACTAATGATTATTTTTCCGATGAGCAGAAACATTATGTCACTCTGTTTGTCATGGCAAGGTGCGATACTCATAATGCAGAAGTTAAAGAGCCAAATAAATGCAAACAATGGCAGTGGTTTTCGCTTGATAAATTGCCGCAGCCTCTGTTTTTACCTTTGGTGAACTTTTTAGAAGAAAACAACACACTTTATCAGAACTAAAATAACAATTGGGGCATAGCATGGAAGAGATAGTCGTTAGATATATTCACTTTATCGGTATTTTATTTTTGGCATCAACGCTCGCGATTGAAAACATACTACTCTCCAAATCAATGAGTAGTCAGAGCATTAAGCGATTAGCAGTAATTGATGGTTTGTATGGTGTCAGTGCGCTTGTAACCCTTGGCGCAGGGTTAACGCTATGGTTTGCAGTTGGCAAGCCCAGTGAGTTCTACACTAAAAATCCGATTTTCCATGCCAAAGTCGGACTATTTTTGTTAATCGCTTTACTATCTATCATTCCGACTGTGTTTTTATTGAAGCACCGTAAGACAACAGCAGCTAATTTGTCTGTGCCCCAGCGCATCATCGTCATTAAAAGGCTAGAAATGCTGTTACTTTTAGTTTTACCGTTACTTGCTGCGCTTATGGCAAGAGGCTATGGGTTGCCCTCATCATGAAACAAAATATTGTCAATATTGCGCTCGTCGTCAAAGACTACGATGAGGCCATCGACTTCTACGTCAATAAACTAGGTTTTGAATTAATAGAAGACACCTATCAACCTGAGCAAGATAAACGCTGGGTGGTGGTGGCACCGCCTAATTCTCATGGTACGGCGTTACTACTTGCAAGAGCTTCTACACCAGAGCAGCAGAAGTTTATTGGCGATCAAGCTGGTGGGCGGGTATTTTTATTTTTAAATACAGATGATTTCTGGCGTGATTATGAGCGCATGAAGTCTATTGGTATTCAGTTTATTCGCGAGCCACAAGAGCAAGATTATGGCACGGTTGCTGTATTTGAAGATCTCTATGGCAACCGCTGGGACTTATTGCAATTAAACCCTGATCATCCCATGGCAAAGAGATGATCTCTAAGTTACCAAAATGGGTTGAGATAGGCGCTTTTATATTGGCGCTCGTCGCAGGATTTGTGAATGCAATCGGCCTACTTAGCTTCGAGCACCAATCCGTTTCTCACTTATCCGGCACTGCGACTATGCTCGGAACCAGTTTTTTAGGTGACAATCTTAAAGAAACCCTGCACTTATTTGGTGTGTTACTCGCGTTCTTGCTTGGTTCTGTACTTGCGGGGTTTTTGCTGCATGGCACTGCGTTAAGGCTTGGCAAACATTACGATACCGCGTTGGTGATCGAAGCTATGTTGCTTACCGTGTCTCTCGTATTACTGATGCAAGGCTCATTTTATGGTCACTTTTTTGCCTCTGCAGCTTGTGGACTACAAAACGCATTAGCCACCACGTACAGTGGAGCTGTGGTGAGGACAACCCATGTAACAGGAATATTCACCGACTTAGGACTAATGATTGGGGCGCTATGTAGAGGCGAGCCACTGGATACCAGAAAAGCAAAACTCTTTGTGTTGATAATCTCAGGGTTTGTGTCAGGTGGCCTGTTGGGCGCTTGGCTTTATAACAAGTTTTACTTTCAGGCGCTGTGGTTGCCCATAACCATTTGTTTGCTAATTGCTGGTGTTTACCGTTTTGCGCTTAGGGATAAGGGGTAGCACACCGCTGCGTTGATGTATCTTAGTTTGGATTATTGACTACTTAATCGACATCGTATAAATTGGCGCGCGATTTTAATTTGGATCTTTCCACGATGTTTTACATCCTATTTAAGAATTTTGTTAGAAGGCTTTGCTCCGCGCATTAACACGATGAAGTGTTGCTCGGAGCTTACTTTCTAAATCTTCATCAGAGACATTGGCGACTACCTGAATAAAGGTGGGCGGCGGCAGTGTATCTGATGATTGGAAAGACGAAGCCGGCGATGATACTTCATCGCCGGCTTTTTTGTGCCCGAAATTCAGTGGCACACGTTTTCGAATTTTTTTGAAACGGGAGGTCGGTATCACAGTCGATCTCCCGTTTTTATGGATGTAATTTAATGAACTTGATTTTAAAAGGCCTGATAATGTCAGGCAGTAACCTAAACAAAGACCAACTTAATATTGGCTTTACTTCTTTTGCTTTGCTGAACACTTGCAAGGTAAACGTTTGCTGCGCAAAAAAGGGGTAATGAGATGTTATTGACTTTATTACTCGCCTTTATTGCATTTTTAGTTGGCGCCGATGAGCTGATGCTTGGGCCTATTCTTGAACCTATTGGACTCGAATTAGGTGTAAAGCCTGAGCGAGTTACACTGTTTATTACCACTTACAGCGTTGCCCTAGCGATTGTGGCTCCGCTATTTGGGGCGCTCTCGGATAAAGTAGGACGTCGCGTTATTATCTTGCCTGCAATCGTGGTTTTTGGTGGTGCCTCTATCGCGACAGGGCTTGTCACTTCATTTGAGTGGGGGTCGGTTGCTCGTATGATCACAGGTATTGCCAGTGCTGGCATGCTACCGATCGCATTTGCCATCGCGGCAAGCTCTGGTGGAGATGCGCTAAAGCGGATCGGTTGGGTGCAAGCAGGCTTAACTCTTGGCATGATCTCAAGTCCTGCGTTTGGCGCATTTTTAACGCATTTAATGTCGTGGCGAGCGGCTTTTGTTGCACTCGGGATCGCCACTTGGGTTGTGGCGTTATTACTTACTGTAAACCGCCGTGCGATCCCAAATGACAAAGCTGTAGAAGGCACCAAAATGTCTGACAGGCTATGGCAAATCCCCGGGGTTGTTGGCGCGTTACTTACCATGTGTATTGGTTTAGGTGGTGGTATTGGTTTATTCAATTTGGTTGGGCAGCATTTACGAGATACACAAGCACTGTCAGTGTGGTTTATTGGTGTACTGTATGCCTTATTAGGCTTAGTGAGTGTTGCTGGAAACCTGATGATGCCAAAACTCGCAACCCACTTTGAAAGTGGGCGGCAGGTTATGCGTGCGTCATTGGTCGTTTGCCTCATCGCTAGTAGCGGTCTTTATTGGTATCAAGGTATCTCTCTTATACCGTTATACTTTTTGATGACACTTTGGGCATTGGCTGGCGGCATTGGTGCTCCGGCATTACAGGCATATATTTCAGAGCTCTCGCCTGCACATCGCGGTGTGCTCATCTCACTGGCTATGAGCATGATGCACATTGGTGTAGCGATTTGGTCTGCCGTCGCAGGTTTTGCTTACAGCCTTGGTGTAGCTGCGATGGCGCTGCTTGCTATTATTTTGTTTAGTCTTGCCATTTTGTGTTTGCGCCCCGTAAAAGGCGCATGAATTTAGGAGGTAACTAGCAACTTGCTTAATGTTAGCTTCAAAGTTGGGAGCTGAGTTAAGCGAGCTGATTAAACAGGCTGGTGTATGCTAGCCTGTTTAAGTGCAGGTTATTTTTCTGCCGAAAGTCCAAATGCCTTTGCAACCCCCAGGGTTGGTAAAAACATATCTGAAAGCGTGATCTCTGCATCAATCCCATAGGTACTCATTAATTGTGCGTTACTGAGTACTTCCTCTGGGGAACCGGTGGCAACCAACTCGCCCTGTTGTAGCAGATATACCTTATCGGCAAAGCTTGCAGCGAGGGCCAAGTCATGTACCACTGCGACCACGCCCGCTCCCTGTTTAGCTATTTGCTGAGCCAGCTTCATGACTTGATACTGATGATATAAATCTAGGCTTGCGGTAGGCTCGTCAATCATCAGGTAGCAGGGGTTGTTCGCATCTAAGGTGGGTAGCAGCTGGCAAAGTACTCGCGCAAACTGAACCCTTTGCTTTTCTCCCCCTGATAGCTGAGTAAAGCAGCGCTTTGCTAAATGCTCGACTGATAAAGTTTGCATCGCTTGCTGTGAATACTCACGAAGCGAGTACGGTGTACAATTGTGCTGATGTACATAGTGCGACATATCCACTATCTCTTGCACGCTAAATGGGAACTCACAATCATATTGCTGCGTGAGTACGGCGCGGATATGAGAGAGTGCCAAGGCACTTAAGTCTTGCACTCGTTGTTGATGATAGGTGACATCGCCCTGTGTTAGTGAGGTATCGCCGCACAGAGCTTTGAGTAGGGTAGACTTGCCAGCACCGTTGGGGCCAAGAACAACGGCAAACTCCTCCGGGTTGATTGAAAAATCAATGTCTTTGAGCAACAATTTTTGCCCCACTTGGACACTGATGTTATGCGCTTCTAACATACTAAAGCTCCTCTATACGATACATTTTCACCAGCATGATCAGGAAAAAAGGGCCACCTAAAGCGCTGGTGATAAGGCCTATCGGTAATTCTGATGGGAGAATGAGTGTGCGCGCGAGTAAGTCCGCCAAACACAGTAAAATTGCCCCACCCAACATCGAAGCTGGTAATAAATAGCGGTGATCTGGGCCGATTAATAAGCGCACTATGTGAGGAACAATAAAGCCAACGAAACCAATAATACCAGTTAGCGCAACCGCCGCACCGGTGCACAATGCCGTATAAACAAATACCTTCTTTTTTAAACCTACGACATCGACCCCGAGGTGTCTAGCTTGTTGCTCGCCAAGTAAATAGAGGTTGAGCGGTTGAGCTAAGCGGCTAAAACCAAAGCAGCAAGCCAACATTAAACACAGCGATGGTATGATAGTTGTGAAACTATTGCCTGCAAGTGATCCCATGCTCCAAAAGGTTAGGTCGCGTAACTGTTGATCTGAGCTGATCAATGTCAGTATTCCGATGACTGCACCAACAATGGCGTTTACTGCTATGCCTGCTAACAACAAACTGACAATTGTGAAACGATTACCTTGGCTGGATAAACGGTAGATTAAACTACACACACCAAGACAGCCCAGAAAAGCACCGATTGGCACGGCGTAAATTCCATAATAATCAGCAAATCCACTGAGTAACGTAGAGCCTAGTACGATGGTACTAATTGCACCAAGTGCGGCACCACTAGAGATCCCAATTAACCCTGGATCTGCCAGCGGGTTTCTAAAGACTGCTTGCATTGCTGCGCCGCATGCACCAAGTCCGGCACCCACCACAATTGCGAGCACCAATCTTGGTAATCTAATTTGCCAGATCACCGCATGCTCTAAGTTACTCGATTGACCTGTAAAGAGAATATCCATCAGACGACTGTAGCTAATGCTCACTCCGCCGCTGCTAAGGCCAATAAAACTCACCACGATACAGCCAATAATCAGTCCCAACAACATCCATTTTCTGGCCACTTCAGCGGGAATTAAAGATTGCTCGAGTGCTAGCATTATAGAGACTCATTTTCTGATGCAGACTGGGCTGCTCTAAATCGATAACCCATAGGCAGTGTGGCGTCTGGGTGGAGTAAGGTAGCGAGCTCAACTACGGCTTGTGGCGTGCGTGGGCCCATACCAAGTAAGTACGTTCCATCGATAAGTATAACTCGGTTGTTTTTAACGGCGTTTGAGAACTTAAAGTGGGGGACTTGGCTTAAATCCATCGCTTTTTGCTCGCCATGGCGGCCCATACTAATGATGACATCAGGATCCATGGCGATGGCCGCTTCGGTTGCGAGCGGCTTCCAACCGTCAAAATGCTGTGCTGCAACATTAACGCCGCCAGCTGCGTTGATAACCTCATCTGCAGAATTTCCAGCACCCGCAACAATTGGTTGGCCACTACGCAGGCTCAAAACAAATAATACTTTAGGTTTGTTGTTCACTTGTTTCAGGACATGAGTTAAGGCTTTTCTGTCGGCTTGAATATATTCGACTAGCGCTTGGCCTTTATCTTTAACTGCCAGTAATTCGGCGATTGTTGTTATTTTTTCTTCGACACCAGCAAGATCATCGTTATCACTGAAAATATAGGTGGGGAGTCCGGTCTCCTGAAGTTGTTTTAATACCTTGTCAGGGCCGGTGTCGGCCTCGCCGAGTAACAAGTCTGGATTCAAGGAAAGGATCCCTTCAACGTTGATTTTTCTTACGTAACCGATTTGTGGTTTATCGGTCGCAGCAACAGGGAAGACGCTAGTACTGTCTACGCCAACAATACGATTTTCCTCGCCAAGTGCATAAATAATCTCTGTGATAGAGCCACCAGAAACCACGATATTTTTGGCACCTTGATTAGCATAGGTAGGTTGAAGAACAGAAGTGAGTAGTAGCAAACTAGAAGTTAGCAGTGTCGTAATTTGAGCTTTCATTACAAATCCAAACTTGTTAGTATTTATTGCGAATAATAACAGTTATCATTTGCTTTTATCAATATGAAATTAATTATCTGCATCACAGTCTCCGCTCTGCTGCATGGCTTGTGGTGGTTATTTCCTGCAAGCTCAGCACTGGTGTGGCACTCAGGCGTTGCTGCAAATGAAGTGAGTAAAGTCACCAAACCACTCATGATTTCGTTTGCGGCGCAACCTTCCCAAGAGCCGCCTCAAAAAGTGGAAGCAGAGCAAGCGCCATCTGATTTTAATGGCACTACGCACCTACTTAAAAAACCACAGAAGCAAGAGCAGAAAGCCAAGCCTGTACCCAAACCCAAGCAACAGGCCAATGAACAGCCACAACCTAAAAAGCTTAACAAAGCCATAGAGACTGAGAATAAAAAAACTATCGAAGCGGCAGCGCCTACCTCAACACGAGAAAATACGTCGCGGCAAGAGGTGGCGCAAATGGCCTCAGCTAGGCATCTCAGTGAAGCAAATAGTACCGATGACTCTCCTGTTAAATTAGATGCTTTACCTTTATTCAAAGCACCAAGACCTGCGCTTAGCTACCCACTGCGTGCCAAGCGAAGAGGACTTGAAGGCGTGACAATTTTTGAAATTGAGCTGGATCAAAAAGGTGAAATCGTGAATTTAACTTTGGTTAAAAGTAGCGGTCATCAATCTTTGGACGTGGCTGCTCGCAAGAACGTTGAGCAATGGCAGTTTCATCCAGTTATCCAAAACGGTAATGCTGTAAAAGCCTTATTTACCGTACCCATTAAATTTTCCCTTTCTTAGAGAGTAATACTACGATGCAGTCTTGGTTTTCCCAACTTGGCCCAATGCAATGGCCATTTTTATGTTTGTCGGTTATTGCGCTTGCGGTGATCATTGAGCGGCTTTGGGTGCTTAGCCGCGCTTGGTTTACCGTTCATGAAATCAAGCGTAAACCCCATTTTTTTCGTAGCAAAGCAGTTGGCGCTTTGCGGTTACAAGGGTATGTTTTTGAGTGGCGTAAGCGGTTAGTGATCTTAAGCATTATCGGCACGCTAAGCCCATTAATGGGACTCTTTGGCACCGTCTGGGGGTTGGTCTTGATGTTTAAAACCATTGCCGAAACTCAGCAAGCGGTGACGCCCGCGTTATTAGCGGATGGATTATGGGAAGCCATGTACTCAACCATGGCGGGACTGGCGATAGCCATGCCATGTTTACTTATTTATGGTGTTTTGCAAGCGATGGTTGAGCGGTTTCAAAGCGAGCTTGTGCTTTATATGAATACCCAATTTACCTTGGTGGAGGCGGATAATGCTTGAGCTGCCGGCACCCAAGCCACAGCACCTAGGCGCTGATTTAACCGCGTTACTTGATGTACTTTTTATCGTCCTTGTATTTTTGCTGCTCAGTGTGGCCGTAAAACTCAACGTCTTGGAGGTCAACTTACCAACAGCGGGAAAAAATGGCGAGGTTGTGCTGGAAAAAACACCTAAGGTTGTAAGTGTCATGTTCAATCATGGTCAAATAGCCTATGCCTTAGACGAGCAGCCGTTTAGCGCGGAAAACACGCTGATACAAGCGCTTGGCCATTTAGACAAGTCAGAGGTGATTTATATCGCCGTGGATAAACAAGTACCCAGTGAAGCACTGGTATCACTTTTTGCACAGCTTAGTACGCTCAATATTCAAGTAGCAAATTTAATTGTTAAAGGCGAATAAAAACAATTACCATTTAGATTTATGTGTGTTATATTGCGCCACGACAATCGCATTTCATCTTGGGGAGCCTGTCTACTAAAGGCCGGCTCTATGTTAGAACACTAGGGAAGATCAGGGGCAAAGTTGAAGTGCGTGTAAAAAATAACGACACTCGGAGTATTCTTATGCGTTTATCTAAATTAACTCTTTTTATCGCGCTTGCCACTTCTGCCACCTGGGTACAAGCCGCATCTTCTTCAAATAACGATGGCTCTCAGTCGACAGTGGTAAAAACAGACTTAGATGCAGTGACTGTAACGGCAACGCGTACAGCAAAAACCGCATTGCAATCATCACAAGCGGTGAATGTTATTTCGTCGGAGCAAATAGAGCGCAAATTAGATAGCAGTGTATTTGAGACTTTAGATACCATTCCCAATGTTTCTGCCAGTGGTGGGCCAAGAGCGGCTGGGCATAAGTTCAATATTCGTGGCTTTAGCGACGCGGAAGACGTGATGGTGACGATTGATGGTATGCTGCAAACATTTGAAAAATATCGCATGGGTAGCCTGTTCACTGATCCTGAATTATATCGCTCAATAAGCATTAAACGAGGCACGAGCACTGTGCTTCATGGCGGTGGTGCGCTCGGCGGTGTTGTTCAGTTTGAGCTAAAAGACGCCGCTGATTTTTTACAGGATGGTGAAGTCGCTGGTGCTAAAATTAAACTTGGTTATGACAGCAACAACGCTCAAAAGAATGCCTCAGTGATCGCGTTTGCAAGGCCGAATGATTCGCTTGACCTACTTGCTGGTGTTGTAAAGCGCGATAGCGATGATTGGGAGTTGTCTAACGATGAAACTTTGGATAACTCGGCAATTGAAAACAGCTCTGTTCTGTTAAAAGGGGAATACTTCTTAAGTGATGATGCCATTGTGGGGGCAAGTTACACCGAGACCACAGATAACCAGCGAACCGAGTTTAATACAACAGATCCGGGCGCATGGGGGACGGTGTACCGTGAGGTAGAGCAGTCCGTTACTAATCTGAGTTATGAACTAAACCCTGCAAATAATCCCTACCTGAACCTCAGCGCTAAGGCCGGTTATACCAGCAGTCAAGTGGCTGAATCTGATGGTGTCGGCATGCTTGAGGACTACATCGGTATTGAATCAAACTATGAATACAACATCACCACTCTGGATGTAATGAATACCAGCGTATTGGACTCACATACTTTGACCTATGGTGTGCAATATACCGACAAAGAGCGTATTGGTGAAAAGACAGCATTACCATGCTTAAAACTTAACTACGAGACCTATGCTTGTGAGCAATACGGTCCGACTCCAACCACCGCTGAGATGACATCCCAACCGGGTGGTACGCAAAAGCGCTCCGGTGTGTATATCCAAGATGAATTTACTTGGCAGCAACTTACTGTGATCGCAGGGCTTCGCTATGAACGTTATAGCACCTCACCAACAGCTAAATTTCAACAGGCGTTTGCAGCATTAGATAGTAAAGTGACACACAGTGATTGGGCGGGTGCTTTGAGTGTAAATTACCAACTGACACCACAGTGGGCTGTGTTTGCAAACCGCCAAGAAGGTTTCCGTGCGCCACTCATTGACGAGTTATACGATCAATACGGTGGCAGACAGCCAGGATTAGCGTTAGACGTAGAATATAGCAACAACACCGAAGTTGGCGTGACCTATCAGGCAAATAACATACTCACTGACAATGACACATTAACTGCGCGTTTTATCTACTTTGATATCTCGGTAGACGATGAAATCACGTCGGTCACCAGTAATGTGACCAACCCCGTACCTGCACCACGTTATGCGAATCGCGCTAGCAATGATAGAGATGGCATTGAGCTGGAAGTAAACTTTGCAACACCACGCTTTTACAGCAACTTTTCTTACAGTGACATAGACGGCAAAGATCAAGACAACAAGCCTTTATGGTATTTGCCTGCAGACAAAATGGCTTTAGATTTAGGTGCCTCGTTATTTGATCAAGCCGTTCAAGTTGGTACGCAAATAGTCAGGCGTGGCGATCGTGATGTGCAGGTGATGGACAGTGCAACAAGGCAATACTCAACGCAAACACAAAAAAGCTACACCCTGACTGATTTATATGCGAGTTGGGATATTAATGCTGCCTTTAATCTAAGAGTTGCTGTCGATAATGTTTTTAACAAAGAATACAAACTGATGGCTGGTACCGGTGGTGGAATAGGCGATTACGGTTTTGGCCGCAACATTAAAACCCAGATCAGCTGGCGTTTTTAAGGAGAGATCATGAAGCAATTAATTCAAGACTATAAAACCTTGTTAGCGGGTGAGCCAAGGACACGGCCCGTTGATGCTGCAATGCAACTGGGCGTGAGTGAGGCCGAATTATTGAATGCCCAACTTGAAGAAGCGGTGACTGCCACAGTAACGCGCTTAGATGAAACGCAGCTTGCCGATATCCTCAAGAGCCTGAAAAAGCTCGGTAAAGTGATGGCGTTGACGCGTAACGGCAGCGTGGTCAATGAAATTAAAGGATTATACGAAAAGCTCTATGTTTCAGACAATAATGGCAAACTAAGTGGTATAGCAATCAATCCCGGTGGTATCGACTTACGGCTATTTTTGTATCGTTGGCAAAGCGTATTTTTAGTTGAAACCGAAAGTCATACGAGCTTGCAGTTTTTTGATGAAAATGGCCGTGCGGTACATAAGGTTTACACCACGACTGAGTCGGACTTTAATGAACTGGTGAATATTAAAGCGCGCTATCAACTAACATCACAGCGCTCTTTTAGCGTTAAGCCATTTGAACTTGTGGAGCCTGTAATTACCTCGCCGAGCGCTGAGCAACTAGATAACTTTAGGAGTCAGTGGAGTGAGCTTGAAGATGTCCATCATTTTCCAAAGCTTTTAGAGACATACAACTTTGAACGCTTGCAGGCCCTTGAGCTCGTCGGCTCACCATGGAGCTTTGAGCTACAGAGCTTTGACCTTGCTGATATTTTTCAACAAGCAAAAACGTTTAAGCAAGAGATCATGGTATTCGTTGGCAACCCAGGTGCGGTACAGATCTTCTCTGGAAAGGTTGAAAACCTCAAGCAAGTTGGCCCTTGGTTTAACGTCTTAGATCCTGAGTTTAACCTACATATAAAAGCAGACGATTTGACCCGCGCGTTCGTGGTCAGAAAACCCACGGATAACGGCAATACGGTGGTCACCTCTATTGAGTTTTTTGATGCCAATCGCGAAACGGTATTAACGCTATTTGGCCGCCGCATTGAAGGCAAAAAGCAAACTAGCGAGTGGCAAGCCCTCTGTGAGCGATTGATCCATAAAGGACAAGCTGCAGCGTAATAAGTTTACCGTGTTAGTAGCAAAGCCCTGCTCACAGGGCTTTTTTATTTTTACTCGCTAGGTACTAGAAAGACATAATGAAAGAAAGACAATGTGCAAGACTAATTATCGTCAATGAAAAGCAAGAGTTATTGCTATTTCAGTATCAGGATGAACATCACCATGAAGCATTCTGGGCAACGCCTGGTGGCGAATTACAAGGCAATGAGACTTACCTAGATGCCGCTGCTAGAGAGCTCTATGAAGAAACAGGGTTGGAGCAAGAAATAGGCCCCGTAGTGAAAGAGCGTGAAGCTATTTATGCAGTTGCTCGCTCCATCCCTGCGGTTTGGCAAGAGAAGTACTATCTTATTCGATGCTCAAGTAACGACGAGGTCTTTGCGGCACGTTGGACTGAAGAAGAAAAAGATACAATTCAACAATGGCAGTGGTGGAGCCTTAACGCAATGACGCAGGTAAATCCAGCGCAATTTAAGCCTGAGTGGTTGCCACAATTGCTTCGAGAGCTAACCGATAAAAAACCTGAAAAACTATCTTAACTTGCTTTTTTAAAATGTTTTAACCAAGAGGTGGGTTAAAGTATTTGTACTGTTTAAGTCATTACGTGAATAGGTTTTAACGCGAACAAATAACGGTGGAGGTCACTGTTAACTTATGTTAATGCTCTAGAGTTCAATCGCCTTTTTCTCAATAGTTGGCACATTGGGAAACATGCCTCACTACCTCTTTTTCTATATCCGAAGGATGTCAGTCTTGCTTTAATTTCTGCTATCATAATGGCAAAAAAATCATCTTATGATATGCAGATGGAACTCAAAGAGTTTATCAAATCCGCTCGGAAAAAAGATAAACTCAGTGTTCAGAAGATGGCCGATCTCTCTGGTGTGCCTTATGCTACGATCCGAAAGTTTGAGTCATCTGGTAACATCTCATTGCGGCAGTTTCTTATGCTTTATGAGACTGTCGGTGACTTGAAAAAAGTGAAAGAGCTGACAAAGTTATCTGAGCCTGAATATAAAGCTATAGAGGATGTGCTTCGACATGCTTAAATCAGCCTAGTTAAAGCTACGCGTATCATGTGCAGTGTTACTGAGTCTCAAAAGCTTATTAAGCGCTACATTTGTAATTACCTAACGGTTAACCAAGATGATCACAGTAAGAACTTTAGCTTTCTTGCCAGTGACACCGATAACTGGACACTATCACCTTTCTACGACATTGTTTATAGCCCCAGCCCTTACAAAGAGCATATGACGGCATTTGGCGGGAATGGCCGAACGCCAAAGCGCGCGCTAGACCAGTAAGCTGCTCAGTCTGGGTTATCTTCAAAGAAAGCGATTATGGTGATGGTTGAAGAAATCTTCGAAATAACTCGCTCGTTTCGCAATCAAGCCAAAAATTTAGGTTTGTCACATACCCTGATCAAGGAGATTGATAAGGATATAGTCGAAAAGTTTACTATTTTGACAGGGTAATGTGGCCCGAGAAAACTGTAATTTTTTAACCTATCCGACTAAATTAACGTATAAAGTTCATGTGTACTGGAGAATAAATACTCAGAACGAGTATGAATGTGCAAAACTGCTAGGCACTTATAGCGTTAATATCCCTCGTTAATCACACCGCTCAGAGCTAATTCAGATAAATACAGCTCAGCTTCAGAAGCAAACAATCTCAAACAAGAGAGAGCTTTCGACCAAATACACAAAAAAAGCGTCGATTGACAATTTATCAAATAACAATAATACGATGCAGTATGTTATATTGTATCAAATTTTGAATTCCAGAAAATAGAGATACCAGTGAACAAAAAATTACTACTCTCCCTCATTTTGGTGGCTAATGGCACTACTGCGCAAGAATCAGCTTCAAATCATAGCCCAAGCCGGGAAATCGAACGTATAGAGATTAAACAGTTTCGGCAGCCCTATCGTGGTAATGTACCTTTAGTTCAAACGCCTCAAGCAGTCGATACCATTAGCTCAGAACTGCTTGAAAGCGAAAGTATTACTCGCTTTATGGAAGCGTTAGAACTCACACCGAGTGTTGTTAGGCAAAATAACTCTGGAGGCATGTTTGATAGCTTTGCTATCCGTGGTTTCTCGGGTGATGAAAATAATCCATCAGGTTATCTTGTCAATGGTTTTAATTCTCGAGGCTACAACGGCAATAGAAGTACAGCCAATATCGAAAGCATTGAAGTCATGAAAGGTCCAGGCTCTGCGTTATATGGGCAAGGGGAGCCCGGTGGCACTATCAATATCATTACCAAAAAGCCTCAGTTCGAAGAGCAAGGTTATATTCAAGCAACGTTTGGTAATTACAGTAAAAAACAGTTTGAATTTGATTACACAAACTCAGCTACCAAAGAAACTGCTTATCGACTAAATGGCGCATATGAAAACTCAGACACACACAGGGATCATATTTCAATCAAAAGCTTGCACTTATCGCCGTCAATACTGTGGAATATTTCTGATGACACGAGTCTGAGCTATGAAATGGAAGTACTCAATCAGAAAAAGCCGTTGGATAGAGGTGTGTATATTCTAAATAATAACTTTGATGACGTTAACACGGACGCTTTTTACGGTGATATTCGTGATGGTGCGCACCAAGTTGAAGCCCTAGGTCATCAGTTAGTGTTAAACCATAGGTTAAGCGATGATTGGCACATACTCACTGGATTTGCTTATCGAGACTCTTCATTTGAAGGTGTATCTTCAGATACCGAATTATCAGATGGTCGACAGTTGATATACACAGACGCGAGCCTACTTTCTCGTCAAAGACGTGCTCGAGACTACCAAGCTTTGGATGTTTCTGCGCGTATTGAGCTCAGTGGTGAAATTGAATTTGGCAGTGTAAAGCACAACATTCTAGTGGGCGTTGATCACTATAATTTTGACATTGATACTGACTATAAAGTATGGCGTACGGCATGGGGGTCGGGCGATACCACCTATAGCATTAACCCAAATAACCCAGACTACACGCAAACACAACCAGAACCTGTATTAAAAACGTTGACCGAAGAAAGCCAAAAAGGTCTAGGTATTTATGCTCAAAACTTGATCGAACTGACTGAAAAATCGAAAGTATTAGTGGGTGTCCGTGTTGATAAATTTGAGCAAGACATTCTAAACCTTCGTAGTGATGAAGCGCAAAGCCAAGAGCAAACCGAGTTTACGCCACGCTTGGGTTTTATTTATAACGCGAATGACAAAGTTAATCTGTACACAAGTTACGCAGAAGGGTTTAGGCCAAATCCAGGTTTAGATTCTAATCGTAATGCGTTTGAACCAGAGGAAACTAAATCCTTTGAAATCGGCGCTAAATGGCAAGGTATTGCGGATCGTTTCTCGGGTAGCATTGCACTTTTTGATGCGCAAAAAACCAATATGCTTACCGCTGAACCTGACACCGGCTTATCGGCAACCTTGGGCGAAGTAGAAAGCCAAGGTATTGAATTTCAATTAACGACTGAGTTAACAGACGAGACTGTACTCGCGCTTGCTTATACTTATACCGACGCAAAAACCGCAAATGATGTGATTAATGCGGACTGGGGCGTGCCTATCCCCAAAGGCTCACGTTTGATCAATATTGCAGATCATATTGGTCATGTTTCACTAAAGCATTACACCACTTTTTTAGGAAAAGAATCTTATCTTGGAGCAACTGTGAATTATGTGGGTGAGCGTCTGGGCGAAACAACAGACGCAAACTTCATTTTGCCATCCTATACGCTAGTTAATTTATCGGCATCGGTCGAATTAAATGACAAGGTAAGTGTGAAACTAGACATCAACAACCTGTTTGATAAGACCTATTTTGAAAACTCCTATCACAAACTATGGACCATGCCGGGATCACCTACAACATACAGCGCAAGTGTGAAGTATCAGTTTTGATCCCTAATGCGAGCGTAAAGTCTTAGCCTATTCTAAGACATCTGCTTGTCGAGAGTAACAGTCTGAGTCATTTTACTTGGACTGTTTTTTCGTTTTTAACACGAGAAAGAGTGTAATGAATAATCTGCAAAATAGTAAAACACGGTTGTCTTCTATCGATATACTGCGTGGCATCGTGATGTTATTTATGTTGGTTGACCATGTGAGAGAGCGGTTTTTCTTGCATGTACCAGTTCTTGATCCAATGGACATTCATACCACGAGTCCAGATCTGTATTTTACCCGCTTAAGTGCCCATTTTTGTGCGCCTATTTTTGTCTTTTTGACAGGTTTATCGGCTTGGTTGTATGAAAACCCTGCAAACGGCTCGAAGCGGTCGGCCCTGCCATTTCTTTTAAAGCGTGGCCTATTTTTAATTTTACTTGAAATGACACTGGTTAATTTTTCTTGGTTTGGTGCGTATCAAACACTGTACTTACAAGTTATTTGGGCGATTGGCGTTAGTATGGTGATATTGGCACTGATGGTCGCTTTACCCCGCAGTGTGATAGCAATATTGGGTGTAAGTATTGTGGCTGGTCATAATTTATTGTCGCCCATCGAGTTTGCACCGAATGAAATAGGTTATACCGTTTGGACGATTCTGCATGATCGAGGTTATTTAGTCGCAGATGCTGTAGTTAACGTAAAAGCGTCTTATCCGGTTTTACCTTGGATTGGCGTTATCTTGTGCGGCTATGCGGTAGCGCCTTTATTTTCAGGCTCAGTGTCATCGCAAGCACGTAAAACCATTTTATTGCAAAGTGGGACAGCTCTGTTAGCGGGTTTAGTGATTTTAAGAGGATTAAATCTGTACGGAGAAACGCTTGATTGGTCTCAACAGGCAACAACACTTCTCACCACAATGGACTTTTTTAACTTTACTAAATACCCGCCGTCTCTCGATTTTATTTTACTTACCTTGGGAGTTGGTGCATTCGTATTAGCGTTTTTAGAGACTAATGCGCTCAGAGTATTAGATCCGGTTCGAGTATTAGGGTCAGCACCGATGTTTTTCTACATTACGCACCTATACGCGCTACTTGCGCTTAGTATATTGGCACAATGGCTATTTGGTGCGAATCAGCACTATGGTAGCAGTCAAACTGCATATTTTGGCTTTTATCATGTTTGGCAGATATGGCTACTCGCAATGTTTTTAAGCGTGCTTTTATACCCATTATGTAAATGGTTTGCAGGTTATAAACGGAAAACATCAGCGCGATGGGTAAAGTATTTTTAAATATCAAAAGCCATTTAAGTTGTTGTTTTTAAAATAAACGAAGCGGATAGTAGGCAGAGCTAATAAGCGAATAGCGGACACCCATCATAATATAGATGCGAATTGTGATGGGTGTCTTAGCCTCTTCTTACATTCCCAAACATTTTTAGAGTTTATGCCTTCACTTTTGGTTAAGGAGTAAGGACGCGTAAGGACGGGTGTCACGGTTAAACATGACGTTGTTATACAACTTTTAACTCATGAGTCCAATCTTTCCATGAAATCGACTTGCCCGGTAATGCTATTTTTGAGAAAGGCCACACTGATTGAAGCCAATTTAAGACAGTCTGATAAAGTATTTTTTCTAACACAATACTATCATCTCGAATCCACAAGTAGACTTCGCAGTCATAATTTAGTGATCGGCTTGGATCTATATAAACAGAGCCTAGGCATTTTTCCTTTGAATTGTTAAATATGGAATATGCAAAAGCATCCCTTGATTCAAATTCTTGTTTATGAATTTTTAAGCTTTCTATATTTTCCTCTAGGGTCATATTAACTTTAAGCCACTCAGTTTCAGGGCCAAATATTCCTTGTAGCCTTTTTTGACTGGACATTACTGCTTCAAAGTCTAACTCAGCAACTTCTTCTTCAAGAACTCTGAAGTGAAAATTTTCACTATCAAAAAACGTCGGAGGCTTGAACGATTTAGGAATAAATGGATTGGGCATACTCTGGGCTATCCGTAGTTGTATAACAGTTTAGTACTTATGCGACATGCAGTTTGTGTTGCATAATCGCTTGTTGGACTGAGCCATCACCTGCTTGGTGTGTCAGAGCTGGTGTCGTTTATACTATGGCTTACTTAGAAAAAATAGGCTTTTTGGAGGCTTTAGCGCTCCTAGCTAGTTTGAATAGCTAATCTATTATTAATTAAGCTTTCCCTGCATTGCTCAGCGCTTATTATTTATTCATTACACCTAAATTTGCCTTAATAAGCAATTATATTTTTTAGACGTACAGAGGCCGCTAGCCTGAGCAATTAGGCAGGTTAAATAATATGATTAACGCTCAGGACTGTGATTTATAAAAGCTTTCTAACTTATCTAAAAAGTCGTGCAGTTTTTGGTTCATTTCGTCATAGTTAAGACTCAGTAAAACCTCTGGATCATCTACAAATCGATACTGTAAAGCGTCACTGAGGTCGTCATTTTCAATCAGTAATGCGACGATATCTTTGGTAAATTCCATATGGCACTGAAAACCGTATACTAGGTCTCTGTAGGCGACAATTTGCCTTGGGCACCCCGCGCTATATGCAATCACTTGTGAGCCATTGGTGAGCCCTGGCATATCATTATGCCAATGGCCGACATCCAACACTTTTCCAAAATGACTAAATAGTGGGTGTGTCATCCCAGCTTCCGTCAAGGTTATCGGGTATTTTCCTATTTCACGTTCAGGGCTAGGTTGAAATGCTGCACCTAACGCTTCACCGATTAGTTGCGACCCAAGGCATATACCAAGCACAACTTTTCCGGCGGTAATCGAGTTCAAGATGACTTCTTGCTCACCTGTTGCATCGAAGTGCGGGCATTGCTCAATAGTTGTTGACGGATCTTGAGGTCCTCCCATTACAATCAAAAAATCTAAGCCTTCGATATTTTTTGGGAGAGATTCGCCTTGATAAACTCGCGAATAGGTAACGATATGACCGCGTTTATTTGCCCAAGATTCATAGGCACCGGGCGCTTCAAAATGTTCATGAACGATAAAGTGAATATGCATCTTTGTGCCTTTTAATTAACGATAGGCTGTAGATGGTATATTAAATTTGGATGGCGTAATTTATACTAACAGACGTTTAATGTTGATAAGTCGCCAAGATGCAAGCTAATGACCTCATCAAAGGTTCTCCTAATAAACAAATCATAACTAAAACGACGAATATGGCTTCTGGCTATGTTGATGACTTTCACTCACATTTGTGGCATCAAATTGTGTTTCCTTTGCAGGGGCTGCTGCAATCGAGTATCGGCGATAAAAGCGGGATCGTACCTCACAATGGCATGCTCTTCATACCCGCAAATACAGTGCATAAATCCATAGCGATTACAGACACACAGTTTTTGGCGATTTACCTTAATCCCGACAAATATGTTCAGTATGGAGACCAACCAAAATCCTGTCTGGTAACGCCATTTATTAAAGCGTTAATACTGCTTCTATTTGAAAACGAGACGCTCACTCAAGCAGAGTCCAATATCACACATTTGCTAACTGTATTGCGAGATCAAATTGAGATCGCAAACCGTTATGAAATACCCTTGCTCATACCTACCGATAAACGCCTTTTATCCATTTTCTTACAGCTTAAAGAGCAACCGGATTTACCATTTACGTTAAAGGAATGGGCAACAAAAGTGGGCGCTTCTGAGCGTACTTTGTCGCGATTGTGCTCGAGGGAGTTTTCTCAATCATTTTCACGGTGGAGACAAAATGTGAGGTTAGTTTTATCTTTGCAATTGTTAGAGTCGCAAAAGAGCATACAGGAAATTGCTATCGAGTTGGGGTACGCTTCTGACTCTGCGTTTGTTCAAGCGTTTAAGAAATTGTTCAATCAAACACCGAGAAAATACCGAATTGCCAACTTACAGCACGACGTAAATTTATTTTGAGCAACTTCTGCTTGCTCGTGACTTGCACTAGAGACGAAAGTATCTTATCGCGAATGCTTTTAAGTTCTTCTCGCTTTATGTAGTCTATTCTAGTTTTGATTATTGGAGGCATTTCGCGATGTTGCGAATTCTTTTATGTGCTAGCTTAGGATTAGCACCAAGTTTTGGGTTAGTTGCCAAAGAGGTAATGACCCCAGACAAGCTTTGGCAAGTAAAGCGCGTGAGTGCGCTTGGGTTATCTAAAGACAAAACCCATGTAATTTATCGAGTTACAACGCCTAGTGTTGAGAACAATGACTTTGATAGCAAAGTTTATCAAGTGCCGTTAAAGGGGGGGGCATCTCAGCTTTTAAGCGCGTATCAAGGGATATTGTCAGACGACAATATTTCGCCAGATGGTAGCAAAAAGCTATTTCATGACACCGTCAATGTTGAAGCTGTGCTGGCCACGGATAGACACAAAGCGCTTACGCAAGCAGATGCCTACGTGTTTGATGACTTAAACTACCGCCATTGGGATACTTGGAAAGACGGCAGTGTTAAACACGTGTTTTATCAGGACCTAATCACAGAAGAAAAAGTCGACATAATGAAAGGCATGCCTTTTGATAGTCCGACGTCACCATTTGGTGGTTCAAGCGACTATGTTTGGGGTCCAAAAGGTGAAAATATCTACTACGTCAGTAAAAAGCTGACTGGTGCAGAATATGCGAGCAGCACCAACACAGATATTTATCGTTATAACTTAGCGAGCAAGAAAACCACCAATCTAACCGAGCAAAACTTGGGTTATGATAAAAGCCCAGAGTTCTCATCCACAGGGCAACTGGCTTTCTTACGTATGGATGAGCCCGGTAACGAGGCGGATAAAAATGACATCATCGTTAAGCAGGGTGACAGAGAAATCAATCTAACTGCGCATTGGGACGGCACGGTAAGCAGTTTTGAGTGGAGTCACGATGGTAAGCATATTTATTTTATTGCACCAGTTGACGGAACAATCCAGCTATTTCAAGTAGCGGTGAACACCAAAACCAAAGCTAATCCAAAAATTCAGCAGCTAACTAAGGGCATGTTTGATGTTAATAGCATTGTCGCTGCCTTAGATGATCAGTTAGTTGTTACTCGTAATAGCATGAATCAAGCAAAAGAGATTTTCCGCTTTGATCTGAATAGTAAAAAGCTTGTTGCGCTGACAAATGTGAACGAGGCGTTTTATGCTGGTTTGGATTTACCGAACGTTGAAAAACGAATGGTGAAGACAAAAGACGGCGAAGACATGCTAACTTGGGTTATCTATCCACCTAATTTTGATAAGCGTAAGCAATACCCCACGCTGCTATACCTTCAAGGAGGCCCACAGTCGCCATTATCACAGTTCTATTCCTTCCGCTGGAACTTCCAAGTGATGGCATCACAAGGCTACATTGTGGTTGCGCCAAACCGTCGCGGTATGCCTGGACACGGCGTGAAATGGAACAAAGATATCAGCCAAGATTGGGGTGGTAAGGTAATGCAAGATTACCTAGACGCAATCGACGATGTTGCGAAAGAGTCATACGTTGACAACAAACGTATCGCGGCAGTTGGGGCGAGCTTTGGTGGTTACTCTGCGTTCTACTTAGCTGGCAATCACGATGGCCGCTTCAAAACCTTTATCGCGCACTGTGGCATTTTTGATTTGCGCAGTATGTACGGCACAACCGAAGAAATGTTCTTTGTGAACAACGAATTGGGTGGCGCGTACTGGGAGCAAAACAATGCGGCCATCAGCAAGGCATACAATCAGTTCAACCCAATCAGCTATGTGGATAAGTGGGATGCCCCGATGTTCGTGATCCATGGTGGTAAAGACTACCGTGTACCACTGAGCCAAGGGATGCAAGCTTTTCAAGCCGCTAAATTACGTGGCTTAAAGAGCCGTTTCCTTTATTTCCCTGAAGAAAACCACTGGGTACTGACACCGCAAAACGGGATAGTATGGCAGCGTGAATTCTTCAAGTGGTTAGAAGAAACTCTATAATTGATGTCACTACTATCAGCAATGAGTAGTTGACTAGTTGAGTAGTTAAGAAAATGCCAGATCACACAGTGTGTTGTCTGGCATTTTTGTTTTGTAGTTTACGCTGGTGCTTCGCAAGTATTGTTGTACCCGAAAATTGGCGCCATACTGAATTAGTCAAAGGAAAATAGAAGGAAAATTAAATGATTAAAAGGATAATAAGCGGTTTTTGGTTACTTATGTTGGCTGTGAATGCACAGGCCGCTGAAGAAGCATTAACGATTGATAGCGTAGTGTCTAACAATATGGAACTGGCTTTTCCGAATGATGCCAATATTTACCCAGATATCAGTGACTTCAAGGTACTTAACGCGGTACTGATGAGTAACGAAAACGGTGAGCGTTGGGCAATGATCACGATTAAAAACGAATCGAGTGGCCGCCGCACATTAACACAAAAACATCTGCTAGCACTAACAGCGAACGGTCAAAGGATCGCGCCGATGAAGCTTTCTGAAAGTTTTGACGGCGGTGAAACGCTTTCACTCACATTGGCTTTCGGTGAGAATAAGTTTCCGTTGCTTAATGTGTATACGCGTAATTAGTAAGCCTTACCATCACTTTTTACAACCATAGTCACTGTGCTAAACGTTGCGACTTAGGCAACCATGTTAGCACTTGATATTTAGCCTCTGACAAACTCAGATGTGATCCACATCAGCAATTCATCAATAAAAAATAAGCAATGCATCAAGTTTTAAAAGTTTTTATTTCATAAGCTTACCCAAAAATGGAGAAAAGCATGAAAATACTTTTAAAAAGTTTGATGTGGCTAAATTGCGCGTTGTTTGCGTTAGTTGGTCACGCTCAGATAGCCTCAAAGTTACAGCATATCACTGTGAGTTCAAAGTTAGTGGGAGGGCCTGTTGATGTACAAATATATCTGCCTTTTGATTTTGATGTTAACCGAAAGGAGCCATACTCAACGCTTTATACAACTGCGGGAGAGAGCCGTTTTGATGTACTGAAAGCTGAAGTGGACTGGTTGAGTCACACTAGTTTTTCACCTATCCCGCAACTTGTGATTGTGCGAGTGCCCAAATTGAATTTTGCTGGGGCTGACAAGTTATCTGACCAAGCGTATTTTGCCTTGCTAGCTCGCGTGTTAGCAAGTGAAGTTGAACCAACATTGATACGGCAATTTAATCTTTCGCCGTTTAAAGTCATTGAAGGGTACTCAAGCAGGGCGGAGATTGCTTTGAATTTATTAGGAAAGATGCCCGGTTATTTCCAAGGCGCGATATTGTCTGCGCCAGTTTGGAGTCAACTTCCCAAGCAACTAATAGAAGATATTAGTGACAACATCGCCAAGGGCAAACTCACCAATAACCTATATATCAGTCTTGGCAGCTTTGACGAAAATAGGCCGTTTTTTGCTGCACTCGCCGTTTCAAAACGACACCAACACTTGATGTTGGAGGACTTAAGTCAACATCATTATCATATAGGCGCACAGCTAGCGCTAAGACATGGATTACAACATATTCTTGGCGCAATAAAGCTTCAAGATTATGCTCAATTTGACAAGTCAGGTCTAAATGGGTTGCGAGAATATCACCAAAAACTAGAACAGCGCTATGGGTACTCGATTGATATTAAGGCCAATCAGCTTGCTCTAGGGCAATATTTATTCGCGCAAGGCAATAGAACACTTGGAAAAAACGTGTTTGATGAACTACTTGCGATTATGCCTAACTCTGTTATTTACAATTTACGTTATGGGCAGATTCTTTTGAATGCGGGCGATACAACACAAGCAACACTTCAGCTAGAGCGTGCCTTGCTGCTAGCAACAGAGCAAAAAAATGAAGAAGCCAAGCAGTATATTGAACAAGTATTGTCTCGGCTTTAGCGTTATTAAGAGTGATATAAAGGTGGCCCACATGCGTGAGCCACCTTTATATTAGTGGTTTTCTGGCTCTGCTATTTTTACTTTAACTTGGTTTGCGCTAAGTGTTTTTGGTGAGTCAGCTAAAACCTTAAAAGGATGTAGTTGAACATCTGTGATCAAGCGAGTCTGCTCGTCGGATTTGCCCAATATGTCCAAAACTTGCGTGTTGATGTTATAGCGCCAGATAGTCGCCTGTTTGTCGGGAATAATCAGCTCATTCCCACGTAGGTAAAAACGCCAATGCAATGTGATTTTGTTTGTTATTGGCTGTGGTTTGAGCGAATTGTTGATGAGTACTTTTAAGTTTGGTTCATCTGGTGTGGCTATATAGACAGTACCGTTTTGCTGTATTTGTGCCCAGTGAACCTGCCCCTGATAAAGTGGCTGTTTATGGTTGGTTACAGGGTCGAAAAGTACTAGCTGTTTATTGCCAAGATCATTGATGAGAAGGTAGTTACTTCCTTTTATTTCAATTGATTGCATTATAATTTGCTTTTCAAATAAAGCAGGAAAAACTTCAACGCCAGTGACTAAATTAATTTTCAATAAGCTTTGTTTTGATGCTGCCCACAATTGTTTACCATCGGCTGTCCAAACAAAAGACGAAATATGTTTGTTATGGGTGAGCGGGATCTCTTGCTGTTCTTGCTTTAACCAAACTTCACTGGTACCTGTACGATTAGAGAGAAATGCAATGGCATTTCCACTTGGTTGAAATTGCCCTGAAAGCTCGTCGTAGTGGCTGATTGTAAGTCGGCTTGTAGAGTGGTTGTCTTGAATATTAATCTGCTTTTGTTCTCGAACTAGTGTCGCTAAATAGCTATTACCTTTAATGTATTCAGTGATGTAAAACGATTCTGAGCCGATTGCCGGAATGGTTTGTACAAGCTTGAGGTTTTGAAAAATATAGAGCGCAGATGCGGTTGAAAGTATGTGTGTTGTATCTGGCCCTTCTACTAACATCAACGAACGGTCTAATTCTACATCAGACAATTTTTCTTGTTGAAGAAGAAAAAGCTCGTTTTCTTTGCTAATCATATAACTAGAGAGATAAGCCTCTTCATCTGGATCTTGGGTGAGTAAAGTAAGTTGACCCTCATTAAATGAGGACGCTAAAATTGTTGCAGTTATAGGTAAAGAAGTAAATGTGACTGAATCTGAGTGCGGAGTAAAAAGGGCATACTCGTTATTGGCGATAAGTAACACTTGATGACCAACCCAGTAGGCTTGCTGTACTTCGCTATTCAAGCAAGGAGAGATCACTTTTCTAGCAGCAAACCTTGGTAACACGACGATAGCTTGATGACACTTAGCTTGTGATTTTGTTTTGCGTGTTTCAATGAGTACTGCTTTTTTACCATCTTTGTTTAGCTGAGGTTTGCCAACAAAATCCAATGCACTGGTAACTAACTTAGTTGTTTGGAAATCCAAATCCTTTACTTTTAGTTCCGCTGCTTGCGGCGTTCTGGCCACATATAACAACCTTCTACCTGAGGTGAGTGTCGCAGTGCTTTCCAACTCCAATCCGTAACTTACGGGTGTAACCTCTGAAAGTTGGAAATTAGCTTTTGGCATCGTTGAATAGATAAACAACATACCGAAGAGGGTGATGAAAGCTGCGAAATAGAGAATATAGGCTCTCAGCTTTTGGCTTAAATCAGTATGCTGATCCCCAACTTGTAAACGATAGCCCTTTTTATGAAAAGTCTGGATAATACGTTTATCACTATCCCCAAGTAGTTTTCTAAGCTGAGCAATACATCGTTGAAGGGCATTTGGGGCGACGACGGTATTTTGCCATACAGAATTAAGTAAATGCTCTTGCGTAACAAGCGTTCCGCGATGCTGATACAGTATTTCAAATACTGCCAGCACCTTTGCCTCTAATTTGATTGTCTCATCAAGGTAGATAAGTTCACCCGTGGCTAAGTCTAGCTTACGGTTATTGATTGTTATCATTATTATTTGGGAACAGCAGTCGATACAGCTAGTCTATCTTGTATTGCCTATAAAAATAACCCATCAAGAGTTATTTAACTTTAGCAACCGAACCTTTATTAGAAAATTGGATCAGCAGGGTGCTGGTTCATTTTGAATTATAAACAGCCCCCTATTAATCGCGCTTGGCAGCCAAACTGCTAACTGCGCTCTCAATACTTGAGTCTCCATATTCATGCACTTAACACAGTAGGTTATTGCTTCTTGATAGCGCAGCGGTTTTTCTCTCAAGTGCAGTAATAAATTCGCTTGCCAGTCATTTAATACATTCATTTTGATGCGATATTGTTGGCGCGATATTGCAATATGCGTTTGCTCAGGCGTTGGCAAGGTGCACGGTTTTGCTTGCTCAAGCTGGGTTATAAGAGAAAGCAAAGGGTAATCGGTTTGAATAAGTTGTACGGATTCTGGCACCGATATGACAAAGTCTTCGGCAATGCCGCAAAGGAGTTCAATCTCGTTTATTAGCGCTGTTGATTGCTCGGTTTCCGGTCCTGGTTTTAACAGTGCAAGGGCTTTGGCTCTTTCAAACTTAGCCAGCTCTGAAGGCAAGCTAAACATAGCTTGCTGGTGGGCATTAAAATCACCGGTAGGTTTAGTATGTGCTAAAAAATCAGCGAAGCGTGAGCCTAGTTGATGTAGTGTCCAAGACTCTGAGGGTAAGGTGACAATAAAGGCTTTGGCGAAGGTGTCGAATACTTCGTCGCCCATAAACTGGCAAAGTAGAGCAAACTCCCCCCGAAGACATTCTACTAAACGCATCACATAGCCCGCAGCATAGATGTCTACTCTTCTCATGGCTCCCAGTGTTTTGTTACTTTTTACACAGTCATGCAGCGTTAAACCATGCGGATTTGCAGCGGTATTGAGCTTTTGTGGTAGGTCGCCTCGTACCATTAAAACGGTGCTAAACCACTGCTGAGTTTGCGTTAAGTCTGGCGTTTTCATTATGTTAATTCTGCTCGCTCTTTGACGATTGGAGTTGACAGTGCGTTGGTGTTAGTAACTGTATCTTGCTTTGGAATATGCCCTGTCAGGACCAGTTTTGCTTTGCTTAACTCATCAACGAGCTCTGGAAAGTTGGGGATATTGGCATCCCATTCTAGTAGGGTAGACACGCCACCCGTTAAGTGCTGCGCCAGTTGGTAAAGCTGCCAAACCTTGGCGGGCACCGGCTGGTCATGAGTGTCTATCAAACAATCACCGCAGTCACTAGGACCGGCAAGATGGATTTGAACGATGTGCTCATGGGGGAGTTGACGAATAAACGCTTCTGCGTCAAAACCATGATTAAAGCTACTAACAAAAACATTGTTTACATCCAACAGCATACCGCAGCCTGTTGCGGTGACTAACTCACTAAAGAACTCGCTTTCGGTGAGAGTTGAATGTTGAAATTCAAGATATGTTGATGGGTTCTCAAGCACTAAAGGCCGTTCTAAAAAATCCTGAACTTGGTCAACACGGTTGATAACGTGTTGTAGGCTTTCGTCAGTCAATGGCATAGGTAGGAGATCGTGACTATTCAAACCAGCAATGCCTGTCCAACACAAATGATCGGAAATAAGCTGTGGCTTAACGAATTCACTTAACTCCTTAAGCTTGCTTAAGTATTCAAAGTTAAGCGGGTCGCTGCTACCAATATTCATTGACACACCATGCATCACTAGCGGGTATTGTTCCTTTAACTGAGCGAGGACATGCCGGCCATAGCCGTGATTATCTATATAGTTTTCACTGATGATTTCAAACCAGTCGACGCTAAGAGATGTACCGCGCTCTAAATGGGACATAATAAAGGGATAGTGCTGGCTTCTCAGGCCAACACCAAACCCCAAGTCGGTTAGTTTTTCGATAGCGGACGCAGCAAGCTGCTGCGTCCGAATTGGATTTGTCATGCTATCTTTCCTATCAAGTTGATGGAGGAAGAGCTAGACGAATATCTGAAGGTTTTGGCTTCTCTTTAGGTTTGCCTTCTTCGTTCAATAAACCATTGGCATTGCAGTATGCTTGCCAAGCAATATCGTATACGGCATCCCCTTGTTTATATGGCATTAGCACATGATCTGTAGATTGATCGGTTGGAGCTTGTTGGCCTTTCGGATAAGTGTAATCAATAGCAGAGAAGCTGTTATCTTTTAGGTTAAACTTAAATAGCTGCATATCGTATTCTTGGTCTTCACCGGAAAGTTTTGGGAAGAGTTGAGAGGCTGAGATAGGCACAGCACACCCACCCAAGTTATTACACTTATTATCAGCAGGGGCACTTTTTGGCCCTGTTGATACGCTACCACCACAGCTACCGCCGGGCGTTGTACTATGAACAAAACCACAGCCGCCCTGTGCTTTACAGTCGTTACTACCCTTACAACTGTGATAGACCTCAGGAGGTGGTAAGTCATCCGCCCCAATGTTGGTGTAACTCATCCCTTGGCAGGCGTGGTAAAGGGTGTTCGGATTTTGTGGGGCGATACCCGTTACTAAATCTGGCGCAATTCCCGTGGTTGCCCAGCAAATCGAGATCCTATCGCCAGAGCCACCCATTGCGGGGCCCGGAAATTCACTGGTTTTACCCGACCAATAACGATCAAGTGCTGAAGTTAGACCTTTAATTGTGCCTACCGCAGATTGACTAAATAGCTTGTTTGTTTCCTGCGTTTTTTTATCTGTTTCCCTAAGATTATTGAGTGCGCGCACTACGCTATCCACTGGTGGAAGTTGTGGGTGACGTCCGTGTGCTTCATCACCGCCGTTGGGATCCAATAATGCCTCAGTCCAACTATTACCCTCAGCAAACCAAGTTGGCCAAGTCAGGTAGCGTTCTTTATGAGCCATTGTTGGTTTTTCATAACTAACAATGAGCTTCATCGTATCGGTGAAAATTTGAAAGTGGTCTTTATATTTGTTGGCTATTCGGGCACAGGCGGAACCGGATAACGGTTTGCCATCTGTGCTTGGATAGTCATGCTCTAAGGCAGGTTCATCTGGTTGAAAACGTGCATCTACAGTGCTCGGGTGAGCAGGCTTAGCCGTACTTTGTAATTTACCCAAGACACTTTGGGCCCAAGGCTCTTCTGCCCAGCGTAAACATATCATCTTTGCAACGCCGTCGCCTTCACCTTGATCTGTGATTGCATTGACATTATTCATGAGTGCTTCTTTTAACAAATTATGTTCATTATTTGTATCAAGAGAGCCCTTTATTTCAGGGAATTGGGCTTGATATGAAGCATCACCAGGACGTTCATTAAAGTAGTTTCTCTGTGCTCTAGCGTCGTTTGCTTCAGCCTTTGAGAGCGCATAGTCTAGTAGACTCGTGTTATCATCGTATTCAATTTGAATATAGTCCCAATAACTCAAGTACATATGCCCAATTGAGCCGAATAGTGGCAAATCACTTTCTGTGTAATCCGGTTTCCACCAGTCGTATGGGGCTTGTTCAAAATATTTTGGCTGTTTTGTTTTTGCGTCTGGCTCTAAAAACTGCGGCTGAATAATTTTTTTGGCGTTTTCTTCAGTCTCTTCTATTAGCATAAAGAGTAAAGTCTGTTCTTTATTTAGCTCTGTCGCATTAACGCGCAGGTCTTGTAATGTTTTACCAGGAAAAATTTGTTCGAAATAAGCCTGAACTTCTGGGCTTAGCTTAGATAAGTCTGTAGTACAGTCTGCAAAGTCCAAAATATGTGGAATACCGCTTTGGTTGTTGTAGCACTTCCAACCAAATTTATCGTCAATTAACGCCTGACTGGTAAAGCTCGGTGTGAGCCCTATTTTACTCGCCATGTTAGAAGCGAGTTGTAGATGCAGCATCTCTTCAATAAATACACTATAAACGCCGTTAAAAACCTGTTCATTGACATTAAGTTCAGAGTCACTAAAACCAATAAACCTGTCTTTTAAGTCGTAGTCGTAAGGAGACAATCGTTCTGAAGGAATGTATCCTGCAGTCGGACCAAGCCCTGGCCAGTAACGGCCGGGATAGAGGTTTGATGAGTCTGCAATCTGGTGTGTGCCCTGAATCGAGTAGAGGCCGGTCATATAAAGTGGGATTGTGAATAACTCCACGTTAATTGCAGCTTGTGCAATTGCTTTCAGGCAAGATAAATCAGCAGCCTTATACTCGCTACTGCGTGCTTTAATTTGTTGTTTTTGTGTACTGCTTAAGAGGATGTTGGCATCAATTTCTTTATCTACTTCTACCGATGGGCCTGTCTTGTTCTGTACATTCATGGTTTGCTCCTTTGTGACGGTATATGGTGTAAGATGTAAGATATAGTTTGCTGACGACAAAAGGTACATAGACCCAAGGCCGTAAAATAAAAAGTAGCTGTAAATTGTTGATAAGGCGATTACATCAAATTACAGAGAAGGGGAAGCCAAATATGAGCGACAAATGAAGAGTTTGCCGCTCAACTTGCACTTATCTTTCGCAATAGTCACCTGGGTTGGGTACAGGAAACTCTGGTGATCCTTCACATCCTTCAAAAGCGATATGAGCAGATTCAAACAAAGAGATGCTCTGATACTTACCAGATACTGAAAAACGGCTTGGTGACGTAATTGTTCTTGGTGAGGGATTAAAGTTTATGTTAAAGCCATCTGCTTGGGATTCATATGGCTTAGCCCAATTTGAAAATGCTGATGGTGATCGCAGCTTGTAACTGCCACCTAATTTATACACATCGAACCACCTATGAGCTAATGCATAATCACCTGACTTTAAAGTGATTTTTATGCGATTATCTTCTACTTCATTATAATTGTAAGCATTATTTATCTCGAGCTCTAATTTCGCAGGATCCATATTAGTTATCGTGAAATTACCTCGTGAGTCGAAAAGTTCAGGTGCGAATGACCGCAATAGAGAATATCGATGAGAGTCCATATTTGTTTGGACTTTACAAACTAATTCAACGTTTTCCGATCTGTGCTCGATAGTTGTTTCACAACCTGATAATGAAATAATTAAAGCCGTAGCAATTAATGAACATCTAATTTTACAATTCATAAAATATCCTTTTTAATATGAAAGTTAGTACTTCAAGGAGGATGTTAGTTTATGGATTTTATTAGATCAATTTTTATCTGTATTTTTCTTGTTTCAATGGTTTCTAGTTGCACTTCAATAGGTAGAAGTATAATGCACAGCTCTTTGAATAATAGAGCTAAGTTTGTAATTAACTATGATTTTGATTATTTGGAGGTAGTACGGTTAGAGAAGATAATTAAGAGCGAGTCAAGCTCTTTGATATATGATTTTTATCCAGCTGATCGTTCTGTGAAAGGAGATTTTAGCCTATCTTTTAAGGCTGGAGATTTAGATCATGAGTTCAGTGTTATCCGAAATAGTGAGGATCGTCCATTGGATTTGAGTCAACAACTCACAATATTGATCCCAGGCTTTGCTATAGATAAATCTTTTTTAATATCTTATGCAGTTTGGTTCTCGTCAATGGGTTCTGATGTTGTTGTGATGGATCTTGATGGGGTAAAGGAAGATAGTTTTACGTTTGGAAGTAAACTGACTGACTATTACTCAGAAATAGCGAATGGTTATGATAAAGTCAATATTGTTGGATTTTCAATGGGTTTTTTACCTGTTTTAGATATTGCTAATAAGTATAGAGTAAATTCATTAATTGGTGTGGTTCCATTACTGAGTCGAGAAGATTTGAATCTTGCTGCAAGTGAAGCCTCCTCTTATGTTGAGCTTCTCCCAAATAGCATCATTGAAAATGTTATTGATGAGTATATGAGTGAAAATAAAATTAATGATTACTTTTATGGTGCACTAAATGGTATAGATTCGCACAATAAAATGCTAATTATTCAAGCTGAAAACGACAAAGTTTTACCCGCGTCAAGCCTTGTATTTTTTGAAGGTGATAAAGTGAATAACTTAGTTTTATCAGGTTATAATCATTACATTCTTGCATCAATGCCAACTCCAGAAACTACAGGTGCTGTTATTGAATTTTTCAATAACTCTATAGGTACAGATTCAGTCTCTAATTCAGATAAAAAGTACACCACTCATCGTGAAGCTGAGGTGAAAAAAGAGCTTAACTGATGGGATCTGCTACAGAAAAATGTAAGTCTAGGTCTTACAAAAGACTGTCAGAGGCGCTGGTTGGGGCAAGTGTGTTCGGACCAGCTTTGACGATGAATTCAGGGCAGAACTTATCTTTGGTTAATGGTCGTTAACGAAGTAAGCTCTTACCCTGACAATCGCATAAAGACAGATATTGAGATTGTTCGAAAATATAAAGGGCTGAGAGTCCAGCCTTTTATATTTCTACAATAATTAGAACTTAGATGGTGCAGGAGGCACTGTCAGTGTTTTCTTCGGGCTATCTTTTAACTCTTGTAGTAGCTCTTTCACCGCACGTTCGACAGAAGGATCTTTACCTGCATGAACAAGTTCAGGTCTATCGATCACTTCGATATCAGGGCTTACGCCCTCATTTTCGATGATCCAATTACCATCGTTATCTAGTATTCGGAAGGTTGCAGCGATAACCTGACCTCCGTCAACAAGACTTGGATTGCCTGAGATCCCGATAAGACCACCCCAAGTGCGAGTACCAATCAGTTTGCCAAGGCCCGCCTGACGGAAGTAGTAAGGTAGAGCATCACCGCCCGAACTTGAATAACCATTGATAAGCATGGCTTTTGGACCATCGTGTGCAAACGAAGGTGTTTTTGTTGGTTCAACACCACGGCGTTTCCAATAGTTAAGTGGCTTACGAGCAAGCCAAGTGATCATGTGCTCAGGGATAAAGCCGCCGCCGTTATAACGGTCGTCGATGATCAGCGCATCTTTGCTCGTTTGTGGCATAAAGTTTTTAAATAACGAGCGATTACCATCATAGTGAGTATTTGGCAGGTGAACGTAGCCAATCTTACCGTTTGATAGTTTATCCACGTAGTCAGCACGTGATTGAACCCATGCCATGTAACGTAAGCCTTGCTCGCTGGCGACAGGTTTTACCGTGGTTTTCCAGCTATCATCAGCGTTTGGTGATTTACTCAATACCAGCTCAACTTGCTCGCCTTGGGTGTTTTCAAGTAGCTCGTAAAAGTTAACCACGTCTTTTACCGAGCGGCCATTTACCGAGATGATGTAATCACCTACATTGGCATTCACGCCAGTTTCATCGAGTGGTGAACGGTAGTCTTCATGCCAGTTCTCACCTTTGTAGATACGCTCAATTTTTACGTAGCCAGACTGATGAGCGCTTATTTCTGCGCCAAGTAAACCATGCTTTTTGCGCTCGGCTGTTGGGGCATCACCAGATTGTACGTAAATGTGACCTGCGTTGATTTCACCCGCAATTTCGCTAAGTACATAGTCTAAGTCGCTACGGTGTGCGACAGCGCTGGCAAGTGGTTGATACTTCTCCAAGATAGTATCCCAATCTTGACCGTGGTGATGCTCGTCGTAGAACCAGTCGCGTAAGGTACGCCAGCCTTCTACATACATTTGTTGCCACTCAACTTGCGGGTCGATTTTCAGTGCCATCTTAGATAAATCAAGCTGACTGGCTTTTAAATCTTGTTTTGGCTTTGGTGCAATTACACTGAAGTTGTTACCAGCGCGAGCGATCAGGTGTTTACCACCAGCGGCAACTTTATAGCTGCTTACGCCTTCGGCGACGGTTTCTAGTTTGCTATCCGGCTCGGTGCCGAGTAACTTTAACGCACCGCCTGTTAAGGTCAGTACGCCCCCTTCCACACCTGTGAGTGCACTGTAGTTACCAGCTGGGGCTGAGAGTGATATAACCCGTGACATAAAGCCGTTGGCCTCAATGTGATTTTCTTGTTTGTCGCTGTCCTTTTTCGTTTCTTCGTCTGATTGAATGCTTAACTCATCACTTTCAAAGGCATTAAGCGGCTTGATCTGACTATTCACCGCAACGCTATAAATGCGCGTGGCATTATTAAACATATAATCAAATTCATAGCTGCTAAAGGTAAGGTTATAGTCACGCTCAGAAGTGAAATAAATGTAGTTTCCGTCAGGTGAAAAAGTCGGGTTACGCTCACTGGTCATGTTGTCAGTCAGTCGAGTGACCTTTTTATCCTTGATATTATAGTGCCAAAGTGAAGCGTAGCGGTTCTCGTTGTTTTTAACAAAAACAATATCTTCACTGTTTGGTGACCAAGTATATTCGGTTAGACCATCTTCGTCGTATTTGGCGGTGTCAATTTTATGCATATCGCCAGATTTCGCATCGACCCACCATAGCGTGTGGTTTTTATCTGCAAAGAGCAGTTTGCTATTATCAGCCGACCAAATTGGCGTAAAGCGCCAGATGGTACCATTGTCGGTTAACTGAATGGTTTTGTTGTTATTTGCTCTATCTTTTAGATAGATTTCATATTCACCTGTTTTATCGCTCATGTAGGCAATATAACGGCCATTCGGTGACCAGCTTGCTTCAATTTCACGGCCCTCTGGCGTGTAAGAGAGGTTACGAGTCGGCCCCTGCTTTACTGGGACTGAGAATAGCTCACCACGGGCAGTAAACAATGCGCGCTTACCATCGTGTGATATATCCATAGAATCAATAAAGTCGCTAACGTTTTTACTATATGGCATGGCATATTGACGCACACCAGCAACATCGATTTTTAGCTTTTTAGTTGTCTTTGTCGCTTCGTCAAAGCGATATAAGTAACCGCCATTTTCGTAGACAATGGCATCTGGTCCGGCTGATGGCCACAGCACGTCAAAGTCTTTGTGGTCAGTCATTTTAACCGGTGACTTGCCATCTCGATATTTATAAAGGTTGAGCGTGTAGTCACGATCAGACACAAAGTAGATACTGTCATTCACCCAAGTTGGTTGCTGATCGGTTGATTTGTCGGTTGTGAGTTGTTTAGATGTATTGTTTTCAAGGTCATAAATCCAAACATCCTGTGCTCGACCACCACGAGAGCGCTTCCAGGTTCTAAACTCTCTGTCGATTGGTGTGTAAACATACTTGCTACCATCTGGAGAAAGCATGCCACCGCCGGTTTCCGGAATAGCCAGCGGCTGCTCGAGTCCACCCTCTACCGGTACCATATAAGGGCGACCCATACGTTTGCCCCATGGAGTACGGTTTGCTCTAAAGACGATATGTTTGCCGTCGGGCGTCCAATCCATTACACGGTAATCGAACCCACCACGAGGTGGCATTTGCCCAACATCGTTGTAATAAGTCAGTTGCTTTAATCCTGAACCGTCAGCATTGATCACGTAGATTTGACGGCTGCCATTATACTCAGCGGCAAAAGCGATTTTACTGCCATCAGGAGAAAACTTAGGGAAAGTCTCAAAACCAATATGGTCAGTCAGACGTTGGCTTTTACCTGTGTTGGTATTGGCAATATAAATGTCGCCAGCGTACACAAAAGTGACTTTATCTTTGTGAATATCTGGAAAGCGGAGTAGGCGGGTATCTTCGGTCTGATACGCTGAAACAAAAGGCGCGGCTGCCGCAGCAATGGCGAGCACGAGTGTTTTTATCTTCATCATAATATAGGCATTTCCGTTATTATTTTGATACATAATAACGATTGATAAGCGAAATGCACCCAATTTAGATGAGTAGCTTGTTTCAAAATGTGAAAAAACACCCCAACGCGGAGTGTGGTCGCGAAGAGGTGTTGAGTAGTTGGGGGAGGTACAGATGTACCTCAATCATGTGTTGATTTAGAACTGAGCAACAAAAGTTAGGTTGCTTGTTTCACCGCCGTCTGTGTCAACTACACTGCCTTTAAGGTAGTAAGTGTCGTTGAAGAAGTATTTAGCTTCTACCGCTAAGTCTGAATCATATGAACCTAGACCAAGCGCAAAGTTGCGAGTGAAGTAGTAGTTTGCGAGCACGTTTGTTACGTTGTCGTCAAAACCATCAGTATCAATACGGTTGTGCTCTACATCGATTGTGAAGTAGCTGTCACCACCAACGTGCATGAAGTAACGTGCACTTAGGTTTAGGTAATCAAATTCGTCTTCAGTTTCAACTGTGAAACCGATGTAATCTGTAGAATTTAGTTCGTGGTTGTACTCAGCTTTGAACCAAGTAGTATCACCGTTTTCAAACTCTTCTTGGCGAATGCTTAGCTTTAGGTTGTCGTTGTAAAGGTAACCAAAACCGAAAAAGTAATGGTCGTCAGCTTCGCCAAGATCTGCGATGCCAGCAGTTACAAACCATTCTTTAGTGATAAAGCCTTCACCACCAGCTGAGAAAGCATTTGAATAATCATCGTTAAAGTAACTTACGCCTACATTGCTGTCCGTATCAAGGTAGCCAAAGTCATCCCATACGCCTACTGATTCTTGAGGTGCGAAGAAATAGCGAGAAGAAAGCATCAGTGCGCGGTTGTCAGAGCCATCATAGTCATAATCTGTGTAACTAGCGGTGTTGAACCACTCTTTTTGTACGTTACCAGTGTTAGCCTGAGCTGCTGCTGAAACAAGTAGTGAAACAGCTGCGATAGATAGTAGTTTTTTCATAGTCATCCCTTTAATTTCCATATATTGAGCTACATCGACTCAACGGCGCGCATGGTAGTATTAGAAATCTGAACGGAAGCTGACAATAATGAAAAAAGTTTGGATATTGGCAAAAAAACTGAGACTTAATTATGCTTTTTATCTATGAGATAAACATAAAGGAAGAGAACATGACGAATTCATTCCATGGTATATCAATAGGCACTGAGCGCTTTGGAGATGATATTTATCTCACACTTAAGCCTACAGGTAAACTCACTCATGAAGATTATGTTATTATTACACCAATAATCGAGAGTGCACTTAAAGCAGTAACAACGCCTAAGATCTATGCATTTCTTGATGCGACTGATTTTGAGGGCTGGGAGCCAAGGGCCATGTGGGATGACTTCCGACTCGCCTTTGGGCATAGCACTGAATTTGCCAAAGTAGCAATATATGGCGGCAAAAACTGGCATCGACTTGCTGCAACAATAGGTAACTGGTTTGTTACTGGTAAAGTGAAGTATTTTGATGATAAAGGAGATGCATTGAATTGGCTTAATGAACGAGAATGATTGAAGTTGAATTAAATTCATGATTTATATGTTGTGACTCGAGACGCTAGTCACGTGTGCAAAAAGTGGATTATTCAACCTATCATCAGTATAGTGAATTTACACCATTGGCTTTTGTCATAACGGCTTAGGAGCTTCAACTGTGAAAAAAATACTGATCACTGGTGCAAACCGCGGTATTGGACTTGCGTTAACTAAAACCTATCTGCAGGCTGGTTGGCACGTGTTAGCAACGTGTCGAGACCCGCTTATTGCTTCAGAACTCAATTCTCTCGCGCCTACTTTTCCTGAGCTCCAAGTATTTGCTTTAGATGTGACCAATTTCGACCAGATGGAAGAATTAAGCGAGAAGCTAGCCCCTGTTGCCATCGATATTGTTATTAACAATGCGGGTATTTATGGGCCGAAAGACTATGCATTTGGTGAAACAGATATAGAAGCGTGGCGAGAAGTGATGGAGGTTAATGTATTTTCCACCATGCGACTCGCAGAGCTATTTTACACCCATCTTTGCAACGGCAATGAAAAGGTTTTTGCAGCCATTTCCTCTAAGGTTGGTAGTCACACCATGAATACCAAAGGCGGCGGCTATATCTATCGCAGTTCGAAGGCTGCATTAAATTCAGTGGTAAAAAGCCTATCAAATGATTTACTGGGTGAAGGGATCCGCACCGTCGCTATTCATCCTGGCTGGGTCCAAACAGAAATGGGTGGCCCTAATGCGTTAATTACCCCTGACGAGTCTGCAAATGGGATCTATTCGGTGTTATCTCATTTTGTGGATGCACAAAGCGGCGGTTTTTACGACTATAGCGGTGATGCTATTCCTTGGTAGTTAAACGATAGCTAATCTGTGCTTACACGAGAAATAAAAGATTCTGGCTACTTGACGAGACAGATGCATTGAGTAGTGCCCACATAGTAGTAAAGGAATGTGCATACAGTGGTAGAAGTGCAAAATTTAGTCTTCACGCGTCGTGATGGTGACGTGAATCGAGCTGTATTAGATAAGCTTAGTCTCAGTATTGCCGCTAAAGAACAGGTCGCTATTGTTGGTGATAGCGGGTCGGGTAAAACTACCCTGATCCATCTGATTGGTGGTTTATTAAGGCCTGATAGCGGCAGCATTGTTATTGATGGGCAAAATATTACTCAATTTAATGATACCGAGCTGGCGCTCTACCGTCGTGGTTTGGGGATGATATTTCAGCGCTATCAATTGCTTGCCCCTTTATCTGTTTACGACAATATCGTTTTTCAAGCACAGCTTAATCAATTGAACCCAAAGCAAAGCGATGTTAATGCGCTGGCTGAGCGCTTGGGGATTTTGCATAAATTAACAGCCTTGCCGCAGCAATTGTCAGGTGGTGAGCAGCAGCGAGTTGGTATCGCACGTGCCATGATCAACGAGCCTAAGTTATTGCTGGCCGATGAACCGACGGGCAACTTAGATGCTGCGAAAAGCGAAGAAGTGGTATCACTTCTGCGTGAGCTGTGCGAAGAGCAAGGCGTTAACTTGCTTATGGTTACACACAGCCAACACCTTGCCGACAGCCTCGATAGAAAAGTCACCATTCAAAATAACCGTGCCTATGGCTAAAGTGATGGAACGGCTGAGCGCGTTATCAGAAATTAGGCTGATACTTACTGTTTTTATCCAGTTCTACAAAAGGCATCTTTGGTTGTTTTTGCTATTCGTTTTTGGCTTGTCCTTGGGTAGTGCTTTGCTTGGCTCAATTCGAGGACTAAATCAAGAAGCAACAGATCGCTATCAGCAAACCAGCGCACTTATTAACAATCAAATTAGTCATTTTGTCCGTCCAAGCGTAGGCCGCGAGATGTTGACTGCTGATGTGTGGACGGCGCTTCGAAACGCAGGAGTCGTATCTGCTGAGCCAGTTTTGGAAGGCGTGCTTACCCTGCCGAGCGGGAATAGGCTTCGCATCAAAGGGGGTAATACTTTGCAATGGCTTGCTCTTCCAAAAGCGCAATCACAGGGAGGTAAGTCAGGCAATCAAATAGCACCATTACGATTCGGATTTAGCACTATTTACGTATCCGACACGATGGCTCAACAGTTGTCGCTCAGTAGGCATGAAGTGATCAAGCTTCTTGATACGGATGTACACTTCGTTGTTTTATCGGAACTGACTGGTGATGCCGCATTAGCCGATATTGCATTAGTTGACCATTTACTGAATTCAGCGGGTCGAATAAGTTATATAGAGATCTCAAATGCAGTATTGGATGAGACAAAGGTTAGGCAGATTATTGGTGACAAAGCTCAGTTGCAAAGTGCACAAGCACAGTCATTCGACTCGTTGTCGAAGGCATTTTTCTTCAACCTGCAAGCACTTGCATTCCTAGGCTACGTAGTTGGCGCTTTTTTAAGTTTTAACGCCATAAAGCTTTGTCTGCACGCAAGAAAAACACTACATCAGCAACTCACACTACTCGGATGTATTCAAGCAAATGTAGTCGCAGCAGTAGTCATTGAGGTGCTCGCCTTAAGTTTGATTGCTGCACTGGTGGGCGCAGGTGTGGCTTTCTTGGGGGCGAACTTATTGGTGAGTGAGATCTCAATGGCGTTAGAGAGCTTATTCGCGTTAGATAGACGTTTACCGGTTAATTTCAGTTGGTTAGTCGTGCTGCAAGCATTTGTGTTAAACCTTTTGGTACTTGCCAGTGTGGCCTATTGCCAAGTAAAGCCTCTTACTTTTTATAAATCTTGGCAGAGTAAAATAGTGAGTGGAAGTCTACTGGCTGTGGCCGCTGGGTATTTTTATCTTGGTAGCGAAGCGCCATTTCATGCGCTTGGGTTGTGCGTTTGCTTACTGTTGCTCTTTTTTATGATAACACCGCTGGTACTACGAGCCGCGTTTAAAGGTATTCCAACTCAGCATCCATTAGTCAAATGGATGAAAGCAGACAGTGGCGAGCAGATCAGAGTGCTTGCAATCAGTGTTTATGCCGTATTGCTTGCGGTTGGCACTTCCGTAGGGTTGCAAATTATGGTGAGCAGTTTTAGTTCAGCTTTGCAGATCCATTTAGATGGCCGCCTTAGCGCAGATCTATATGTGAGGCCTAGCGAAGTCTCTGATGTGCAATATCAATGGCTTTTAAGTCAACAGGATATCGACAAGGTCGGTGTATTTTGGCGTGCAGAGATAAGTTATGGTCTGAGCACACATCAACGAGATCCCCAACCTGCGAGTTTGATAAGCTTTGGTCGCTCTGGTGAACATCACTACAATCTTACGCTACTATCGGGATCGCCTCCTAATAACGAGGTGCTTTACTATGATGCGAATAATAACGTGAGTGGGTGTCTTGCTAATGAGCCAAGTAAATTATTGTATGGCGTTAAGTTGGGCCAGCGTATTCGGTTGCAGCAAGGCAAAAAGCATATTAACTGTGAGATAACGGGTTTTTATTACGATTATGGCGAGCAGCGTGCGGTGTTCGTCGCCGTTAGTGACGCAATTGAAAACGCTGGGCTTAACTATGAAGCATATGGTTTTTCAATTGTTTTGAAGCCAGATATTGATACCGTTTTATTTAAGCAAAAGGTCATGCAGCGATTTCATTTAAACGACTCTCAAGTGGTTCAAAATCAGCGTTTTAAACAATACGCTACGCGTTTGTTTGAACATACGTTTTATGCAACACACGCGTTAAATTTAATGATAGTTGCTATCGCGTTATTTGGGCTATGGGTATCATTACTGACACTCGGCGCCAAGCAAATTCAACCATTGGCCATCTTAAAAACATTAGGCGTTACAACTTGGCAAGCATTTGCCATTAAATTAGGGCAAAGCGCCGTTATTCTGCTTGTGAGTTTAGTGCTGGCGACAATACTTGGGGGAATGCTCGGGTGGATCTTGCTTAAATTTGTGATGCCAATTGGCTTCGGTTGGACGATCCCTTTTCTATTACCTTATCTTGAGATCGTAGTCTTGATCACCCTAATTTTTGGTTTAGCTTTGCTGGTTAGTGTACTACCTCTACTCAAACTGAGTCGTTACGATACTGCGGATCTGTTGTATGAAGACTAATTATCTTATCGTTTTATTACTGTTAATCGTGGGAGTCGGCTGCACACCGGAATTATCAGAAGTCTCTAATTCAAAAAATGATTTTTTCAATCTTGAGTTAGGCGATCCGGTCTCTCCCTCATATCAGTTAAGTTTTCCACTTGATCACGGCAGTCATCCGGACCAAGGCATTGAATGGTGGTATGTTACTGCAAACTTAAAAAGTGATTCAGGGCAAGAGTTTGGTGTTCAATGGACGTTATTTAGAACCTCAGTTGTCAGCGGTCAATATGTCAGTTCATGGTGGGATGGTGAGTTATACTTTGCGCATTTTGCAATTCAAGATAATACAAGGCACCAAGCCTTCGAACGTTATGGCAGAGCAGGACAAGTAAAAATTCAAGCAGACCCATTTATCACGCAATTAGATAATTGGTATTTGCGCAGTGAGACGGAAACATTTTTTCCGTTAACGCTTCATGCTGAGGAAGAAAACAGCCGTGTTAGTTTAACACTTAACACAAGCCCAATGGTGCTACATGGGAAGAATGGCTACAGTGAAAAAACGTCCGACGGCCATGCCTCCATGTACTACAGCTATCCTTTTTTAAGCGTCTCGGGTGAGCTTACTTTTCAAGGTGCAACACATCAAGTCAGCGGTGACGCGTGGCTCGATAGAGAATGGTCTTCCTCATTTATCAGTAAATCACAACGCGGCTGGGACTGGTTTAGCATTCGGAGTCAAGACAGATCGAATGGTGCACTAATGGTATTTTGTATTCGTGATAGCCAACAAGTCTACAAAGATTGCCGAGGCACTGAAATTACAGCTGAGGGTAGCGCGACAGAAATAGCGCATAAGGATATTCAATTAAGTGTTTTGGAGCAGGTTTTGTTAGATGGAGTAAGCTATCCATTTAAATGGCAATTACGACTAAAGCACAGTCCTGTTATTCTGATAGAAAGTATCAATCGTGATGCGAGAAACCAGCTGACGATCCCGTATTGGGAAGGAAGAGTAAAAGTGTCCGGCGGCTATACCGGTGAAGGGTACGCTGAGCTAGTCGGATACGAATAGCCCACATTGGCTATATCGATTAACTTGTACCTATATTGTCGTTAAATTTCCTAGTGAGATAGTACTAGCTCACAATAAAGATGAATTTATCCTGAAATCTTGTTTTGACAGCGCTTTTTTCTGTCAAACTCAGTCCTAGAAAGCTAGACTCTAAGAATATCTTACTATCTGTGTTGCTATGTTAAATACGTTTTTTGTAACCGATCCCGCACCAGAGTTGCTACTCAACGGAACTTATGATGCTATGCTTGTGGCGTTATCTGTGCTTGTGGCTGTTATTGCCTCATTTTTTACGCTTATCCAGATCGACTTTGCTGAGCAAAACCAAAATAGCCGTATAAATCGACTCGCAAAATTTGGCGGTGCTGTTGCCATGGCAGGTGGTATTTGGAGTATGCACTTTATTGGGATGCTGGCGTTCTCACTCTGTGTAGAAGTGGATTACGATCCTTGGCTTACTGCAGCGTCTATCTTCCCCGCTTTCTTAGGCTGTTGGGTTTCGTTTGATTTGATAACTCGACCAAATGTCACACTTACAGTTAAGGGGCTTGCCGCTGTCATTTTGGGGGCCGGTATTGGTACCATGCACTATAGCGGTATGGAAGCCATGCAGCTTGGCCCTATGCTGGGCTATGATCCTATACTTTTTGGCTTATCAATTATCGTTGCGGTGTCACTCGCTTTCATCGCAATTCAAACGAGAAGTAAGCTGCGCGATTATGTCAGTGACAACAATATCAGTGTTGTGAGGTGTTTAGGTGCTTTGGCGCTTGGGGCGTCGGTGTCGGGAATGCATTACACGGGCATGCAGGCGGCAAAATTTGTATCTGACTCACCAATCATCAGCCAAGAAATGCAAGATCAGCACACACAGTCACTTGCATTGTTTATTGCAGCTGTCAGTATGATCATTAGTGCTTTATCTGCGCTTATTCATACCGCGAGCAAGTACCGTTCGGTGGCTGCAGACAAAGCCGCTAATGAATCTAGGCTTGCGGCGATCCTAGAAACGGCCGTTGACGGGATCATCACCATCAATGGTGACGGTATCATTAAGAGCTGTAACCCGTTAGTTGAACGAATTTTAGGATGGTCTGAGGGAGAAACGCTTGGTCGCAATGTTGCGGTGTTTTTACCTAAAGAAGCGCAAACGAAAGTATCATTCGACAGCACTTACCTTGAACAATTTAAAAGGGTTGGCCGTGAAATCAAGGCGCTACACAAGCAAGGGCATCTGGTGCCTATCCGATTGGGAATAGGAGAGGTTGAGCTAAAAGACCAAAGCGCATTTTATGTGGGTTTTATCACTGATCTAACAGCCCAAAAGCAAATGGAAAAAGCGCTGATTGAGCAGGAAACGCGTTATCGGACACTATTAAATAACATGCCTGGCGTGGCGTTTCGCTGCCGGATAGATAGCGAATGGACAATGTCGTTTGTAAGCCTCATTGTTGAGCAGCTTACAGGCTATCGAGCAGAGGAGTTTATTTCTGGGCAAGTTCATTTTGCTAGCTTGATTATTGAAGACGACAAAAGCTTAACGCACGATGTGGTTGAACAAGCACTGCAATGCGGCAAAGCGAGTTACTCGCAGGAATATCGAATATTACACAAGTCTGGCCATACCAAGTGGGTGCTGGATAAAGGTTCATTTGAATACGATCAAGCGGGTAAAGTTGAGGGCATTGCGGGCGTATTACTTGATATTAGCGAGCGCAAGAACATGGAAGACGAACTACGTGCCGCGAAAAGTATCGCTGAAAGCGCAGCGGCTTCCAAGCAAGCGTTTTTGGCGAACATGAGTCATGAAATTCGCACGCCGATGAACGCCATTTTAGGATTTAGTGAAGTACTGAGAGAGTCTGAGCTGAAGCCCGATCAAAGTAAGCATGTAAATACGATACTTACCAGTGCAAAGGCGCTGCTGCATTTACTTAATGACATTTTAGACTCCGCTAAGCTGGACCAAGGCAAGCTCGACCTGATTGAGAATGATTTCTGTATTTCTGAGCTACTCGACAACGTGGTATCGACGTTTTGGTATCAAGCAAAGAAAAAGGGCTTAAAACTAGAGCTCACGATGAGTCACAGTTTGCATCAAACTTATCATGGTGCTTCAGACCGCTTACGGCAGGTACTGGTTAATTTATTGGGTAATGCCATTAAGTTTACTGCACAGGGCAGTGTAGAGCTTAGTGTTGAGTCATCCCATGACGATTATGTACTGTTTAAAATTGCAGACACAGGTATAGGGATTGCCAACGATAGACTAGATTCTATTTTCAACCCCTTTGAGCAGGCCGACGAGAGCATGAGTCGCCGCTTTGGTGGCACAGGTCTTGGGACGACCATTAGCCGTCAGCTAGTCGAGTTAATGGGTGGAAAAATATGGGCTCATAGTGAGCTTGGAAAAGGGTCTACTTTCTACTTTACAGTGCCTCTTAAGAAAATCGCGGCATTCACAATAGCGCAAGATGTTCATGTCGAGCTTCCCCCGTTAAATATATTGGTTGCCGATGATATTCAACAAAATACCGAATTGTTGAGCTTATTACTTGAAAAGCAAGGTCATAGTATAGAGGTCGCAGGAGATGGGCTTGAGGCCATCGAAAAAGCAAAAGCGCAACAATACGATCTTATTCTAATGGATATTCATATGCCGGGTTGTGATGGACTTGAGGCGACGCGTGCTATCAAAGCATATGAACGAGAAAATAGGCAACAAGAGACACCGGTAATTGCACTGACCGCGAGTGTGTTGGGCGAGGACAGAGCCGCTGCAAAAGCTGCTGGTATGGCTGCATTTGCGTCAAAACCAGTGGTGATAGAAGATTTAACTCGCACTATTGCTGAGACGCTCAATATCAATATCGCTCATACGGCGATTGGAGTAAGGCAAACCAGCAACAAACAGCTTATAAATAGAGCTAGAGCAATAAACCTGTGGGGCAGTGAGGCTCGGTTTTTAAAAGAACTGGCGCGTTTTTGGGAAGGTAAAAGAGAAGAAGTGATAGCGCTCTTTGCGCACGAAGGTCAGTTTACGAATGATGTGCTACAGAGCATTCATACCATCAAAGGCGTTGCCGGAAACCTGGCTTTGGAGACGCTATTTGCTCTGCTAGAGCAAATAGAGCGTAAAAAGGAAATTGACGAGCGCTTGAGAGCCAAAATGGCGCTCATTATTGAAAAACTAGACGACGTGGTTGGTCTGAGTGATGAAGAAGTCGTGACCAACGCGTTGAGTGAGGGCGACGTTTTTTTGTTTAAGCAAAACTTGCCACAAGTAAAAGAGATGATAGATGAGGCGCAAGTCGAGGATGATGTGCTTGACGCATTGTTAGAGAGTGCGCCCCTTACTTACCGAAGCCAGGTAGAGGCGTTGAAACATGCATTGGATGATTTTGAATTTGAACGTGCGGAGGAAATTCTCGCACAATTAATGAGTACTGATGTGTAATGATAAATGACCACAAGCCTCTGATCCTAGCTGTTGACGATGAAGCGACAAATTTGCAAATTCTAAAGCAAACGCTGGGCAATCAATATCGTATGAAGTTTGCAAAGTCAGGAAAGTTGGCGCTGGAGCTAGTAGATAAAGAACTACCTAACTTAATTTTACTCGATGTTATGATGCCAGAAATGACAGGTTTTGAAGTCTGCTCCAAATTAAAAGAAGACCCTACCACGGCGAGGATCCCGGTGATTTTTGTGACCGCCTTGAGTGAAGAGTTTGACGAAGCTCGAGGCTTTGAGTTAGGTGGTGTTGATTACATCACAAAGCCTATCAGCCCTGCTATAACTAGAGCGCGAGTGAAGACGCACTTGTCTTTAGTTAGTGCTACTGAGCTTAAAAGTGCATACGTTGAATTGATGCAGCGGCTCGGTCAGGCAGCGGAATACAAAGACAATGAAACAGGCCAACATATTGCAAGAATGAGCCGCTACTGCTTTGTGCTTGCTAAAGCTTGTGGTTTACCGGAAGCGTATGCGGAAGATTTGATGCTCGCCGCCCCGATGCACGATATTGGCAAGGTTGGTATTGCCGACAGCATTTTGCTGAAACCCGGACGTTTAGATGCCGAAGAGTATGAGGTGATGAAACAACACGCTGAGCTGGGTGCAAATATACTCGCGGACTCTGATTCAAAACTCGTCAAGCTTGCATATTTAATGGCCATGGAGCACCACGAAAAATTTGATGGAAGCGGTTATCCAAAAGGATTAAAGGGGGAAGAAATCTCACTTGAAGGGAGGATCTGTGCGCTTGCGGACGTGTTTGATGCACTTACTTCAAAGCGCCCATACAAAGAGGCTTGGCCTATTGAAAAGGCATTAGCCTTCATTCATTCTGAAAGTGGTAAGCACTTTGACCCAAAATTAGTTGAATTACTCAATGAAAACCTACCAGAAATCCTAAAGATTAAAGCGCAGTATGACTGAGGGGAGTTGATCTTCGTTGGCTAATTGAAGATTAATGCTTGTGAGCGTAGAGAGAGGGAGTAGTAAGGCATTTTTAAGTTCTCATATTGTAAAGCATTTGCTATACGAATAATTTGTATCTATATTGGGTTCTAACCATGGAACTATCAACAAGGATACGATTGTGAATTCAGTTTCAACTATGGCAATAAGTCTTACCGCCATGTTAGCTTCACTACCTAGCATCGGCAGCTCAACAAATTTTATGGAGCTTGGATTTGGTCGGTTAGCGTTCGATAACGTCAGTGAGATTGAGCCTAAAGGCTTTGTCATTACAGCAAATATAGAGTTCGGTGGGCTTTACCTAGAAGGTTCTTCTGCTCTGATGGCTGATGACGTCGCGGTTACCGGATTAGTTTATGGTGCAGAAGAAGACGTATTAGCCACTTTAGATTTCGATGTTGACTCTAGAACTTATACCTTATTGGCCGGTAAGCAGTTCGATTTGAATGATAATAGCCTTATTGATATTTATGGCGGTTATTCTAGGCATAGATTGGAGGTAGCTTATTCAGGCTTAGTCAATACGACGTACTATGATGGTTACACCAATAAAGAGCTTATATTATTTCTTGACCAAGAGGAAAATGAGTCAAGTGATCATTATCATTTAGAAGCTGCTTATGACTATACACATGTAGACCTTAATTTTAGGGTAGGTGTTGGCTTTGAGCGGATCCAGGATGATGTAAGTGAGAATAATTTAGTGTATCTGGCAGAGGTTGGATATCGTTTTACCAATAATATTTCCGCAAACGTGAGCTATAGAAATGCTGAGGTCTACAATACCCTCAGTCTGAATTTGAGGTATAGCTTCTGACTACAATGCCCTTGTCATGCCGTTAATCTTGTTGTGAACGGCATAACATCCACTTCCAAAGCGCCTAGCTAATTTTCTTCCTCTTGGTTTACGACACTGAGTTGAACTCGAGCAAGTTAACGGTTTGATTAATGGTAACAAACTTTGTTACAAAGTCATTTTGTATTTATTTTGGGTTCTAGTTGTATTTATATGTAATTTCAGTAGTATGCGCCACGAATTAAATACGAGAATGATGGAGTGGATCGTGAATTCAATTTTAAAGCAAGTGGCATTAGTATCTGCATTATTTGCATCAACAGCTAGCCTAGCAAACTCAACAGACTTCGTTGAACTAGGTTATGGAAAAATTACGCTTGATGGTGTTGATGAATTCAAGCCTACGGGTATCGCAGTTACGGTAAACAAGGCATTTGACGGCTTTTATCTTCAAGGTACTTATGCTGCATTAAGTGATGACTTTAAAGGTACTTCAATCGAAAGCGATTATTACGCAAATATAGAAACAACGATTAAAGTTGAGACAGATTTAAACTATCTTACTCTTTTAGTTGGTCATCAGTTTGATGTAACAGATGCTGGCTTCGTCGATGTATATGGTGGTTATTCTAGATACAAATTAGAACTGGATTATTCAGGCATCGCAGATATTGCTTACAACGATGGCTACAGTTATCAAGACAGCTTCTCTGATAAAGAGAGTGACACGAGCGATCATTACCATATTGAAGCTGCCTACGAGCATTCATTCGGAGCTCTGAATGCACGCGTTGGCCTTGGTCTAGAACGTATTCAAGAAGATGAAAGCGAAACTAACTTTGTATACTTAGCCAAGCTGAGTTACCAATTTACCGAGAGCATCTCGGCTAATGTTAGCTACAGAAATGCAGACGAATACGATAACTTTGGTGTAAACCTAAGATATAGTTTCTGATATCACGGTTATTAAGGTCGGCAGACCCTAGATAAGATGCGGTTTCTTTTAGTAGAAATTGCATCTAAAGCAAAATGCATGTTCTAATCCAAACTTTCGCTACTATACCTGTTAACACCAAGCTATTATTTCTTTGACATTCGTGTTCATCTCTTCGAATTTTCCTATCAAATTAAGCTTTTTGCATCGCACCCAGCATGTAATACCAATTAGTTAGTTCATTCCTTATCCAAACCTCAGGTTAAATAAATTAATATTAAAAGTGTTTTTATTCTAGAAACACTTAAACGTGCAACAAAACCTTGTTATGCTCCGACCTTTACTATGTAGATAGATAAGGAGATGATCATGAATTCTACAGTTAAGTTAGCTGCTTGCCTTTCAGTAGCTTTGGTAAGCTCAGGTTGCTTCGCACAATCAAAAGATTACGTTGAGATAGGTTATGGGAAAATCTCAATTAAAGAGCTGAGTGAAATAAAGCCAACAGGGATGGCGCTGAGCGCAAAAAAATCCTTCGACCAATTTTACTTACAGGGTACCTATATAATATCGAGTGATAAAAACAGTCAGCAAAATGATATCGCTAGTGGCGTTGGCGCTCGAATAATCGAAACAAAAGTTGATACAGACTGGAAATAATTTACTGTACTAGTGGGTCATGAATTTCAACTATCAGAACAATCATCGCTGGATTTATATGGTGGTTATTCTCGGCTCAAGTTGCAAATGGATGCAACTGCGGAAGTGGAATATATTATCAACGGCGAATACCGTTATAGAAATGAAATTGACGTATCAGCTAACAACGATGCCGATCTTTATCATCTTGAATTGGCTTATGCGCTCTCGGTAGACTCATTCGATGCGAAGACCGGTATTGGGTTTGAACGCATCAATGGTGAGGAAGGAGAAAGTAGTTTTGTATACCTTGCTGAGATTGGCTACCATTTTACTGATCATATTTCTGCAAATCTAAACTATAGAAATGCTGATGTGTACAACAACGTTGGTTTTAATCTGCGCTATAGCTTTTAGTCGTTGAAAAAGGTGCGTGATAGGCGCACCTTCTTAATTTGCTAAGCGAATTTATCCATCAACTGAGCATATTGGTAATACGCGAGTTGACCTACTCTCCGTAATCGTGGCATCGGAAACTTAGGTAGTGGCTTGGTATAGATTGGTAAATTAGGGACTTTAAGACCCATTAATTTTTCAGCAAGTCGAATACTTGCCTGAGCACTAAACGCTACACCTGAGCCGCAATATCCAAGTACATACCCGGTATTGTTTTCGCTGTAGATATGGGGAAGATCATCAAGCGCGGCGGCAATATAACCACTCCAAAAGTAATCAACTTTAACATCGAGTTTAGGAAAGCAATCGTTAAGTGCTGAGCGCAAGTTGTATTGATATTTTGCATTGTCCTGATCATGCCCAAACACCGCGCCTCGCCCACCAAACAAAATACGGTTGTCAGGCAGGCGACGATAGTAGTATTTAAGCTGTCTGGTATCCATGACGACTTGCTCTGTGATTAAGCCATTGGCAGCGAGTTGCTCATCGCTAAGTGGTTCAGTCACGATAATACTACTTAAAATAGGCAAGTAACGCCCTTGAGTTAACGGTGAAAACTGTCGCTGAGCATAGGCATTCGCTGCGATCACTACCTTATTTGCTGAGACTTTGTGGCCGTTCACTTCGAGCTGGTGGTTGCCATTTGGGTTCTGGTGGCGGGTGACCAGACTGTTTTCATAAAGTTGCACACCAGCTTGCTGAGCTAATGCCTTGTAACCTAGTAACAGTTTCAACGGGTGAACACCAAACGCGTTGTCAAATCGCAATGCGCCAAACCCTTGCTGGTTGTGCATATAGGTTTCGGTCAGTTGTTGCCGAGACAGTAATTGATGGCTCTTGCTACCCATGGTTGCAGTGAGAAATTCGGACTGCGCTTTTAGTAGCGAAAATGCTTGCTGATTGTGTGCAACTTTCAAATACCCAGATGCTTGCACGTTGCAATCAATGTGATTGCCGTTGATATGTTCTCGGACTAAAGCAACGGCGTTGTTATACTCTTGATATATGGATTTACTGACATCCAAACCATATTTTTTGGCCAGTTGCGCATAACCAAGCCGTCCCGTACTTGGTAGCACAAATCCCGCATTTCTCGCGCTCGCGCCAAAGCCTACTTGATTGGCTTCAAATAGGGCAACGCTTTGATGATGAGTGGTAGCTAAATGGTAGGCGGTAAGTAAGCCCGTAAAGCCGCCACCGATCACTGCGATATCTACTTGTAGTGGTTTATCTAGCGAAGGGTTAGGGGTACCTAAAGGGCAGGTTGCAGCCCAGTAGCTACTGGCAAAAGCTTGGCCTTGGCAATGTGGCTGAGTGAGAGGATCAAACCCTGACATCTTAAAACTCCAATACCATTTCTGCTGCTTGGCAGTGACATTCTGTACCACAAATAGTACAAACATAGCCGTGATAAATACAGTCATCTAGCCACTTATCATCATGGACTTTGATCAGTTTGCCACCGGCTTTGGTGAAGTATTTAACGGCACCGTTACCTGGGCTCTGTTTCCAAAGATGAGCAACGCTAGCTCTTGCGCCTTGTTGTTTTAGTGCTGTTATTGCGTGTTTTAGTAATTGAGGCCCAATACCTTGGCCCTGTGCGTTCGGTGACACCGCGATACATTTAAAATAGGCCATGTCATTTTGATCGACAGGCCACAAAGACGGTGAACTCCACTTATCTATAGGCCATTGTCCAGCACTATATGATGTTCTAAAACCGAGCAACTCATCGTCATCGCTTAAGGCAACAAAGGAAGCATTTATACCGTCTTTACAGCCTTTTTGGCGCATTTGTTCAATGCCTGCGTTATCAAGATAATTATCACCATGAACGAGATTGCCAAGTGCGATAACACGCTCGAAATGTTCTGGTTGTAAAGGAATAATTTTCATAGGCTCTCTGTTGTTGTTATTTACTGTGAGGCATTTTGACTAGGGCCTGTTTATCTTTCAAGTTTGTTTTTGCAGCAGTTTGATTGGTATTTATACAAGGCAGAGCCTGCGTAGCATAGTCATTCTATGTGAGTCAGGCGAGAACACAGTAGAAATGCAAATCAAGCGCTGCCCTTTGGGTTCACCTGAGTGCGCTTTGTTCATTGTTGCTCAACTTTTTCCTAGATCACTAGGCGGCAAGTCGAGCGTCGCGACCAAAACACACTCAGAAGAACAAAAATCAAACCGCAAAGGTCAACAGGCCCTAGCATACCACGTTGGATCATGTACCAAAAACGCTAAGACTCATCGATTTTGGAGGACGTTACTACATATGTTGTAAGAATAAAAAGTGAACAAAATTTGACAGCGATGTCATTTTGTTAATAATTGTTGAATTGGTGGGTTCCACTATTAACAACAACATGTAAAGGAAAAGTATGAACAGTCTAAAATTAGCGACCGCAGTTTCGCTTGCCATAACTGCAAGTCAAGTGATGGCCATGAGTCCGCAACCCGATCCACAAAACCCCAATGGTTATATTGTTTCTCGAATAGAGTTGGATAATGCCCAGAGCGCGAAGACCAATAACCCTATGTATGCGATTTGGTCAAAAGCACTGGAAACAAGAGATAATACCGTTGTAGAGGCCATTGCGCCTGGGCTTGCCAGTAATCCAGATAATGTAAAAAGAGCTGAGCGGGTATTTGGTCAAACTCAGTGGCAATTTCTGACGCAAATGGCGGCGCCTGAATACACCTATACGCGCTTTTTGCGTGCTATTGGTAAGTTTCCCGCATTTTGTGGCGACTATACTGATGGCAGAGACGCCGACGCAATCTGTAAACGCTCAATCGTGACTGCATTTGCGCATTTTGCCCAAGAAACGGGGGGGCATATTGCCAAAGACAATACTTCTGATAACCCTCTCGGGTTAGAAGAGTGGCAACAAGCATTGGTTCATGTGCGTGAAATGGGTTGGTCAGAAGGGCAAGCTGGCTATACCACGGGGTGTGGACAAAATGACTGGCAGAATCGCCGCTGGCCATGCGGGACAGGACAAGGATATTTTGGCCGAGGCGCTAAGCAGCTTTCATATCACTTCAACTATGGCGCATTTAGTGAAGTTATGTTTAATGGTGATGCAACGGTGCTTTTAAACAACCCTGGTTTAGTAGCAGACTCTTGGCTAAATTTAGCGTCTGCAATTTGGTTTTTCTTAACGCCGCAAGCGCCAAAACCTGCAATGTTACACGTTATTGATAGAACTTGGACGCCATCATTGCGTGAAAGTGAGGCGGGGATTGGTTATGGCTTTGGTACCACGATTAATATTATCAATGGTGGTATTGAATGCGGCGCGCAAAATAAAGACAAAGGTCAGCCCGTAAACCGCATTCGTTATTGGGAAGGGCTCTCGCATTATTACAACATCACCATTGAAGCTGATGAAGAAAATACCTGTTGGCAGCAAACACCATACGGTAGCCTAAACCTCGACGGCGCGACTGATGTCCTTTACACCAACTGGGAAGGTGATTGGGCTTATTATGCAGACCGCCCAGGAGGTTATTCATTTGAGTGTAAACTCGTGGGATATCAAACAGCTTATTCCGCACTTGTGCCGGGAGACTACGAGAAATGCGTGACAAACTTTTATCAATCACACGCAAGCTGGCCTGAAGTTCGTGTCGTTGATGACTTACCAACCAACCCAACTGAACCGCCTGTTGACGGTGTACCCGCTTGGGATGCCGACAAGGTTTACTTAAAAGGTGATAGAGCGAGCTACAATGGTGTGATCTACGAAGCCAAATGGTGGACCAAAGGAAATATCCCAACTGCCGATGGCTCGGGCCCTTGGTTAGCGGTTAACTAAATAACCTGAGCTTCGGATAATTAATGCCTTTCTAGCAGCCAGTTTTAGCGCTAACTGCGTTGAATTCACTTCCAATAGCAAGCTATTGGTGCGTAAATTCGCCTAATTACCCCTAAAACTCTCTGGCTAGACAAGGAAATAATTTAATATTATTTTAAAAACAATGAGTTAGTTTGTTTTTTATCCAAACCTCAGGTTAAATAAGCTAATAGCTGTGGGGCTTACTATATTTGCCCCACAACTTTTAAGATTCTCTGGCAAAGATCATAAACTCCAATTGATGCCCCATGGTATGCGCGCTAAAATAGTGTTTTAGCAATAATCGAGACCATATCGTGTCTGTAACTCGCTCGTTAGTCCAAACTCTGTCTGAGTGCATTGAACATGTGCTAGATACTTCTCTTCATGCCGATAAAGCATTAACTCAATTACTACAGAACAACCCTCAGTGGAACCTTGATGAAAGGCAGTATGTGGTGAGCAATTATTACCATATCTTCCGCTTTAAACGGTTACTGGCTTACCTACTTGAGCATGAAGAAATGCCGCTAGATGGCTTTGGCTACTGGTTAACTTGCCAAGTTGTTACAGCGCAGCCGCTTCCAGAGTGGGTGGATACCGAGCGTTATAATCTGGAAAAGCTGCAAAGCTTAATTGAGCAGGCGCCTCAAGCTGTTCGCTTATCTTTACCTGATTGGTTAAACGAGGTCGCGCATGAGCAACTGGGTGAGCAGTGGCCTGCGGTTGCATCCGCGCTAAATCAAAGTGCCCAACAATATTTGCGAGTCAATAGCCTAAAAAGCGATATTGCGACAGTAACAGAGTCTCTGGCAAAAGAAGGGATCAAGGTTTCACAGGTTGCGCTTGATTCTCATGTTGCGCTAAAAGTTGAGTCCAATAGCCATCTGTTCCGCTCTCAAGCATTTCAGGCGGGTTGGTTTGAAATGCAAGATGCAGGTTCTCAGCAAATCGTGCCTTTTTTAGAAATACAGCCCGGTCATAAAGTGGTTGATGCCTGTGCAGGCGCTGGTGGTAAGAGTTTGCATATAGCGGCGCTAATGGAGAATAAAGGTCGCTTGTTGTCTATGGACATCCATGAACATAAGCTTGAAACGCTGAAACAACGCGCGAAACGTGCTGGTGTGCATGTTGCTGAAACGCGTGTTATTCAAAACAATAAAACCATTAAGCGCCAAAAAGAGAAGTTTGATCGCGTGCTATTGGATGTACCGTGCTCTGGTCTTGGTGTATTAAAGCGGAATCCAGATGCAAAGTGGCACTTGAATTCGCAAAATTTAGACACACTTATTGCTTTGCAAACCGATATTCTAGCGCGTTACAGTCAAATGTGTAAGGTGGGTGGCAAACTGGTGTATGCAACTTGTTCAATTCTTCCTTCTGAAAATGAGCAGCAGGTTGAACGCTTTTTGGCAAATAACCCCAATTGGCAGTTAGAAGACTCACTACGTTTACTTCCAGGAGTAAATTCAGAATTTGACGGTTTTTACGCCGCACGATTAGTAAAAAATAGTTAGGAAACAAGATGAACCCAATCATTGCATTACTTAAAGAGCACAATATTTCGGATGAACAGATCCAAGCGGTATTTACCCAGCTGACTGAAAACCCAATGATGGCGATGGCGACTATTCAGCAACTAGGAATTCCACCCGAAAAGCTTCAACAGTTGATGGGCTTGGTAATGCAAAACCCTGCATTGATCAAAGAAGCAGTTAACGAATTAGGTCTTGATTTTGAAAAGGTTGAGGCTGCAAAAGCACAGCTAAAACAGTAGTATTAATTGCTATGCCTTAGACAAGCTCAGCCTTGTCTAAGGCATAGCTAAATAACTCTCATGCAGATCAAATCTTGTGAGTAAAACCACTGTACACCCCAAATAAAAATGTGAGAATACCAGAAAATAGTATCGATCCTATCGCGTAGGCAAGCATTGCCTTACCCCAATTTTTCCACTTTATTAGCTCATTTTCTGCCATTTTATAGTTCAGTATTATGCTGTACAAACCAGAAAATAAGAGCGAAAAAATTGCGTAAAGCTGCTCGCTGAAGATACCCAGCATTAGTGGAATTGAGAATATCAGTATGCTTAGGGTTAGAATGAGTAGGTGTCCTATAGCGTACTCCAGCATTATGTAGGGCGCAGAACGATACACTAGCTTAGCGGCTAATCCGAGTAAGAATGCCAGAATAAAGACGCGATAAATGTGCGTTGCTTCATATAGTGCGATTTCAGATTGCCATTTGAGCTGCTCTTTCGATTCCAAAAGTTGACTGCTGGATATGAAGCTGATTTCAAGTAGGTGCGAGGCAAGCACGATCACGGTGAGTAGAATAAAACTAAACTTGAAGGGATTACCAAAGCGACTTCTCTGTCCATTTAAGTATCCAAGAATGGTCTTAAAAGGTCGAAGTAATAATCCAAAAAGCAATTTAAAAAAGGGGGACTCGAGTTCAAGCATTGCGCTTTGAAGCAAAATGCGTAAGTGTTTAAAGGTCAATCTCGACGCTTTTTTCTGTCCGCAACCTGAGCAGTACTCGCCAACAAGTTGAGTTTGGCAATTTAAACAGTGCGATTGATTGTCAAAATTTGAGTGTTCCATAGATGTATTTATTATTTTTTCTTATCGACGAATGCTACCTTTTTTTGTCTCTAATAATCAAACAATATAGGTGTTAAGGCCCACTTTTCCAATACCCCATCTGAACTTATCGTCGTAAGCACATTACTATCGGAGATGTGTACATCATAAACGGTGCTGCCCAGATTCAGTTGTGCTATTGGCCAACTGACAATTTCTTTTCCCAACGTTAATTCCCATAGCGAAATATATCCCTTGGAAGAGGTGGTTAGCAGAAACTTGTCGTTAGCGACGAACTGTGCACTTCGAAAAAACTTGAAGCGCTGAGGATAGGATAGAGATAACACTGCTTGACCTGTGCGCGTATCAATGAATTTTTGGTCTTGCAGGGCGTCTGATACGAACAGCCAGTTTTCATTTTGCGATAATGCCAAACTGGTAATACGATGAGGCAGCTCATAATCTACAGTGACTTCTTTACTAGTTAACTCAAGCTTTTTAGCGTGACCGTCTAAAGAGGCCGAGTAGAGCGAGGTCAAGTTACGATTAAAAATCAAATGTGTAATGCTGCTTTCATGAAGGTTTATTCTGGTGATGATTTGCTCATCTAAACTCAAAAGTAGTATGCTGCCGTCATTGTAGCCAAGGACGATAAACTGCTCGTCGCTGGACCACAGGGCTTTGGTAACGCGGATAAACGAGTCAAACCCAGGTAATGGATAACTGACAACTTCGTTTGAGTGCAATTGCCAGATGTTGAGTTGGGTGTCCGAAATACTCAGAATACTGCGCTTGCTCGGCGCTATTAAAGCGTCACGAAAAGTAAGTTGGTATTTACTTCCTTCGATTTGTCTAATCAGCTGTTGGCTTTGGTTATCCCATACTTGTAGTAAATGATCGTTAATGAGTAGTAAGGTTAGCGCAGCGTCACTAGAAAGTTGGGCGAGACTAACCGGCAACTGAGTCAATTGTATTTGCTCTGTTGGCGCTAGAGTTTGCCTTTTGCTACATCCTGTGAGGATAAGCAAAGCGACTATCATTGCGTAAAAAGCGAGTCTCATTCTATACCTTAAGTTTTAGCCTTTCCCTCTTTCTCAAAGAAAGTTAAACACATCCTAATGACAGTACCAAAAATGGCTTGTGCTGTATTTATATATCGGCGTAAGGTAAAGCTCCATTAATATTAACCTTGGAGTATGGAGTGAAAGGGTTTCTTGGTTTAGTGTTACTTGCTGCAATTTGGGGTGGCTCATTTTTATTTATGAAAGTGGCTGCTGGTGTCCTTGGTCCTGCTGTACTCATTGAATTTCGAGTCTTATTTGGTGCGCTAACGCTCGCCGCGGTTGCTTTAGTATTAAAGCGTAATTTACATTTTTGGCAGTACAAAAAGCACTTTTTAATCCTCGGACTGTTTAACTCAGCGTTACCTTTTATGTTATTCGCTTATGCAGTGCAAACGCTTGATGCTTCTATGCTCTCAATTTTAAATTCAACCGCGCCATTTTGGGGTGTGATAATCAGTGTGTTTTGGCTAAAAGTGCCGACTCAAAAGTCGGTGTGGCTAGGTTGTGGATTTGGGATTGCAGGTGTTATCACGCTAGTTGGGTTGGATAGCACCGTATTGAACGAAGGTGCATGGTTACCTATTATTGCAACGCTGTGTGCGACTCTGAGCTATGCAGTGGCCTCTCATTACACCAAAACGGCACCAAAAATGAGCGCATTTAATCATGCCCATGGTAACTTATGGGGCTCTGCCCTATTGGTATTGCCTTTTATTTGGTTTATGCCAATGAGAGAAACGCCTGACTCTACAGTGATAAGTGCAGTAGTTGGACTTGGCATATTATGCACGGGTTTTGCCTATATTCTCTATTTTAAATTAGTCGAGGATCTTGGCGCTGCGTCTGCTTTATCCGTTACCTTTTTAATTCCAGTGTTTGGGATTTTATGGGGGCATCTCTTTTTGCAAGAGCAAATCGGTGCTAACACAATCCTTGGCAGTATTTTAGTCTTGCTTGGAGTCAGCCTAGTAACTGGGTTACAAGAAAAGATATTTCCACCAAAAGCGATGAAGGAGCTGTAGGTGAGAGGTGCTGGTCACTTAACATGGTGCTGTCAAAAAAGCGTTTCTCAGAAACGATAAAAGGGCCTAAAAGGCCCTTTGGTGAAGTATCGTTCAAGTTAGTGTGGTCACTTTAACCCCTTAAAGCAACCAACCAATTGTTTTGCAACTGCGGCTTATCTCAATAAGTTTCTAAGCTAGCGAGAGGAAGAAACCTGCAATTGCTGCACTCATGAGGTTAGCCATAGACCCTGCTAACACTGCTCTGAGCCCTAGGCGAGCGATATCCTTTCTACGACTTGGGGCCATACCACCAAGTCCGCCTAGTAAGATGGCAATCGACGATAAGTTAGCAAATCCACATAAAGCAAATGTGACAATCGCTTGAGTGTGCGTGCTCAACGTATCGCGATAATTCATATAATCTAGGTAGGCAACAAACTCGTTAACCACCAATTTTTGGCCGATAAAACTACCTGCCGTCACGGCTTCCGACCAAGGTACCCCAAGTAGCCAAGCAACAGGGGCAAAGACGTAGCCTAAAATTTCTTGTAGCGTCAGTGTTGGGTAATCAAAAATTCCACCAATACTGCCTAGTAGACCGTTTAGTAGCGCAATAAGTGCCACAAACGCAAGTAGCATCGCACCTACGTTCAGTGCTAAGTGCATACCGCTTGATGCACCAGATGCTGCAGCATCAATTACGTTTACTGGTTTATCATCACCACTATCTACATCAGATAGATTTTCGTGTGGCTTCTCGGTTTCTGGCACAATCATTTTTGCCATTAAGAAGCCACCCGGGGCTGCCATAAAGCTCGCGGCAATGAGATATTTAAGCTCAACACCAATCGCCACATAGCCCGCCATAACGGAGCCTGCCACCGTCGCCAAACCGCCAACCATAACTGCAAACAACTCTGATTGCGTCATTTTTGGAATAAACGGTTTTACGATCAAAGGGGCTTCCGTTTGACCGACAAAAATATTTGCCGTAGCTGAAAGCGACTCTGGTCGTGACGTTTGTAGCAGCTTTTGCAAGCCACCACCTAAAATTTTAATGATCCAGTTCATGATACCAAGGTGATACAACACAGCAACGAGTGCTGAGAAGAACACGATCACTGGTAACACCTGAATCGCAAAGATAAACCCTAGCGAGTCTTGTTTGGCTAATGGCCCGAACAAGAAACCGATACCGTCGTTAGCATAGCTAATCACTTTGGCAACCGCGCTAGACATTGAAGCTAATACATTTTTGCCCGCTTCAATAAAGAGTACAAAGCCACCAATAAGGACTTGCAATAAAAATGCAACGCCTACGGTACGCTTATTAATAGCACTGCGATTTGTTGAACACGCAAATGCTACGCCTAGGAGCATCATCATGCCCACTAAGCTCATAATTGTTGTCATGCCAATTTCCCGTTATTCTTGTAGCAAATATTTTATTTTACTTTTAATAATATCAATCGCAACGCGATTCATACCGCCACGGGTCACAACCAAGTCGGCATTATGCTTGGATGGCTCGATAAACTGATAAAACATCGGTCTTACCGTCGCCTGATATTGTTCTACCACAGATGACAGACTTCTTCCTCTGTGCTCTATATCTCTTTGCATGCGACGCAGCAAACAAATATCCAAAGGTGTATCAATGAACACCTTGATATCAAACTCTTCACTTAATGCAGGATCGCTCAGTAGTAATATACCCTCAACGATTAGTATCTTAGCAGGGTTTACTATTCGGGTTTTATCACTACGTGTATGCTGTCCGTAATCGTAGGTAGGAACCTCTACGGATTCACCTAGGCGAAGCTTAGTTAAATGCTTGCGTAACAACTCGTGTTCAAACGCATCAGGATGATCATAATTCGTTTGAGTACGATGCTCTATAGGTAAATGCGATTGATCTTTATAATAGGCGTCCTCTTCGATTACCGCGATAGTGCCTGAGGCAAGCTCATTCACTAATTCGTTGTAGATCGTTTGACTAAAAAGAGACTTACCAGACGCAGATGCGCCAGCTATGGCTATAATAGTTCGTGTCACTAAAGTTCACACCCAGCAGTTGTTTATGTTGGAAGATCACAATAGCAAAAAAGACACGATTAATCTCTTTTGCCTCGCTTAATGAGCAAATTTAACGGGTTTGGCGGACTCAAAACAGGACTTATGTCCGCTTAAGGGTGACAGAGCCAAATTAGCAAGATCGCAGCTTTTCGTGAATTTTGTGACTATTTTATGACAGCGGACTTATGTCCTGTACGATTTTTTTAACCAAACATAAAGTAACCAACGCTTAAGGTAACCATGTATTTAAGAATAAATAACAGCCTGAGCAGTATAGAGAGGTATCTATGGCAAGAGCAATCATTTTAATGGCGGATAGCCTAGGCATTGGCGCAGCACCGGACGCAGAAAAGTTTGGTGACGTAGGCGCTAATACTCTCGCTCATTTATTGCAGGCGTATAAAGAAGAAAAAGGACAAGCGTTAGACTTACCTAATCTTTCTAAACTAGGCCTCATTGCAGCGTGTGAAGCTGCAGGTAAAGAAACTTGCGCTGTGGCGCAAACCATAGAACCAAGTGCTGCTTGGGGATATGCAAAAGAATTATCGAGTGGTAAAGACACACCGTCTGGCCACTGGGAAATGGCAGGGGTGCCAGTATTGTTTGAGTGGGGTTACTTCCCAAATACTAACCCATGTTTCCCACAAGAATTTATAGATGAATTGTGCAAACGTGCAGACATCCCTGGCATTTTGGGTAACTGTTACGCATCGGGCACAACGATTTTAGAACAGCTGGGTGAAGAACACGTGCAAAGCGGTAAGCCGATTTGTTACACCTCAGTTGATAGCGTCTTTCAAATAGCCGCTCATGAACAATCGTTCGGACTTGACAAGCTTTATCAAGTATGTGAAATCGCACGGGCACTGCTTGATGAAATGAATATAGGACGAGTGATTGCGCGGCCATTTATAGGCACTTCAAGTGCCGACTTTATTCGTACAGGTAATCGCCGAGACTATTCGGTATTACCACCTTCGCCGACTGTGCTAGATAAGCTAGCCAATGACGGTGGCGAAGTAATTAGTATTGGTAAAATTGCAGATATTTATGCGCATCAAGGGATCACGCAAAAGCACAAAGCGCCTGGTCTTTTGAATCTGCTAGCAAAGACAAGCGAAGTGATGGAGACAGCGCCAGACCACAGCCTTATCTTCACCAACTTAGTCGACTTCGACGAAAAGTTTGGTCACCGCAGAAATGCAGTGGGATATGCAGAAGCACTTGCTGAATTTGACGCATTTTTACCGGAAATTATTGCCAAACTAAAAGCTGGCGATTTACTTTTAGTGACTGCCGACCACGGTTGTGACCCAACCGCAGAAGGTACAGATCATACGCGAGAGTACGTGCCCGTATTGGCATATACACCGGGTATGAACAATACTCCGTTAGGAGAGAGACAAAGTTTTGCTGACATAGGTCAAACGCTTGCCCAGTGGTTTGATTTAGATGCAACGCAGTACGGTGAAGGCTTTAAGGCCGAGATAAAAGCCTAACTAAAGGAAACAATATGAGCACTCCACACATTAGCGCAAAGCCAGGTGATTTTGCAGAAACGGTATTAATGCCGGGCGATCCACTAAGAGCAAAATACATTGCTGAAAACTTTTTGGAAGATGCTCGTCAGGTAACTGACGTTCGCAACATGTTTGGTTTTACTGGTACTTACAATGGTAAGCCAGTGAGCATCATGGGTTCAGGCATGGGTATTCCATCTATGTCAATCTACGCTCGTGAGCTTATTGTTAGCTTTGGTGTTAAGAACCTGATCCGCATCGGTACATGTGGTGGTATTAGTCAAGACATCAAGATCCGCGATGTGATCTTTGCGCAAGGCGCGAGCACAGACTCAAATGTGAATCGTGCTCGTGTACGTGGCTATGACTTCGCTGCAATTGCTGATTTTGGTTTGTTAGAAAATGGCGTAAACGCTGCTCGCCGTTTAGGTATTGAAGCAAAAGTTGGTAATGTTTTCACTACAGATACTTTCTATCAAGCCGATGGTGAATTTTATAAAGAATTAGACAAGCTAGGCGTCATGGCTGTTGATATGGAAACAGCTGGTTTATATGGCGTAGCGGCTGAATATGGCGCCAAAGCGATGGCACTATTCACAGTAAGTGACCATGTTATTACTGGTGAAGCAACGCCGCCAGAAGAGCGTCAAAGCACGTTCAATGAAATGGTTAAAATAGCGCTAGAGTCAATTTAATACAATTTAAAAAAGTTCCTTGGTAACGTAATCGCAGAGTTTTGGAGACACGCCTAAAACAACGCGAATCACACCCAAAAAAGCCGCTTGAAGCGGCTTTTTTTTTGATCTGGCCCCGTCTTAAATAACCTTGACTAGTTTAAACTGCATAAAGGTGGTAGAGTTTTTCTAATAGTAAAGTGCTGGTGTTGGGTGATGACGATTCTTGTTATAGGCTTTTTAGCGTTGATGGCGAATGCTGAAGTTGACTTAGATGAATTCGAGTTGTTGGTCAAAAATTCGCCTGGTGAAGCGCTTAAGGTATACCAAAACGCGATTGCTCAGGAAGATCTTCCGGTTCAAGATTTATATCAACTTCATTATCAAGCAATTAGAGCAAGTGCCAGCACATTCAATAACGCCATTTTTATTAAGGCACTAGATACGCTTAAAGCACCACCCTTCAAGATTTTTGCGGACCAAGATAAGGCGAAAATTCTGACTAATATAGGTGTAGGCTATCGTCGTCGTAATCAAAATGAGCAAGCGATTTGGCATTATCGATGTGCTATGAATGCTTCAGTCAGCTCCCAGCACAAGTCTGCATTAAAAGTGAATATAGCAATTGCCTATACTCGGATTGGTCAGCCAGCTGTCGGATATAACCTTTTAAAAAGTGTGGATCAAGAACGGTTGCCAAATTTTATGCAAGCAGGGCTGTTAACTGCACTTGGTAATGCAACCTTTGCAAAAGGAGAGGCTGATGAAGCACTTAGCTATTTTATTAACGCGGCGACCCATTACGCAAAAGATGACAACTATAGAGCCGTGAAACAAGTGTCAATCAATAGTCTTGGGATATACGTACTCAACTCTGACTTCTCCAGCTATCACAAAGCGCTTGCTAATATTGCTGCGGAACCTTCCCTAATAGAAGATAATCAGAATTATCTTGGTTGGTTGCGGGAGCTGGTACAACAGCTAGAGCAAAACAAACAAGCCGTAACCGTGTCGACAACAATGAAAGCCTATTCGCTCGGCGCTGCAAATGCAGGATATGCGTCCATGGTGAATGCGCATATCGACAAGTTTAATCTGTCGCTGCCCAAAGTCACTTCACAGATCATCGTCAGAGATCCGCTTCCTGTTGAATTAGGAAAAACCTGGTGCCCGAAACTTTGACAAAGCCAATTTTTTTGCCATGGTTATGTTATCGTTAAATAAATACGGCTTGTGAGTTTTGGAGAAATAATGTCGCAATGGGTAAAAGGAGAAATCGTCGAAATCACACATTGGACGCCCACATTATTCAGTATCAGATTTAAAGCGGATATCGCACCGTTTAAGGCTGGTCAATATACTAAATTGAGTTTGCAACAAGGGGAAAAGCGCATCGCGCGAGCATATTCTTTTGTAAACCCGCCGTCAGAACCAATTCATGAAGTGTTGTTAGTTGAAGTGCCCGATGGCAACCTTTCAGTGCCTTTACATCAGCTACAAGTCGGTGATGAGCTCAATGTAGCTTACCAAGCAAACGGTTTTTTTATACTAGATGAACTACCACCTTGCGATACGCTTTGGATGATAAGTACAGGTACGGCGGTTGGCCCATTTTTGTCTATGCTCAGAGAAGGTGACGTGTGGCAGAGGGTTAAACAGGTGATCCTTATTCATGGTGTGCGCCTAAATGTAGATTTGTGTTACCGTGAAGAGCTTGAGCAGTTGCAACAACAAAGAGATGGCTTTACTTATGTACCGCTTGTTACACGGGAACAACCTGAGAGCGGTTGCCAAGGCCGAGTCACTGAACTGATAGAAAACAAGCAATTATTAACCTACCTAGGCTATAAGCAGTTTCCGGATAATAGTCATTTTATGCTTTGTGGTAACCCCGAAATGGTGAAAGAGCTAAGTGCTCAGTTGCAGAGTATGGGGTACGAACGCCATAGGCGAGCCAAGCCTGGGCATATCACCGTTGAGCAATATTGGTGATCCTATGCAGGCTCGTGTTATGTATCTCTTATGCTTATTATTGCTGGTAACCGCGAATACTGTTTCTGCAGAGCCAAAGGTCATTAGGGTCGTGGACGCAGCAGAAGAAAATGGCACACCGCAGAACCAATATTTTTTGTCAGTCTTGCGTTTAGCTTTAGATAAGTCAAGAGAGCAATATGGCGAGTACTGGATAGAGCCGATTGATTTACCAATTAATCAGTCAAGGCAATTTAAGGAATTGCTAAAGCACAATGTCGATGTGTTCTGGACGGTCTCAACAGCCGCGAGAGACACTCAAGCAAAGCCGGTGGCCATTCCCATCGCGTTTGGCAGCTTTGGTATAAGGGCAATGGCAATGAACGTGGCCGACAGCGGCAAGTTGAATGTGCATTTATCATTAGCTGAGCTACAAAAGTTCAACGTCGTCTTGGGGCAGGACTGGCCTGACGTTCAGATTTTTGAAAAAGCGGGTTTTACGGTAGAGAAATATGTTGATGGGTTGGCAGTTTACAGAGTGCTTGCAAATAGCGCTGGTAAAATTTTTCCACGAGGTGTCATTGAGTTAGTGCCTGAGCTTAAGGCGTTTGATAACAAGCAAGTGACTTATGGTGAGAAAAACCTGCTACTCTACCCTTCAATGGTGTACTTCTATGTCCGTAAAGACGATATTAAACTGCATAAACGTCTGGAATATGGTTTAGCGCAAGCATTTGCAGACGGCTCTTTGGCTGCACTTTTCTACGATAGTAATATGATGGTTGAGCTGAAAAAACACTTTAATTTGCAAGGGGCTACAATCCATCAAATTGAAAATCCGTTGGTTATCTCTAAAAAGCAGCTCGACGTGATTACACAATTACAAATCGAGCTGCTAAAACAACTTAACTATTCACCAGCTCGTTAAAGCTCTGGTTATCTGCAAGACTTGCAAACGCTGGCTCGTGTTGTAACTCGTTCTTTAAGTTAGGCGCATATTCTAAAGCCATACGGATGTCGGCCATCGCATCTGCATGCTTATATAGCATGGAGTAAGCACACGCGCGCTGCCAATAGGCATAGCCATAGTCACTGTCAATTTCTAATGCTTGATTACACAAAGCAATTGCAGTGTTGGTTTGACCAAGCTCTAATAACGCATCGGCTTTGTAGGCAATCGCCTCAACATCTTCCGGTTTGCGATTTAGGATCTCATCGTAAATTTCAATTTTAGAATTCATGTCACTCTCAAGATTTGCCCGCATCCACAGAGAGTGTACTTCATTCGTTATAGATATTTTCTTCTGGTTATTGAGGATTTCCTCAGAACGTTCGCGTAATTTCTCTTCAATAACCTGAAGGCGCTTTTCATATTCGTCGGTGATCGTGCCAACGCGCAGGCTAACGATATCTTCTACTTTACTCTTAATATCTCTAAAAGAAGTCCAACCAACGACAACTAAGATAGACGCAGCTGCTGTGATCAAAAAGAGCACATTATTGATGGTATCTGTGGTGTAGGTAATTGCGCGATCTGCAGTATCTAGCTGAGAGTGGCTGATTTTTTTCTCTATATCAGCTCGTAAGCGCATTTGATCTTCTCTGACTGCTCTTAATTCATCAAGAATATAACGCTCAATTAAGGGCCTATACATGGGCTCTTGTAATTGTGATAAAGCTTGTTGTTGTTGGTTTTCTGTCGGCTTTTTTGACGTTGCCTGTTCATTCGCCATGCTCGTAAAACTACAAGCGACGAGAAGGATAAATAGTACTATGCTTTTCATATTGATGTTCTTGAAACTTTATATTCTTAATATGGTGCATGAGTTAAGGTGGAATTGCAAAAAGCGGAGAAGAAATATTGGCTTATGTAATAAAATTAGCGATTTATAGCCTGATTATACTCTCTTTAACGAGTTTGAGTGCCTTTGCAAAAGATCTACTCGTGGTAACCGAAGAGTGGAAGCCGTACAACTTCACCAATGACAAAGGTGAGGTTGTTGGGAGAGCAACAAAAAAGGTAAGGGAAGTGCTTGCTGTTGCTGAGATTGACTACGAGATAAAAGTTTACCCTTGGGTACGGGCAATGAAAATTGCCAAAGAGCGCCCAAATACAATGATTTACTCTATTTATCGTACCGCAGAGCGTGAAGCTGACTACGAATGGGCATGTCCTTTGATCCGCCCTGTGGGCGTGTATTTCTTCAAACTTAAAACGCGCAAAGATATTCAAGTTGCTTCATTGGAAGATGCCAAGCAATACACTTCTGCAGTAGTAAAAGGCAATATTTATTATGATTTTTTGATTCAACACGGGTTTACTCAAGGAGATCATTTGGTTGTTGCTGCCGATTCCAAAAGCTTTTACAAACTCTTTTTCAAAGGGCGGATAGACCTTGTAATGTCAACGGAATACATCATGAGTGAGGAGCTTAAAGCCGCTGGGCTTAACGATGAAGAAGTTACACCGCTTTTAGAAGTCACTAAGGCAAGTCAGCAGCGTGGATGTATGGCATTTAGCAAGGATACAGATCCGATGCTCATAGACCGAATTAGGCGTGCACTGGCAAAGCATAATCAAGAATTTGTTGGACCGTAATGGGCAATCCTCAGGGAAAGGTTGCCCATAGTGACAGCGTACTAATCAATATTAGTAGCTAAGCTCAATTTGACCAACTGCCACACTGCCTTTATCCCATGTTGTTCTGCACTTGAAGTCCAAAACAGCGCCACTTTCGTAGTTATTGTCTAACATTGTGGTGTAGCTAACAAATTGCTCTTCTGCTACGTTTGGATCAGATATATCAGTCCAATCGAAACCTTTACCTGTCTCTCTAAACTTGAACCATTTATCTATACCGCCGTCGCTCACTTTACGAATTTTTGAAATCAAACAGAAGGCATTAGTACCAGTTAGTCCTTTAGTTGTTCCATGAACGGTTAGCGTAAATTGGCCAATATTGGCATTTAGCGGCACGCTACAGTTGAAGTAACGCTCTGTTCTTAAGTAGGCAGGATTGAAAATAAAGTAGCCATTTCCCGTGGCGCCCGCTTGTTCACCGTGTTTTTGTGTTAACGCCTCTAAGTTACCAACTGCATTTGCATGTTTAGTGAAAGCAGCTGCTTCTAGTTTCGTGTCTAAAGCACAGTTATTCGCACCTGAGTACAACTCCACAGTAGCGTATGCAGAGTTCGCAGCAAATAATGAAGCGATTATCGCAAGTTTGGTTTTCATACTAATTCCTTGTTTTAGTTAGCGAAGTGGGTACATTAACAGGAGGAGCTGTTCGTGTAAATTAAATGTTTTTTAAATATTGATGAATGTGTGTTTTTGGAGAGTAAGAAGAAAAGCGCACAACACGGTGCGCCTAATCAGTGCCATGGTGAAGGGGAAATTAACTAAAGGTGTTACACCAATCAAACCCTTCATAAAGATAAACGAATGAGCAAAATAAAAAGATCATCATTTTTTTAAAGTTTTGCAGCTTGTTGCACTACAATCGCGTGGCGCTTTGCTAATCTTTGGTGATCTTTATCGTATCCGCCACCAATTACGGTCGCGACAGGGACACCATGCTTTTGGCATAAGGTCAGCACCAGTGCATCTCGTTTCGCAATGCCAAGCCATGAGATATCCAATTTACCTAAGTTATCACCTTGCCAAACATCGACACCAGCGTCGTACAGCACAATATCTGGATTTAGATCAACCAATAATGACTCAAGCGTATGTGCGACTATTTCTAGGTAGTGTGTGTCACTGATCCCTACTTCTAAGCCAATATCTAAATCGCTAGCATGTTTACGAAACGGAAAGTTTTTCTCGCAGTGGATCGAGCAGGTATAAACATACGGGTTGTGCTTTAGCATAGCGGCAGTGCCGTCGCCTTGATGAACATCCAAGTCAAAAATGAGGGCATTGGTGATTTGATTATTTTCGAGCAGATGTGTGGCCGTAAAGGCGAGATCGTTTACCATGCAAAAACCAGAGCCAAAATCATAATGTGCGTGGTGCGTGCCACCGGCTAAATGGCATGCAATACCGTGTTTAAGCGCAAGTTCTGCAGTTTTTAGCGTTCCAAGAGGCGCAGTAAAAGTACGTGCCATAAGCTGCTCTGACCAAGGTAGACCTATATGGCGCATCATTTTAGCGTCGAGTTGATTACGCCATAAGTCCCAAACATATTGCTCGCAGTGCACGCTTTCTAGTGGCGATGGGTTGCCGGGTTCTGGGCTATAAACATTGTTGTGAATGAGCCCTAATGCATCTACTTCTTGGTATAAACGTGCAAATTTACTCATCACGAAGCGGTGCTTTGGATCAAAATTGAATGAGTAATTAGCGTGATAAACTAGTGGTAAATTTGGGTTGTTCAAAAACGGCTCCGCAAATGGCGATATGGCAGTGTAGCAATATCAATCCCCGAAGCCGAGCGCTTTAGCTTTTAGTGTTGCTTGTGTTCTGTCTCGTACCTGTAGTTTTGCGAGCAAGCAAGAAACCGAGTTACGGATGGTACCTTCCGCTTTATATAAAGTATTGGCGATTTCCTTATTGGAATATCCTTTCGCGATTAGTTTTAAAATATCCTTTTCTCGTGTGGTGAGCTTATCTAAAGTGGGGTCAGGTTTTAGTAAGGTCTCAGCAAGCTCATCTTGGATGATGAGTTCACCTTGATGGACTTGTCGAACGGCATCAATTAACTCTTCTAAGTCCACGTCCTTAAGAAGACAGCCTTTAGCACCAAGCTCAAGGGCTAATTTTAGCTTTGCAGTGTCGTTGAAGGTAGTGAGGATTATGACTTTAAAGTTGATTGCCAAAGGCAAAAGCTCGGTGAGTACATCGACACCATCTAGCTCAGGCATTCGCATATCTAAAAGCACAATGTCAGCTGTAATTTGGTTTAATTGAACCTGTTGGATGAACTCACTGCCGCTGCCACAACTTCCAGAACAAACAATGTCACCACTTAGCGAAAGCAGTGCTTGCATACCCTGGCGCACAAGCGCCTGATCATCGACTAGGTAAACTGATATTTTAGCCATTTGTCGTCCCAAAATGGATAGTTAATGTTACGCCTTGATGAGTTGACACATCAAGACTGCCGCCGAGTTCTTGGATCCGTTCCTGCATACCAGCCAGACCATTTCCAAATCGAATACTATTTAAGGTAATGCCGTTGTCGCTTATTTGTACTTTTAGTCCTTGTTGACAATACACTCGTACTTGCATTTTATCCGCCTTGGCGTGCTTCAAGGTATTGGTGATGGCTTCTTGGCAGCATTTTAGGATGCAATTGGCATAACTTAGTTTCTCGAGTAACGGGTGATGTTCATAGTCGAGTTCAATGTTAAGACGAGGGATAGATTCAGTGAGCCTCAGCAATGCATCATGGAGATCGATATGCTCGTTGCTACGCTTGTCGCTGACTAAATCGCGAATACATTTTAGGGTGTCTTTAGCTTGCAAATAACAGCTATCTAATAGCTCGGTTAATGGTGCAGCCGCAGTTCGTCTTGCGACATCTAAATTTACAATTAGACTGGTTATTTGATGTCCAACGTCGTCATGTAACTCTCGTGCTAATTGAAGCCGCTCTTGTTTAGCAATACTTTGGCTTAACAGAGATTGCGTTGCAGATAGCTGGCTGTGGGCGAGTTGTAGCGCTTCTTTGGCTTCTTGTTCTTTTTGCATTCTTTTACAGACCACGTACGCAAATAACTGAAAACAAGCAAATAACACAGCGTTGAGATATTCAAAACCATGTCCCCAAAAAAAGTATTGCGACGCAACATATAAGCAGGAGGTAATTAGGATATACCCAAGCGCAAAACTTAAAGGAACATAAAAAGCAAGGATCCCAACGAGTTTTACGTTGTAAATGAGATGAATTGCGGCGGGGGAAGTAAGGTTAATTGACTGGATCAAAAGCGCCAATACAAACAGCATTGAATATCTAACCTTGTAGCCATAGTACTTTTCGGATTCATTGATACATAAAAGCACGAGGACCAAAACACCGATATGCTGTACCCAAGGCAGCCATTGTGCTTTTTGCTGAGCATAAATCAAACTTGGTATTGCAACGGCTAACCAAGTGAAAATGGTTGTTACCAACCAAGCCGTCGGATAGCGAAAAAACGCCGACATCTACTTACTCCGCTAAAAACCTGCTCCGCAGGTATTATTCCTTTATTCTCTTGCGAACCTATCCTAGCAGATATTTGTGACTCTGTGATGATGACGAATGTCATAAGTTTTACATTGTAAATCAAAGTGCAATAACGGTTTTTCACCCTTGATACTGCATTGATTTGTAGCACCACTATTCCTGTTCTATCTTTATGTAACAATCTTTTCATAATTAGGGATACTCAGAATGAAAAGTGTTAAGGCAAAACTTATTTCTGCGGTAACTGCGGGTTTAGTGGTAATGCTCATCGGTGCGATGATTACTGTTTGGGTGATGAAACGCGTCGCGGAGCAGTATGACAGCATGATAGACAATGAATTGGCTGCTCGCGAGCAAATAAACATAGTGCTCGATGATTTCAAAACCCAAGTACAAGAGTGGAAAAATGTACTCATTAGAGGAAGCGATCCTGCCCAGCTAAATAAATATTGGTCAAGATTTGAAACCAAAGAAGCTGAGGTGCAAAAGCAACTCAGTTCAATTGTTTCAGCCTATACGTTACCAACTACCCTAGAAAATAAGTTGCGCGAATATCAAAAAGAACACCTCACCTTAGGACAAAAATATCGTGAAGCGGTGGAACTATTCAAAAGTTCAGGCTTTGATATTAGCCTTGCTGATGCTTCAGTAAGTGGAATAGACCGCCAAGCAAGTGTTTACTTACTTGAAATTAATAAGCAAATTAACGCGTTAGTAGACACGAGAACGAGTGAAATTGTCGCGACAAAAAACCAACTTATCTTTTTTAGTACCCTCGGACTCATCGTTGTTGCGCTTGTGACTTTAGGATTACTGACTTGGTATATGCAGCATTTAATCACTCGTCCAATCCGCCGTGCATCTGATGTGGCAAAGGCAATTGCGAGTGGTCGATTAGACAACGAAGTCGTTGTACACAGTGACGATGAAATAGGTAACTTACTGACAAATTTACGATAAATGCAAACTAGCTTACTTGATGCGACTCAAAAGTTAGAGCTACAAGCAAAAGAAAACTTACGGATCCGTTATGCGCTAAATAACGTGGCCGCGCCCGTGCTGTTATGTGATGACAGTAATCAAGTGATCTACGTAAATGCACAATGTGATTCTTTATTTGATCGTTACCGCACTGCGTTAAGTGTGCCGACTGAAGTCATTAATCATCCAATTCCCGAAGCTTTACTTCACAGCTCTAAAGCACTGAATCAGGCTGCGGGTCAATTAGTACGTCAGTTAGAGTGGGAGTGGTGCGTAGGTGACATAATCATTGCGGTAACCGCCAACCCAGTTTCCGATCAAAATGATAGGGTGTTAGGTACGGTATTTGAATTTAAGAATTTAAGCCAGACAAGACGTGCAGAGCGACAGGTTGAACAGCTCATTAAGTCAGCTTCCGATGGCAAACTAAGTGAACGTATAAACCTTGAGGGATACGTTGGCTCTATGAAATTAATAGCCAGCGGACTTAACAAACTACTTGATGCTGTTGAGCAACCTATTAGCCAAACAAAACAATATCTTACTTCGCTTTCAAAAGGAGAAATTCCCGAGCAGATTAACGGTGAGTTTAAGGGCGAATTTGCGCAAATTCATATGGCCTTAAAGCGCGCCACCTCATCACTATCGTTACTTATTGAAGATACTTACAGCTTAGTTGCCGCCGCAGGAGAAGGGGAGCTCTCTACTCGCGCAGATGAAGCCAAGCATCAGGGGGAATTTCGGAAAATCATTCGTGGTGTTAATGAAACGCTTGATGCGGTCTCTAAACCCGTAGCCCTTACTAGTGGATATCTAGAAAGTATCGCAAAAGGAGAATTACCCGCCTTAACGAATGATGGTTATAAAGGAGAGTTTGATAGCATCTATCGAAGCCTCTTTGCTTGTGTCGGTGCGATTAAATTGATGCTAACCGATGCCGAAAAGCTTGCTGAAGCGGCCAGCGAAGGAGACTTGCATCATAGAGCTGACGCTAGCAATCATTATGGCGCATACGCCAGCATAATTACAGCCATGAATGAAACGCTGGACTCAATTGAAGCGCCACTTAAGGAGTGCATGAATGTGATGGATGGGCTGTCTCAGGGAAATTTAACTCGCCAAGTTGAAAAAAGTTATGCGGGTGATTTTGCGCTGTTGAAACAATCGGTGAATACCAGTGTTGGCAACTTAGCTAATATGATGCAAAAGTTATTAGCAATGGCTGAATCCATCACAGTTTCGGTACAGCAGATCACCACAGGCATCGAAGAGTTAAGTGAACGCTCCTCTTCTCAAGCCGCATCTATTGAAGAAACGCGGGTATCAGTTGGTGAAATCACCGAAACCGTGCACTCAAACGCCAGTAATGCGCAATCGGCTAATCAGTTGGCAATTGAAGTGAACCAGCAAGCACAGCAAGGTGGAAAGGTAGTTGAGTCAACGATTGAGGCAATGACCGAAATTAGTAAGAGTGCTAAAGAAATACTTACCGTCATTGAGGTTATTGATTCTATTGCGTTTCAAACTAACTTATTAGCGCTGAACGCCTCTGTTGAAGCTGCAAGAGCCGGAGAAAAAGGAAAAGGTTTTGCGGTCGTTGCCTCAGAAGTGAGAAATTTAGCGCTGCGCAGTGCAAGCGCCTCAAAAGACATTTCTGAGCTGCTGGGGAGCAGTAACATTAAAGTGAAGCAAGGGTCGAAGCTGGCCTCAGAATCCGGCGAGACGCTAAAAACCATCGTGGAAAGTGTGTATGGACTTGCATCGCAAGTGCAAACTATCGCAGAGGCCTGCAACACACAATCAAGTGGTATTGAGCAAATTAATCTAGCGATTAAGCAAATTGATGGTATCACGCAGCAAAACAATACTTTGGTAGAGATGACGAATGCATCGGGGCTGTCATTGTTGAGTAAAGCCAATGAATTGCGAGAGATGGTTGAGCAGTTTGATATCGGCAAGACTAAAGCGGAGTTGATGAAAGTGGTGAGCTAAAGATCAGCAAAATCTAGGGTCTGTTGATCTTTCAAGTTTGTTTTTGCAGCAGTTTAATTGCCATTTATACAAGGCGGAGCCTGCGTAGCATAGTTATTCTATGTAAGTCTGGCGATAAAGACTTTGTGCTCCTGCAAAGTCACCTTACCCCACATCCTTGTGGGGCAACACAGAAGAAATGCTAATCAAGCGCTGCCCTTTGGGTTCATCTGAGTGCGCTTTGTTCATTGTTGCTCAACTTTTGCCTAGATTACTAGGCGGCAAGTCGAGCGTCGCGACCAAAACACACTCAGAAGAACAAAAATCAAACAGCAAAGGTCAACAGGCCCTAGCACATACGGTTGCTAATTTTATTGTTTTTAGGAACATCACGTGACATGATTGGATAATCTTGGTGGCTTTTTAGCCGCTAACAATGTTTAGGGATAAGGCATAAACCATGGTTACACCAATCATCATTATTCTGTTACTTTGCAGCCCGTTATTACTCGGTATTATCTATTCAAAGGTAAGAGGCGTACAGGTAGAGACAACAACGCTTGCTTGTTGGGGTCTCGGTATCGCATTTATGTTCTTTTTTATTGGCCATATCGTAAAAGCACAGGGAATGGTAGAAATGTTACCTAGTTGGGTGCCGTATAGGCTTCCTTTAGTGTACTTCACTGGTGTCATCGAACTCGTAGTAGCGATTCTGTTATTTATACCTAAATATCAATTGCCTACAGCGAAAGCGGCTATTGCCATTTTTATCCTGTTTTTTCCTGCAAATGTGTATGCCGCGCTCAACAGCGTTGGCCTGGGAGGACATCAGTGGGGGCCAGTTTACTTGCTAATTAGAGCACCACTGCAAATCATATTGATTGCTTGGGCATATTTTATGTGTGTAAAACCGCTATCAATGCCAGTGGCTGAAATTAAATAAAGCTCGGCTTAAATAGAACATATAAACAAAAAGAGGAGTGAAATTTCCTCATTTCTCTCTGTGTTTTGCGACTATTGGTCTTTTACTTTTTCATTCCCTAGGCAAGGTTTTCCAGCTAAATGATCAGCCAAAATTTGTGCTATTTTGTCTGTTAGCCAGCTCGGACCTTCGTCAGTCATGTCGTTGTGTTTTGCATTCGCTATCGTGACAACACAACCCTGATATTTTTGCTTTTCTGCACGACTTGGCAATACTCCTTTGTCCGCTGGAAAGTCACTTGCTCGTATCGACAATACCTTTACATCAAGGCTTCTCGGTAATGGCACTCTGCGATGATCTAGCGTGATGATTTGGTTTACAAATATAGCGCCGTGATTGATTAACCATGCTGAAATGTCACCGCCATTAGAATGGCCAATTAAAAGGGCATGCTCAAAATCAAAGGTGGTGAACTTTGGCTTAAAGTAATCGTGAATAAACACTAGCGTATCAGCGCCCCGTTGCCAGTTTTCTGCGCGTGTTTCATATAAGTTCCCTTCGACGGAAAGAGGAGGATCAGTTGCAAGCTCATGGCCTACAGTAATAACCAAATATCCTGCTTGGTTTAGCGTCTTGACTAAGAATTGATATTCGGTATGTGAGACTCCATAACCGGCGCTTAGCAGTGCAACGGGACAACGCGCTGTAGTTGAGCAGTTATCGGTATTGGATGGTTGATGAATTTCTACAGGAATTGCTCTATCACGAGCGGGATCAATCACGGTTTCAGCGGCCAAGGTGAATGGTAGACATAGCAATAATAAAAATGAACGTAACATATTTATCCTAAAAAATAGTGGCGCCCAGCAAAAGCCAAAAGCGCCACAACTGGTTGGAGTCTTTTACAGATTATTCAAAAATTGGTTAACTGAAGCCAGCTCTCTTTGCTTTTGCATAATGCAGGTATTTGTTGCCAATTCCAGTTGCTTAAGTGATTTACTTAAGCCTTCTATCTCGTTTTGCATTGGCCCAAAAAACTGCTGCGCTTGTTTTAGCGCATCTGCGTCACAGTACGAAAATAGGTAAAAAGGTAGCTGTGGCTTGGCAAAAGGAGGGAAGCGTTCCTTTAAGCGCTCAAAGTGCTGATAAAACCACTTTTGATAAAGCGCTTTTCGCTCATCGCCTTTACCATTCCCGCTTAATATGTAATTAAAGTCGGAGGCAGTTACATGCTCGCTTAGGGCATAATCTAGTACTTGTTGTTGCAATTCTTGAGGACCAAAATAACCCATGGCAAGCAATAGATTAGTACGTTGAGTTGGGTTATTAGTAGTTTCAAAAACCTTTTTGTACGACTTCAACAGCTCAGCATCACCGTAGTAAGCGGCTATTTGCAGGAAACTTCTCGCCAAGTAGGGGTCAACTATATCAGGTGACGTTAAATATAAACTCGCTTGTTTTTTGGCATGCGTAATAATGGTTTGATGCTTGGTCTCGAAAGCCAGTGCTCTAACCAATGCTGCACGTATTTCCGATGTGGCAGCTGGTTCATTTGCATTTGCCTCAAGTCCATATCGAGAAAACGCAGGCTCAACATAAGTCGTAAAAAGCTTTTTCCAAAGTAGCTTATTTGAATCGTCTTCATACTGTTTATGTTGTGATAGTAATTGAGTAAGAGCGGCCTTTGCTACCTTGGGATGAGTGTCGTTAATAAACTCACTGAGCGTTAACATCAACGCGTTGGCGTTTATTTTTCCAGACTCCATCAGCGCGTCAACATTGCTTAGTAAGTCTAATCTCTCCCGCTCGTTTAGCTTGTTTGGGGCATGTGATATTAGGCTTGCGAGTTGAGACTCAGAAAGATCCCAGCGGTAATAACCTGTCGCATTGTCGTTTGGTAAGATCCACTCTGGCTCAAAGTCTAATTTAATCTGTTGTTTCTTGGAGTCTAGAAGTATTGTCTTAGTGGCCGTTTTGTCACCTTTACCATAGCGCAGTGTGATGGGGATATGCCAAGTTTGTGCTGCCGCTTCTTGCCCTTTTATTACAAAACGTTGTTGGGATAAGGTGGCATTCTGACCATCTAACTTAATCGTCAAAAGCGGAAATGAAGCTTGTGATACAAATGAGTCTAGCACTGTCGCAACATCTTTATTAGAGACTTTACCCAGCTCATTCCACAGATCTTTGGCTTCTGCATTCTTATGAGCAAATTTACGGATATAATTGCGCATGCCTTGCTTGAATACCGCTTCCCCAAGCCACTGCTCAACCATGTAAAGTACCGCGCTACCTTTGCTGTACGCAAGTCCCAAACCGTCTGTTACGTCAGACTCTGTAATAACCGGTTTGCGGATCGGTGAGGTAGTTGCTTGAGCGTCATAGGGCATGGCCCTGTGTTGAGATAAGGATAAATTTGTCTCTAGCTCAGGAAACAACTGTAATGTGATCTTTGCAGCCATCCAAGTGGCAAATGCTTCGTTTAACCACAGATCATTCCACCATTTCATCGTAACTAGATTACCATACCATTGGTGTGCAAGCTCATGAGCAATAACGTTTACATGCGAAGTTTGGGCTTGTCTTGTCGACGTTGCTGGATCGATAAGTAATATGTCTTCTCGGTAAGTCACAAGGCCTGCATTCTCCATTGCTCCGAACGGAAATTCAGGGACTGCGACTTGGTCTAGTTTTTTATAGACATAGGGTAAGTCAAAATAGTCTTCAAGTGCTTTGAGTATCTTTGGCGTGTTTTCGATGGAATAAGCGGCAAGATTTGATTTCTTTTGTGGGGTAATAATGTTACCTGGAACCGACATCCCTTTAACATCAAGTACTTCGAATGGACCAACGGACAAGGCAACTAAATAAGAAGGAAGGGGCGGCGTCTTGTCGAAGTAGTGGGTGGTCATGCCATTTGACTTTTTGGTCTCTAAAACAGGCGTGTTGGCGAATACTTTTTGATCGTCAGGGGCGGTAATAGTGAGTTGAAATGGAATTTTATACTCAGGTTCATCAAACGTTGGTATTGCTCTTCTTGCATCACTCATCTGAAACTGAGTAAATAAGTAAGGCACGCCATTGTCTATGGTTTTATAGAGACCGACGCTGTTGCGATTGTAAGGGGCGGTATAGTCAATAGTAAGCGTGTAGCGACCCGGTTGCAGTGTTTTTTCGCAACTCAATCTCACTTTACCGGTTTCGAGCATTTTATCTCTGAGCTCACACGACGCTTTTCCGACTAACTCAGCAGTGTTGATCGCATAGTCTAAACCGTTGAGCTCAATAAACTGAGTGGCTTTGAGCACCTCAAGTTTTATAGTCGTGTGTCCTGAAAAACGCTCCTTAGATGGATCTAAGTTAAATGTGACTGCTTGTTCTATCGGTTTAGCTACGGTGGCTAAACGATGAAGTTCAGCATTAGATTGGGCATCAACAGAAGCGCTAGTAGCTAGTAAAATAGCACTGCATATCAGAGATTTAGATAGCATAAAAATCCTTTGTCCATATTTGTTATTGTTGGTTTATATTGCTAATCAATGTGCTGTATGTTGTCACTAGGTGTGAACAAAACATAATGAGCGCAATGTTCCATTTACTTTAACAAAACTTGTTGCAAAAAGAGTGTGGATAAAGGTTTACTATCCGATCAATATTTAAAATGTTAATTAATATCAATGATTTGTAGCGGTGGGCTAGTCGACTTTTTGTGTAACAAAAATTGTAACAGGCTCCACCGTACTTGATTATGTTCCCACATATTGAAACTACTTATGTTTCACTGTGTGTTCTAACTTCAGATAGGCTCCGATTATATTTAACCAGTGTAATAACTGTGACTTTGGTTTTGGTTTGCAATAATTCATTGTTGCTCCTGTCGTCGTAGTGAGTAACCTGAGTTCAGGTTAAGTAATTTATGACTGTATCTTGGGTCAAAATATGGCAGGATACCAACGATAGTTAATTACAATTAATATAAGTTGAGCTTATGGATAAGAGGTTAAGGCACTTAAGTGCACTACGCTGTTTTGAGAGTGCAGCTCGGCTCCAAAGTTACACTCAAGCTGCACTCGAATTGAACATTACGCAAGCGGCAGTAAGTCAACAAATGCGCCAACTGGAAAATGCACTTGCAGTTAAGCTTTTTGTAAGAAAAGGCCGCAATATGCACTTAACTGAAGCCGGCGAAGTGTTGTTAATGTCTACTCAAAGTGCGTTTAAGCGCATTATTGGGGGATTAAATCAAATTCAAACCCAAGAATTGGCCGGTAGCTTGACTATCACGTCAACCCAGTCTTTTTGCTCTTTATGGCTAATGCCTAACCTAAGCTCGTTTTACGAGTCTCATGATGACATCCAAATTCGTGTGCTCGGCTCGAATCGCTTTGAAGATATTCGCTTAAACCATATTGATGTTGCGATCCGATTTTCTACCAAGCGAGAGTTAGCGTGCCCAGCCGGACTTGAGCAGTTATATCTCGGGGAAGATAGTAACTATCCTGTTTGCTCACCAAGCTATAAAGAAGCGCTGCATATTGAATCTCCGAGCGATTTAGCAAGATGCAATCTTATCCACCACGACGATGACAAAGTAAGCTGGGAGCAGTGGTTTGAGTCTCAGGGGATATGCGGCTCAAGTATTTGTGCCAAAGGCCCACACACTCGAGTCTCTTCTAATGATATGGCACTGAGTGCGGCGCTTAAAGGCCAAGGTGTGGCAATCGTCTCCAAAGAGCTATTTTTAGACTTTCAACAAGCTGGACTTATTGTGCAGCTTTTTGATATCCCTCACCCTGTGGTATGGCAACGCTATGTGTTATTTGATCCTTATTCACCAAAAAGAGCTCGGATCCAAGTATTTATTGATTGGCTTATTAACCACTTGCCATAAGGCCTAGTTGTGGCTCATTAATTGAGCTTCTTTCGTATTATTTCATGAATGCGGAAGTAAATGTGAACTTGAAATAAATATTAAACTAAAATTTAACATTGCCGAATTAGACTCCGTTCCCGCAAGGAAAACTAGCAAGGATGCCAACATTCAAATACCGAGGAAACGATGAAAACTTATACTCTCACGCCAGCCGTGTTGATGCTCATGAGCAGCGTCGCCAATGCAGAACCTGAAGTTCACTACGAGTCTTGTAAATCTACTTTTAACTATCTAGCCGCACAGTATCAAGGGACGACGGATAAAAATAATTCAGGTTCGCAGTGGTGCTATTTAAAACAAAGCATTGAAGGCGCAACATGGGGTCATGTCAGAACAGAAACCATCCCAGAATTCAAAACAGTAACCGGAAAAGCGTGTAAAACGCCATCGGAGTATCAGGGTGAAAAATTTTATGGCTGTACAACCCGAAATCACACCGCACCTTGGTGCTATATTGAAGAAGGCGGCTGGGAAGAATGCCAGCCAGAAGCGCCGCCAGCGCTTTTAGCTCACACTCAACCGCTACAAAGTAAGCGATTAGATAGAGTTGCACTTGGCTCATGTTTCAAAACCAAAGGAGATATGCCCGAAGCGCTCGCTAAACTAATTGGTCAACAACCGGACCTATTTCTTTGGTTAGGGGACAATATCTACGCAGATACCACCGATATGGCAGTGATGCGCCAGAAGTACGATGATAAAAAGAACAATAGTGAATATCGCAAGTTTTTAGAGGCTAAGATCCCAGTGATGGCGATTTGGGATGACCACGATTTTGGTTGGAACAATGAAGGCAAACATTATCCACAGAGAGTAAACGCACAGAAAGAATACTTACGCCACTTTGATGTTGATAAGGCTGACCCAAGACTAAACGGTCAAGCTGGTATTTACGAAGCCAAAATGCTGGGTGGCTCGGGCGAAACCACACATGTGATCACATTGGATGCCCGTTACTTCCGCTCTCCAACCTTTTCAAGTTACGGTGCGTGTGAAGGTGAAAGTAGCACCATATTGGGAGAGGCGCAGTGGCAATGGCTTGAGCAAGAGTTACAAAAACCATCAGAAATCAAGCTCATTGCAAGCGGCATTCAAGTACTGCCTCCGCTGCATCAAGGCAGAAGTAAAACTAACTACTGTGCTTATGGAGACGGCAAAACATTTAATGCTGCCATCGCGTCATTAGAAGAAACAAATATGTCTGGCACTAGTTATGAGTCTTGGGCTGAAATGCCAGCGCAAAGAGAGCGTTTGCTTAGGTTGGTACAGAAATCAGTGAACGAAGGTAAGACTAAGGCCGTTGTGTTTTTGTCTGGCGATCAGCATTGGGGAGAGCTTTTGCAAAAAACTATTCCAGCAAGCAGCGCGTATGGTCAAGCAGTTAATGTCTACGAAGTGACGGCATCGGGGTTTGGTCAAAACTGGCCTTATCATATCGAAAATCCATTAAGGTTACCGATTTACGCAGATGACAAAGGGGATGGCAATTTTGCCAAAGCATGTCAGTTACCGTTCAAATATGCAGGTGTAACCTACCAAGGTTGTATCACGCGAGACAACGATAAGCCTTGGTGTTATACCCAAGTGGATGATAACCAAAAAGGCATCGAAGGTGAGTGGGGTAACTGTGCGCCAGCAGGTGCCAGTATTCCAACCGGACGAGTTGGTGCAATAAGCAAAGACATCGCAAAGTTAACAACATCTAACCGCCATTTGATTAATAAATCGGGCAGTAACTACGGCTTGATAGATATAGATTGGCAAAATCGTGAACTGAAAATGTCTATTGAAACGGCAAACGAGGAAGCGGTTTCAACTATTATCAAGTTTTGATGTTTCGTTATTAGCTGAGCTTAGTGCTCAGCTAATAAGATAGTAACTCTTTGTAAACTATCGAAATAAAATGTATATTGCGTGCAATCTAGGAAGAAAGCAGGTAAACTGCACTTCGGATAGTACCTCAGGCAAATTAAAAGGACATTAATTTGAAATTTGTTATTTCACTTTTACCCGCACTTTTTTTGACTAAATTAGTTTTTTATCTTACTGATTTTGAATATTTTTTATTCGAAGATCCCTTTGACTTCGGTAAATTGCTTATCGATATCAGCGTTTTTGGATTCTTTTATTTTATCGCTATTTTAGCTTACGAGTACTTCTTTGGTGAAAAGTTAGAGCTCAAGCGCCAAGTCTCAAGCAAAAGAACGAAAGGTTCAACGTAAGTCTATTGAGAGCTCGAAGGTTTTTTATAAGGCTCTAGTAAGCGAAACACCAAAAACCCAACCGCGCTTAATACAATTGCGATTTCATATCGTTGGTATGCGCTTGAGATCCCTATTGCCCCGGTTAACCAAATACCTGCAGCGGTTGCTGTACCATGTGTGGAATTATCATTTTTCACAATAGAGCCGCCACCAATAAAGCCAATTCCAGTAATGACACCGTACATTACTCTTGCTTGTGCTTCATGTGATTCAAAGACGTCCATACTTGTTAAAATAAAAGCACAACAGGAAATAGCGACTAATGGGAACGTTCTAAGCCCCGCGCTATCGGAACTACTTTCTCTATTAATAGCCAAAGGTAATGTAAGTAAAAACGCAAAAATAATTTGGTAAAAGTGATACCAAATGAGTGCTAAATCAAGATTAATCCAATCTGGCATTTTTTATCTCCTATACTGTTATTGGGTTAATGCAAAAGGCATTCCTTTGAATTGGCATAACCCATGCAGAATGAAAGCGTCTATAACTTTTAGGAGAGAACAATGGATTTATTGAGGATCATCATTGCAATTCTGCTTCCACCACTTGGTGTATTCTTACAAGTCGGTCTTGGCGGGGCTTTTTGGTTAAATATTTTGCTTACATTGTTGGGTTATATACCAGGAATTGTGCATGCAGTGTGGGTGATTGCCCGTCGGTAAAAAGCGGACAACAAGTAACAATAACACGGTAATCTTTGCAGGGGATTATCCTGCAAAGATCTCCAGCACAATTGGCATTACTGAAAGCACAAGTAATGTAGCCATCACAAAATTAAACCATCTAAGGCTTTGCTCATTTTTTAATACATGTTTCAGCGACGAACCAAACACCAACCAGATCCCAACACAAGGAAATGACACCAACAGAAAGACAATGGTGATCATCAAATTTTGACTCATAAAGTCTGCGCCAGCGGAGGTATAAGTTGAAATAGCACCTATTGCTACAATCCATGCTTTTGCGTTTACCCACTGAAATAGCGCGCCTTTTAAAAACGAAAAAGGTTGAGGGTTTGAGTCTGCATCAGTTGTGGGTGAAGATATCGCGACAAGGTAAGCAAGATATAGAAGATAAATGACGCCAATGCACTTTAAAATAAAGTGCAAACTAGGAAATAGCTCAAATAGCCGCGCAAAACCTAAGCCGACCAGCAAAAGCATAACCGAAAAGCCAACACAAATACCGCTTAACAGCGGAATGCTCCTCTTTAAGCCAAAATTAACACCAGACGTCATTACCATAATATTGTTTGGCCCTGGCGTTACGGAAGACGCAATAGCAAATAAAGTGATAGCAACCAAATAGTCCATTAAGTAGTCCTTTTTATATAGCCGGAGTGTTACATCAAGGCATTTGTTATTTAACCTGAGGTTTGGATAAGGAATGTTCCAACTCATTGCTGCTAGAAAGGCATTAATTATCCGCAGCTCAGGTTATTTAGAGTGTGGCTTTTGTCTGGTAATGCCAATTGGATTTCATACTTCACTATTGGGTTTGTGTGTAAAATAGTCAATAGGTGATTAGTCGAGGTGTTGTTTTTAAATTTGTTATAAGATAACATATTTAAAGTTATGGTATAACATAAATAAAAATAGGATCTCTCTCATGGTATTAAAAGGTAAACTTTTGGCAGTTGCCATTTCCGCAATTCTTCTTTCTGCATGTGGTGGAACTGAACACACAATCGTAAAAGTAGACCCGCCAGCGCAAGATAATGGCAATGATAACGATGGTCATGATGATCACGATCATGGAGATACTATAGCAGACGTAAATGGTCGCCTGTTAGTCACTAGCGCTGAAAGTAACGTTGTGAATGTGTACTCAACGGCGGATAAATCGCTTCTCGACTCAATTGGTGTTACCCACTATCCAAAATATGTATATAGCTCTGAAAATCACCGCTTTGCTGTCTTGGTACAACGTGACCAAGGTTTAGTAGAATTTATTGATGGTGGTTTATATGAAGAGGAGCATGGCGACCATCACCATACTCATGAAGAGGCGCCTGCACTTGCTTCGTTCCATTTAGAATCAGTGAAGCCAACACACGTTACAGTGGGTGAGTCGGGTATTGCTGTATTCTCTGATGGCGACAAAGACAGCCAACAGAATGCCAGTGCTGCAATGTTTAGTGAAGCGCATATTAGCGGCGAGCAAAGCGAAGTTGCTGCATTACATTACGACACTTACATGCACGGTGCGGCGCAAGCTAGAGGCGAATTTCTAATTAGCACGATCAGAGACCCTCAAACTGAAACTTCTCTACCCTCGCAAATTGGTTTGTATCATGCGCATGGTGACCATTTTCATCAAGAGCAGGTATTTAACGTAAGCTGTCCTGCACTTCACGGCAGCGCACAAAATGAAGAAGCAGTGGCATTTGGTTGCGGTGACGGTGTTGCGCTTATCACTCAGCAAGGCGAAAGCTTTAGTGCAGTAAAACTAGCCAATCCAGATTACTTTGCTGACGGACAGCGAATTGGCACCCTTAAAGGCCACCATGATACAGAGCAGTTTATTGCATCAGCAGGTAATGATGTGCTGATGGTTGACCCAGAGCATGGCCATATCGAGAAGCTTGAATGGCAAGTAAGTGATAACTATCGCATTGCTAGTTTTGGATTTAGCTTTGCGGGTGAGCATGTTGTGGTGATGGATACTGCAGGTAAACTCAGCATTTTTGCCGGTCATGAGCATGATGGCGAGCACCATTTTGAAGCCGCAGGTGAAGTACAAGTAAGTGATGCTGATTTAACTACGATGCCAGAAGGTCATGGCTTCCAAATTACATTTTCTCATTCAGAGCAAGCGGTATATGTGAGCGATCCAATTGCAAAACAAATCAAAAAGTTTGATTTAGAAGAAGCCAAACTAGTAGACACGTTTGAACTAGATTACGTACCAGAAAAACTAGTATGGCTTGGTATTGCAGCAGAGGAGTCTCACGACCATTAATACTTAGCTAACTCATGTAGTCCCTGACAATTTTTAACACTGTAGATAGTGGCTTTGCCACCTTAGTTAAGCTAAGGTGGCTTTTTTTAAGGAAAAAAATATGAAAATTAGAGCAGCCACCATCAACGACTTAACCACACTTCTAGACTTAGAACAGCAAGTGATCGAAGCGGAGCGTCCGTATAACGCAGCAATCAAATCGCAAGACGCCAAATACTATGATCTCGAAAAATTACTCACGGGTTCGAATTCTTTATTGGTTGTTGGAGAAGTGTCAGAGCAAATAGTGGCAACAGGATATGTGCAGATAAGGGCGTCTAAACAGCAGCTACAGCACACGCAGCATGGTTATCTTGGGTTTATGTATGTAACACCGGAGCATCGTGGTAAAGGTTTAAATCAAGAGATCATGGAGCACTTAATCGCTTGGTGTAAAACCCAAAACGTCAACGACTTTTACCTTGATGTATACAGTGGTAACGCCGCAGCAATTCGTGCTTATGAAAAAGCGGGATTTACACCTTGCCTGCTGGAAATGAAGCTACACCGCTAGATTAACCAAAAATCACAGCCAACCTTTGTGTTTAAAGAATAAATAAGGAGCAAAACCAGAGAGCAGCATAATAGCAATGGCAAAAGGATAGCCCCAAGCCCAGTTTAGCTCTGGCATATTATTAAAATTCATTCCATACACACTGGCAACCACTGTGGGTGGCAAAAATACGACAGAGGCAATGGAGAAGGTTTTAATAATTTGGTTTTGTTCGATATTGATAAAACCCTGCGTAGAATCCATCAAAAAATTCACTTTATCGAAGAGAAAGGCGCAGTGCGACATTAGCGTTTCGATATCTCGTGTGACTTCCCGTAGCGTTTCTCGCTCCTCAGATTGCACCCCCACATGACGCATTAAAAACGAGATATTGCGCTGCGTATCCATCAAACACAAGCGCACTTTACCGTTGGCATCTTCTAGCCTTGAAATACGACTAACGGCTTCTTCTAGATCTGAGTCTTCTTCCTCAAGCACATAGGCACTGAGCTTTTCAAGCTGGTGGTGCATATCCTCAAGCATATCCGCATGGTTTTCGACTTTTTGGTCGAACAAAGTCACTAACAGCTGTTTTGGGTTATCGCACGCCACTTGCCCTTTACGCGCACGCAGTCGCAGCAACCTAAAATCCGCAAGCTCGTCATCACGAATGGTTAACAAGCAGTTCTTTTGTAATAAGCAGGCCACGGTTACCGTATTAAAACGCCCGTCATTGGGAGACATAAACAAAGCGTGTACATGCAGACCTTCGCTGTCGATAAAACAGCGCGAAGAGGCTTCGATTTCCTCTACGTCATCCGCACCAGGAAGGGTAATATTTAGCGTGTTTGCCAGAGTAACTCGCTCCTCCTCAGTGGGATTAATAGTATATATCCAATGGGCGTTTTTGATTGCTATTTCAATCGGGGTGTCGGTGCTTGGTTCCATTTCGGAAATTACACCGTGTTCAATCGAAAAAAACCTCAGCATCTTATTACTCTACACGACGACTCTTTGGCAAAGTATAAGAGTGAATGTATTAATCAACAATGACAATCCAAGGATTATCCGCAGATTATTCAGCTTGATAGGTGTAGATATTACGCGCCGCAACCGAGCTATTCATGATTGTTGTGTAATTAGCAATCAATTTAAAGCCATGGTGCTGAAATAAATGATTCACTGCTAAGGCATCTACTCGACAACGAGTGTGGATAGGTTGGCGAGTAGCGGCTAAGGTGTCTTGCAGTAATTGCTTGCCAATTCCTTTGCCGCGAATATTCGCATCAACCATAAAGTTCGAAATATATAGGCCTGACGTAAGATCAAAGCGCGCCTTATCTTTAAAATGCGCGATTGGCACTAGCGACAAACTGCCTATAAGTTGCTTTGTTGAGTCATCAAAAATAACACGTACTTCGCCTTCTTCGATTTCCTTTTCCATAAGTAAGCGAATGGCTGCTTGGTCTATTTCTTCATTACGTGGCGGCGCTGAAAAGGTCGCGATGTATAGCTCAGTAAGCTGCTCAACAATATCGCGGGTTGGGGTAGAGATTATTTCAATCATGCAGATACGCTCCGTGTTTTTGGATCAGCTTGGTAACTTTCAAGTAAGTGCTCAATATTACGTTTAAACAACTCGCTGGCATGTTCTGTTAGTACCGTATTTTTCGCTATCGCATGGCCTAGATACAAGTTGTATAGCTCATACGCCGCGCACTGCGCATCAAGCTCAGGATGAAAAATACCGCTTTCTATCCCTTGCACAATTTTATGCTTAATATAGCTAAATAATCGGTTATGTTGCTCGGTAACTTTGGTATGAATAGGACTGTCTGTATGGCAATTAAACTCAACCAACGCTTTGATAAACGGACAAGTTGAATGTGGCTCATTAAATAGTTCACGAGTCCAGTCGGCCCAAATAGAAAAGAGCATTTTGAGTTGTACTAGGGGGTCATGGTGTCGTGCCGGTGCGACGACATGCAGCATAAATTGATCTTCACAGTAATCGAGGATCGCCAACTGCATATCTTCTTTACTGTCAAAATGCGAGATAAGCCCGCTGCGAGACAAGCCACAAAGCTTTGCCATAGAACCAATAGTGACTTCTATCAAGCCATATTGGCTACTAAAGCGCATACCTTGCTCTAAAATGGTTTGTCTCGTTCTCTCGCCTTTATTCATCACTTATGCAGTTATTCTTTGAGTAATACGTTGAATAACGCCAGTATCGCCTAAAATGCGGCGATGTCCAAGGCCTGAGGTTTGGATTAAACGCTCAGGAGTGGCAGCGATAAGCGACGCTACGTGTTCAAATGGCGCAAATCGGTCCTCGGTATCGTGAATAAATGTCGGCTCAAACTTAAGTACACCGTCGTGGAATCTATCTCGGATCAAATGCCAATGCGTGCCATACCTTGTGGTGATAGCACCTAACACTTGGTGCAGCATTTTTTCAGAAATGCCCGCTCGCGCAACGCGCTCAAACATCAGCTCAAAAAACTGCACGGGAGTTGCAACATTAATAACCACGCGATTTTCTAGGCGATAATCCGGTAAGTTCATCAGCGCCACAGCACCCATAGAATGCCCTACCAAAGCCACAATATCATGGCGATCGGCTTCTAGCTTCTCAATCAGGGTATCCAGTGCTTCAACAAAAGCCAGCAAATGGGCTTGCTTGCCATGAGATTGTCCATGACCAACATGATCAATCGCCACCACACAAAACCCTGCCGCAACGAGTTCAGGGATCAAATTATCAAAGCAACTACTGTTATCGGCCCAACCATGACTTAATACGACGGTCTTCGGGCCAAGGCCAAACACGTTTACATGAACGCGACCAAGTGAGGTAAGAATATTGAACTCACCATTGGGTTTTTTATTTTTAAACTGATACTGACGCTTACCATGCGGACTCATCAGTAGTACCTGGCCTAACCTCGCAGTAATAGGTGGCGCAAGCGTGCACATAAGCCCTGTGACACCCCGACTTATCTTGGTAATAAGTGAGCCGTCTTTGTCGTTAAAGTAGCTGAATTTCATCCTGACCTCTAAAAAAGAACACTTGTACTTTTATTAAAATAGAACAACTGTACTTTTTTGTAAAGCATAACAATCACCTTTTAATATTGCAGCTGGTTTACCCTGCGATACACCTCCTCGTAGGAGCTGGTTTACCCAGCGATCTTTTTAAAACGCTGGCTGCGGATTACTCACGGCTATGAGGGGCATACCCTCAATAAGGTTTGTCTTTAAAGAGCGGTTAAACGTGAAAAACGATGGAAATGTTTCAAATTACGTAAAGTTGGTGAAGTATTGAGTGTTTTATTGTTTTTTCATTGCAATTTATCGAGAGAAGCTTGTCTTTATATTTAACTAAATGTAATGTTTGGGTTAATTTCAAGGGAGCTAACGTAAAACAATGGTGGACAGATGCAAACACCAGAGGAATATGAGGTAAGCCAGCGGATAGGCAGGTTAATACTTGGGTTAAAGCGTACCAGAGGTATGACCCGAGAAGATGTCTGTAAACGTTTAGGTATAGGCTCGCGCACGTTAGACAATTACTTAAACGGAGTGAGCTCATTTAAACTTGGGACATTGTTAAAGTTTGCGGATCTTTGCAAGGTAAAGCTGGCTGATATTTTGGATGATACCGACGCGCTGAAGCGCTTGTATCCTGAGAATATTAAAGACAAAGGCAATATCTTTTTGCTATTTACGGGCTATTTTGTCGGCGTTATGGTGCTTGAATTTACCTTATTTGCTTTTCTTATTTTGTTATCGTTTTATGCGCGTAATGACAAGAATAGTCAGAGCATTGTTGCAATTTTTATATTTGCTTTTTCGTTAGAAATCGTTGTTGCATACTGGTTGAATTATGTCGTCTTCCCAGCTATTGAAAGCTATTACATTGAAAATATCTATGCTTTTGCAACTCAACTGTTACTGAGTTTACTGCTGGCGCTAATGATCAAATACAGAATGTTTTTAGGTGCGTGGTTTACCAAAGGGAATTCAGCCAGCATTTTTGAGAAGAACCAAGTAGATGCGCCGCTTTATGCACTCGCATGTACGTTAGCTTTGATTGATTTTGCCGCATTGATGGAAAACTTTATCCGTAACCTAGAGCGTTTAGGTATAGATGAAGAAGTTGCCAAACCATTTTGGGAACTGACCTTTATTTATGATTACTTTGCTTATATTAAGGCCGTGCCTTATCTGCTCTGTATGTTTGTTTTATACGCAGGAATAACAGCGCGCCGTAAGCAGGTTTTAAATAAAGCAAATGCTGCACTTACACAATAATGTGAAGATTTTCACATAAAAATAGAGAAGTTTGTGTGTTTTTTAATTATTGATTTTAATGGTCTGCAAAACAACAAATAAGCAGGTTTAGCGAGGGTTGCTTGAATCAATTGATACCAAAAATTCAAATATAATGATAAATTTGTTTCTGTTTTGGGTTGTTTTGCGAGTGTGCACCTAAAAATAGTACTGTCATCTACTTGTCTTTATATTTAACTGGATGTAAACTTTTGGTTAACTAGGTTGGGGTGATTGAGAGATATGGTGGGGCGATGCAGACGCCAGAAGAATACGAGGTAAGCCAACGTATCGGCCGATTGATACTAGGGCTAAAGCGCAAAAAAGGGATGACCCGAGAAGAGGTTAACCGGCGTTTAGGTGTGGGTGACAGGACCCTTGATAACTATTTAAATGGCTCTAGCTCCTTTAAGCTTGGGACATTGCTTCGGTTTGCTGAAATCTGTAAAGTAAAGTTATCAGATATTTTAGAAGATACAGATAAGCTCTCTGGCCTGTATGGAGAAAAACATGAGGAAAAGAACAATGAAGGCTGCACAGAAAAAGCCAATAAAAATAGCCCTTAGTCGTTCATTGTGTAAACAGATTTTCGGAGGTATTGGTACTTCAAAAGGAGAGACTCCTAGGGGTGTAGAGGCAGAAGCTACTAAATCTGACTCCTAGATGATGTTTAAGTGAAGCCAGTAATTAGAGAGTAAGTATATATGAAAAGTTTATTTAGGTTAGCTCTACTAACCAGTTTGGTAGCAATGGCTTTAGTTATGACTATGAGCGCTACTGTTATCGAGTTGGTTATGTCCTTGATGTTGATAATACTGGTTTGTTTTTCACGAGAGGATGATAACAGTCAATTATTAACATTGTGCTTTGCAATCGTTTTTATTTTATCGTACGGGGTTGTATACACACTAGAAAACTTTATATACCCAGCGGTGACAGGAGGCTTTATGCAGAATACGTTTGCTTTCGGAAGTCAATTGTCGCTTAGCATATTGCTCCTGTTTTTCTTAAGACATAGAATGACGATTGCAGTTTTGTTAACAAGAGGTAAGTCCCCGACAGTTTTTGAAAAAAATTATGCGGAAGGACCGCTGTATCTCTTAGTTATTATCGCTGCACTAGTAGATTTTTTTGCTCTAATGGAAAATTTTATTCGTAATTTGGATCATTTAGGGGTTCCTGAAGAAACTGCAAAGATTTTTTGGGAGTTTACTTTCTTCTACGATTACTTTGAGTACTTGAAAGCCATTCCTATGCTCCTATGTGTCATGATGTTGTATGTCGGTTTAGTAGTTAGAACTAAAAGGCAACCAACTCAAAGTTAACTAAATCCTTTATAAACGCAGTATCTAATATCTCTTAGATATTGCGTCCAAATTTTATATTCAACTCCTGCCACAATTAGAGAGAATACAAGTGCTTTATTCTTCTAACTAAGTATAGTTTATATACTTCTCTTACTTATTTGAAATTTGTGCCACTTATACATCAATCGACCTGAACATTTACTTGTCTTTATATTAAACAAAATGTAATGTTTGAGTTAATTTTGTGGTTTGGTTAAAGGGAAGTGTAGGGCGATGCAAACGCCAGAAGAGTACGAAGTAAGCCAGCGCATAGGATTACTAATAAAGGGCCTTAAGCATAAACGCGGGATGTCGCGAGAAGATATATGTCGCCACCTCGGGATTGGCATGCGAACGCTAGACAACTACCTCAATGGTGTTAGCTCTTTTAAGCTTGGTACGTTAATGAAGTTTGCCGATCTCTGCAGAGTCAAGCTTGCCGATATTTTAGATGATACCGAAGCGCTCTCACGACTGTACCCTGACAATATGAAGGACAAGGGCAGTATTCTAACATTGCTTTTCGGCTTAGGTACAACCGCTATGCTGTTCGAGTCGGTTTTCTTACTTTTATTAATTGGACTGCTTTGCTATTCATATAAGGACAAAAACAGTCAATGCATGGTCGCAATTTTTGTCACTGTTTATATGTTAACGAATGTAGCTAACTACTGGCTGCATTTTGTTCTTTTTCCCGTGGTTACTAATGTCTTCTATCAAAATATTTATGCTTTCTCAACTAACTTGTCTTTAAGTTTACTTTTATTCATTTTACTTAAATATAGAATGAAATTTGCTGTATTTATCACGCGAGGCAGGTCTGAAGATGTCTTTGAGAAAAACCCTATCGAGGCACCTCTGTGCTTCCTAGCAATGATGATAGCGCTCATTGATTTTTGCGCATTGATAGAAAATTTTATTCGCAACTTAGAGCATATCGGTATGGATGAAGATTTCGCTAAAACATTCTGGGAATTAACTTTCTTTTATGATTATTACGAATACATTAAAGCCCCGCCGATCTTACTCAGTTTAGTACTCCTCTATGCAGGAATACTCGCACGGAAAAGAAATACGCAGCAGCCCCAAAGCGCGTAGTAATAAGTTGATAAGAAAATCACGGAATAAGGAGATGGTGGGCGATGCAAACGCCAGAAGAGTACGAAGTAAGCCAGCGTATAGGGCTATTAATAAAGGGTCTTAAGCATAAACGCGGGATGTCACGAGAAGATATATGCCGCCACCTCGGGATTGGCATGCGAACGCTAGACAACTACCTCAATGGCGTTAGCTCTTTTAAGCTTGGTACGTTAATGAAGTTTGCTGACCTCTGCAGAGTCAAGCTTGCCGATATTTTAGATGATACCGAAGCACTCTCACGACTATATCCGGACAATATGAAGGACAAAGGGAGTATTCTAGCCTTGCTAATGACTACGGTAGTAAGTGCTACAGTTTTTGAGCCGATCACCTGTATTTTACTTTTTGTCTTAGTTTATTTATGTAAAGAAGATCAAAATAGCTTATCGCTAACTTTGATTTTTGCTGTTGTGCTTTCACTAGATGCAGTAATTGTATTTTACTTAAAAAATATTGTTTTTCCGGTGGTTGAAAGCTATTACATCGAGAATATTTATGCCTACGGTGGTCAGTTAATCTCAAGCCTACTGCTGTTATTTCTGCTCAAGTATCGAATGTCACTTTCAGTTTTTTTCACACGTGGTAAATCAGCCTCGGTATTCGAGAAAAATTACGCGGAAGGGCCATTATATTTCTTAGCTATAACGTTAGTGTTTATAGACTTCTTTGCATTGATGGAAAACTTTCTTCGTAATTTAGAGCGCCTAGGCGTGGATGAGGAAGCTGCTAAAATATTCTGGGAAGTTACGTTCTTTTTTGACCACTTTGCGTATCTAAAAGCTTTTCCGACACTATTGTGCATCACTCTGTTGTATATTGGATTGCTCGCACGTAAGAAGAGCCACCAGCAGCTATCACACTTTTAATAACAATAATTAATTATTAGATTCAGGAAATGGTAGGTCGATGCAAACGCCAGAAGAGTACGAAGTAAGCCAGCGCATAGGGCTATTGATAAAGGGCCTCAAGCATAAACGCGGGATGTCACGAGAAGATATATGCCGCCACCTCGGGATTGGCATGCGAACGCTAGACAACTATCTCAATGGTGTTAGTTCCTTCAAGCTTGGTACGTTAATGAAGTTTGCTGACTTATGTAGAGTCAAACTCGCTGATATTTTAGATGATACCGAAGCGCTCTCACGACTGTATCCAGACAATATGAAGGACAAAGGCAGTATTCTTACGCTAATCTTGGGATCGGCTTTTGGCGTAATTATTTTTGAATCTACTTTATTTATCTTATTATTGGTTTTGTTCTTTTACTCTTACAAAGACAAAAATAGTCAGCTGTTGACGCTTTGCTTTGTAGTAGTATTTTTGTGTTCAACGGTAGCTGTTTATGCGCTGGTAAATGTTATTTTCCCAATTCTTGATAGTGGATATCATAAGAATATCTGTGCGTTCACCATTCAATTTTCGCTCAGCCTTTTATTACTCTTTTTGCTAAAACATCGGATGGCTTTTGCGGTGTTGCTTACCCGAGGAAGAAGTGCCTCTGTGTTTGAAAAAAACTATGCGGAGGGGCCATTACATTTCTTAGTTTTGACCTTAGTAGCGTTAATAGATTTTTTTGCGTTAATGGAGAACTTTCTGCGCAATCTGGAGCATTTAGGTATAAACGAAGAAACCGCAAAGATGTTCTGGGAAGTAACCTTCTTTTATGACTATTTTGCTTACTTGAAATCAGTGCCTATGTTGCTGTGTGTCGCGGTACTTTATATCGGGTTTATAGCTCGAAGAAATGCTCCGCTACAAGTTGGGTATCTTGAGTCAGCACCAAAATAGGGCTGTTAACATATCGTGCTGTATGTGGATTAGCACTCGCTACAATTCAGGCATTAAACGTATGGGGTAAGCTATCTCGTCGCGAGTGTTAGGATGGTGTTTAGTGGATTTAAATTACCGTAATAGCCATCTATATTTGCTTGAACCCATTCATCTTTTGATATGTCTGGCCAATTGACAGAAAAGCCTAAGAAAAATAGTAGCTCTTCAAAGAAAAAACGTTGAGTTCTACCATTGCCCTCTCTAAAGGGATGAATAATATTTAATTCACAGTAGATATCCGCAAGCTGGGCTAAGATTTCTGGTTTAGCTGCGTTTATATCCAATGTTTCAATTTGCTGGAACTGCTTTTGTACTTCAACATTGATTCGTGAACAAGTACAAAACCGAGTTTCTCCTTTGGAAATGTCAACAGTTCTAATCTCACCAGCCCAATCATATACATCTTGAAATAAATACCAGTGGAGATGTCGTAAATGATTTAAACTAAATTGGTAGAGGGATTTGATTTTAGAAGAGTATTTACTATATCTAAAGGCGGTAAACGCTAGCTCAGCTTCCGCTAACTCATTTGCATCTGTAATATTAAGCTTATTAACTAGTACGTCAGATTTTGGATAACAATAACTATCCTGAGCAACGCCGTATTTATCTCGCATATTTTGCTTTTAAATCAGCAATTGATTTGCTCACGCTCTCTTTTTTAAAGCTTAGACCTTCGTATTTAGCGCTTATTTCAAAGTTGCTCATTTTAGGTATAAATGTTTGAACATTTTTTGCTTTTTTCACCGAAGTAATAGCCATAAATACACCTCTTGTTTGACTTCTTAAGTATAACTTAGCACTATAGTTATGCCAATAGTTCAAAACAGCCCGCTTCTTTTACTTACACCATAGCTTGGCGTATATGAAGCACCATTCGACATTTGACAATTAATGATGACTTAGGCTCTTTGCAAAGCTAGCTTCCTGTGTGGGTCACTTTGTCTATGTGCCTAAAAAACTCAGAGGACAACATGTCTAATAAAAGTCTTAGTGCTCGAATTCTTGCCTATAAAATGGCATTTGCAAGTGGCGAACTGCAGAGAACCTATAAGGATCTCGTCTCTATTGTTCAAAGTCTCAGAGCTGAATTCAGTAAGCAGTATAAAGGCCAGTTTACAGTCGCAAACGTGTTACACGGATATATTGACTTTACATACTTTTATCTACAAAACGATTACCTTAAAAAGCACAAACTTAAATTGGCAGTGGTGTTGAACCATCAAGAGGTGCGATTCGAACTTTGGCTCCTTGGGCAAACAAAAGATGTTCAGATTGATTATTGGACAAAGTTACAGGGGGTTAGGTGGGTGAATCGAGATGTAATGCCTGAGTGGTCAATCTTTGAAATTTTAATGCTTGCTGACCCTGATTTCGACAATGTAAAAGCGCTATCTGAGCGGATCCACGGTGTGTTTGCAGAACTGTCTGAGGAGATATTTGCTACATTGAAGGCCTATCAGCAGCACACATAATATTATGATTTTTCGCAGGTTATCTGCGCCGTAAAGCTTAAGTTGCTAATTTCTTTTCAAACTTTAACTCTATTTCTAGCGAAAAAAAGAGTGCTAGTAGTAGCACTCTTGTCAATGCAAAACTCAACAGCAATAACCTTTAGTTGCTAGTCCATGCTTGGGGCACTGGAGTACACCAACTCAATTAGGTTATTCATCGTTCTTGATTTTTGCATATAAGCTTTTTCCATATGGGCAAGCTCTTGTAGTTCAAATAAGGTCGTTTCTACGAGTGCCAGCCATTTTTCTGTGGTGTCTGGTACCGCTTCACTTTGCTTTGTTGCTTTTTTTAGTGCGTCGTAATAAATAGTTAAGTCACGATATTGGCTTTGATAGTCCATTGTTGTTCCAACCCGTCTCTTTTAATTTACAGCAAAGTAACAGGAATTCTCAGCAGAAATCTGCGGAAAATAATTTTTTTACAACTTTTTAATTCGAAAGATAATTAATATTAGCAAAGGCGGAGATCACATCTTTCGCAAAAGCAATGCGAGGGTGTTTTAACGCGCCCTTTTTCCATACCAAATAGATGTTGTTTTCAGGGCCTACGGGGCCAAGTTGGATCAGTTCACCTGCTTTTATGAGATCTCGGCAGAGATAATCGGGGAGGACGGAGTAACCTATTCCAGAGCGAATAATGTTAGCAATTGCTCTAATGTCTGGACAAATAGCGATGACGTTAGAGTTGCAGCTCGCATTAAATACACGGTCAAAGTATTGTCTTACTAAAGGTAAGTCTTGATCGTACGTGACGACGTTATAGCTTGAGAGTAAGTCGGCGGTAATATCGCTGTCTTGAATTTCTCGGCCCTCTAAACGGTTCATCACTAGCCACAATTGCTCTTTGTCTAGAACGAGATAGTCAAAGGTTGTGGGATCTGGCGCAGAGGCGGCAATGGCGATGTCTGCGGTGTCGTTTATTAGTGCGTCGAAAATGTTAATTTTATTGCCAATATGAAGGACCACGTTAATGTTGCCCGCTTGCAATAAGTTGGCGATTTGTGGACCGGAGACAAAGCTTAAATACTCCGCGGGGCCAGCAATATTTAGTGTGCCAAACACCGCATTGGAGCGCGCTCTAATTGAGGTGATCTTCTGCTCTAAAATATCAATATGACCAGACACCTGCAGCGCTAAGTCATGTGCTGTTGGCGTTGGCTTTACACCTCGTGCTTGACGTTCAAACAAGGCTTTTCCTACTACCGCTTCCATGGTTTGAATATGTGCAGTGACAGCTGGCTGCGACATCCCCAAGTTGGCCGCTGCCTTGGTGATATTTTTGCAGCGGTATACTTCCACAAAGGTTTTTAGTTGGGTGAGATGAGACATAAAACACTCGAGCCATAAATATTCTGATTGCTCCTACCAATTTATCCGAATTCTCCTGTATCCGCAAATCGCCTAAACTTGTCGATATTGAACTGGTATGAGGAGCCGGGATGAAAAAGGGTATAGTGAATACGTTGGGCTGGGTGTCATCGTTATTGGGTGCAGCACTTACGCTTAGCGCTCATGCAAGTGAAGGTGAGGTGTTAGTGTTACTTTCGAGCGAAACCTCGATGGAACTTGCCAGTGGTGAGACAATAGAAACAGGTTATTATCTCAATGAGTTTGGGATCCCAGCAAAGGCATTGGTGGATGCTGGATATAAACTGGTATTAGCAACACCAAAAGGCAATGCCCCTGCTGTTGATCAAAAATCAGTGACGGTTGATTACTTTGGCGGTGATGAGACTAAATTACAAAGCATCAAAAAATTTATTGCTAACCTGCCAGATATTAATGATACCGCAAGTTTTAGCGAGATCCTTGCTGCGGGGTTAGACGAATTTGATGCGGTATTTATTCCAGGCGGACACGCACCGTTAATTGATTTGGCGAATAATCCGCAGGTGGGTGAAATTTTGCGCCATTTTAACCGTGAGAATAAACCAACAGCCGCGATTTGCCATGGCCCGATTACGTTGCTTTCGGCACAAAGTGAACCAAAAGCGTATTATAAGAGTTTAACAACACCGTCACCTGTTCAAGCGAAAAACTGGATTTATGACGGATATCAAATGACGATATTTTCGAACCCAGAAGAACAAGTATTTGAAAGCACGTTAAATGGCGAAAAGCTCAACTTTTACCCAGCAGCAGCTATGTCTCAGGCTGGAGGAAAAATGCAGTTTGCAAATGCATGGCAGCCAAAAGTGGTTGTTGATAGAGAGCTAATTACAGGGCAAAACCCGTTTTCAGACACATTACTAGCAGAAAAGCTGCTAGAAATGTTAGCGAAAGAACCGAATATTAAACAGTAAGGAATTGAACATGCTTAATTTTGTATTTAAAAATCAAACCGAAATTCTTTTTGGTAAAGGCCAAATGAGTGAAATCACCTCACGTTTACCAGAGGCTGCAAAGGTGCTGCTACTGTACGGCGGTGGTTCGATTAAAAACAATGGCGTATACGACCAAGCCATGAGCGCATTGACAGGTGTTGAGGTTGTGGAATTTGGTGGCGTGGAGCCAAACCCAACATACGAAACGCTAATGCAAGCGGTCGCGACGGCAAAGCAAAATGATGTGAACTTTATTCTTGCGGTTGGTGGCGGCAGTGTGATTGACGGCGCAAAGTTTGTGGCGGCAGCTTTTAATTTTGACGGTGAGCCTTGGGACATTTTGGTAAAAGGCGCAAGCTTTAGCAACCCATTGCCGATTGGTGCTGTGCTTACTTTACCTGCGACTGGCTCTGAGAGTAACGGCAACTCAGTGGTTACTAAAAAGGCAACCTCGCAAAAGCGTGCGTTTTCGTCACCAACAGTGCAGCCGCAGTTTGCGGTACTTGACCCAGAATACACCTATTCACTGCCGCCTCGCCAAGTGAGTAATGGGGTAGTGGATGCGTTTGTTCACGTGATTGAGCAGTATTTAACGTATCCAGTAAATGCGCCACTGCAAGACAGATTCGCAGAAGGTATTTTACAAACGCTTATCAGCGAAGGGCCAAAGGCGTTAAGCGAGCCTAACAATTATGATGTAAGGGCAAACGTGATGTGGTCTGCAACTATGGCGCTAAATGGCCTTATTGGTCAAGGCGTACCACAGGATTGGTCAACGCATATGATTGGTCACGAGCTAACGGCATTGTATAACCTTGACCACGCGCAAACGCTTGCGATTGTATTGCCTGCTGTGATGTATGTGCAACGAGACAAAAAAGCCGAGAAAATCAAGCAACTTGGTGAGCGTGTATTTGGTATTACAGTCGCAGACGAAGCACAGCAAATTGACCAAACGATAAAAGCAGTTCAAGACTTTTTTGAGTCGATGGCGGTGCAAACACGTTTAGCTGATTACCAATTAGACGAAAAAGCAGTACAAGAAGTTATCGCTAATCTAGAAAAGAACGGCATGACGGCATTAGGTGAGCACGGCGATATTGATTTAGCGAAGGCGAAAGAGATTTTAATGCTGGCGTTGTAATGTAGATATATCAAAAAAGAGCTGATTGATTATAGTCAGCTCTTTTTAATATCAATAGGTGTTATTTAGCTACTCAACAGTGATATCTTGATGTCCGACTTCTGTCCAAGAGTTGTCAATCCACCTGATCTTCGCTACAACACGAAATTGTCCTGGTTGATTGAAATAGGCAACTGCGCGAGCGCTCCTAGAAATTTCCCCTCCCGATAGCGCATAATTATTGTCACTTAACTCAGACAATGTATAAATAGCATCTGATGAACGGTTTGAAGAGTCATACTTCTTCATATTAAACAAAAAGTTACCATTTGCGTCATGTACTGCCAAAGCGATATGCCTAAAATGGTACGGGGTACTATTCGTTATGTTCTTAACTTTAAATTGGGCGTCAAAGTTTGGTCTAGATATTGTTGCATCAGGATCGGCTGCTATTCTGTGTCCGCTCACCCAAAAGTCTTGTACTCGCATACCTAGCAGATAATTATTAAAAAAACTGCGATTACGCACTATGCCATTAGGATACTGATTATTCGACTCGCAGTTTTGTTCTTGCACTGTGAGATTGTTACCATCAATATTTGCCACCCAAGCAACATGTCCGTAATCTCCATTACGACTATCTCTGATAGCAACACTGTTTAATGCGGGCTCTCTTCTGTAAATATAGCCTGATGATTTATTGATGGCCTTATAAGAGTCGACATCCCAACGATATGCATGTCTGGGGTAATCGTTTAATTGTAATGAGTGACCCCATACATCTTTTGCTTTTTTCCAAGCGAACCAAGTGCAATTTCCTTCTACTTCATCTGCAGATGTACAACAAGGAAAAGGGTTATTAATAGAGGTTTGTCCACCGCAGTAGTCAACTGCTTGTGATTGCGATGCAAAAAATCCGATTGAGGCTAACAAGATTGATTGCTTTAAATTCCGACTTTTTTTCATAGCTGTTATTCCTTCGGTTTGAATTGAACGAGAAATATCATGACATATCACACTCTCGCAGAGCGTGGAATTGTGTGTCCGAGCATCTGTCCGAAAGAGTCGTTGTTATAAAGAAAAATTATAACCACTAAAAACAGTTGGTTATGTGTTTTTGTTACATATGATATAATTGTGTTATATTTTTGTTTTTGTGTTAGATGCGTGTCGAATTTAAAGGATAAAATAAGACAAAGTGCGAAAGCTCGTAGCATGCAAATGAAACAAGTGATCTACGACTGTCAATGTAGCCAATCCCACTTTTATAAAGTATTGGCAGGTAAGCGCCCTCTGAATGAGCATATTCGTAAATATCTTGCTCAGCTTTTAAGTGTAAGTGAGGAAGAGCTTGAGGACTTAATATGTAATAAGTCCCCAGTAAGAAAAGAGGCACCACATTATGCAGGCAAAGTAACCAAAAACCATAAAGCGATTACCTGGAAACGCACTTTGATCACTATCATTTTCCTCAGTGTGTTGCTTTTATCGTATCTGTTTGAAGATATTAAACCACTTGTTGTTGAGTCTAGGTATTCAACGAATTCAGAAATCCAAGATATTCCGATCTTTGTCAAAGACGTGACAATTCCCGATGGGACAGCAATACCGGTTAATACTGAGTTTGTTAAAATTTGACGTATTAAAAATGGTGGAGGGGTGATGTGGTCAGGGCGTTATTTACAGCGTATGACGATTGCTTCACAAGGCTTATGTCAAAGTCCAAATCGAATACCTATCCCAGAAACTGCACCAGGAGAAGTCATAGATTTAGAGGTCACCTTCAAAACACCATCGCTACCAGGGTCGTGCAGAACTGATTGGAAAATGGTAGACGATCGAGGAAAACTAATTTACCCAACACTCAGTGGACTTTACAGTATTGTTCAAGTCGTGCAGATTCAACAAAGAGCATATGATTAAATTCATTAAGGATCATGGGGTTTGTTTGAGCTGCTCGATGCGTTGCTCAAAGCTTGGGTGTGTGCTTAACCAACTATGCTGTTCGTCGCTTTCCTTGGCGAGTTTTTCGAATATAGAGATCATCGCATCATTATTACCATACAGCGTCATTAGCTTGTTGTGCGCGTACAAATCAGCCTCGAGTTCAGCGTGCTGAGAGTAATTTTGGTTGATGCCTAACATTGCGCCCTGCATCATAAGATCTGAGAGCGCAGAGATGTCACCCAATACGACACTCAAACTGACAAATACGATAGACGAGCTCACAAGAGATTCCATTACGTGATTATGCTCGACATGACCAATCTCGTGGAGTAACACTGCGCTAAGCTCTTGCTGAGTCGATGCTAGTTCGACCATGTTATCGGTGATCACAATGGTACCATTGGCCAATGCCATGGCGTTGGCTTTATCTTTCCACTGCCTAAATTCAAGTTTAAATTCACGTTCACTCGATGCATTGGCGCCAAGCAATGAGACAAATAAAGCGCGAGTCTCTTGCTGTTTGATTTCACTTAATTTTGATTCAGAAAATTCCGAGTTATCTAGCTCGTTTAGGCTTCCTTCGTCGATGATTTGGTAGATTTGTTTGGGCAATGAGGCCGAGATCTCTTTAGCGAAGTAAGGCACGCCTTTGGTATAAAACTGATAACCACTAAATAAAACGACCACAACCGTGGCCGCTATAATCCAAAGCCACTGCGTTTCTTTAGATTGCTTGATTCTGTTGTGTATCTTTGAGCTCATCTAGTACTTCTCGCATTACATCGATGTTGTATTTTCTCACTATTTTTTGGCTGTTAAATAACTGAGGTAGCTCAATTAAACACACTAAAATTAGCAGAACCCAGCCATAAAAGAGAATAAATACAAGCCCTAAGAGCATCAAGGTGAGGTTAATTACACCTCGTGCTGTTTTACCCAGATAAAAGTGATGTAAACCTGCGGCAAAGAAGTAATTGAGTACGGCGTAAGTATCAGGATCTTTTACTAGCTGTTCTTCTAGTTGGTAGTACTGCTTGCGCGCTTCAGGACTTAGCTGAGCAACTTGGTTCCTCAACGCTTCTTCTTGTTCTCTTAATGCTATTTCGTCCATGCAAACTCCTAGGATTAGGTTACGGTAGGGGGTCTGACTTTATTTCAATACAATCTGGGTCATTGCAGCGCTTGATACGGCAAAAGCCGATACGCACGCCTTTAAAGAAGCCGTATTTTTCGATTGCTTGATAGGTATATTCAGAACATGACGGCGTAAAATTACAACTTATATTGAAGTGGGCTTTTGCTCCACCATTCGCTTGATAGCGGCGAATGGCAGACAGAGCAAAGCGTTTAAGCACGTTTACGACCAAGTGTTAAGATCACGGCTTCGCGGCTCCAAAACAGCATAAAACGTTTGTTTTCGATAACTTGGAAAACAAGCTGCCAGCCATCTTGCGCTTCCATATTTAAAGTTGCTTCAAGCTTTTTTAACGGTAATCCACTTGAGCCAAGTAATAGTGTGCCGCAGCCACCTTCAACTACATGGATAACTTTATATTCGTCGTATTGGGTCATAATACATCCCTGATTTAATTAGGGCCTGTTGACCTTTCAAGTTTGTTTTTGCAGCAGTTTGATTGGTATTTATACAAGGCAGAGCCTGCGTAGCATAGTTATTCTATGTAAGTTAGGCGATAACACAGTAGAAATGCCAATCAAGCGCTGCCCTTTGGGTTCCCCTGAGTGCGCTTTGTTCATTGTTGCTCAACTTTTGCCTAGATTACTAGGCGACAAGTCGAGCGTCGCGATCAAAACACACTCAGGAGAACAAAAATCAAACAGCAAAGGTCAACAGGCCCTAGAGTAAGTGAGATTTTATTCTATAGGAGCCAAGTAATCGCGACAATAGCGATTTCGTTGTTATTTTTTTAATTACAACAAAGTTTGATATTACTCATAAATAAAGCAAGACGTTACCCCAAGTGACCACTCTACAACGGCTTCAGCATGAAGCTTGGTAGTGTCGTAAAGAGGAACTTGAGTATGCACTTGTTGAACGAGCAAACCTATTTCTGTGCAACCTAAAATTACCCCTTCAGCCCCTTGTTGATAGAGTGCATCGATGATGTCTAGATAAGTTTGCCTTGAGCTTGCGTTGACTTCACCGCAACATAATTCGTCATAAATTATGTCGTGAACCAAAGCTTGCTGGTCCCCATCAGGTGTTATGACCTCAATGCCGTGAAGGTCTTGCAATCGTGCTTTATAAAAGTCTTGCTGCATCGTAAACCTCGTACCTAATAGTGCGATGCGTTTTACGCCGTCGTCTTTAAGTCGCTTCGCGGTTGCGTCGGCAATATGCAGTACCGGTAATCCTGACGCTGCGCTAATTTCATCTGAAATTTTATGCATGGTGTTGGTACAGATCACAATGGCATCTGAGCCTGCAAGCTTCAACGACGTAGCAGCGCCTGCCAAAATGGTGGTCATTTTCTGCCAATCACCAGCTGCTTGAAGCTCTGCAATTTCGGCAAAGTCGACGCTATACAAGCAAAGCTTAGCACTGTGTAGCCCGCCAAGCTTTGCTTTAACGGTTTGATTGATAAGCTGGTAGTAGTTTTGTGTTGACTCCCAACTCATACCGCCAATTAGCCCAAGTTGTTTCATAGTGATTGCTCGTTATTTGCTGATAATAACGACAATAACGGATTTGGATCGAAACTTGAACCGTCAGCTTAAGGCGAGTTGACGGTTTTTCTTACTCTTGAGTTTTTTACGCTTTCTTTGCCACCATAAATATAACCCAGTAAAACCAAGCAATACGGGGGCGAGTCCCATAATGCACCAAATTACTTTACTGGTAAGCCCTGCAAAGTGGCCAAAGTGAAGTTTTCTAAAACTGTCGATTACCCGGTCTACAGTAGACGCCGTTCGAATATCGTAGGCAAAGGTTTGTTTACCAGATTGCGCGTCAAAGCTAACCGTTGCTGCATAGTTACTAATGAACGGGTTGGCATCGGCAACGCTACCAAAAATGGTAATGTTGGTTTGCTCTGGCTCAAATGGAAATAGCCAGTAGGTTGGTTTAAGTCCGTTAACCGCACGATGGCTTTGGGTCATCATGGCATCAAAATCTAATGAGTGATTAAACATTGCGTGGCTGACAATATGGTGCTCATCTTCTTGGTGTTCAAAAGCCTCGTGATAATACTCCACTGCATTAAAGTAAACGCCAGTAATGCCGAGCGCGAGCAATACTGGCGCACTCCAAATGCCAATTACCTTATGTAGGTCGCTCATCATGACGAGCCGAGGAGCTTGTCGCCTAAAGCTAAAGAATCGCCGCCAAAAGCGCCGGTATATCACTAAGCCGGAAACACCAAGCAAGGTAAAAAGTATAGCCACAGCTAAACCGATAACGACACCCATGTGTGGAAAGGTTTTACTCACATCATCGAGTAGTAAGGTGTAATGTAGGTGAAGAATAAAATCGGTAAAGTCGCTGTGAATACCCACAGGCTCGCTTAGCATTTTGCCTGCGTACGGATCCAGATACGTTTTAAACCACGTGTCTGTGCCATGCTTTAATAAATAGACTCTATCAGCTTCGTAGCCGTCATCGAATATTTCCCAGCTACCAATTTCATAATTTGGATGGGTGTCTGCGACATAGTTAACGAGCGCATTCATGGGCTGACGTTGGACGTTTTGGTCCTGATAAGTCAATGTCGCTTGCTTTGGAAGTAATAGGCTATCTATCTCGAATTTAAACACCAACATGCTACCTGTGACTGACATAACGGCGAGCGGCAGTATCGCGATTAATGCCATTGCACTGTGCCATTTAAATAGTGTTTTACGCATTGTTTTCCTTTGAGTTAAAGCTAAATGAGAATGAATAAAGAGATGAATTAATAAGGACACCCACCTCAATGCTTGCTGGAGCGTTAAGGTGGGTGTCCGTTTAAATCATCCGTCCCTTTAAATCCTTTCGTAAGCTCTCTTAGGTGAGAGACTAAAAACGATAGTGGAGACCAATATCGGCTTTGCGCTCAGCCCCCATCCAGCAGTTGCTTTCGTCATAGCATGCGCCAACGTATCGCTTGTCACTGAGGTTACTAATGCTAAAGGTGATCCTGGCTTGCTCGCTGAGTTCATAGTCAAAGGCGATGTCGAATAAGGTATAGGATGGCACGGTATCTGAGTTGTATTTACCAACATAACTCTCGCCAACATACCGAGCACCAACACTGACTTTAAGTGCACTCAACAGGCTTGGGTAATAGTTTAACCATAGCGAAGCAGTGTTATCTGCAACCCACACTAAGCGTTTCCCCACTAAATCGTGGTCTAATTCATTTTTAGTGACTTTCTGGTCCAGGTGCGTGGCATTGAACTGCACATCAACTTGTTCATTAACGGTGTGAGAAGCCTCAAGCTCAATACCTTTGGACTGGATTTCACCGGCTTGGGTTTTCGTGACAAAGTCTTTGCTGTTAATGATTTCGTTCTGCTTGGTGAGATCGAATAGCGCAAATGTTAGCTGTGTATCGCGAGATTGATATTTAACGCCAAGTTCCCATTGTTCTGCTTCAGTTGGCTTGAAGGCTTGTTGAGTTACGCTATCTTCTCCTGCAACGGGCTCAAATGACTGACTATAGCTCACGTAAGGTCGCCAACCAGAATCCAGCTGATAAAGTGCGGCAATTCTTCCGGTGAGTTGGGTGTCATCAATATTTGATTCCGTTTGCCACTCGGTGCCAGCGTAGTTTTTATCAGCAGTAACATCACTGGTGAAACTATCGTATCTAAGACCAGCCAAGAGGGTTAGCGCTGATATTGTCACTTCGTCTTGGATGTAAAACGCACGGTTACTTTGTTCAATATCGTGCGCTTCGGTATAGAAGTTAAGTGGCAAAGCGCTGACATCAAACGCTGCATAGTTGGGCGCTGCAAGATTAATACTTGGTGTGCCTGTCCCAAGTGTATCCCAATACCCTACGGTTGAGCTTAAGGTTTTGTATTCAAAACCCAAGAGCAAGTGATGTGATGAGTCGCCAACCGTAAAGTGAGTAGACAATTGGTTGTCTAAAACATAGCCATGTTGCGTTTCATCGGTTTTATATGCTGCACGGGCAAGTATGGTGTCGCTATCAGCAGTTAAGTTTTGGTTGTAGGTATTTTGCTGCAGGCCTTCTGCATCGGTGTAACGCCAGTTGGCAAATAAAGACCAATCGTCGGATAAATTATGCTCCAGCTTTAGCCCTGCCATTAGCGTTGTTCTATCAAAATTAGACCAATTGATATCGCCTGCAAATGCATCGGCATCTAGATAACCGTAACTTGCACGAGTGAGTGTACCAACACTATGTAAGGGGGTAGATGGTATGGTTTTGGGATCGTCTTGGTAATAAAGCTGTGCAGTTAACGCCGTATCACGGTTTGGTTGCCAGCGCAGTGAAGGTGCAAATACAGTGCGTTCTTCTTCCGTTGTTTTTTGCTGGCCATCACTTGTTCTTGATAGCGCAATGGCGCGATAGCTTAATTCATCGGTGATCACACCTCCATGATCAACGCCGATTTCTTTGAGCGCTCTGCTACCGAGTCTTAGGCGAACCTGGGTTTGCTCAGTGCCATTGGCAAGCTTTGCGATTTGGTTAACCATTCCACCTGGCGGTGCTGAGCCATAAAGTGCTGACGCTGGACCTTTTAGCACCTCAATGGTTTCGGTGGCAAAGGCATCAACTTGAGGATATAAATTCCAAAGATTATTGGATTGCAGTTCTAGGCCATCGTAATAATTTCGATAAGATTCAAAACCGCGAATAGTGTATTGGTCAAAAATGGTGACTGTGCTGCGGCTCTCTGGTGTGATACCAGAAACATAGCGCAACGCAGCATTGACCGAGTCAGCTTGGCGTAGCTGCAATGTGTCTTGATCTATATGAGAAATAGAAAAGGGCGCATTGATTGGTGCTAAAGACGACTTTGTTCCGGTACTTTTGTATTGGCTGCCCTGAACTTCTATTCTTTCTAACTCATCTTTTTGGCTTTCATTGGCGCTGGTGGTTTGAGAAAGCAGTGAGAGGCACACTGCAGCATAGAGCGTGTTAATTTTCATTGTTCTACTACTATGGATAATGAGAGTGATTCTTATTATATATATTTGTATGGTTCAGTTTTGTCTAAGAGTGCACTCGTTGTGAAATTTGCTTGGGTGAAAGAGAAAATAATTGCTTAAAACGGCGGCTGAAGTGCGCCTGATTTTTAAATCCGCTATCAATAGCAATTTGATTTAATGATGCAGAGCTATTGAGTAACTCAAAATAAGCGTGAGTGAGTCTGGTGCGGATCAGGTATTCACTGGCACTCAGATCAGATGCGGCAAAGAGTTTGTGAATATAACGTTTTGACCAGCCAGAATGCTCACATAGCATGTCGATACAAAATGCTTCATCACTTGCATGTGTAGAGATGAGCCGTTTTAACTCCGCCAGCGGCGACCTTGGTAATTGGGTCGGCTGGCAAGCGCTTAGATGCAGTACAATTTCATCTTCAAGCCATTTTGCCGCTGTTAAATTTAGCGTTGTGGCGGTTAAGGCGCTTTTGAATAATGTTGATAGACCAGAGGGAATTGTCAGCGCTTGTCCATGCAAAAGCCGCTTGCCGGTTCGAGATACGAGCCAATTGATTGGAAAGTTGAAGCTAACGGCGTGATATTGTGTCGGAAGGTGAAATACATGTTTTTGATTTGCTTCAAGATAGATTAACTGCGTTAGATCCGCACGCTGCAAGGATTGCTCAGTCAGCCACCAACCATTTCCTTCAGAGATAAGGATCAAACTACCATAGTTTTCAGGCATCATCGCCGCAGTTTGCGCAGTGCGATGGTAAATAATACCATCGAGTTTTACTTGCGAGATACTACTACAGATGAGCGGCACTTCGGTGTGTAGTTCACCGTCAGACACATGGTCATAAAACCCTTGATGTAATAATTGGCTGTAGAGATCTAATACAATACTCATTAAAAACAAAAATGGCGGCTCAAACGAGCCACCACTGTACTTGTTTTTTCAATAAATCCCAAACGAAATGAGATTTATTTGTAATAAAGCTAATTAGTAGCTTGCAACAAGTGTTACACCTGAGAAGCTAGAGTAGCCACGTAACTTGATGTAATAGGTTGCACCTTGACCTGAACTTAAACTACAAGATTCATTATTACCATTTAAGAACGGACGACAGTCATAGGTTGATGTCGTAGGTGCCGCACCTTTACGAACATACAAGTCTGCATCGCCAGAGCCGCCAGAGCTTGCAACTGTTAATGTTACATTTGCTGGAACATCAATGGTGTATTGCAACTCTTGGCCAGATGCACCAGCTAGACCACTTACTGGGATGCCATTTTCTAAGCAATTACTACCACAGCCACCTGGATCAGATGAGTAAGTACCTGTGAGGGTCGCATTTGCATACGCAGCGTAACCATTTAGCATCACATACCAATCACCTGCAGTCGGATTGGTGAAATCGCATGATTCATTATTACCATCCAGATAGGGGCGGCAAGCGTAACTATTCAGCGTTGGTTGAGAGCCTTGCTGTACATACAGGTCGGCATCGCCAGTACCACCAGCAAGTGAGAAGTTCAGTGCGCTAGCGCCTGCTGGAACAACCAGCTTATAGAAGGTTTGCTGACCAGATGCACCAGATGCACTGACGCCTTGGCCATTAACTAGCTCTGTGATTGGATCTGGATCTGGGTCCGGATCAGTGCCATCAGCTAGTGTATAAAGTAGCTCGTTAGGTGAACCGCTTTGTGGGTTAGAGACTTTACCTTTTGATGAGCGTTGGCTCAGCAAGCTATCAATTTGTGACGGGCTTAGACTTGGGTTTTCATCCAAATATAGCGCAACAGCACCCGCAACGTGCGGTGCGGCCATCGAAGTACCGCTGATGGTATTGGTTGATGTATCTGAGTTATACCAAGCAGAAGTAATACTTGAACCCGGTGCATAAATATCTAGACAGTTACCATAGTTTGAGAAACTAGAACGGGCATCGCTGCTTGTGGTTGAACCCACAGTGATTGCATTGGCTGCACGTGCTGGTGAGTAATTACAGGCATTGCTATTGTCATTACCCGCCGCAACAACAAAGCTAACGCCTGAGGCAACTGCGTTATTTACTGCGTCATCAACCGCTTGAGAAACGCCACCACCCAAACTCATGTTAGCAACAGATGGGCCTGATGCATTGTTTTTAACCCAATCGATACCAGAGATAACGCCTGAATATGAACCCGAGCCGTTACAACCCAATACTCTTACGCCAACGATATTGACGTTTTTCGCTACCCCATATTCACCGCCACCAATTGTGCCTGCAACATGGGTACCATGACCGTTACAGTCTGTTGCATCATTGTCATTATCAACAAAGTCATAACCATGTGATGCACGGTTACCAAATTCATTATGACTAATGCGAACACCCGTATCGATAACATAGGCCGTTACACCAGTTCCATCAAAATCATAATGGTAGTTTGAGTTTAGCGGTAGATTACGTTGATCTACGCGATCTAGACCCCAAGTTGGACTAGCTTGGTCGCCGCTTGCTGTGATAGCTGGGGTCACTGTAACCACTTGGTCTTGTTCGATATAGTCAATATTTGGGTTATTAAGCAAACCTTTTAGTTGCTTTGCCGATGCATTAATCACCACACCGTTTAGCACGCCACCAAATTCTTTTGTTATGCTTACGTTATGTTTATTCTGTAACGCTTTAGCTTGCTTATTAGCGAAGGCTGCAACCGCTTTACTGTCTTTGACATTTAAAACAGAAGGTGTTGTGAACACCACAATATACTGATCATCGATTGCTTTGTTTGACTCTACGCTAAGTATTTTAGCGGCTTGTGCGTTGACTGAAGTCAAACCCGCTAATACTGCAAAACTAATAGCACTTAATTTACGCATTTTGTTGTTCCTTGCATGTTGTTTTGTTTAATTGTGTTTACCAATCTCAAGGTTATGAACTTATCTAGCTGCTGTAGACGCGTTATTCACCAAAGTTCAACGCTTGATTGCGTTTGTTTTGAGATAATGAACAACGCCAGCTAAATAAAAATTGCACATAATTTCGACTGGTTACACTAGGATAGAAGTAAAGCTTAAAAAATAAACAAAAAATATAAAAAAAATTTACAATGTGTTTTTTAATGCATAGATTAGCTGACCAAATAAGCGAGAGATTTATGCTTGTTCTTTATATATTGTAAATAAATACAATTAGTTAATTTTGATTTTAGGGAGGGGTAACGCGACAGGGTAAGAGGAATAAATAGGCTAGAAAAATTCCAAATAAGTATAGGGTATGTGATTTTTTGTTAATTTATCTTTACATTTAAGCTTGGTTTTTGACTTTTGAATTGTTAACAAGGACAATGCCAATCAAGGTGAAAACCATGCTTATTATTAAACTTGGTTGATACAGCTTTAACTTCTCTTTGATCCTCATTTTCCATGCCGCTTTGTTGAATATCGCGGTTATATAACCTGAGGTTTGGATAAGGAATGTTCCAACTCATTGTTTCTAAAGAATAACTTAGTTTTTTCCTTGTCTAGCCAGAGAGTTTTAGGGAAAACAAGGCGAATTTACGCACCAATAGCTGGCTATTGGAAGTGAATTCAACGCAGTTAGCGCTAAAACTGGCTGCTAGAAAGGCATTAATTATCCGCAGCTCAGGTTATATAGCAACTTTAAAGCCACTAAACCATCCCAAATTAAGCCCTTTTTGCAGTAACTGCATCACCATTGCTGTGCCTTGTGCTAAATCATCACTTTGCTCAGCTGCGTATTCACAGACAAAACTAAACGGCAGCGCGTTCTTCATGCTTTGTAGACAAGCAAATTCGGCTGCCGTTAACGAGTGATACCCAGTGCGCATATCGCGCTCTCTGGCGAGTATCCAGTAGTTTGGTTTTGTCGACACTTCAGGGACCGGTGTACTGTTCTTTAACGCTTGCCAGCTGTCGACCGCATTATGTGTAAATCCCAATAAGTGAACGCTGGGGTGAAAAGTAAACTGCAAGTTTGGAAAGTGTGCTGCTGCAATTTTTTGTAGGTGCACAAGTCCTAATTGAGGCGCATCTTCTGCGTCAAATGCACTGAGTAATGTACGTTCAAATTGTGCGATTTCAGTGAGAATAGGGTAGAGCTTAAATGGCTCAAATTGACTTAAATATTCAGGAAGCGCGTCGCCAAACTGGCGCAATGAGGTCGAACGCGAAGGAAAGTGCTCTAGATAGCCCGAGAACATCTCATCAAACAGGGCATCACCCAAATAAAAGCCAAGAATTTCATGATCTTGTTCTAACACTTTTTTTAATCTGATGTGGTAAGCGTTAGTGTATATTTGCGCACGTTGTGCGACATTTAGGCCGCTTTGATATTCAATTTCAGCTATTAATTGGTTGTCATCGCCTTTTAGCATTGCAATAAAGGCGTGTTGCAGCGCGGCGAGATCAGCCATATGTTCTCCAACTGCTAGGGGCTATTCCTTTGGCTAAGTTCAGCTCTTGTAATAATCCCGCGAGTTCAGGAAAGTTATCATCACGTTCAATCATGGTGTTAATAGGGGATCTGTTTTGAGTGTATTGGCGATACAAACTCCACACCTCTTCGCAAATAGGTTGGTCATGCGTATCAACAATATGTGTCCCAAAATCGCTATGGCCAGCCAAGTGAATTTGTGCGACCGCTTGTGTTGGTATGGCGTTTAGGTAAGTCATTGGGTCGAATTGATGATTGCGTGAGCTTACATATACATTGTTGATGTCGAGCAATAACTGGCATCCGGTACGCTGGTGTAATTCGCTCAAAAACGCCCACTCTGTCAGTTCAGATTGTTTGTAGTTTAAATAACTTGAGACATTTTCAAAGATCATTGGACGCTCAAGGTAATCTTGTACTTGATTGATTCTTGCGGTGAGATGTATCAGCGCTTCTTCAGTGTAGGGAAGTGGCAATAAATCATGGCTATTAAACTCGCCTAAGCTGCTAAAGCAGAGGTGATCTGACACCCATTCGGGTTCAACCCGTGCGATGGTGCGTTTAAGTTGCGCAAGGTAATTCATATCTAGGGGCGAAGTACTGCCTATCGACATCGATACTCCGTGCATCACAATGGGGTAGTGTTCTTTAATCTGCGAGAGGTAATACCAAGGCTTGCCGCCGTCGACAAAGTAATTTTCAGAGATAATCTCAAACCAATCTACTTGGGGTCGGGTGTCGATAATAGCGTCAAAATAACACGTGCGTAGGCCAAGACCAAAGCCCAGAAAGGGTACTGACATAATTGCGCTCTTTTAATGCATTGTGCGTGTTTATCTATTGCAATAATAATCTTGATAGATAAACACGCGCCGAGGTTAAAGCTTATTAGCTTTTCGCTTTGCCACCAATATCAGCACAGGCCTTTGCTGGCATGCTGACAAATCCAGTCCCTTTGCAAGAAGCGTGTCCCGCACAAGCATTACTTGCGGTTTTACAATCGTTATGGCCTCCGCAAACGTTGACATCGTGGCAGTGCACAAGGTCGGCCTTTGCGACACTACCAACCCATGCGTCTTTTTGATTGCCACCGACATCACTGCACGCTTTACTCGGCATGGCAACAAAGCCAGTGCCTTTGCAAGAAGCTTGTCCTGAGCAGGCATTACTCGCGGTTTTACAATCGTTATGCCCGCCGCAAGTATTGACGTCATAACAATGCACTAAATCTGTTTCAGCTGTCGCAGCTTGTGCGTTTGTGGAATTGTTTTCTGTGCTATTACAACCCACTAAACCCGCTACCATTATCGCCATTGCAGCGCCCGTTAATGCTTTCATTTTTTTAATCCTCTTTGTTATCTATTAACGTGCTTAGCTTCGGCCAAGGGGCTGCTTATCTTTCAAGTTTGTTTTTGCAGCAGTTTGATTGCCATTTATACAAGGCAGAGCCAGCGTAGCATAGTTGTTCTATGTAAGTCTGGCGATAACACAGTAGAAATGGCAATCAAGCGCTGCCCTTCGGGTTCACCTGAGTGTGCTTCGTTCTTTGTTGCTCAACTTTAGCTTAGCCCACTATGCGGCAAGTCGAGCGCCGCGATCAAAACTCACTCAGAAGAACAAAAATAAAACAGCAAAGGTAAGCAGCCCCTGGGATTATCGAAACGTAGTCACGTTATAAAAGACCTAGTAACCGCAAGATCCATTTCAGTGTAGAAGAAAAAATGGGGGATAAAGTTAAATCTTACGAAAATAGGAAGGCGTTAATCCCGTCCAGCGCTTAAATGCACGGCGAAAATTAGTGATGTCGCTAAATTCTAAAGCGGTTGCAATTTGTTCATTGGAATAGCCTTGCTCGGTCACGTAAAACAAGGCTTGTTGACGATGCAGTCTGTCTTTTTCGTTAATAAAAGTAGTCTGATGTAGCTTGAGTTTACGTTTGAAAGTTGCAGCGCTCATGCCCATCATTTCGGCGATTTGCTCACTATGATATTTAGGATATTTTAATTGTAAGCGATGCAGTTGGGCGAGAAATCCACGCTGTGGTGAGGGCAAGGCCTTTAGCTGCCGAGCCACTAAATAAGGAAAAGTGCCAATTTGTTGCTGCGCTAAAACTTGGTTACTCATTACAACCGCAAAATCACTGTGATCAAAGCTGTAAGCTAGGTGTATATGGCTCAGGTATTGCGCGACTTGTTTTGGCTTTGTATACGGAAACTGCAATGTCAATGCGGTTTCTGGGCTGCGCCACTTAAGGTAGCCACAACAAAGGCTTGCCATTGCTTCGCATAAAAATCGAGTGACCGCAGGCTTACCTTCTGCAATGGCGGGTGAAAACAGTAAATGGCAGCTTGTTTCCGTCTGGAATTTTCTAACGTGGTAAAAAGGTAATATATCCAACCCTTTAAGCAGAAGTACTTTGAGTAATTGCTGTATGTTGTGGCAATTAAATAGCAGCTCGGCATGGTGACTGATTAGCGTATTAAGTAGGTATTGGCCGTAAATAAAACTGACTTCCTGACAGCTCGCTTGACTGACAAGGTTGCTTACTATTGTTTCAAACTGCTCATAACTAATGCAGGTTGGATTAGCGTGCAGATCGGTATAAAACAACTTACTGCCTTTCAAAATGACGTCTGCATGTACACCGCGCTGGGAAGCCAACTCCACCAAGGGGAGTGCAAAGTAGCGACTCGCAAGTTGTTTTGTTTGGCACTCAAAATAGGACATTAAGCCGCAGCTACCTTGGCCTGTTTCAGCTCGCTCACAAGCGCTGCTATCAGAGGTTCAAATTCACAGTGTTTATCATTAACTTCGATACAGCTCCATCTCACTGCACTATATTGCGGCTGGTTTTCACCATCATCATAGTTGGCATGGCGGGCGATAAATTCGGCCGCACGGTTAGCAAAAGCTTGGGCTTGAATATGGTTGGTTTGCGGGTGAACGACCACAAATTTATCCGCTGCAAAACGGCATAGCAGATCACTCTCACGCATGCTCAAAGAGAGCATATCGGCAATATCGCGCAGTAACTGATTACTTTTTTGCATACCATGCTGGCGAGAATAAGCGGCAAAATCACATATATCGAATAGCGTTAAGCAAAATGGGCTATTGCCATTGGCAAGGCGGGATTGTTCGTGGCGAACTTGATTTTGCATATACTCTACGCTGTAAAGGCCGGTGACAAAATCGGTCATGCTGTGGTCACGATAAAAACGCTCTTTTTTCATTAAGGTTTGATTGAATATGCTTTGTTCTTTATACCAGTAATAGGCTGAAATACTCATCAGCACCATGCCAAAGCAAGCAGGGATCGCTTCAAAACTGGTTAAATAATGGGGCGTGAACACCACCATCTCATCTAAAAAATCCCACAGCATAGAAACATACATGGCACTCAACCCTGCAAACAGTAGGTTAGTGACGAGCCCTTTTGGTCGAGTGAGCAAGGTCACCGCTATCCAAATCAGTGTCATCAGCGTGAGGCCACCTTCACCAAGGCTATCGAGCCAATTGACGTCCGACAGTGGTCGCAATACAGAGGTATAGGCCGTGATAGTAATGGCAACCAGTGTGAGTAGTACTAGTAGCAACCACCGTGATTGATGAAGTAAAAAAGGCTGAAGTTTCATATTTGTTGTCTAGTCAAAATGTAGAGCGATATAGTAAAAATTTGCGCTTGGTGCTGATAGGGTCAATTTAGCTCAGTAAAGGTGATGTTTTTATGACAAAAACTGCAACACATTTGCATAACAGCAGCTAGCAAACCGATTGTTATTCAGAGTTCAGGTTAAATATCGTTGCCAAAGTCCTAAAGGCAGGGGGTCATATCGGCTCAAATTCACGAGTTCGGCCGGCATAAACGCCCTGTTATAGGCTGCAGCGCACTCAAGTGAAATAAAAGCGTCACGTTTTCGCACTAGGGTAGCCGCGACGTTTTAGCGGGGCGCTAAAATTCTACTTAACCTGTGCGAGCAAATAATGAAAAAAAATCTACCGACAAGCTTTACGCTTTCTGCCGTTGCGATGATCTGCGCTGGACTGACGTTAAGCTCAGCTGCAAATGCTAACACCCTAACAGGGCAAGTTAGTTCCGCATCGCAAAAGAGCCACTTTCAAGGAGCAAAAGTGGTGATCAAAGAATTAGACAGAACCCTTATCTCTGAGCGAGATGGCCGCTTTACGGCAACCAATCTCCCGGCGGGTAATTATACGCTTGAGATAAGTTATCTTGGCGCTGAAACAGTGACAAAAAGCATTACAATTACTGATAATCAAGTCACCGATGTTCAAATACAGCTTGGTTCTCAATCGGGCCAAATGGACGATATTATTGTTGTAGGGCAAAGAGCCGGACAAGCAGGTGCACTAAACCGACAAAAAAATGCCCTGTCACTTAAGTCGATCGTCAGCGCGGATTCCATCGGCCAGTTGCCGGATCAAAACGCAGCAGAAGCACTGCAACGTCTGCCTGGACTTTCTATTCAACGAGATCAAGGTGAAGGCCGTTTTGTGGCAATTCGTGGGATCGACCCAAACCTCAACAACGTGACCATCAATGGTGCCAACGTGCCTTCTCCTGAAGCGGGCGTGCGCTCGGTGGCGATGGATGTCATCCCAAGTGAATTGGTGCAAAGCCTAGAGGTGAGCAAAACGGTCACACCGGATATGGACGCATCAGCTGTGGGCGGTAGCATCGAAGTAAAAAGCCTCAGTGCTTTTGACCGAGAAGGGCAGAGCTACAGTGTAACTCTACAAGCGTCACACAATGAACAGGTGAGCGAGACCAGCCCAAAAGCGTCGTTTAGTTTCACCGATATTTATACCGCAGGCAAAGAGATGGAAGTTGGGGTTGCAACGGCGGTATCTTGGTTTGAGCGTGAGTTTGGTTCTCATAATATGGAAACCGACGGCGGCTGGATGGAACTAGAAATGGACGATGTGAACTCAGGAGAAGAAGCGAGCTTCTTTGGTGCTGAGGAAATGGAGCAGCGCCACTATCGTATTACGCGAGAGCGTTTAGGAGCGGCACTGAATCTTGATGTGCATCACAAAGGGTTTAACAAATACTACTTACGCACGCTCTACAGCAAGTTTTCTGACGATGAATTTCGTCAACGCAATGAGTACAAGTTTGACAAAGGCGATGTATTTGCCGATGAGCTAAGCCAAAATGCGGCCTATTTCTCAGGTGCAGAAATGGATAGAGATACCAAAGACAGATATGAAGAGCAAAGCATTTTATCTGTGGTTTTAGGCGGCGAAAACTTAGTGCAGGATTGGTTTATTGAATACAGTATTGGCTACTCGAAATCAGATGAAAGCGAGCCAAATCGCTTGGATACCTCATTTGCTGGAGAAGATTTTGCGTTAGGGTATGTACTGGATGGTAAGACACCTACGCTTGCAGCGGATGAAGCTTCCCAGCAGCTTAGCAATTTTGAAATCGATGAAATTGTCTGGGAGAACAACCTAAGTGAAGATGAAAATACCAGCTTAAGACTGGACTTAACTAAAGACTTCACTTTACTTGGTCACAATGCGCAAATTAAATTTGGTGGTAAATATGCTGACCGTGAAAAGTTTAACCGCGTTGACGCCAAACTATATGACGGCGGCTTTGATGACCTAACGGCGAAAGACTTTGCCGCCAATGAGCCTGAGTATGAGCTTGGGGCCTTTGGTCCGGGTTTAAGTCGCGGCCAGATCCGCGACTACTTCTACAGTAATCGCAGTGCCCTTGAGCTAAACCAGCTTGAAACTGACATTGAAACACAAGGTCGTTCATACACCAGTGAAGAAACCGTCACCGCGCTCTACGCCATGCTGACGGTCGACATTGATAAACTCAATGTTATTGCAGGCTTTAGATACGAAGACACAGATTATGCAACGAGTGGTAATCGCGTTGAACTCATTAATGATGAAGTGAATGACGTTGAGCGCGTCGAGATCAACCAATGGCAAGTTGAAGATAGCTACGATCATTTATTACCAAATTTAACATTACGCTATGAAATCAGCGATAAGCTGATCACCCGTTTTGCCTATACACAAACTCTTGCGCGTCCAAGCTTTGAAGATGCAGCAGCATTTCAAATTATAGAAACAGAGACCACAGAAGATGATGGCGAAATTGAAATTGAGCGTAAAGCCGAAGTCGGAAACCCAGACTTAGACCCATACAAGTCAACAAACTATGACTTTTCCGTAGAATATTACCCCGGCGCGATAGGCGTGTTATCTGCAGGCGTTTTTCACAAAAACATCGATAATTTTATTGCCAAAGCTGAGGTGCAAGATAACGGTCAGTGGCAAGGCTATAAAGAAGTTATTCAAAGCGTTAATGGCGGCGCCGCTGAACTGACAGGGGTGGAGCTTGCGTACACGAAGAACTTTCAAAACGGTTTGATGCTCTCAGCTAATGGTACATTTATTGACGCTGATGACAATCTACCAAATCAATCCGACACCGTGGGCAACCTGATGTTTGGTTATGAAAATAGCCAAATAAGCGCAAGGTTAAGTGCGTCGTACAAGAGCAAAAGCTTTTTGTTTGAAGAGAACAAGCAGCGCGTTTTCCAAGACGACCATCTGCAACTCGATTTCAGCATGAAGTACTTTTATACCGAGCAAACTCAGCTTTATTTCAACGCGATCAATTTAACCGACGAGCCGATGAGTATTTATCAAGGCGACACTCGTTACAACTACCAATACGAAACTTATGGTCGTTCATTTGAGCTTGGAGTAACGGTAACGTCCTTCTAAGAGAGCAGTAAAGGTGGGTGTCCAAGTAAAAGCATTTCTTATATTTATTTAAAAGGTGTATTAAAAGGACACTCATCATATCGAGCTAGAGTCTTAGGTATAGGATGTATTAAAAGGACACCCACCTTATTTATATGCAGGAGGATGCAGTGGTAACACTGTGTCGGTAACAATGAAAATAACATCAATAGCATTACTATTCGCGCTTAGTAGCACAGCGCAGGCCGCGGAAAATATTAACTTTCTGGCTTTTGGTGATGGCGGCTATCACCCAGATTATCCAAAAACAAAGCACATTAAATCGCCTAAAAATAAGGCTGAATTTATTGCTGCTGAAAAGGCGGATTGGTTAGAAGAACATCGCCCGCTCGAAGAGTTTAATCATGCGCCTATCTATATTTATCCGGGAACCGAAACCGCAACGGAGGAAACCGGTGCGTTGGTGGTTGGGCAGGCAATGGCCTCTTTGTGTGAGAAAAAGCCATGCGACTTTGCTATTCAGCTTGGTGATAATATCTATCCTGATGGTGCGGCGGCTAATGATGGCAAAGACGACCAAAAGCGTATGGATGACTTGATTTTAGGACCGCTAAAGCCGCTACTTATTCAAAACCCAGAGTTGGTTGTGTACTCAGCATTAGGCAACCACGATTGGAAGACGTCTCGTCGCGGCGTGAAATTACAGACCGAATGGATGGCTAAGCAAGCTAATTTCCATATGGATGGCAAAGGTTATTACAGCTACACCTTTGGTGAGAAAGGCAATAACGTCGAGTTTTTTGTGCTCGATACCAATATGTTGCTCTCAGGTCAGCATTATTACGAAATTCCACTAAAACCGGACGGTAGTGAACAAGGATTGGCGAGTGCACTGGCAAGCGGACAAGCCGAAGTAGAAGACATTGAAAAGCACGAGCAACCTGTAAATGGGGAAGATCACAGGCAATTGGCTTGGCTTGCAAATGGGCTTAAGAACTCAACCGCAAAATGGAAAATTGTATATGGACACCATGTACTTTGGTCGATTGGTGGCACCAAATATGACGAAGCGCACGTATTACGCCGCTTAATCTTACCCGAACTGTGTGAGTACGCGGATGCGTATATCGCAGGCCATGAGCATGATTTGGAACTGTTAACGGACGACTGCTCACGTGTACTCCCCGGAAACACAAAGCCTAAGTTACCACTTATTATCAGCGGCGCCGCATCAAAAATGCGCGGTACGCATACACCGCTTGCTAACTATCAAGAAAAGCGCTACCCAGAGTACGACCTAGTCTGGAATAAAGCTTTTACTTGGGGCTTTGCGCATATCGAATTAGACAACCAAAAAGACAGGCTAAATGTGTCGTTTTACTCAACACCAAACAATTTAAGCGGTCAGCTGGTGCCAGAGCAAAGCTTTAGCTTCGCTCACCGCAGTAAGTAACGGATCAGCAGGCGATAAACATGCGGTTTTAAGCAATTAAAAAGGGTGAAATACAGATTAAATGTAATGGTGTGTAATTGATAACTTCCGTTTTGATGAACTAGATTTAACAGGAGTTTTACATCTTAAGGAAAGCATCATGCTACCGTCATCAATTACACGCACTAAACTCCAATTACTTGGAATGTCATTATTGCTTGCTACAAGTACACTGGCTGTGCCAAGTGCGCTTGCTTACTCGAACGATACTTCTTGTAAACCGAATAACGATTGGTTTGGCAGCCCTGTGCCAAACCCTCCTGAAGGTGCAAATAGTCCGTTTGCATTTAAAAATGGTAAAGATCTCTCGACAAACTGCGATTTTCATCAGTGGTCGTGGAATAAGTTTCTTTATTTAACGCAGCCTGACAAGCGTGCTCCTGGTGGCTTGTTGATGTTTGGTTCTGGGTTTTGGCAGGTTGATAATGCGCTAAAACCTTATTTTGCCCCTTGGAATGATTTATTAAATCCAACCGGACTTCGCCCCGCAAATGTGTTGATTCTTGAAGATATAAATCAAGCAGGATCAGATGGTGTTATTTACAGCAAGTTTGGTGGGACGCCCGTACATTATTCGATCCACGTTAACGATACTTATATGAAGTCAGCAACCTCCCACCCAAAAGCAGATAGTAAAGCTGAATTTGCTGTGGGGTCGGTTGAGTTAAAGGTTGCTTGGATGGATGTCAAAGCGCTGCAGCAAGTCTATCCAAAGTTTGATTTAGCTGAGCATTTTTATATTCGTAAAGCGGTTTACCAAAAAGACAATAAATATAGCGGTACGGGAGAAGTAGCACTCGTTGGCATGCATGTTGTCGGTGTGGTTGAAAATCACCCAGAGTTTATTTGGGCGACGTTCGAGCATAAATTGAGTGCACCAGATTACTACAGCTCTGAGGGAAAGTTTAAGAAAAGCACGGCTTACTTACAGCAAGATAAAGTAGTGAGTAATAGTCACGATCTGCTATTTTATCGGGGCGGAACTGAGGTGCAAAATGCACATTTAACGTATCCAGCTTCTGAAACCACGACCAACACGTTTCGTTTATATCAGTACGGCGTGCCAAACGGCAATCCATATATAGCGGGTAATAACCCTGAGCTGGTGGGGAGTCAGACACAACAAGCTCAAGATGAAACTAACTTCAATAATATTACTGAACTAAATAGCTTAGTGAATGTAAAACTGGAACAAAAGAATCCAGTTTGGAGTAACTACTTTTACGCCGGATCAATCTGGCTGAGCACGCAAGATTACGATTTTGCAAATGGCATTAGTGGCAATATCGTGGGTAAGGGAGCCAACGAGGCGTTACGCGGCTCATTGGCGGTTGCCAATATTACTATGGAAACTTATACCCAAACTTTCAGCGATGTCACTGGCAGCGAGCCACAAATTAAACCAGCTAACTGTTTCAGCTGCCATGGTATAAGTGCAGGTAAATCAACGATGCAAGTAAGCCATATTTACAATAACTATTTGAATTTAATGAAAAATAGTCAGTAAATCAGGTTTCTTGAATGCGCATAGGCTCAAAATAGTAAGCCACCGATTTTAGCGGTGGCTTACTACTTCAAGGAGTTTAATCAATTTGCTTTGTGGGTTGCTTTATCTTTTGCATTAGAAAGAACAAAAGTCCTATAAAAACGATATTGATGAAAGCCATGATAAGGGCTACTTGATCCTCTGAGTGCCCGCGAAAGTCAGACAGCAAATCAGCAAAGATAAACGGGCTATAAAACGTACCTGCTATATTTAAGCCCCATCCTACAAAACGGGATGTCTTTACAAGCTGAGTGTAATCGCTAAGCTTTGCCATAATAAAGTGATACCCATACATCACACCTACGGCCGCCATCATTAAGCCGACAGCTGCATTGTCGCCTCGTTTATTTAAATAATATGCATCGAAACATAAAGCACCAACTGCAAATATGCCTATCAAAATAACAATGGCTTTAATCAAAAATTCAGCGACTGGGTTGGGCTCTCGCTTTGTTGAAACTTGAGATCTTGTAATGGTAACTTGCTGACCATTCCGTATTACTTGTTGCGGCTGTTGTTGATAAGCTTGACCATATTTGGGTTGTTGATTTTGCACACTCACATCAGTGATTGCACGAGTGGGCGTTCCTTCATCTAGAATATGCTCAACGCATTTCTTAATTAACTTTTTTATTATCACAAAAACTCCTTGTTATAGAGATTAATTCGAGTATTACCAAAACTCTTTATCTAGTGGGCGGTCATTTTTTAGGTCGTAAAAGGGGGCTTGTTTTACTAAATCTTCGCCTAATATGATTATTTTATCTTGCTCCGTAAAGTCACCGCTTTCGATTACCTCTTGCCAGCCTTTGTAAAAGGATGTAGGTATAGGTTGTGTGTTATCCATAAAACGATGGATTTCACTCCACAGCTCCATGCTATCTTCTAAGTCTCTTGGCTCCCAGTCGACAGGGTACATAGGTTGATGGCGAAGGTGTTTGGGGTAGCGCTTTGGCACCAAATAGGCCATATTAAACTGCACCCCTCTGCCTGCAGAAACTTTACCGATGTATAAATCAACCTCATCTAACGCTAGCGAAAAGGTACTAACATTGTTACCAACGGGAAAGGTAACAAGGCCACTATGGCGAAAAAAATCAACACGGAGTACTTCAGCTGAAGTGCGTTTTACGTAGCCAACATGGATAAAAATAGGAATGGCGATCGTAAGCAAAACGGCTATCTTCCAAACAAAAAATTGATCGTGTGTAGCCAAATAAAAACACGCCGCAATAATAGCTCCAGCTAAAGCAATATACGCAAAAGCTGCATTCGAAAGTTTATCGATTCGATCAAAATCGACACTCATCAATTTAATATCTTTGCTGGAGGCCATTAGGTTATTTTGCGCGAGTAAGAAGCGGCTGTTTAACTTTACAGGTACTCGCTCAACCCCCCCTTTTATTTTTTTTCGCCTAGGTACAGAGTCTGCTATTGGTAGTAACGGAGTCTCTTCCACCGGCCGACCAAAATCAATGGGTGGTAAATTGTCTTCTGTATGTTCTTTTATCTCTTTAGGTGCTTTGGGCGCTGCCTCGGTTTCCATTACCTTACTTATTATTTTTTGCAGACCTAAAGCGAGTAAGTCCATCACTTTTTTCCGGATGCGGTTATGGGGAGGGCTGACTTCCTTGTGGTGTGCTTTCATCGTTTTACTGCTACCAAATCACTTTGTCTAACGGGCGGTTGTTTTCTAAATCGTAAAAAGGGGCTTGTTTTACTAAATCTTCGCCTAATATGATTATTTTATCTTGCTCCGTAAAGTCACTGCTTTCGATTACCTCTTGCCAGCCTTTGTAAAAGGATGTAGGTATAGGTTGTGTGTTATCCATAAAACGATGGATTTCACTCCACAGCTCCATGCTATCTTCTAAGTCTCTTGGCTCCCAGTCGACAGGGTACATAGGTTGATGGCGAAGGTGTTTGGGGTAGCGCTTTGGCACCAAATAGGCCATATTAAACTGCACCCCTCGACCTGCGGAAACTTTACCGATATACAAATCAACCTCATCTAACGCTAGTGAAAAAGTACTAACATTGTTACCAATGGGAAAGGTAACAAGGCCACTATGGCGAAAGAAATCAACACGGAGTACTTCAGCTGAAGTGCGTTTTATATGAGAGATATGGGTAAACACAAGTGCCGAAAATGTACATAACCCGCCGCCGATCCAAAGTAATTTCGTGTCAGCAGTTTTTAAATACGAAAGGAATGTCATAACAGCAAAAACTAAGGACATATAAGCAAAAGCTGCATTCGAAAGCTTATCAATACGATCAAGGTCAACACTCACCAGCTTAATATCTTTGCTGGAGGCCATTAGGTTATTTTGCGCGAGTAAGAAGCGGCTGTTTAACTTTACAGGTACTCGCTCAAATCCCCCCTTTACTTTTTTACGTCTTGGTACTGAGTCTGCTATTGGTAGTAACGGAGTTTCTTCCACCGGCCGACCAAAATCAATGGGTGGTAAATTGTCCTCTGTATGTTCTTTTATCTCTTTAGGTGCTTTGGGCGCTACCTCGGTTTCCATCACTTTACTTACTATGTTTTTGAGTAAAATAGCAGATAGGGCTGTAAAGGTTTTTAGATTTAATTTTTCTCTCATTATTTTGCCTTTTAGTTTAATAGCCTTTGTAGCAACCCAGCTGCACTTAAACCATAATCATCGATCTCTACCTCTACGGTTTGCTCACTCCAAAGCCGAGCTTCTGAAATATTGCCATCTTGATCGCGCTCTGGAGCTGGTAGCCTAAACTCTTAACTCGAGTTTGGGCTAATGGTTTGCCCTTTTCCAAGGGGGTATTTTGTACAGCGCATACGCAGTTTTAACTTTGTGCAGTTTAGCTTGTCAAAATAAGGGTACAGCGCGGTTTCGTCGAACTGTAACTGAAACCCGGTAAACTGAGGGCTAACGGTAATTTTAACATGTTCCCAGAAGTGATTGATTGCGGTGGAGGCTTGCCCTTTTGCCGCAGTACTTAGCAATGATTGCCATGGTTTATTAGAGGCAACGGGCTTAATATCAAACTCTAGGTCTAAATAACTCAGTTGAGATGCAGGAATATGCCCGGGAACCTGCATATTAAAGTTTACGATATGAAATTTACCACGTTTTGATATTTTATCAGCAACACGTGAAAAGGTATTGAGCTGCATCACTTGAGATTCAGCCATAATAGATGGGGCAAATAACGCGTTATAAAGTGCATGCAGAGCATATTCTGGGTGAGCCTGCCAAGAATAGGTTGGGTTGTCTGCTAGTAGCTTTTTTTCGCCACCCTCAAAGGCATTTTTACCCCAAGGGCAGACGGTTAACCAGTTTTTGAGCGGATCTTTATGGATTAAATAGAGAATACCGTAGCCTATAAGCACCGCTATCAGACCATAGATGCTCACTCTGCCAAATTGTAACATAACTGCAGCACGAGAATATTTGGCCAACACCATAGGTAGGCTATCAATGGCCATTCCCGCAAAACCTGCTGTCACAAGTAAGTTTCCTGTGGTTGCCCACACATCGCCCCGCTTATAGGCATAGTAAGCATCAAAAGCAGATATGGTCGCACTGTATGCTGAGGCAAGTAAATTTAATCTACTCGTCCATTTCATTAACGACGCTTTACTCGAAAAGGCTGGCCCATATTTTTGTTGTGCGCTTCTATCTCCAAATATGCGCCTATGATGTTCAAAGGCTGCATATTGCCTGACAGTTGGTAGCCCTGACCGCATATCAGTTATAGCAGACTGCACTGTTAGGTGTATTGCCGCTACATCAGCCATGGCACCGACTGCATCAACTAACTTTCTGTCGGATTCTAAATTCCAATTGATTAAAACCTGCCTAACATTTGCAATTTCAAAGATATATAAAGCGCCTAATATACCCACCATTCCTCTTTTTAGCGACTGGCTGGATGCGGCCTCGGTAACAACTTTATTTTGCCATTTCTCTAGGTTTGCTGTTCGCTCTGCGAGATTTTTGATAGTGGTGTGTTGGTTTTCTAACTCAGTTGAATAGTGTTTTGCATTTTGTACCGTGTCGTCATAAATTTGTTTTGCCCTTGCAGCTGAGGCTTCAGCAGACAAATCGGCGCCAGTTGCTTTAACCAAATAGGCAATGACTTTCTCTTTACTTTCAATAAAGGTGGTTGTTTGTGCTCTATCTAACGATTGGGTTAGGAGTTCAAGGCGTTTATTCAAGTTCAAAACATCTTCCAAAGACACCTTATGGCTGGCGCCTCCGTATTTTATATTGACATTTCGCTTTCTGTTCGCTCGTATCACCTGATTTAATTCTTTCACTTGCTTCTCGGCAGAAAGCTGGCGAGATTTGGGATCAAGCGGCATGTAACCTTTAGGAAAGTTACCATTTATATAATCGGAGACCCTCATTTCAACTTCAACAAGGTGCCCGGGTGTTGAGATATCTACTAATCGCATCAGTGGCTGTAATACATCCGCTTTTGCATCAATCAATTTTGCAAAAGGGTATTTGTGCCATGCACTATTGACCTTTACGAAGGTCGAAACTTGTTTTTGAGCTCGTGTAACCGACGCTTTTGCTGTTGCAAACTTGGTCTCAAGGCGTTGTAACCGTGCTCTTTCAACTTGTATCTTTGCGTCTAATTCTGCAGCTTTGAGTTGATGTTCTTCAGGAGTCAAACGCGATAGTTCAGACTTTCGTTGTTCATACTCAGCTTCTTTTTTTGTCAGCTCATCAAGCGCTTCATCTCTTGCAAGTTCGGCCTCTTTCAATGCTTTTTGAGTGTGTTCATACTGCTGTTTAGTTGCGTTTGTGGCTGCTTGTGTCGCAGATTTTTGTTGACCTAACGTCCCTTTGTGACTCGAAAGTTTATGGGCGATATCGGGGATCTCAAATACACTAACGGCTAAACCAAAAACCACCTGAGAAAGCCGCCTGCCTAATTGTTCTCCTTCATTCCAATCTATTAATTCCTCTTGTTTATGGATCTTTTCGATTTTTGCGCTCGCAAGCTTAAGCTCAAAGCGGTTAAAGTCACGCTTTTCGTATTCACTTAGCTTATTTCCCGTAGGTTTTGGAAATAAAAACTGCGCAATTTCTTTTCCTGGTTTGCTTGGATGTTGATCTAGACATTGCAGAATAAAGTCTTGTCCTCGGTGGCCGCTACTTAGCGTGTGCCAAAACTCTTTGTCTCTGTTAATTTGAGCTATTTGTGCTGCCGGGTGGGGCTTCAAAACCAAAAATAAATCGGTGAGTAAGTCATAGGCTTCAAAAAACCTTAAGTCAGTTTGATGCGCATAATCTTTAAAGCACTCGGTAAATCCAGCGGCTAACGATTCTTGATCGAGAAAGTTAATGAGTTCATCAGTGAGCTCCGCTATATTTTCTGCAAGTTCTCGAAATGTTTTTTCCTGCAAAAACTCAAAAAAGGCCTCTTCATCTAAGCATTCTGTTCGCCATTCTTTAAGTTTGTTGGCAAAGTCGATGGCGTCTTCATCCGATTCGACTAGTTTTTCACCAGATGACTGTATTTCTATGTCTTTATCTAAAACGGCGTCCGTTTGCAGATAGAAAGTTTGCAGCATGTAAACTGCAAGCTCGTATTTATTACGTTGCTGATAGTCGATTTCACCTGTTTCGCTGTTTACACCAGAGAGGTGGTTCATAAGCGCTTCAATTTCAACCAGCAAATTTTGAATTTTCACCACATACATTCGAGCCACATGGATCCCGTCAAAAATCGGCACTTGGGCGATTTTATCGCGCTCTGGCAGGTGCAGTTTTTGATGAAGTGTGGGGGTGTTAACTACTTTGCCTTGGTCGTTATAGCCTGTGGCAAATTGCCCTAAGTTATCTAGCTTCGTCATGCGCTGTGCTCTGAGCGCTGCTGCATCTCCTGGGGCAGGGCAATGTCTTTCTTCGTCAGCGAGTGGCGTGCCGGTATTTAAGCGCGGATCCTGTTCATTAAACCCGCCAAACAACAAGATTTGTTCCCACGACCACTGCACTTCGGACCACGCGATTTCTACGCTTACTTCGTTACCATTTAGTTTATGCGGAACGAGAATACTGCTGGTTGGCTTACAAGTTGCTGCACGCGTGCCTTGCGGTCGTGAGTTTGGCTTATTGGCCGACTTTTTCCAACTTAAAAAACCTTTTTGCCAATACAAATTCACATCTGAGAATAGCGCCGGAGCGTCAAAGTCTTCAGGTTCGATAACTTGTAGCTCACGCCATAAATAGCCATCGACATAAATATAGATAAATCCGCTGGTTACTGGAGAGGCTGATTGTAGTTGTTGTTCTGGCGTGTCGTATAAAAATGGATAAATGTGTACCAGCTCAATGTCGGCATCACTGCTTTGTTGGTCTACCGTGTTTGAAGTGTAGAGGGGAACCTTATAATAGCCTTCTTTTGTGCCATCAACCGAGGTGTCTTTGAGCATCAAAGAGACCACCTCTTTGATGCTTGCATAGCCCTCAAAAACAAGTTCTCTAAAATTACTGTTAGCATTGGTTTTGGTTGGTAAAGTGTGGCTCATCCTATCTTCACCTCTTCATCGCTAGGTTTGCTACTACCCGACACTTTTATATTGATCTTATTCGTACCATCTTGGTTTAATGGCTCTGCGCCAAGCACTACATCAAGGCCTGCAGGGGTCGCACCGCCGGGCTGGCTCAATGGTGCAGGGGGCGTATTTTTATTATTAGATACCATTAAATCTCCCTGCCTAACCGCCGGTTTTCCCTCGATGTAAACATCAAAGCTGCCTTGCAGAAACTCTGCTTTTTTACCCAATGTTCGGCTAGCGATACCTTTTTTATTACCAGGTTGATCTCCCGTACTTTTTGAAAAGTTAGATTTGATATTGGCCGCACCGTTACCTTGAATTTTTACTGAGCTGGCAACGCTTGCAGCGTCTGATGAGCGGGCGATGTTGCCATAAGGAATAGGCACAACCACTTTGCCTATCTTAGTCAAACAAACGTCTACTGTGCTTAACACTCCGCCGCTGCCACTATGCACAGCGGTTCTGCCGTTAATGAGAACGTTCGCGTTTGACACGATAGACGCTTGTCTGGCTTCGGCTTCAAAATCTCTGGCAACATCACTCTCAGTTCCTACTTGCCAACCCAGCTTAAGGGTTACCAAGTCTAAGAATGCTTGTGGGTCGCTAATTGGCAGATTCACATCCATCCCCGTTATTGGCTCAATATGCGGTAGAACAGCCGTTTGGTTTTGTTCATCCCACTGTGGTGGGTCGATGATGTAGTCAGGAATAAACGCATTGACCATTTGGCCTAAGGTAAAATCGCCGTATTTAGCTCTTTCGATCTCTTCTAAAAAGGCTTGCTCTCCCGCAGCACGGTCGGGAAATATCGCAATACGATAGGCTTGTCCAAGCGCTTGATTTCGCTTTGCACTGATATTTAATGGCAGTAAGGCTGGATTGTTGTGCCGCCAAGAAGCAGAACCTGAGGTTCGTAATTTGGCAGTTTGCGCGTCAACATTGTATTGCATGCTCTGGGCTTCGTTGCCTGCACCGGCGCCGATAAAGCTCATTGAGTTGTCCTTAAATTATTCCTTTAGTCGCAGTTGTATTGATTTTATCTAATACAAACGGCGTAATTTTCCGCATTGTCTGCGCTTTGTCAAAGTGGGCATTATTGTGAGCATTTATTAACGTAAGCTGTATCCGGGCATTATTAATTTTTGATCTCCAGTTTGAACGAATAATCCACTCAATGCCTTCTGTGTTTAATGGTTATTATGTGGTGGTATCTGTAAGCTTATTACATCAGTAGAGGTATGGTGTGGCAAGCTCGGAACATTATTGTATAATTTAAGCAATTTCCCCCTATTGCTTGTAAAACATGTACAGAAAAGTACCTCTAGCACTGTTGCTTTTATTTCTTTTGTTACTCACATTGGCAACGCTAGATACTTTTTGGTTTCATCAGTTTCATAAAAATTCTGACGCGACGGATGAAAATCAACAATCTCCTGAAGTTCAATTAAATCTAATACAGCAACAACATCCGCTGCTAGCTATTTATGCACTAACAAAAAAAGAACCATCCGCCGCACTTGCTCAACTTGAGCAGTGGCGACGTCAGCGTAAGACGATAGAAACAATTGAACATGTCTATATTTTGTGGATCCAACGGAGAGCTGCGCAGATTGTTCAAGACGAAGTTAAGTTATCGGATACACAGCAAAGCCTCCAAATGCTTGCGGATAAAAACCAGTTACATTGGCTCAGCGCATGGCTCATACAAGAACAAGCTAAACAAGCTATTCAGGTCGGGAACTTGCAGCAAGCACTAACAATGATCGAGCAAAGTGTTGAACTTGCGGAAAAAGATAACGCTGAATTCTTGCTGTTAGAAATTTACAATACGGCTGGAGTCGCATATAACTCGACGAACTCGTTAACGAATGCACTGCGATACTTTTTAAAAGGTATTAAACTTGCTGAAAAATATCCCAAGAGCCAATTTAATGCGCTATTTAATAATAACTTAGGGCTTCTTTATGTTCACCTAGAGCAATGGCAAAATGCCTTAGTGTATTTAAATCGAGCAGAACAACAGTATGAAGACTTTGCAGAGCATAAACCTGACTATATGTTACTCATTATACTAAACCAGTCTTTTGCGCACGTTCACTTAGGTCACATTGATAAAGCACGAGATAAGCTTGAGCAGGCGCAGCGATTAGTTAATCCGAAAACGAGTGACTTCTACAAAGCAGTATTGTTAAAAAATGAGGCAAGGCTACTGCTGGCTGAAGATTCTATAGAGCAAGCTATCGATAAAGCAGAAGGGTGTCTGAATTTGATGTTGGAGAGTCAATTTCCAAAGCAGCACGCGATTTGCGCTTTAGTTCAAGGGCAAGCCTATTTTAAAAACAATATGTTGGAAGAGGCATACTCCCTAACAAATAATGCAATTGAAGTGTTTACAAAACTGAATCATCAGAGGTGGCTGATTAAGAGTCAACTTTTTCTCTCATTAGTTCTTGAAAGCCTTGGGCAATCTAAAGCCGCGCTCGCCGAGTTAAAAACGGTGCATGCGCAAGAGAAATCAATGTTGATTGGGGAGCTGGCCGCATTAAACAACGCTTTTGAGATCCAGCAAATTGCCCAAGAGAGAGATCTATTAATAGCAAAAAATAAGCTTTCGGAGCTTAAGCAAATGATTGATAAACAGCGGTTAAGACTCTTAGTGCTGTGGTTATCGATTGCAGCCATAATCCTAGTTTGGCTCGGCTATAAAGCAAAACGTATGAGCAATGATAACCGCCTCTTATATGACCTAAGCTATAGTGATCCGCTAACCGGTGCGGCCAACCGTCATCTATATCAAAAGGAAATAAAATCTCCAAGTATATTGGACGATAGTGCTACATATCGTTTAGTTATCATAGATCTTGATCACTTCAAGCAAATTAATGATAGTTACGGGCATGATAAAGGTGATGTGGTTCTCTCTATAGCAGCAATGCGCCTGAGTCGGTTTATCCAATCGCAGGAACTGTTTGTAAGGTGGGGCGGAGAAGAGTTTCTCATGGTGCTAAAATCGCGAGGTAATTTTAAAGAGTTTGTTGAAGGTATGGCTGAATCACTACGATGTGAGCCATTTAAGATAGGTGATAATACGCTTTATGTAACAGCCTCATTCGGAGTGAGTGAAGAATTAATAATTGAAAGTCTTAATGGTAGCGACGCCGCGTTTAAAGTCGCAGACGAATGTTTATACCGAGCTAAACAACAGGGTAGAGACAGAGTCGTGATGGCTGAGCACGAGGTTTCTTTTTAGTATAGAGGCTATTTTTTGCTTACTACTAAAGCCAAACCACTTTACCAATGCAAAGTGGTTTGGGTCGACTTGGATTGATAACTTCTGGGAGCTAGGCAAAGCTTTCGTTGATGAGTTCTGCGCTATAGCCTGCATTACGAATAATAGCGATAACGTCGTCTTCTCCTTTGGTGCTTGAAATTTCAACGATTTTATCATCGAGGCGGACATTCACTTGCGCTTGGCTATCAGCCGCTTGCATTGCTTCTGTGATTGCTTTTACGCAGTGACCGCAGACCATTTTTTCTACTCTTAGTCTTAACATCATTATTTCCTTTGTGGATTAAAGAGCTTGCACTGTGAAGCTTCCCTTGATGGTAAGGTCAACTACTATTTAACAATAAGCTTCTGTTAGATGAATGAACAATTTTGTTTGACCTTACCATGAGGGTAAGGGTTAGTGTCCAACAATGAGAATTAACGCGTTTGCGGAGATAGAAATGGACAAGGTAATAAAATTTAATGTATCAGGCATGACATGCGCCTCATGCGTTGGCCGAGTTGAGAAAGCCTTAGAGAAAGTGTCTGGCGTTGTCAGTGCTAGTGTTAATTTAGCAATGGAAGCAGTGTCGGTAGAGGGCAGTGCGGAAGTATCAGCGTTGGTGAGTGCGGTAAAAGATGCCGGCTACAAGGTCAATACCAGTGAAGTGCAATATCAAGTTAAAGGCATGACTTGTGCGTCTTGTGTGAGCCGAGTGGAAAAGGCGGCGCAAGCATTACCGCAGGTAATTAAAGCTGAGGTCAATTTAGCGACTGAAAAGCTAACCTTAACTTTAGTGGCAGAGTTACCGTTCGCTGAAATAGAAGCCAAGCTTAACGACGCCGGTTACACCGTGGTGCAGCCACAAGCAGGCTCGGATGAGTCAAACGAACAAGTGGCAGCAACTCCCTTTTATCGCGCTGATTGGTTCCCAGCAGTGGCGTCACTGACACTCACTCTACCTATGGTGTTACCCATGTTTGTCATGCTGTTTAACCAAAACTGGATGCTTCCGGCATGGATGCAATGGGCACTGGCAACACCTGTTCAGTTTTATTTTGGAGCGCGTTTTTATCGTGCCGGATGGGGAGCGATAAAAGCAGGGACGGGGAATATGGATTTGCTGGTGGCTATCGGCACCAGTGCAGCGTATGGCCTTTCAGTGTATTTATGGTGGACATTCAGCGGTGAGCATGGCGCTCCGCATTTATACTTCGAAAGCAGCAGTGCCGTGTTGAGTTTGGTACTGCTGGGTAAGTACCTTGAACACAGAGCCAAGCGGCGTACAACCAGCGCCCTTAGAGCGCTTGAAAGCTTAAGGCCAACAACGGCTATGGTCTGGCGTGATAATAGCTGGCAAGAAGTCCCTGCAGGGGCAGTAAAAAGCGGCGAACGACTATTGATCAAACCTGGTGAGCGTATACCGGTTGACGGCGTTGTAGTTGAAGGCCACTCACAGGTAGACGAAGCGCTTATCAGCGGTGAAAGTGTCCCTGTTTATAAAGCACAAACAGATAAAGTTACTGGTGGTTCGGTGAATCTTGATGGCGTGCTTGAAGTGGATGCAACCAGTGTTGGCGCGGAATCGACCCTAGCCAAAATTATTCGCTTGGTAGAGCAAGCACAAGGCGCGAAAGCACCAGTGCAAGCGTTGGTGGATAAAGTGAGTGCGGTATTTGTACCTGCTGTATTGGTAATAGCGCTCATTACATTTTTTGCATGGGGGCTAAGTACTGGAGATTGGCCAACAGGTATTCTGAATGCAGTGGCCGTTCTTGTTATTGCTTGCCCGTGTGCGCTTGGTTTAGCAACACCTGCCGCGATTATGGCAGGTACAGGCACTGCCGCGCGTTATGGGATCTTAGTAAAGGATGCTGGTGCACTGGAGCAAGCAACTGCCATCGATATGGTGATTTTTGACAAAACGGGCACGCTTACGGTGGGCAAACCTGAACTTAGCAATATGCACACTTTTACGTATCATCAAAACGACGTGTTACAGCTAGCGGCATCGTTACAGCAATACAGCGAACACCCGCTTGCCAAGGCTGTGGTCAATAAGGCACAAGAAAAGCAATTGTCATTACTTCCTGTAAGCGACTTTAAAGTGGTGGCGGGTAGAGGTGTTAAAGCACAATACCAAGATAAAACAGTCTATTTGGGGAGCGGTTTTTGGATGCAAGAGTTAGGCTTAACTTTGCCTGCGCTACCAGAAGAAATACCGGGCGCTTCTTTATCTTGGTTAGTGAGCCAACATAGTGAACTGAGTTGCGAGTTTTTGGCACTATTCTACTTCACTGACGAGCTTAAAGCTCATGCCTATACAGCGGTCAAACAGCTTAAGCAGCAAGGAATTAAAGTTGCAATGTTGACCGGAGACAGCCAAAGTAGTGCACAGTACAATGCTAAATTGCTGGAGCTGGACGATTATAAAGCGCAAGTACTGCCAGAGCACAAAGCTGAGTATATTGCTAATGCCCAACAGCAAGGTTACTGTGTGGTAATGGTCGGCGACGGGATCAATGACGCCCCAGCGCTGGCACAGGCTGATCTGGGTATCGCAATGGCAACCGGTACGGAAGTGGCGGTAAGCGCGTCGGCAATGACGCTGATGCGTGGCGAGCCAAGCTTAGTGGCATCTGCTTTAGCGATGGCAAAATTAACCTATCGCAAAATCAAGCAAAATCTATTTTGGGCATTTATCTTTAATGCCATTGGCATTCCATTGGCAGCACTGGGTTACCTTAACCCTATTTTTGCAGGTGCGGCGATGGCGGCCAGTAGTTTACTAGTCATTAGCAATGCGTTGTTATTGCAACGTTGGCAACCAAAGGAGTAAACGTCATGGAAAAACTGATCACAATCGGTGAAGCCGCGCAGCGTACAGGACTCTCTGCAAAAATGATCCGCCATTATGAGGCAAGCGGGCTACTAAAGTGCAGCAAAAGAAGTGAAGCGGGTTACCGGCTGTACGACTCGCAACAATTACAATTACTAGGTGTGATAAAGCAAGCACGAAAACTGGGGTTTCCTATTGCGCAGATCCAGTCTTTACTCGATTTGTTACAAAACCCAGACCGTACTAGCCGTGAAGTCAAATCGATAGCGCAGCATCATTTGAATGAGATTGAGCATAAAATCAATGAACTTCAGCAAATGCGTGAGACCTTGAAACAGCTGTCGGACAACTGTAGTGGTGACGAAAATGCAAACTGTCCAATTTTAGATGGGCTTTGCCAAAATAGCCTAAAGTAGCCGAAGGTTAGAATAGGCAAACGTTAAAAAGCCAGTCTTCAATAATGAAGACTGGCTTTTTTGTTGTCCAGAATAGCGCTAAGCCTCAAGTAATAGTCTTGACTGGGTAAGTGCGAGCAGTGCACTTTGTAATCTTGGCAGCGCCGCTTCAATTTCACTCGGTGAAATAGTGCAAACGGCAGCGCGATACCAAAGCTGTGACGCTTTAGAGCGACAGCCAAAGCTGGCGAATGGCACAAGTGCTAACCCTGCGCTATCAATTAAATAACGACTAACTTGAACTGCATTTTCGAGTATGTTTCCGTCGGGTGTTTCCATATTGATGGCGTCGATCTTCAAGGTCATATAAATGCCGGCATTTGGTATAAATGAATCGATTGCCATGCCTGCGCTTTTCATATCCTGAACACCCTGATGCAGTACCGCCATTGAGGCTAATATTTTTTCTTTAAAGCCGGCTAAATAACTTTGTAGGTAGGCTTCATTTTGAAATAACACCGCAGTGGCAAGTTGCTCTGCCGTCGGGGCCATTGCACCTATATGTTCTTGGAACACCTGCATTTTTGCTATCACTTCGTGTGGGCCTGTCGCCCACCCAACTCGAATACCTGTTGCGGCAAAAGCTTTGGTGCCGGCATCAACCACTATTAAGTAAGGCTTGATATCTGGGCAAAGCGACGCCGGATGATAATGCTCAACCTCTTGCATTGTCAGCATCCAGTACACTTGGTCGTAGATAACATAGAGTGGTTTGGCGTTTATCGCTCTGCGGCGCGCGTTTTCTGCGACAACCATGTCGCAGATTTCACTGAGCTGTTGCTTTGAAAACATGGAGCCATTAGGATTTTGTGGTGAGCATAAGGTGATAAGGCGCGCATCAGATATATGCGCTTGGAGCTGTTCCGCTGTAGGTAAAAATTGATTTGCTTCGCTGGTTTCAATTGGCACGTGCTTGCCACCACACATGGTGGTGTAAAACATGTTATTCCAAGAAGGAACAGGGTAGATCACCTTGTCATCTGCGCTCACTGTAGCGAGCATTGCAGAATACAGCAAAGGTCTTGCACCGCCAGAGATCAGCATCTCTGTGTCTGGGTTGTAGCTGACGTTAAAGCGCTTTTTAGTTTGTTTTGCTACTTCATCGCGAAGTGATAACACCCCCTCAAGCGGGGGGTAATCGTTATGCTTGTTCTCGTAAGCTTGCTGGATCTGTGCGGTAAGGTAGTTGGGCATCGGAAATTGTTGCGTGTCAAAATCTCCAATGATCAAATCACAAATTTCTTTCCCCTTTGCAAGCTGCTCCTGCACGTAAAACTCAAGGTGAATAATGTCTGAGTAATCAAGTGCATTGGCTAAATTCGATAAGTTTTCCATTGTTATATTTTTCTCCTTAAGTATTTGTTCTGGAATAATTTAGTAATATTTAAACGAGTAAAGTTAGCGCCGCGACTTCTCTAACCTTGTTGAGTGCGAAGTCAATTTCGGCTTCTGTAGTATGCCTGCCTAGGCTAAAGCGTATGGTTGCCTGTGCCAGTTCATCCGATAGCCCAAGTGCGGTTAATACGTGGCTTGGCGATAGGTTGCTTGACGAACAAGCTGAGCCAGTACTGACCGAAATGCTTTTCTTTAATAAGCTCAGCATTTTTTTACCGTCGGTGTCATGAAAAGAGACGTTACAAACATGCGGGAGTCTTTCTTCGCTTATGCCATTGACTTGCACCTGTTGTAGCTCCAATAAACCATCTTCTAACTTGTCCCTTAGCTGTTCAACTTTGTCAATTGCGCCATTTCTTAATTCTCGCTGTGCAAGTTCCACTGCCTTGGCAAAACCAACAATGCCAGGTACATTTAACGTGCCACCGCGTAGCCCTTGCTCGCTTCCACCACCGGTGATCTGCGGTCTAATATCAACCACTCTACTGCCATGCTGATGTCTTAAATACAGGCCGCCAACCCCTTTAGGGCCATAAATTTTGTGTGCCGAGCAAGTTAAAATATCAATAGGGCAAGTGGTAAGATTGATATCGACCTTGCCTAGCGCTTGTGTGGCGTCAGACATAAATAGAATGCTATGTTGCTGTGCAATAACGGCAATGTCGTCAATTGGATTAATAGTGCCGATTTCGTTATTTGCGTACATCACGGTGATTAAAATCGTTTCAGGCGTGATTGCGGCCTTCATTGCGTCGATATCAAAGCTGCCATCTGGTAACGGCTCAAGATAAGAAACGCGAGCGCCTTCCTGTTCTAAATCTCTAAGTGTTGCAAGCGTTGCCGGGTGCTCAATCGACGAAGTAATAATGTGCTTGCCTTTGTGATTACAAGCACGAAACACGCCGCGGATACCTAAGTTGTTGCTTTCAGTCGCGCCAGAAGTAAAGATAAAATTTTCAGGTTGTGCGCCAAGGGCATCTGCAATTTTTTCACGCGCTTGTTCGACCGCTTTATGGGCGTTCCAGCCATGTAAACCATACATGCTTGCAGCATTACCAAAGTCGTTGCAAAAGTAAGGTAACATGGCTTGTAACACAGCTTCGTCGCACGGTGTTGTGGCGTTATGATCTAAATAGATAGGAAAGCGTAGCGACGCTTCAGTAGTGGACTTACTCTCTAGTGCTGTAATGAGTGACATAAAAAATCTCCGTATAAAATTGGGGCAACAGTCAAATTGAAGCGGATAAATGCGTGCGTTACGCTTCGCAAGCTTCGGCTAGGGTGCTGGTTTGGGTGTTAATGGAATAATCTTCCATATCAAAGTCAGACAAGAAAATATTGGAGATCTTAACAATATTGTCGCCAAGGCTTTCATCTTGTAGGAAAAGTCCTAACGCTACTTCAGTACCGTTTACGACTTTGTGAAAGTCATCCATTTCAGAGAAGTCCATAATGTGGAATACCCCAGCTTGAGGATTCATTTTCAGTGCTTTTTGGTAAGTGTCTTTATAGTGCTGCGCCATGATGAGCGGGCATTTTGCAGTCCATATATCCTTATCTTTTGATTCAGCTAAAACGATGTCTACTCCCTTACTGTTTTCGAAGAGAATTTTAGTTACACCGTTGCTCGTTGCGAGTGACAATTGCGGGAAACTTGCTAAATCTTGCGAGATGATTTTACGTAAAGATTGGATCCCACGGTTTTTACAATTGCGCTCACCCTGAAGCACTAAGCGGTCGCGTTTTACAATGCTGTAATCACTTAATACGGCTTCTAGCTCGTCAGGTAATGGCGCAAGTCCTTGACTGTCGGTGGTCATTGCTGGGGATGCAGAAATATCACAAGATTCACTACCACACTGTAAGCCCAGATCGTCTATCAACACGCCAAGCACCACTTTAAGTTTTTTCTTGTGCTCTAAAATCGCGTTGTTCGCGACATTTAACACCTTTACCATTGAATCGATTGAGAATTCAGTAGCGGAATAACGCGGATCAAAATGCCCACCTTCTAGATAAAAGGCGGAGACAGTAGGGTAGTGTTCAGCGACATCCATACGGATCATCTCTAGGAGTTTTTGCTCTACTTTTCCAACCATTTTTTCTTTTAATTTCATTTCGTTAGTCTCTATCTGTAGTTGTGTTAAAGGTGTTTAATACCTTTGAGTAACGGCCTAATTAGTTTGTTTACCGACAAGCATGTGCCAAAGCGGTAACGCACGAAGTAATTAATTTCCATGCCCTACTAACAAAGTGAGGTTAATAAAAAGTCAACTTCACCTTAAGGATGAATCTGCCAAGTTAAATAACTGTAAAGATTGCCACGGTGGTAAGGTCAATGTTTGTTTGCGTAAAAATTGAGTTTTTTAGAAGTTTTTTTGTGAAACTTTCATTTCAATTGTTTTAATCGAGTCAGCGCCAATTGGTGAAAAAGAAAACCAAGATTATGCTAAGTGACTTGTTTGATTAATAAACATCTTTTAGGCGGAATAAGAAATCAGTAGGACTATGCCGATTTCTTCACCGAGTTGAGTCATTGCCGTTTGCACGGCATTTGCGTTAATCAAAATAAATGCGATTAGCTAAGCATTTTGGCTAAAAACATTGGGTTACATATCTATGCTTGTTTAGGGAAAAGTGGTTTTTGCAGTTGCTGTAATGTCTCTGTAATCTCTTGTAACTCGGTGTAATAGATAAAATCACGACCCTTAAATATGCTTTTAAAGTAATAGCTTAAAGGAGCATATTAAAATGAATAAAGAACTAGATATTGCCATTGTGGGTGGCGGTGTATCGGGTGTATATAGTGCATGGCGTCTTCAGCAAGAACTTGGTGATACACATCGCATAGGCTTATTTGAATATAGCGATCGTATCGGTGGTCGTTTGTACAGTCGCACGCTTCCGGGGTTGCCCAACGTTGTGGCTGAGCTTGGTGGAATGCGCTTTATTCCTGACGATCATGTGATGGTGAGTACGCTGGTGGATGAGCTAAAACTCCAAACCAAAGACTTCCCAATGGGCTCAAAGCTGCCGTTATACCCCTCAAATGCAGAAAGCCCTCCTGAAGCAGGCAGTGAAAACAACCTCTTTTACCTGCGCGGACAATATTTTAGATATCGTGATTTCGCCGAGTGTCCAGATAAAATCCCATACAAGCTTGAAGAAACAGAGCGAGGCTATGGACCGGAAGATCTTCAAGTTAAAGTCATGAACCTCATCTGCCCGGGATTTGCCGATATGTCTCTTGCAGAGCAGATGAAAGTCAAAGTGTTTGGCAAGGAAATCTGGCGCTTTGGCTTTTGGAACTTGCTTGAGCATGTGTTGAGTAACGAAGCATATCTTTTTATGAAAGAAGCGGGTGGCTACGATGCTAATGTGGCGAATGCCAGCGCGGTTACTCAGCTGCCTGCCACTGAATATAGTGATGATACGGTATTTAAAACACTCAAAGATGGTTTTCAGGCGTTACCGCTGAAGCTATGTGAAGAGTTTGCAGCGGCACCGGGCTGCCTGGATCGCTGTAAGCGCGTTAATATGTTGCATCGACTTGCAAAAATTGAGCTGCATGATTGTGGCGAGTATCGTTATGAACTCACTTTTCAACCAACACAAGTGAATGGCGGTGGAAAAGTGGTCGATAAAGATGCTCCAGCATATAGCATCAAAGTGAAGCGGCTTATTTTGGCTATGCCAAGGCGCTCGCTTGAGCTGATTGAATCGCCGTTCTTTGACGACCCTTGGTTGAAAGAAAACATTCCATCAGTACTTATCCAAAAAGCGATTAAGATGTTTATGGCTTACGAGCAACCTTGGTGGCGCAGTTTGGGGCTTGTTGCTGGTCGCTCTGTCACTGACTTACCAATCCGTCAAACTTATTACATGGGCACGGAATGCGATCAAAAAGAATGCCTTGAATACGAGACCAACGAAAAAGGCGAACAGGTATGTAAAGTAGAGCATACCTATGGTGAGCCTAATACCAACTCGCTGCTAATGGCTTCTTACAATGATATTGGCACTATCCCTTACTGGAAAGGTTTAGAAAAGGGCGAGCATTACCCAGGCTTTATGCCAGCCTATGGGGCACAAGGCTATACCGAAAACGAGATAGTACCTAAAAACCAGTATCAAATTACCACCGGGATGGTTGAAGCGGCACATCGCCAAATTCAAGCGTTACATAATCAAAAAGCGCTCCCAATGCCCTATTCTGCAATCTACCAAGAGTGGGGGGATGACCCTTATGGCGGTGGCTGGCATGAGTGGAAAGCCAATTATCGTCTCGATGAGATCATGTGCAGAATGCGCCACCCTGTCGCGAGTGAAGAAATCTATATTGTTGGCGAAGCGTACTCCTATGAACAAGGCTGGGTTGAAGGAGCGTTAAATACGGCTGAATCAACATTGGCTGAGTTCTTTGCTTTACCAACACCGAAGTGGTTATCTAAAGACAAAGCACAGTATGAACAGTGGCTTGAGTCACACCACAACTACTTACCAGTAGATTGCCGTAAAGGTGGCTGCTCGTGTCAGCATTCAGCGCAGCAGCCAAATGCCAGTTCAGACACCCTGGACGAAGTCACTGAATTCGCCTATCGAGGTATTAATCATGAGTACCGCTAATTTTACGGTTGCTGACCATTTACTGTGGCGGTTAAAGCAGTTGGGCCTTGATAAGGTGTTTCAAGTGCCTGGTGACTATGTGCAAGAATTTATGACCGCACTGGACAACTTTCCTGGTATTGACGCAGTAGGCGATGTAACCGAACTGGGTGCAGGCTACGCGGCGGATGGATATGCAAGATACCGAGGTATTGGCGCGGTGTCTGTGCAATACGGCGTTGGCACGTTCAGTGTATTAAACGCCATCGCCGGCGCTTATGTCGAGCGTAATCCGGTTGTCGTTATATCGGCAAGCCCATCGGCTGAAAACCGTGTCGATATTGAAGAAACAGGCGTGTTATTTCATCACTCTACCGGCGACTATAGCGCAGATAAAAAGGTGTTTGAAAATGTCACTGTTGCCAGTGAAATTCTTTCGGATCCTGCTTCTGCTCCGGAGATTATTGATAATGCGTTACGCCTTGCCATGAGTGAAAAGCGGCCTATTTATCTAGAGGCATGGCAAAACGTGTGGGGCGCAGCGTGTGATAAACCAGATGGCCATTTAGTGATCCCAAGACCGGCTTCTAATCCCGCGATGATGGCAAGTTTACTCGATAAAGTAATCAACCGACTCAAAGAGGCTGAGAAACCTCTGGTATTGTTAGGCATTGAGATTACGCGGCTCGGCATACAAAGGGAAGTCGAGAACTTACTCTGTAATCTCAATATTCCGTATACCACGACCACGCTAGCCAAATCAGTATTAAGTGAGGTGCAAGGGCTTGGGAAGGAGTTGTTTGTTGGCACCTATGCGGGTGAAGCATCATGGCCTGAAACGTTTGATTTTGTTAGCAAACGAGATTGCATTTTAGCGTTGGGAGCGATATTCACCGACGATTACCTGACCATGTTAAAAACGCAAGGTAACGAATTGATCCGCGTGAATATGGGTGAAGCAAGAATTGGTAACTGCGAGCGCTTTAGTGGTATCGATTTAGCACAGTTTATTGATGATTTAACGGTGTATATTGAGCATTATCCGATGCAGCATCGTGCGCATTGCTCGTTGCCGGAAAATCCCTATTTGAATAGTTCCGTACATGATTGCGATGCCATCAGCTACGAAAACTTCTTTTGCACATACCAAAAGCAGCTAGCCCAATGCCAAAAGGTGCGTGACTTCAACCTTATTTTAGGTGAAAGCTCTTCGCTTTATATGGCGGCGCGTTTAACTGGTATTGAAGAAAGTCGCTTTATTAGTGATGCAGCTTGGGGGTCGTTAGGTCATGAAACCGGTTGCTCACTTGGCACAGCCTTGGCTGATAATCGACGTAGTGTTGTGGTTGCCGGCGACGGTGGGTTTATGATGATGTGCCAAACACTGTCTAGCATTAGTCATAACAAACTCAATACTGCAGTGTTTGTAATGAGTAACCAAGTGTATGCAATTGAGCAGTCGTTTGTTGATATCTGTGCGTTTACTCCTGCGGGGGCATTTGCACCATTTGATGATCTGCATCGTTGGGACTATAAATCATTAGCGAATGCATATTTTGTAGAATATTTGAATGTAGAGACCGTCGCGGATCTAAATGGTGTTTTTGCTACGCTTCATGAAAACCCATGTAAGCCGTACCTCATTAAAGTCAATATTGATAAAAAAGATCTCGCACCAGCGATACAAGATCTCGCCGAAGCCATTACGGGTAACAAAGTGGACGACTGTCCATGTGGAAATAGCACAGCGCAAGGAAACAACAATGCCTAAACAATCCAATAAACCAATCCCTGATTCTCAGTTAGAAGAAGCACAAAAGCGTATCGACCGCTATTGGCGCGCGACACAAGGATTTGTACTCGCGTTAGAAAGCAAACATGGTTTTTCCGAAAAGCAGTTACTTACGTTATTGCCAACGGGTGATACTTCGATGGAGCGCTTTAGAGAATATCAAGCTAAAGCGCTTATATTTAACACACGATTTCAGTTTTCGCCCTCGGTGATTGTGATGTGTAATAACACCGATGATGTGATGCGCGCCTATCAAGAAGCGATAGCCTATAACTTACCCATTCGAGTGCGCTCTGGCGGTCATGATCACGAAGGGGAGTGCAGCGGCACTGATGTGGTGCTACTGGATTTAAGCGGTTTAAAAGACTTCTCCATTGAGAAAGAAGGCGATGACTATATCGCACATATTGGCTCGGGCTATCGGTTCTATCAATTAGTACCAAAGCTTGCTGAATCTGGTTACAAGGATATTCCGCCGTTAACTATTCCGCACGGCACTTGCGCCACGGTTGGGTTAGCTGGGTATATTCAAGGCGGTGGTTGGGGCCCGTGGACGCGAGCAAAAGGGATGTGCTGTGAGTCACTCGTTGGTGCAACTGTTATTTTGCAAGATGGCTCAAGAGTTGAAGTCTCTGAAACCGAAAATAAGGAGATTTTATGGGCACTGCGCGGAGGCGGGGCGTTAAGTTATGGGATTGTGACAGAGTTTAGAGTCAAAGCTTTTGAGCTACCTGACGAAATCCATCGCTTTGAAATTAACTGGAATAATGAGGCTTGTGGTTCTACAGACTTATCCACCTGGCAACTGCTTGGCCAGTGGGAAAATGCAATTAACGACTCAAATACTGAGCAATTAGTTGGTACTAATCTAAAAATCAACGCGATCCCGGATATTAGCGAATGTGAAAAGTCACCTGGTTACGAAAAAACCTTAAAGCATCCAAGTACTATGTATGGTTATTGGCAAGGCTCTGAAGCGGCTTTGACTCAGTTTGCTAAACAGTATTTCCCTACAGCCAAAGTGCAGGTGACGGGTACGGACACCAAGCAAAATTATAGCGAAGCATTGATGTCTGACTGGTCACGAAACTCCTTGGCTAATCTCAAAAAACTGGGGTTAAAAGGAACGCTAGCTGCAAGCCTTGATGGTGAACCATTTACACCAGATTTTGATGCCCCAGCGCCACACAAGATCACCTCAAAGCTAGTGCGTGAGTCTGGCCTTACCGAACAAGGCAAGTTGGAGCTATTGCGTTCACTCACATCGCCTTTACTGTTTGCACAAAATGCCCCACTTGGACTATTTAGTTATGTCACTTTAGGTGCGATAGCGGGTAAGTTTTATGCTGAAGACACCCGAGAAGAGGCTAAAGACCGTGTTGCCTTCCCGTATACTACAGCGCAGTACACCATTCAATACCAAACTTGGTGGAATACCGAGTTAAAATACGACGGCAGTTACGACAGCAAACGCCTCGGTCAAGCAAATCCAGTATACCGCTATGTAAACCGTGCGCTTGATTGGATTGACGTTAGCCGCGACACCACCATTGAAGGGGCATACGGCGCGTTTATCAGCTTTAAAGACGCATCCATCCCGACGAAGACCTACTTCCAAGAGAATTATGAAAAACTCATTGAAATCAAAGAGGAGTATTCGGGTTTCACAGTTAAATTAGACTGTGGTAAAGAGGTTTACGTTAACTTTAATCGCCTAAGAACCCGTAAGACAATTATTTAACAGTGCTAAATGTGAAGAGCAAAAAGCCAGTATCGGCTTTTTGCTCGGTTTCATCTTTAGGTAGGAGCTGCTTTACACAGCGATCTGGTTGTTTTTATATTGGATTTTTGGCTGGTGAGAAGGGAGGGGGTCTTCACCGAAAATTCGTTGAAAAACATAAACTGCTCGGCGAGTGAATCGCCTCCTACAAGCATGACTTCACTACCGAGTAGGCGCTGTTTTACACAGCGTTCTGGTTGTTTTTATATTGAATTTTTGGCTGGCGAGAGCTGAGGTTTTTTTCATCAAAAATTCGTTGAAAAGCATAAACCGCTCGGTGGGTAAACCGCCACCTACACGCGTATTTACGCTACGCAGTAGGAGCTGTTTCACACAGCGATCTTGTTGCTTTTATTAAGTTCGCCGTCGCCAACACGACCAATAAGCGGTGATACTTTGAATAACCTAGTGCGCCTAAATAAACACTCTGGCTAGATAAGGGAATAATTTAACGTCACTTTAAAAACAAATGGTTAGCTGTTTCTTATCCGAATTTTAGCTAATTAAACAAGCTGAATTTCCCAGTAAATTCTTTAAGCTCCGCGCTATCGCCAAACATGCAAATGCCAAAGTACTCTAAGTCTTGTTCTGATGTTTCAGCGGTTGCACTTACTTGCTGTTCGGATGTGCCAACAATCATGGTATCTGTAAAGTCGGTAAAAGGGATGTTACGAGCCACAAGCTCTGCTCGCACTTTTCTGATTTTATTACTGTTATCTGCTTTAAGCACAATAAATGGGTAGTGCGAAATCGAAGGGTGAATACCACCATCTTTGTCTTGATACGGTAAAAAGCAGAGCTCATCAGTATTACCAATTTGGTCAATGAGCCCAGCGGTCATATGGCCAAGCGCATTAAAAAGCCGACCAAGTTCAACTTTTTTATTGAGCACAGCAACAAATCGCTTTGAGTTTTCGTCCGGTAAAATGGAAAAATCAGTCATAGACTTCCTTGAGTTAAATTAAAGCCTTAGCTTACTTTCTCGCTGCTCAGAATACTACTTTTCAGTCTCTTTCTGTAGAAAAGTAGTTTCTGCTTCTATTGACTTTTGATTTAATTATCAAGGTATTGCAATATTTTCTTTAAAGCTTAACTTCGTTGCCTTGACGGAAAACCAAAAATATATATTCTGACAGGAAGATGAGACAAGTAAAATTAAGCAATAGTTGAATATTGATATTTTTAGATATCTAGGTATAGTGTACACATGAATGTATTAGAAGCAATTAAAGCGTTAAGTAACCAGACTAGGCTATCAATACTCCAAAATCTTAGAGAGCCGGAAAAGCACTTTCCGCCGCAGGATGAAGGTGATGTCAATGTTGATGGGGTTTGTGTTAGTAGTATTCAGGAGGGGGTTGGCTTAAGCCAATCAACGACGTCAACGTATTTGGCGTCATTACAACGAGCGGGGCTTGTTACTTCCAAGCGAATGGGTGGATGGACTTACTATAAGAGAAATGAAGAGAATATTAGGCTGTTGCTTGAAATTCTTGGTAAAGAGCTGTAATTGCAGCTCTTTTTTTGAATCTGCAAATCTATAAATGTAGATATATAAATATGTGAATGTGTGATTTTATAATTATGAGAGGCAAAGTATGCGAGCAATGGTTTTAGATTCATTTGGTGGTATAGATAATTTTCGCGAAGTTATACTACCCAAACCTACGGTAGGTGCCGGGCAGGTTTTGGTAAAGGTTCATGCAACCTCAGTCAATCCCTTAGATTTCCAGGTAAGGCGTGGAGATTACAAGGACTATGTATCACTCCCTGCAGTTACTGGGCATGACATATCAGGTGTCATTGAAGCCGTTGGTGATGGCGTCACTACCTTTAAACCTGGAGATGAAGTGTGGTACACGCCTGAAATTTTCGTTGGGCAGGGGAGCTATGCAGAATACCATGTTGCTAACGAATCAATAGTAGGAATTAAACCATACTCTTTAAGTCATAAAGAAGCCGCGGCACTCAGTTTAGTCGGCGGAACTGTCTGGGAGGCGCTTATAACACGAGCTAATTTGCAAGTGGGTGAATCAATCTTAATTCATGGTGGAGCAGGAGGAGTTGGTCATATCGCCATTCAGGTTGCAAAGGCTGCTGGGGCACGAGTCATAACGACTGTGTCTTCACACAATATTGACTTTGTAAGAAGCTTAGGTGCGGATGTTATTATTGATTATAAACAAAGTGATTATATTGAAGCTGTGCTTCGAGCTACTGATGGAAACGGTGTAAATGTCGTATTGGATACGGTTGGTGGAGATACGCTTGCTAAGAGCCCACTAGTTTTGGCACAGCTAGGTCGAGTCGTCAGTATTGTCGATATCAATATACCTCAAAACCTGATAGAGGCTTGGGGACGAAATGCCTGCTATCATTTTGTTTTTACGCGCCAAAATAGGGGAAAGCTAGATGAGTTATCAAGTCTGGTAGAGAGGGGGCAACTAAAACCACATATTGGCGCAACATATATGCTTTCAGAGGTAGGCCTTGCACATGCTCGGTTGGAGCAAAAAGCAAATGGTCTACGCGGTAAAATCGCAATAGATGTAATTTCTTAATTCAATCAAATAAGCTAAGGAATATTGATGGTTATTGAAATTGCCCGTTTTCAAGTAGAACCTAGTGTGCAAGACAAATTCTTTGAGTCTTTTACGAAAGTTAGAGTTTACCTTGAAAAGGCTGAAGGCTATCTATCTCACGTTATTAGCCAAGAAATCGAAAATCCTTCTTGCATTTGTTTAATGGTTGAATGGCGTAGCTATGAAGATCATGTTGAAATCTTTGAACCTAGTGGCGAGCATGACATTTTTCTGAATGCACTAATGCCATTTGTTAACAGGCAACCTGAAGTGCTTCACTATAGCACTCTGTCCACTGCAGTTTAAAATCAGCAACTAAGGCGGCTGCCAGCGTACCATAGATAGGCTCAGAATACAGAACTGAGGTGCGCTTGCAGTCTAATAGACATTTTTATTCATGCTCGAATATTGGTCTGATTAGTGTGTAGAGTTGTCATTTAGAATGATAACTTTTAGCATATTGCGCATTCACCAACCACCCTTTAGTTAAAAGCGATGACTTCACCGATATAAATTTGTCATGCCTTGGTGGGTATTCTCGCGATGACTTTGATCTCAAAGTCGAAACCAGCTAACCAATTGACACCGACTGCCGTCCAATTAGGATAGGGTAACGTCTGAAATACCTCCTTTTTCACTTCCATTATCGCTTCAAATTGATTTTCTGGGTCAGTGTGAAAAGTGGTAACATCGACGATATCATTTAACTCGCAACCTGCTGCTTTGAGTACGTTGGTTAAGTTTTTAAAAGCAAGGACCACTTGCTTCTTAAAGTCAGGTTCCGGGCTACCATCAAGGCGACTGCCAACTTGGCCAGACACAAATAGCAGGTCTCCAGATTGAATAGCAGCAGAGTAACCATGTTCGTCATATAACTTATGACGCTCAGAGTCTTCGGGGAATATGGCTTTACGTTGTAGCATAGGAATGATCTCTGTAAGAAAGTAATGTGAATAGATAGTGTGAAAACACAATCTAAGTTAGTTGGATTCCGATAAAATTAGATTCATATACGGAATGTATGTGATATTAATTGACATACGCATCGTATGTCAATTTAAAGTAGTCGTTGTATTAGAAGTGATTAAGAAATGAAAAAACGCATTGAAAAAATGGCTGAAAATAAAGCTAAACTAATTGCAGCTGCGCGACAGGCGTTTACAGAAAAGGGCTTTTCGGCAGCATCGATGGATACAATTACTGCTAGTGTGGGATTAACTCGAGGAGCGCTCTATCATAATTTTGGTGATAAGCAGGGGCTTTTAGCTGCGGTAGTTGAACAAATCGATTCAGAAATGGCGTTGAAGGCCAGAGCTGCAGGTGAAAAATTTGAAGATGCATGGGAGGGACTTTTAGCGGAGGGAGTTGCCTATATTGAAATGGCCTTAATTCCTGAAGTTCAGCGTATAGTCTTGTTAGATGGTCCAGCATTTTTAGGGGATCCCTCTCAGTGGCCTAGCCAGGATGGATGTCTTCACTCGACACTGAAAAAAGTAAACCAACTAATAGAAAACGATGTGCTTAAACAAGTAGATGCTGAAGCTGCGTCTCGACTACTTAATGGAGCTGCATTAAATGCGGCTCTTTGGGTTGCATCAAGTTCAGAGCCCAAAGATGTACTACCAAAAGCCATATCCGCTTTTAAAGTGCTCTCAACGGGATTACTTAAATAAAAAAGCTAGAGAGTCGACAATCTAAGCTGAAAGGAGGCTGTGCAAGCATATTTAAGGCTACAAAGCCTAAATATGCTTGTGTCTCTTATAGTTATATATCAACTTTAGTTTAGTGGCCAAGTAATGGCCTTTGGCAATGACACGGCTCCTTAGGTCTAGCTCCAGCATAGGCTTAATCGCTCTGCTGTTTTCTGGAGCGAAATGCTGCAACTTTTTTTCTGTTGCCGCAAAGAGACATGCTACACCAGCGACGACGATGCGATTTTGTTTTATCTAAAAATACCAACGTACAATCATGGGCTTCACATTGTCGAATGGACCTTATTTCTTCACTACACAGTAAAGTAGCTAACGAGTTTCCAATGGGCTCCAATAAGCTCTCAATATTATTGTTTTTTCTCTGTTTAATCCGTTTGAAGTTATTGGAGGTGTTATCCCATTCGATATATTCAGCAGGTTTTCCTCTATCCAATAAGTTGTTAAGAAACACAGGATCGTACTCTACAGCAGAAATAGCTGAATCGATCATTTCCCGTGATACCGTTCGTAACTTTTTCGCCTTTTCACTAATACCTAGAGGTACTTCTGAATAATCTGTGGGGAGACAGCCTGCTGATTTTAGCCACGCAACCGTACTCTCATCATCGCTTAGGTAATCATGATATTCGTCAGACGTACCATATTCACTATTAATGAAATCTAAAACTAAGTTGTTTGCTAGGAAGTAAGGTTGATTCATATCGGAGACTTATATGTAACCACTGTTCAGGTTATTTTAGGTTACCAGATAACACTGTCACCATCAAATTGCTACCTTATCGGTGATAAGAAGTCGCTTTTTTTGCTGAGCTTATTCTTGGCTCACTAGATAGTATGTTGAACGACGTGATTAAAGCTCAGCCTGAGAAGTAAAGTTAAATATGCTGTGACTTCATGTGTCCAACTCTATAGTTACTGCCATTAGCTGTCAGTCGGTGTTAGTTATACTCACAGCACTTCATACACAAAGGATAACCTTATGAGTATTACTAGCGTTACACATTTAAATTTTAGAGGCCAAGCTAGAGGGGCTTTGACGTTTTATAAGTTAGTCTTTGGCGGAGAGTTAATCACTATTAGCTACAGACAAGGTAATATCGTGCAGTCGGAGTTGGAAGCTGATCAGATTTTATGGGGGCAGGTTACGAGTGAAGATGGGTTTCAAATTATGGCATATGATGTTCCATCTAGTATCACACTAGATAGAGGAGTCCGGCCTTTTTACGTATCTATACGAGGTAATGATGAATCAGAGATTAAAGGATATTGGGAGAAGCTTAGCGAAGGAGCTGATATCATTCATGAGCTAGCCTCTGCAGGTTGGTCTCCTCTTTATGGCATGGTTAAGGATAAATTTGGTGTGATTTGGGTGTTAGATATTGCCCCTTCTTTCTGAGGTAATAAGAGGTAACGATACCTTGGCTTTGAGGGAGGTTATTCATATATTTACAAACCAAGGCACTTCGATGTAGCCACAGGGCTTTAAGAAATATTTAAAAACTGATACCAGAAATGCAGTAGCTAGAGTTGGTAGTTCTCTAGCTATTTAATTTTTCTCGTTAGAGTGAATGGAACTCAGTGCTTGACCCGCCACTTAATGCTTAAAGTCCACTTTGTGCCACCAAACAATTGCCACGTAGGTTAATAAAGTAAAGGGTTGCGTCCGATTGGTATCCCCACAGTGTATCGCCCGAATTACATTAAATAACTGTGCTATACAGACTCTACTCGTTTAAATACCAATCAAGTAGTTGTAAAAACTTTTAATCGAACTTGTAAGCATCTACTTGTTGAGGTTCTTGTTTAAGAAGCGCTTAATAACAGGAATGATTTCAGATTGATGAGTTTCCAAAGCGAAGTGCCCTGTATCATAAAAATGCACTTCTGCATTTGGGATATCTTTTTTCCATGCGGTAGCTCCTTCAGGTAAGAAAAATGGATCATTCTTACCCCATACCGCGAGAATTGGTGGCTGATGTTTTCGGAAGTATGCTTGATATTGAGGATATTGCTCGACATTAGAAGCATAGTCTAGCAGTAAATCTAGCTGAATATCAGACATACCTTCCTTTGTTATATGATGGCCTTCGAGTGTATATCCATCAGGAGATATTTTACTCAAATCATCTACTCCCTCTTCGTATTGCCACTTGATTGATTCTGGAGTTGGGAAATCACTCAAGGCTATACGGTTTTCTCTTGATGGATCTTTCCAATACTTTTTTATAGGCTTCCACCCAGCTCCGAGGCCTTCTTCATACGCGTTTCCATTTTGAGAGATGATTGCTGTGATTTTTTCTGGATTTGTTGTGGCTATTCGCCACCCTACAGGTGCCCCATAATCATGAACAGCTAATGCAAATGTTGTTAAGCCTTTTTGCTCAATAAACTTTTCGACAGTTTTGGTTAGGTTTGCAAAAGTATATTGATAACTATTGTCAGCAGGCACTTTTGTATATCCGAATGCAGGTAAATCTAATGCAATTAGATGGTAATCACCAGAAAGTGCATTCATTACATCCCGCCACATATAAGAAGAAGCAGCAAATCCATGCAACATCAGTATAGTTGGTGCGCTTTTATCTCCAACTTCGCGATAAAACACTCTTACATTCTCAACCTGTTCATATTCATAACTAACGCTTTGCACTGCCCCTACTACTAATGGCGACATAGCCGCAGCTATTATTGATGCTGAGATAACTTTTTTGTTCATTGTATAAACCTGTAACCAGTAAATTTTGAAGTTTAAGGTTACAACTTGGGCTTGTAACCTGTCAAGTCTATATTTAATGGTTACTGATGGGGCTTATGCTACACAGCTAGCGTGTTTTTCTAGATCAAAATCTCTTGTATGGTAAAGAGTTGGACCGTGTTATTTAGCCTTAATCGTTGACCATGGAAGGGTTCTTTCTTGCCTAAATGTTAAAAAGAATATGAAATGTGATGATACGAGGTTATGAACTCCCGTATATATTAACGAGTGATTACAGGAAGGGCTTGATTGCTTATAGGGGGTTTTCAATGAGATGTTTTTCCAAAACTACTAAATTTCTAACCAAGCAAATTAGAAAACTATTCCTAAAGAGAAACAGTAAATTTTGTTAGGCCAATCAGTTGTCCTGAATTGGTGACAACGTGCACCTCCCATTTACCTGTTGAGTCGGCGGGAAAGTTGGTTTTATGGCTCCAAGCACGATAGCCTTCTTCACGTCCACCGCTAATATTTAACGGAATTCGGTCGACCACTTTTTTGTTGTGTACCCACACGTGAAAGATCTTTTCGTTTAGTCCCCGAGGTGCTTTTACCGCGCTCCAACTATACAAGCCTTGGTTGTGAAGCGAATGGGTATCGAGGTGTTGGATACTGTTCATCGGTTTTCGCTGCTGCCTATCAACTTCATAAGCCAATGCTATGTCGGTGAGTCGTAAGGCCGCAGGGGGAACCCAGCTACGTAGCTGCCACAAGCCAGTACTAAGCGCACTTAGTAGCAGAGCCAATAAGGGAAAACGCCACCATCTTGCGTGTGGCATGACATTGCCAAGACTCGGTAGGGTAAGAATAATGGCGGTGACTAGCGCTATTTGTATACTTTGGTCGGTTGTAAGATGAAGTAAAATAGGAAGCGTAACTGAAATCACAACAAATAAGGCAAAATTATGGAATACCATAAACAGCACATTGTGCCGGGCTAGCTTTTTGTAATATATCGGGTCCACAACGGAGATAAACGCGCAGAGTGCAATTAAGCAGGTAAATGCAGCCTGTGGATGATTCCATGTTGTGGCAGCCAAGAAAAAAGGTAGTGCGAAGAATAGACTTTCCTGTTGCACCATTTGTAGGGCAAAGCGCATAAAGTTGGGTGACAACACAATACCAAAACGTTGCTCCACTTGGTCGCGAAGCCAGTTATCAATAATAAGCCACAGCCAACTGGTGAGTAAAAGCAGAGCGATGATCTGTGAAAACGACTCTTTCCGTTCAACTAAAATAAAGCTCGCGATACCGCTACAAAAAGCCAGCACAGCCATCAGGCCCGGCCACTTCTGCATCATCAAAATAAATTTTGTTATTAGGTTTTTGAAATAACGCATGGAAATCGAAATTGCTTGCTGATTTTACCATTGAAGCATCTTAATCATGAATGCAATATGAGCTTGAATGTACTAAAGATTCATACATTTAGCATTCGCAAGGGGAGGTTTCAGCTCTTGATGTTAGATGAGCTAGATATTTAGTGTGATTACAAAGTCCATTAGCCAGTGCTTTTCGTTGACGCAAACAGTGGTTGGCTGGAGTACAAAATTGACATGTTGCGCTTTGACCCCAGTCTAGAGGTTTATAGTTTACTGATTAGCGTTTCAGACTTGCCAATCAATTCGCTTGAGTCTTTACCTGTTTTTTGATGGATAGTAACGAAATACTCGATTGGATATTTCAGCCTAGAAAGTACCATTTTAGGTGCATTAAGGCTTTTATCTACAGGCGTAGGCCAAGTAATAGAAACGCTTCCAGTCGTATCGTTAAGAATGCAAGGGTGGCTCGTACCTTTGAAGCTAGTTACGGATGTCCCATCGATATTGGCAAATAAAACTGAGCAAATATATAGCTTGTTTTCTGGACTGAAATTCTCAATGGCGTAATCGAAAGAAATCTTAATTTCATGTTTTCGTTGCTGTAAGTTGCCAATTTCTTCAACTTCCAGATTGGACAGTGATGCAGTGCTTAATTCTATTTTAGAATAATCTATTGTTGCGCAACCACTGAGGATGAGTAGTGATGCTAAAATAGGTAATACTTTCATTATTTTCTCCTTAAAATAAAGTCTGTAATAAGTAGCTAAAACCTTCCATAATTTGCTCTTGTCCAAAGCCTCTTTAATGAAAGATAACGTGACGTGTAGACTTGCGTCATGAGGAAGGTAACGAAAAATTAAACTTTTGTCACTATATTTATACAAGCAAGCTGTACATCGCAGGTTTTAGCGGCTGTAAATGTGTTTTGATTTTAGCGCGAATATCACTCGACTGGTTTTGGCTTAACTTAAAAGCGCCATGCATCGAATTGATTTTAACCTTGAAAAAGTTAATGGCGTTAAACAGTGATTGGCGTTGATTGGCAGGCACGCTATCAAGCTGCCAATCACTATTTGAAAACTGCTCAAAATGCGTTATTTGCGCTTGCATTGACGCGTATTTTTCATCATCAGTAGCAATAAGCGCGAGTTCACCTTCAACTATCACATTTGCGTACAACCACGTGGGGAGCTTAATGTCAGGGATAACCGCAGGTGAAAGGTAATAATCTTCACAGTGGAAAACTGCTTGAATAATACCGTCCGCGTGGAAAATTGGGTTGTCTTTTGTAGCGTGTCCGAGAAAATAAGCATGATCATCACTTAATGTTAGCGGTACAAAAACGGTGTTTATCTTGCCTTCCTGTATCACCGTCAGCGTGGCCAGCGGGTGTTTTGTGATCACAGAGCTGAGTATGTTTGGATTGCTTTCAACGTAGTAGTTTCTAGGGTAGCTCATAACTTTTCCTCCAACCTCGCTTTCACTTCAGGCCACATCTCGTCGGTGATGGCGAATCGTGCTGTATTACGGTAACTTCCGTCGGGCAGGCGCCTATCTTTTAACGACAATCCTTCAAAATGGGCACCGAGACGTGCGATGGCATTACGAGACTTATGGTTAAATTCATGCGTTTGAAATTGCACACGTACTAGTCCAATCGCCTCAAAGGTATATTTGAGCAACAGGTATTTGGCGTGGGTATTAACATGCGTGCGTTGAAATTCAGTACCAATAAAAGTATGGCCGATCTCGGCACTTAGGTTGAGTTTATCAAGTCTAAACAAGCGGCTATTACCAGCCAGTTTACCTGAGTCTTTATCGATGATTGCAACAACAAGTTGTTCGCTTTCGTCAAACTGCGCTGAACCGTAAAACCATTGCTCTATTGTTTTTTGATCGCGACAATAATTGTTAAATACCCATTTCCAGATCTCGGCTTTTTTGCCTCGAGCCAATAACTCAGGTAAATGCGCTGCTTCAAGTGGGGTGAGCTTAACGCGATTGGATTCTAGCGTTTGTTTTGAAAGCATCAATATTCCATTCATTCTGTGTTTTTAATGCTTGCATATTGCGCTGATTTTGGTTGATATAAAACAACCAGATTTAATAATTTAATTAGACCAGTTTTGATTTCTATTAGCCCAAAAACACAGTCTCAAGATGCTAAACATAAACGCTTAGCAGATGTTTTACGCTGCGCCATTACTGAGGGTAAACTCACACCCGGTGACAAACTTCCTTCGGCCCGAAAGCTGGCTGAGTTACATGGTATGAATCGGCATACGGTGATGAATGCGCTACAAAACTTGGTAGCTGAAGGCTGGCTGGTGGTCAAAGAGCGTAGCGGCTATCGAGTCAATACTGAACTACCTATTTTCAGTAGCCAACAGATAGACACTAAAGTGCCTTCTACACCACAAATCGTACCGCAATTTGCTAAAAGACTGACTCCAGTAAGCAGCACTAAGCGTAAAGCCTACCGCTATAGTTTTGCAGGAGGCTTACCAGATCTTCATGCCTTTCCCTATGATGAGTTTAAGCGGTTTTTGGTAAAGGCGTGTCGCAAAACCAATGTCAGTCATTTTCACTATTCAGACATTGCGGGGTGCGAGTTACTGAAATCCCAAATTCAGGCATATTTGCGCCGAGCAAGGGGGCTAGTATGTGATGATTTACTGATTTGTAATGGCTCCCAAGAAGCGCTTTCTTTGGTGGCAAATACATTTATTAACCCTGGTGATGGTGTTGCCATCGAGATGCTTGGTTATCCACCTGCTCGGCACGCCTTTACCAATGCGGGCGCTGAAGTTTTTGCATTAGCCCAAGACGCAGAAGGCATTAAAGTGGAGGCCTTGGCGCGCTGCCTTGAACAAAACAAGGTGAAGCTGCTGTATTTAACACCGCTACATCAATACCCTACGACTGTCACGTTATCCGTACCGAGGCGAATGGCGATTTATCAGCTGTGCCAGCAGTATGGCGTGTTTATTATTGAAGACGATTACGACCATGAGTTTCATTATCTTTGCCCGCCGTTACAGCCGATGGCGGCAAGCGATCCAAGTGGTATAGTGATTTATATTTCCACCTTCTCAAAAATCATGTTTGCCGGTGCTCGTGTGGGCTATATGAGTGCGCGGACAGATGTGCTTGCGCAATTGGTAGCACGTAAGCAGCTACTTAATCACAAAAATGATGCGCTTACCCAGTTGGCTGTGGCTTACTGGATGGAAGAGGGCGGGTTTGAGCGCCATTTACGCCGCATGACCAAATCCTATCAAGTACGCCATCACGCGATGGCGCAGCACCTAAGCGAGCTTAAAGCTAAGTTAGATATCGACTTTGAAATTCCACAAGGCGGTATGGCGTATTGGGTAAACAGCAAACGCGACGTCTCGAAATTATCTGAAAAAGCGCTTGAAAAAGGGATTTACGTACAATGTGAGCCTGAATTTACTCTCGATAAGGCTAGTAGTTTAAGTCATATTCGCTTAGGCTTTGCGGCGCAAGAAGTCGAGCAACAGCAAGCTGGGCTGAGTGAGTTATTTGCTTTGGTCGCAGAGCTGGAGAAAAATCATGAATAAGCAACAAGCACTGGCCGAATTTGTTACATTCGGCCCACACAAAGCGCAGGCGTTAGATATACTATTGAACGATAACAGCGCAGTATCGCTCGCTATCAGCAAGGCGATGTTAAGTGTGGTATTAGCAAAATATCTCAGCGGTGAAATTGACGAAGATGACCTCGAAAATTGGGCTGGGTTTGTTGAACTGCGTGACGAGATTGATTGCACCTTAATAGAGGATTACCTCTACGCGTTGAATAATCCAGAGCTGATGGGGGGAATTAACCTCGACTCCATCGGTAATATGTTGAAACTCATTAAAGGTTAAACGCAAAAGGAAATACCATGAAACTAATTGCGGCTGTATTGTTTTTATTAAATTGCCAAATCGCGTTGGTGGGAGGAGATGTGTGTGAAAACCCTATCTCAACCATAGACATCAACGAGTGTGCAATGAGCGAGCTTAACGCGCGAACCGAAGCACTTGAACGTTACTACCAAAAAAGCCTTGAACATAATGCTTTTGATGAGCAACTGGTGGAAGCGATAAAAGCCTCGCAGTTGGCGTGGCAAAACTACTTCGATGCACACTGCGGCGCGGTATATACCCAATGGCGAGAAGGCACTATTCGCGGTGTGATGGCGCTCGAGTGTCGTAAGGAATTAGTTAAAACCAGAACCCATACACTTTGGGCTAACTTTTTGACTTATATGGATAGCACTCCACCAGTATTACCAGAACCTGAGTAAACGCTAGGCTTTGGCGATCACTTTTGGGGATATTATTTCAGCAGTGGTTGTGCCTTAACTTAGTCGGGAGCAACCTCTGATGGTGTCTTATTCCTCAATAGCATCACGCCTAATCCTATAAACCATAGGATTTGTCCAAGACCAAATATAGCCGTAGTAACCTCAAAAAATGGGTTTTTGGCAAGGTAAGATAAACCTGAAAATAAAGTTAAAATCCCAGCTAGACTCACAAGCAAACCCCAATAATGAAGCAGTGGGCTAAATATTTTATGTTTGAGACCGACGCAACTGATTGTAAGTACCCAAATCGCGCCAACCAATTCAATGCCACCGCCAAGCGCATCTACCACTATCGAAATGGTGCGATTGATCGTTAATGCAAGCGAAGGATCCATCTCATAAAATTTTGCAATCGCTTCAATGCTGGTTAAAAAAATCATAGTACTGGCAAGGACAATCGCCGCCCAAATATAGCCAACAACGATTGCAAACTTCATCCAGTCAGGTGACATGGTGTTAAAGCGTTGATGAATTGCCTGCACCAACACAATCAAAGCAAAACTGAAAATAATCCCAATCACGATATAACCAAGAAAAAAGGTATCGCGATTTTGCACAAAGAAATCTAGATAAAGCGCTGGCGTATTGTGCTCACTTGAGTCCAAAACCCCAAAAAATAATACAAAGCCAAATAAATAAGTCGCGGCTTCTGTGAGTGCGGCGACGCCTCCCCATTTTTGTAATGACATAGCGATTCCAGTAAATTTGATTATTATTGTTGTCCTCAGTTTAGCAACATATTAAGCATCAGCTCCAGAATTGGGCGTGTTTATTTGTAACAATAGTTTATTGAGCAGGGAAGGGGATTCGGGAGAGGAGAAGAGCACCTTTAGGTGCTCTCCAAGTTATATTAAAGATGAACGATGCTATCGGCATTGCCATCAGGATCGTTTGATGCTTTGCCATCAGTACCTGGGTTACCATTTCGCATCATGATCACAGCACAGGCGGCAGGTGAAGCCATTGAAGTGCCTGACATCGTCGTTGTTCCGCCACCATTTTTAAGTGATAAAATGCCAACACCAGGAGCTGCATAGTCTACAGGTGGGTTGCCATAATTTGAAAAGCTTGCAAAACGGTCATTTGAGTCGGTCGCTGAAATAGTGAATACGCGGTTGTGTGACGCACTAGCTGGAGATACATTTGCCGCATGCTGGCTTTCGTTACCAGCGGCTACCACAAAGAAAGCACCTGATTGTTGCGCTGCGCTTTCAACGGCATCATTTAGTTCTTGGTTGAAGCCGCCACCCAAGCTCATATTTGCGCAGTCGCCAGGACTTGCATTGACCGCAACGTGATCGACACCAGCTAAAACACCTGACCAGCTGCCTGAGCCGCGAGCATCTAACACTTTTACTGGAACGACAGTGGTGCCAGCTGCAACACCCACTACATCAATACCGTTATCGAGCGCGCCAATCGTACCCGCAACGTGTGTGCCGTGGCCGTTGCCGTCGTCCATGCCTGCATTTCTACCGCTAGAAAATGCAGAGAAACCGCGGCTTGCGTCAACGTTCAAATCTTGATGATCTAAGTCGATACCAGTATCAATAACCCAAGCGGTATAACCGTTGCCATTCACAGGACCACCAACACGCGTTACACTCCAAGGTGTTGTTTGTGGGTTACCACCACCACCTGGTTTTCCCTTTGCCTTTGCTGGGCTTGCATACACTTTACCATCGGGAGTAAAGCGCATCACATCGCTATTTCCTGCAAACGCAGATTTAGCTTTGTCACAGCTCATGTTCACGGCCATGCCTTTAATGGTGTTTTTATAGACATGTTTCGCTTGTGCATTCGCTTTTGCGACCATGCCACGCGCTTTACCTTCAACATCAAACTTTGAAACATCATCTTTAAAACGCACGATGCAGGTATTCGCAATTTCCGCATCCACGGCTGCGCCTTGATACGTTGCATCTTGTGCAAAAACTGTAGTAGCACCAAACGTCGACATGATAGACAAAGTAAGTAGTGTTTTTTTCATCTTATTGTTCCTATTTATAATTATTTTAAAATTAACCTTTGAAACAGGTTGGTAACAAAGTTAGCTGTATATTAATAATTGTCAAAGGTGGAACGAAAAAAATATCTACTTTTTCCTATTTAGGTGCATAAATGAGTAGTATTTTGATTTTAACTTATCCAATCAAGTTGAGTTTATGCGCTGTATTGGAGTGTTGTATTGTCACCTTTCTATAAAATGAGACATCCATAATTGGAGTTTTCTGCAATCATTAAAGCGGAGACTAATTTATAAAAAATCACGTTTACCGAATCAAAGATCATTGCTGTGCTAAAAGAAGCTGACTCAGTTATGAAAGTGAGGGCGTATGTCGTAAACACGGCATTAGCAATGGTATGTTTTACAACTGGAAGTAGAAGTATGGTGTTACGGAGGCTTCTGATGTTAAAAAGCTTGTAGAAGAAAACCTTAAGCTCAAAAAAATGTATGCTGAAGCCAGCCTAGAAAATAGTGCGATTAAAGGGCTCTTTGCAAGAAAGGTTGGTTACAGCAGACAAGCGCAGTCGCGCAAGCATCTTAGCCTGCTCTGTCTGAATCGAAGATGGAAAACTCCTAATTGTCAGGTACACACTTAGAAAGCTTATTTTTAAGCCAATGCTGAAAGTGCTCATCTTTCGTTCCTAATTCGCTTGATTGCCGCAGTAATACGTAATTATGCCCCGATAAAATAAAGCCGAAAGGTGCAACCAGCCTTCCATTAGTCAAATCATCTGCAACTAGAGGGTATGAGCCAATTGCAGCTCCAAGTCCATCTGCGGCTGCCTGTAGACAGAAGTAAAAATGATCAAATGATTGATTAGACTTGTTTAGATGAATTCCATTGTTTGATTTCATCAACCAATTGTTCCATGCGCTTGGGCGTGTCTTACTGTGAAGCAGGGTTATATTCGAATAATCATGTTGAACTTTATTCCAGTACTCTTTAGAACAAACAGGACCGACCCATTCTTCAACTAACTTTTGTACTACATAATCTGAGGGTATATCAAAGTCATCTCGACGAATTGCCATCGACAAGCCAGCTTCTCCTAGCGTGATAGGGCCCCCAGCAGTAGATAACCTTATATCAGTTCCAGATAGGTTGTAATAGTCCGAAAGTCTGGGCATAAGCCAGCGCATGGTTAATGTAGGCTCGCATGATATTTCAAGATAATTATTTTTGGTACTTCTTAACTTAATAATACCTTGATCTAATGCATCAAAAGCCACATTGGTATATTGCTTAAGTAACTCTCCATCTGGGGTAAGCACCATTCCCCGGCCTTTTTTGTAAAACAGTGGCAGAGAAAGGTAAGTTTCTAATAATTTAATCTGCTTACTCACTGCTCCATGAGTTATGTGAAGCTTATCTGCCGTCACACTATAGCTGGAAGACTCTGCGGCGATATGAAAAACATGAAAGGCTTTAAGGTGTCTCATCTGTGATTTTTTCTCACATAATTTATGCGTTTTTTTCGATTATATCTGGCTAAAAAAATACTTACAATAATCCTAAATCGACAATATTAGAGAATGAATGTGGAGATAACAAGCTATATAGTTTTGGGATTGTTAATCGTTGTAAGTCCCGGCGCTGACTTTGTTTTGGTGTTAAAAAACAGTATTAACAATGGAAGGAAAGCCGGGTTATTGACCGGACTTGGTATCGGGATAGGTGTCTGTATTCATATTACTTACTCAATATTGGGAATTGGTCACTTATTATCACAGAACATAATATTGTTTAGCATGATTAAATACGCGGGTTCAGCCTACTTGATTTACTTAGGGATTACAGGCATCTTTTGTTCAAAACTTAAATTTGATTGCAAGACTGTATCGATATCGCTGCAGAATGACAACGCACGCAAATATTTTACACAGGGTTTTCTTTGTAATATGCTGAATCCAAAGACAATGCTGTTTTTTCTAAGTATATTTAGTCAGCTTATCTCCCCGCACAATGATAATAGTTCATACTTTGCGTTGATTTATGGGCTATACATTTCTGTATTACATATCTTGTGGTTCTGTTTGATCGCATTTCTTGTCACTTCTGAAAAAGTATTATCTGTTTTTCAAAGAGTTGGAAACAGAGTTAATCAAACCTGCGGTGTCGGACTTGTAGTCTTTGGGGCAACTCTAGCGTTCACGAACTCAACAAGCTCGTAAAGCAAAGCTTCCATGCCACGCTGAACAAAGAAACGAAAAAAGTTGGTGAGCTTTCAAACACCACTCCATAGCTATCAGTCATAAGGAAATGTACGGTGATTTCTATACTACGATCTGCTATTGAGTAATTACGTTAAATTAAAATGGGCCAGAAATGGTTGGATGAACGGCCGCTTTGTAGAATGAAGGTAACATTGATAGTGTGATTACGTCAAAATCGCTTGGTACTTATACCGTCAGTATCTCTTGGTAATCACACTGCTATAGCTAAATAGAATAGACTCAATCGGCTACTTGGTTGAGTCTATTCTTCCCTTAAGATGTTTTCCAGTTAGCGCGAGCGTAATGTTCTGCGTCTAATTGCAACCATGACGCTACTCAGTAGAATAAACAAGTAGCCGAACGCACCACCTGAACCGCCTTTATCCTCCTTATCGGTCGTCGTTGGCGTTGAGTTCGCTTTGTACTGTGCTTTTACAACCAGCTCACTGGTGACTTGGTCAAAAGCTAGATCCCAACCGGTAAATGTATAACCATCTCGTTTTGGCTCAGTGGGCGGCGTTGCTGCTTGTCCATGAGCAATTTCTGCTGCTTTGATGACGGTGTCATTCCAATCCACAAACTTCACTTGATACTTGTTAATCTCAAATTGTGCCGTAATGGTAAGATCTTGATTGACATCATTAAAGTCGGTATTCCAGCCTGTAAATGTATAACCTTCCCGAGACGGAACTTGAGGAGCCGTTGCAGCACTATTTTCTTCAATAGTTTGAGTAGAAAGCACGCTTCCATCCCAGTTCTTAAACACGACACTAAATTGCTGTGGTTCATAGCCTGTTACCTGAAATGTGACTTTGTTGTCTGTGTAGTCTAATTCAGGGGCTTCTGATGAAAAGCGAACAGTTGGTGCAAACACGTCAGCTTCGCTTGGCGTTACAGTAAATGAAACTTGAACAGATTTAATATCAGACGCGCCAGAAAAACTACAGAAGCGACTGTTACTCAGGTCGATGCAGTTAACTGTATATCCTTGATCTATAGAATGGAAATCCAATTTGACTGCGGCGTCAGCATCAAGGTAGAGATCAAATAGGCGCGGTAAACTGGACAATGTGTTTTCAGTTATTTCTAGCGTAACTTGGTTGCTTGCTCCCGTTTTTACCTGTGTTGCTCCCGTTATATTCTTCACTGAGATTTCACTGATCAGCTCTTCATCAACAAAGATATAAGGCGTGGCGCCTAACGTTGTTAATTCTCGGGCTTTCGCTCCTTGGCTATAAATGCCAGCAGAATCTATTTGAATGTTGGCATCTAACTGCCAGACACCTTGACCTTTTTGCAAGTCATCATTGCTGAAATTTAGGCTTGTAGTGCCAACAAACGCATTCTGATCACTGCCTTGTTGCCACTGTTCTATGGTGAAGAGTTTATCTTTTGCCTCGGAGCCTTCCGGTGCCCTGAGAGAATAGTAACCTTTGGCGATGCCAGATATATCTGAAGCCGTGACGGTTAAAGTAACGTTTTGCTCACCATTCGTTGAGTTTAGCTGGTTTGATGAGAAAGCAATATGGTCGATACTTGGTGGTACAATATCTAGTTCGGTTTGATTTTTAACCGTAATAACGGAAGGTAGACCGAGCTGATTAAAGTGGCCTCGATTGTAAGCGCCCATATTTCCATTGCTATCAGTGAGCATCGCAGAGGCAACAAACCATTCACCTGGTAGATCTTTATTGGTAAAGGTAAAAGAGTAATTCGAACGATAAACTCCTTCGACATCCGTTTCTTGCCAATCAGATGACTCAGCCTGTTTTATCGCAAGTGATTTATACTGGCTAGGTGGCGAAACCCTAATTACACCTTTAGACATTGTTGATTGGTCATAAGCTTCTACGGCTATATTAACCGTTTTATCGCCTGTATTTACATTAACTTCAGTGTCTGAAATCGTAATAGATTTTATTTCAGGGTTAACGCCCTCAGAGACTTTATCATTCGCGACGATGATATGTGGGTTAAAGCCCGCAGCTTCAATTTCACTCTCGCGTAGCCAAAATCGGACAGCGTTGTTTACGTCAAGTATATGACCTAGGGTTAAAAACCATTTACCATTAACGTCGGCATCGGTAAAAGTGAAACTGACCTTACTTTCGTAAACCCCCGGCTCGTCTGTTTTCTGCCAATTCGCGGCGGCAGCTGATTTATTGTCACCCCAACTAAATCCTGTCGGAGGCGATAAATAAACGCGTGTGCCTTTTACACCGCTTTCATCATAAAACCTTAATGTAATATCAACGGTTTTGTCACCGTCGTTGACGTTAACTGAGTTGGAGGTTAAGTGGATTGATCTTAACTCTGGTGGGTTTCGTTCGGTATCAGTTGTAGTTTTTTGTTCTTGGTAGCAGTGGGTATTGAGTACATCCAACATAGACTCGGCGGGCAATAAATTGTCACTTTTGCCATTTTCAGCATTTGCCATTAGTAATTCAATTTTTGTATCACAATCTATTTTTGGGTTAGTGATGGTATCTAAACTAAGCGGTTGGCTCGCTTGCGCATTCATTGCTACTAGCCCAGAGACTAGCGTTGCCAGTGTGGTTTTCTTAAAGAGATTAAAACTCATTGTTAGTCCTTTAAAGTCATTGTGTATAGCACTATTTAGCGAAATGCTCGGTTAGTACCTTTTAGCACTACAAAATTGAGTAAACACCCTAAATTACCATAGGGCTCTAAATCTTTAGAGGCTTTTTTGTACTTAAATTGTGAACATATGTGAAAGCCAATCTTCTCTACTTTGTTGAGTTAAGGTGATTTTTAAGGTGTTCGATAAAAAGTTGGGTTTTATAGGGGGTGTAGTTTGTCTTGGGGTAATACGCCCATAATTGTTTTGTTTCGGATTTTACTTCAGGTAATACAGGTATGAGTAAACCTTGGTCGAGCTCCCTTTTCACATAGCTAGGCGCAATAAATACCAGTCCCAAACCTTGTACTGCTGCTGTCAGCATAGCGTCGAGTTGATCAGAGACAAAGTTATAGTTGTCAAACTGGAAGACATCGCCATTTTCTAAAATAATCCCGCCTAGTTTGTGGTAATAACTGCTTAACAACATTTTATGTTGGCGCAGATCATCAAGGGACTTGATAGGCTCATGTTGTTTGAGATAGTGAGGAGCACCAAAGATCTGCATTTGATAATCAATGAGTCGGCTGCCTTTATGAGAGGCTGAGTCAAAAGCTTCATAGTAGCGTGTGATCACTAAATCGTGAGTAAGATCTGGGTGTGCGCCAGGGGCGATGACATTAAGGTGAATTTTTAATTTGGGATATTTGGCTAAAAATGAGGCGATATTTGGCATTAAAATGGTGCTGCCTACCGCGAGTGTTGAAGCGATTTTTAAGCTACCAGATGGCGCTTGATTCAGTGCTTGTCCGTGATCAGTTAAACATTCAAACTGCGCTAGCCATAGAGAAGCCTTCGGTAAGAAGTGCTCCCCAGCCTCAGTGAGATTGACTTGGCGAGTGGTACGAATAAATAGCGTTAAGCCAAGTTGTTGTTCTAGCCAGTCAATTCGCTTGCTCACTGCAGACGCTGAAACCCCCTCTTCATCTGCGGCACGAGTAAAACTGCCAAACTCTACAACTTTGCTAAAACTCCGCACTCCGGTTAGCCAATCCATTAATTATTTCCTAGCAAGAATAAGTGTTTTTATTATTACCTTGTTTTTTGGATATTAAAAGCTCGATAAAATCATCCTCTGTAAATTCAAGGGGGTTGACGTGTTTCAAGTTGTGTTTTTAGCTGTTTTGCTGATGTCTTGCTCTCAGCTCGCAAGCCAAATTTACATTCCTGTTTTACCTAATATCACGGATTCCTTACAGCTTACGCCTAGTCAAGGACAAGCAGCAGTAATTAGCTATTTCACTACACTAGGAGCTGCGCAACTGCTGGTTGGGCCGCTACGAGATAAGTTTGGTGATAGACCTTTATTTTTTAGTGGGCTGGGTATTTTGCTGTTAGGGACGGTTTTTTGTTCTATTGCATCTAGCGCCGAGGTATTTTTTATCGGTCGAGTGTTGCAAGGCATTGGTGCTGCGTCGCCGGTGTTAATTGGTCGAACGCTTCTTGCTGCTAGATTATCAGGTAGTGAACTTAAAAGCGCGATGGCGACGCTATCAATGTCGGTGAGTGTTACTGCTATTTGCAGCCCTTTTTTAGCTGGCGTTTTATCTTGTTGGGTAGGGTGGCAGGGGATGTCATGGTTTGCGTTCGCTTACTATATTTTGATACTGATTTATGGCTATAAAACTATGCAGCAGAGCAGTAAAATTACTATGTCGTTACGGCCAAAAGCGCTCTTTAATGAATATCAAAATCTATTGCTAAATCGCTCGTTTATTTCCCTCGCGTCGCTCAAATGGTTGCCTACTTTTTTGTATCTCACCATTCAACTGTATCTGCCGTTTTTATTGGCACGGCAGTTTGGCTTGGAAGCCAACGCAATAGGTCAGGCGATGATGATCCCCATGTTTGGTTTACTCATAGGGTCAATATTAACTAAGGTATTGCAGCGCAAGCGCACTTATTTGGATATCGTGATTTGGACTTGGCCGGCGCTCGTTGTCAGCGTGTTATTGCTGCTATTTGCAAGTGGTAGTGCGCTTGCTGTTTTGCTTGCTTATGCTGCGATTATGTTTGTATTTGGCGCTTATTTTCCAAGCTACATGCACCTTATTGGCGTTTTACATCCAGAGAAAGCAGGAACAGCAAATGCGCTAGTCGGCGCGGTTGAGCTGTTATTTTTTTCTTGCGTGGCATGGCTGGTCAACAGATGGCTACTAAGTGGCGTCGAGTCACTCGCGGCACTCGTTTTTGGTTGTGCGCTGTTACTGTTTATAACCTGGCGGCATTTACGCACTGTCCTTATGCCGGTTTGTAAAGAGTAATAGAATGCAGCGCTTCTGAGACATAGCGTTCATCTATGAGACTGGTGGCTATGTATGTGATCTTAGGGTAGGGAAAAATAACAATGCAGTTTGAAACAGAGCGTTTATCCATAAGGCGAATGACAATGGATGACTTAGATGCGGTTTACAGCCATCGGAAAAACCCAAATACGTCAAAATATATCGGTGCGCCTGCCACACTCGAGTCGGCAAAAGAGAGGCTAATTCAAGCTTGCCAACCTTGGAAAGGTGCGGTCGATGAGCGCTTGATCCTTGCGATCGTTAAAAAACCACAAGCTCAACTTATTGGTGAACTCGTTTTTAAATATGTAGATGCAGGAAAAAGGGTCGGTGAGATTGGCTTCCGATTAGCTGAGGCCGAAATTGGCAAGGGTTATGGGGAAGAAGCCGCAACAGCACTGATAAAGGAGGCTTTTCAAAGTCTTTCTGTAGATACCATTCAGGCCATATGCGCTGTAGGCAATCAACAATCGCAGCGGTTGATGCTGAAGCTAGGGATGAAACGCAAAAACCGTCTAAAAGCCTTTTTGGATATAGGCGGTGAAAAGCATGATATCTATGTCTATCAATTAAATAGTCAGAGTTGCTAGATAAGAAAATGATTAAAAGTTATTTTAAAACAATGAGTTGGCTCTCTCCTTATCTAAACTTCCAGTTAAATAGAAATTAACTTTAGTTTATGAAGCTTGACCTGTAAAAGGGAACTAATTACAGTGCTTGATTTTAAAGGACTAAACGTGACATGAAAAGAATAACCTTCCTGGCGTTGCTGTTACTCTCTGGATGTCAAACTAGTAACACTTCTGTACCGTTAACAGCTGAAGAGCTAAAACATATTCGCTATGTAGATATGCGACATTTACCCATCAAAACTCAAGCGGATGGTTATTGGATTCAAAAACGCCGGATAGAACCCATATATCCAATAGAGGCGGCCAAAGATGGGATATCGGGATGTGTTTCTTTGACGTTAGGTATAACCCCAGATGGGAGAGTGGGAAGCTATAAAATCACCAGCAGTTATCCCGAGGGCGTTTTTGATATCAGCGCACTTCAGGCTATTAAAAAGTGGCGTTGGAACCCCGATGATAGTAACCCTGCGCGTCAGGCTATATTAATCGATGCGAAGCTTGATTATTTTGTAATTCAAGGGCAAAAAAATTTGGATGAAGCAAAGCGAAACTGTAAATTCACCTCCATTCCGGGGCGTTAAGCGTAGCGTTTTACTGCATAGCGCGCGAACGTATCCGCGCTTTTATGATTTGAGGCAATTAAAATGGAATTTGAACTTTTAGCGCAGCACAAAGCGCTGATACCAATTATTGCTAAGTGGTACTTTGACGAGTGGGGGAGCATTGTTGAAGAGGCTTCTGTAGAGCGTTTTGAGCAAAAGCTTTTAGACTACCTTAACGAGTCAGCCATTCCTTGTGTAATCGTTGCACTTGATGGCGACACAATCGCAGGAGTCGTGCAGCTTAAATTTCATGAAATGAGCATCTACACAGATAAAGAGCACTGGATTGGTGGTGTATATGTGGACAAGCCCTATCGTGGAAATAAACTAGCGTCACGCTTAGTCAAAGAAGCGGAGCGACTTGCCATTAAATTCGGTGTCAAAACGTTATATTTACAAACGGAACACCCAGAAGGTGGACTTTATCGGAAACTCGGCTGGCAACCGCTCGAAAACGTCAATTACCGAGGCGTTGATGTGGTGGTGATGAGCAAAACAGTAGTTTAGTTAAACAAGCTAGATTGTACGCTCAGGTATAAGGCTTAATAAAATCCGACTGTCTCATATGTGCAAAACTAGATCGTTCAACAGCAACTTATTATTTTAAATCCAATTGCGATAACGGACGTTCATCCAACTTGTATTTGGACAGAAGCAATTTAGAGCCGAATGTCCGCGTTTACAACTTTGTTATAACGCATTTTCACGGCTATAGCTACAGTGAAACAACACCGATTTCGGAAGCTTTAACTAGATATGACAAATGCTTATTGTCTTCATGTATAGGTGACTTTGTAGGCTTGATATCAACCTTAAGACCCGATAAAAAACCAGCGGCAGTTCCAACTAAAGTAGCTACTGGAACTGTATATCCAGTTAATATATCAACGGTTTGACCTGCGGCAGCGATCGTTGGTGCAACTTTAGCTCCCAATCCCATAAGACCACCGCCTGCTGAGTAATTAATAATATCTTTAAAGTTTAATGAGTATTGGGGCTCCACGGAAAATTTGTTGAAGAACCCAAAACGCTCTTTACTAACTCTATCCAGATTATTAATGGAATCACTCAGATTTGAAACAGTCATTTTCCCTGCCAGCGACTCATCCGGTGAATTTAGTATTTCTACATATATGCCATCAAGAGCTTCGTGTAAGGCTTTTAATTCCGATGAACGACGCTCTTTAAACTCAAGAATGTCATTAATATTTACGTCTGCAGTTGGTACTGGCAGTGCATTAGCTAGGTTTATTCTAAGTGTATTTTTAAAACTAGATGTTTTCTCTGTTAAAAATATTTGTTCAGCGTTGTGCTGGTGTAACACCCAATCCGTAGTACTGTCCTTGTAGAACATTTCTGCAATTTTACATTGTTCTTCTATTATAGCTCGAGCTATTTGCTGGTCGTGAAATGAGCCGACTAATTGAGATCTAGGTCTATACAACTTACCGCTACCTAGTAAGTCTTGTTCGTCAGGTATTCCAAATGAAACCAAATTATTGTCCGGAACAATAAGCTTATCCCAATACAACAAGTAATAGCGGATCATTTCTGGGGTAATTGCACTACCCACACTAAAGCCAACCATATGAAACTTAAAGCTCATTGGCGCAGCTATAACACCTCTTTCCATAATATTTCGTGTATCTCCAATTTCCAACTGTGTTATAACAATTTAATATAGAGCGATTGGGTCGTTTTTCTACAGCAATCTGTCTCGTTTTTGTCCCATGACTATTGATAGCAAATTTAGGAAGTACTTACCAGCATTGAAGTTACGTTACAATGATCTAAATGTGTACAATCAAATAGCAGACACCCACCAAAGCATAGATACAAATTATGGTGGGTCTCAGGGTTAGTCATTAACGAAGTATGCTCTCACCCTGGCCTCTTTACCAGCAAAAGATATCACACATAAACCAAAAATAACTTTATTAACCAATCACATAAGGTATTATAAAATTCAAAATACACTTAAAAGGATTAAGTTATGAAAATTCGATATTCTAGCTCAACTAAAAACATAGATTGGAAAAAAGTAAGTGAATTGTTTGAATCTGTTGGTTGGGAAAAACGCAGCCCTGAGCAACTGTGCAAAGCATTCACGGATAGCACATTTAAATATTTTGCCTATGATGGAGATAATTTAATCGGTTTAGGTAGAACAGTGGATGATGGTTGCTTTTATGCTTGGATTGTAGATTTGGTAATTCACCCTGAATATCAAGGAAGAAGAGTTGGAGCTAATATTTTAAATGAATTAGAAAAAAACTTGAGCTCATACTTAACAACGATGCTCACCGCTGCTCCTGGTAAAAGTGGGTTTTACGAGAAGTTAGGCTGGAAAAAGCAACGTTCCGCCTATATTTTCCCTAGATCAGACGAACAATTGAAAGAATTTGTTTTATCAGAATAAAAATTAATGATATTTGGGGCTGAGCACCTATCAGGCGCTTCTGTGGCAGGATAGTTCTCACTCCAACTATAAAAGTGTCATTTTAAGCAGTAGAGCCGAATGCTAAAATTAGCAGGGGAAGCCGACATCAGTCGGCTTTTATGGCATTTTTGAAAATCCGAGTTTTTCAGAATCAACTAAGTAACCTGATGATTCTATACAAACAAGTAAAGCAGCTTAATCTATTGTAATTGAGTTGCTTTAAATCGGTTCTCTTTTCTTTTCATGACGCGACTATAATTCCTTAGGAGCTAGCACTTCTAAGGTTAAAAAATTAATACTTCATCCAAAGAAAAAAGGCATGATAAATACGGATATAATTGTGGTGGTCAACAGTACGGCTGCAGACTCATCCAGGGTGAGAGCATACTTCGTTAATGACCATTAATCGAAGATAAGCTCTGCCCTGAACCCACCGTCAAAGCTGGCCCGAATTCACTTACCACGTATCGAATCTTTACGGCCTGTGTGCTGCTTTACTAGACAAGCAGATAGCAGACACTCACCATAATATAAATGCAAATTATGGTGAGTGTCTGTGTTAGCCCATACTTCAATAGTGCATTTATCGCGGCGTTTATGTGGTAGTGATGATTATAGCTTTGCTTTAGTTGTATACTGTTCAAAACCAAATCGAAAGCAATTACAGGACCTTCCTTTCAATAGCAGACCAAGCTATTTCACTTTCTAAATATAATCAAGATTGGCAACGGATGTTCCAAGATGAAAAGCTAAGATTAGCGCCTTTGCTTTGCCCCTGGGTTGAAGGTGGTATTGAGCATGTGGGTAGTACAGCGGTGGTTGGTATGGTTGCTAAGCCGGTGATAAATATTATGGTGGGTGTTAAGTCGCTAATAGCGTCAAAAGAAGCCATCCAAGTGCTCACTCAACACGGTTATTGTTATTACCCCTATAAAGCTGACGTAATGCACTGGTTTTGCAAACCAACGCCTGAGTTTAGAACTCATCACTTACATCTTGTTCCCTTCGATAGTGCACTTTGGCAAGAGCGCATTTCTTTTAGGGATAAATTAAGAGCGTCATCAGATTTAAGAGCTGAGTACTGTGCGTTAAAGCAAAGATTAGCGCAACAATACAAAGATGATCGTGAGCAATATACTCAACAAAAATGGCCTTTTATTAGCCGGGTATTAGCTTAACGGTGGTTGAAATTCACCCCGTGTTACTTTACCAAGTATGAGTAAGCTGATAGCTTCAAAGTACCAGTCTCTTGAATGAGTTATTTAAGTCGATTGGCAAATCAAAAAATCATTGATAAGGAATATAAAAATGAAAATTAAGCTCAAGAAAAGTAAGCTTGTAGAACTTTCGGTAAATAGTAAGGCACTTAATAACAAATATACACCGATGATTGCCGGTGGTGATACAACAATCCAGCCCCCTTTGATCACTAACGCACAAGAATGCCCTATACGCACGCAGACCTGCACAAAAATAGGTTTATGCTAATTAACCTGAACTGCGGATAATTAATGCCTTTCTAGCAGCCAGTTTTAGCGTTAACTGCGTTGAATTCACTTCCAATAGCCAGCTATTGGTGCGTAAATTCGCCTTGTTTTCCCTAAAACTCTCTGGCTAGACAAGGAAAAAACTAAGTTGTGCTTTAGCAACAATGAGTTGGAACATTCCTTATCCAAACCTCAGGTTAATTAATCTTAAAAGAAAGGGAAGCTAATTGCTTCCCTTTACCATGGTTATTACTTTAATTCGCTTTTGTTGCTTTATATTTGATAGTTACATTGTAGTAAGGGAATAAGCCGCGCAGGCGGAAATTCCATTTACCTTCCGCAGGCTCGTCAAATACACAGCTTTCTTCACTCCCCCAAAGGTATGGACGACAGTCGTACTTGAAGAAGTTTGGCATTTTCTTATGGCGCACATATAAGTCTGCTTCGCCTTGACCTGTGATTGATACTTCTAGTTTATCAAAGCCCGCTGGTAGCTCGATTGAGCGATGTTGCCACCAGAACCAACCTGCAAGGCCTGTAAACTCGCCTTCAATAATTGTCGGCTCTTTAGCAAGGTTAAGGTCGATAACTACTGGGTCATGATCCGATGCGCGATAAGCGTGCGCCGCATAAAGACTCGCTTTGTGAGTATCTGACTTGTACTCAGTGTTGTAATCTAGCGCAACGGGTTCGTCAGCATTGATATGCCAATCCGTTACTGACTTTACTTTTTCCATCATCGTGTTTGAAGCAAAGGCGTGATCTAGGCTACCGATACGTCCTTGATACACGTATGAATAATCTAAGCTATTGCCATGAAGCGTTTGCTTGATGTTGGCATAACCATTCTCGACATAGGTGTTGATTGGATCTTCCTGAGCGTACGCGTTCATGTCACCTAGAATAATCACATCATCTTCTGCAACTCCCGTCGGATTTGTGCCAAGCCAAGTCGCTAGGGTATTAACCGCTGTGACTCGAGTTTGGTTCCAACAACCCTGACCATCATTTTGGTCTTGATCTAAGCCCTCAGCTTTTGAACAACTGCCTTTAGAGCGTAAATGGGCCATTACCACAGTGAAGATTTCTTCACCGTTTGCCTCTTTGAAAGTTTGTACGACAGGAGGGCGGTTACCGTAATCAAATGGTACTGCTTCGGTAAATGCTGGCGTGCCTACTTCAGCTACCTTGTTACTACGATAGATGATACCGGATGTAATTGCATCCCCACCCACTTGGTCAACATTAAGGTTTACAAATGCATAAGTGTTAGCAGAGTCTACTGCATTTAAAGCGTTAACGAGGTCGGCAATCGCACTAAACTCACCAAAGCCGTCATTTTCTACTTCAAGTAGACCGATGATATCGGCATCGAGCGCTGAAATTGCGGCAACCGTTTTTGCTTTTTGACGTTCAAACTCTTCTAGATTGTCTGCACCACGTGACGTTGGGAAGCCTGCACCTTGACCATCACCATTGAAGTAGTTTAATACGTTGAAGCTAGCAATACGTAAATCTCCACGCACTTCTACCTGAGGTGCTTCTGTACGTAGATTAGTATGAACAAAGTTTGGTGTTGGTGTTGGGTGAATACGGTATTGGCTATAACCATATCCCATTACACCCTCAAGGCCCGTCACAGAATCGCCCAGTCGTAAGGTGTTATAGGCATCAAGTGTGGGTGATGGGTAAGGAATAACCTCAGGGTTTTGTACTGATGAACCATCATCAAGTAAAATTTCTTTGCGCTTGTTCTCTGCTTCTAGCTGGTTTGCTGCATCACCAGGAGTTGCTACTTGAGTGCTTTGATACAAACGTTCAGTACCTAAGCGTACTTCGCCGTAACGTGCAAGTCCGTATGTATCGTTAACGACCAACTCATTTGAAATCGAAACCAACATGCCTTCGTAGGCTTCAAGACCATTCTCTGCAGGTAAAGTAACGGTAGTTGCTGAAGCCGTTGCAGAACCGCATAGCTCAATTGCGTCGACGTTAATAAGTTGAGTTTGACCATACTTCTCTTCAACTTTACCACGTAATTTAACCACATCGCCTGTGCTTACTGGTGTTGCAGTATATACGACAAAAATACCTTCGGACGTATTACTATCAGCATCATAGTCAGTGCTTTCTTCTTGAATGAAGAAGCCGCCAAGCCCTGCATCTGATTGCAGGCTTGCAGTGACAACAGCTTGAACTTCAACCGTCTCTCCAGCTAATGGGCTTGCATCGCCTGCGCCCTGAATGGCACTGATCAAGGTATTATTTTCGCCACAGATAACAGGCTCTGGCTCAGGTACGTCACCGCCATTAATGTGGATACCTAGGTTGCTAAAATCGTCTTTAGCAAGTGCAAGCCATTGTCCAGCGCCAACAAATGCAGAAGTTGCATCGGTGCGGCCAGTGGTTATTGCAGGATCTCTGACAAGCGTTTTATCTTTTGTTCTAATATCGCCATCAATCCATTCACTACCTGGGTCGACACCAACCTGACCTAGGCTATCAACAACTGCACCATTGCGCGTAAGCGTAACGGCGTCATCACCATTAAACCAGCTACTTGTGTTTGTTAACTGTGCCTTTGCGATGATCTCTGCTGCGGAGTCAGCATGAGCAATAACATAAGTTGATTTAGCTGCAAGTTTACCACTTAGTTCTATATTCGTGCGAGCTTCTGTTGCGCCATTAAAGAAAAAATTGACTGAGTAACCAGTTAGATCGACAGCTTCGTCACTACCATTGTAGAGCTCAATGGCTTTGTTATAACTGCTACCTTCAACATACTCAGAGATAATCACCTCTGCTTGTGCATTTAGGCAAGCTAATGCAATAGCTGAAGCTAGGATAGATTTTTTAATCATTTTTTATTTTCCCGTGTATTAGAATTATCCGAATTTTTATTCGGACGCAGTATTTTAAGCGCTATTGATGACAATTCAATTAAACTTCACTGTTTGTTTACATTGGTTTACACTAAATTGTGTGTTGAAGGACAAAAGTCGTTGAATTTTATGCCATATTCAAACGTTGCCTGTGAGCAATTATGTGTATATTTCGAGATGCAACGGTTGCGCTATACTCAATTAGGATCGGAGCAAGTATTTGTAGCAAAGTTGCCAGTCAACTTAGTTTGAAAGTGAAGGCGGGAGTGCGTAAACATGGCGATAAAGAGTGTAAAACAGTCATGCCTTCTGTTTATTGCCCTGTCATGCACATCATCGGCAAATGATGCCATAGTGGGAGCACATAATGTTTGGCCTCCCTACGTCATTAACGAACATTCCGGTTTTACTGTTGATTTAGTTCGCGCGGCATTTAAGGCCGAGAATCAAGATTTTGAAATGCTCATTATGCCATTCAGTCGTGCCATGCGAATGGTTGAAAAAGGGCAGGTCGATATGATCCCCGCTTTATGGCGTTCTGAAAGTCGCGATGAACGCTTTATTTTTAGCAATGCTTATTACAGTAATAGGCTGGTACTTATTTCACGTACAGAGCCAACCATTCATTTTAAAGAGTTGGACGATCTTAAAGGACTAAGTGTATGTGCTATTCGGGGCTTTCGTTCTGAAATTGCACTCGCTCAGATCCCACAAATTCGCCTAGAAAAGCTCACAAACCTGACTTCCTGTTTGTCGCTTCTCAATAAAGCGCGAGTAGATGCTGTAGTTAGCGACGAGCTTGCTTTTGTGTATTTACAATCTCAACACGCTGAATTTCACAGCTTCAAAGTACATCAACCGACCATAGCACAATGGCCGCTCCATATTGGCGTTAGCAAATCTTATCCGAATGCAGTAGAAATAATTGAGTTGTTCAATAAAGGTTTGATACAACTTAAGACGAATGGTATTTATCAGGCAACACTTAAAAAGTATCATTTAGATGAGTGAATAAACTAGCATACTCGCTTCTGTTAGTACTGTGTTTTATCGCAAAAAGAAGGGGTGATGAAGCTTAACTTCATCACCCCTTATCGTGAGGTTGTTAACCTGTTAACGCACAGTAGCTTGCCAACGGCGAACTACAGCAAGTGCCAGACAGACCCAAATCAACCATAATGGCATACTACCGCCATCACTCTTGTTCGTGACGGTATCGGTAGGTGCTTTGTTGACAGTAATATTCACACTACCTTGGACACTTGCCTCACCATCTGTGATTGTGTAGGTAACGGTTTCACTGCCAACAAACCCAGCATTTGACTTATAGGTTAAGCTGTAATCGGCATTAACTGCGACACTACCGTGCTGTGCTGTTGCTTCAGTTACTTGCAGCGTATCGCCATCGCTATCACTGTCGTTTGCTAGCACATTAATGGTAATTGGCTTTCCTGAAACAACCGTTGCAACATCGGAAACCGTTATGGGAGCCGTATTGGCAACTACAGTAATTACTACGCTCGCTCCCGCGGTTCCTCCATTACCATCAGTTATGGCGTAATTCAGAGTATCTACTCCTATATATCCTGCGTTTGGTGTGTAGTACAGGGTATTATCTGAATTGATCTGTACTTCGCCAAAACTGGCTGACGCATTTGCTATGGTAAGCATATCTCCATCAGCATCAGTGTCATTCGCTAAAACGTCAATAGTAATATTGGTGTTCCACTTCATACTAATTGAATCGTCTAGGGCTACAGGCATCTGATTATTTGAGAGTAGTACACCCACACCACCTGGGTCTACGATACTGCCATTTGCTTCTCCATCGTCATCATTGATACCACCATCTTCTATCTGAAGTTGCACACACCAATGTCCTTCAGTCAGTCCTGGTGACCAATTTTCATCTCCTGGAGGAGGACAAATGCCAGGTTCACCTTCTGCACTAAAGACAAGGTTATTTGCGTCTTCTACAAAGTTCACCCAAAGGCCTGATGATGCTTTAAACTTACGGTAAACGGCATCTCTTGGGATAGGTAGGCGTTGTGGCATCACTAATTGATACACTTGACCTGCTTTAGGTAATCCATAAGCGATAAAGTCAAACAAGCCGCCAGTGATTTGCGCATCATCATCGCTGCCCAGTTGTGAGTTACCCTCGTCATCTGTCATCAGTAGGCCACCAGTTTCACCACTCGCGGTAAACTCGCCCTTACGTAAACAGACTCCAGGGTTACCTTCAACTAAGAAGCCATCCTGTGTAACCACTTCTTGAGGCATAACATTACACTCGGTGATCGCATCTTGGAAATCAGGGATCCCGTCACCGTCGTCATCGGCATAACCTTCTTGGCTGTCAGGGATGAGATCGCCATCGGTATCTTCCGTATCAGATAATTGCTGCAATGATTGGGTCACTTGGATAAATACGCTATCACTATCTTGTGCACTACTTGAGTCTGTTGCTGTGTGTGTCACCTTGTAAGTGCCTGGTTGTAGATCCTGCGGGTTAAAGCTCAGTTGCAGTGTATCTTCCGTATATTGATCGGAAGTCATGCCCGTTACTTTCCATGTGCTCGCCACAGTATCACCAACATTTGGATCACTTACCGTTGCAACGACAGATACAGTTCCTTCATCTTGGCTAACGGTTAGCCGGTTTTGGTCATTCTGAGTCACAACTAGCGAGACTTCAGGCGCAATATTTTGTTCACTCACAGTAATAGTGGTTTCTCGTTTTGCGCCAAGATTAACACCGCTATTCAAGCTGACCGTGATCGTTTCATCACCCTCAAACTCCCCATCTGCAACAGTTTGAATTGAAATGTTGGCTTTCGTGCCCGAGTTTATTGTCACCGAGCCGCTACTCAAGTCATGATCCACACCAGATATTGCGCTACCTGTTACGGTATAATCGACTGTTACTGGATATTGTGGAGCAGGGCCATTTAGTAGCACTTGAATGTCTATCTTAGCGCCTTCAGCAATGGTTCTATCTTTACTCAACGACACTAGCGGATTAACTCTCAACAGCTGTTGATCGGTTCCTAAATTACCGTTTGCATCTGTTGCTTGCCAGTAGACGTTATGTACTCCCGGTGCAAAAATGGTTTTACCTTCTGTTAGCGTAACAGGTAAAGGCTCACCGCTGCTATTGAGTGCTGTCGCAGTACCCAAGTTCACTTTGGTGAATAGGCCTGTAGCATTAACTTCTAGATCGGCTGGGGCGGTGACAACAGGAGGTTCACCATTGACTGCACCACTTATTTCTAACAGCGCACTTGCCTTAGCTCGACCACCATGACCATCACGAATAGCGTAATTCAGAGTAACAGCGCCTGCGAAGTTACTTGGAGCGGTGTACTGTAGTGCATTGTCGACTACGCTTGCGCTGCCTAAACTTGCCTTGACGCCTTCAATAATAAGGGTATCACCATCAACATCGGTATCATTGGCTAACACATTCAGGGTGAACGTATTGTTGGCACTACCATCAAGTTGGAAGTTATCGTTATTGGCAATAGGCAAATCATTTACAGCTGTGATAGTTAATGTAACGGTATAGCTATCACTTTGTAGCTCTCCATCGCTCACTGAATACGTAAAGCTATCGTCACCATTGAAGTCAGCTCCTGGTTGATATACCCAGCCTGTACCACTGCTGGTTAATGAACCATTTGTCGGCTGACTACCAATTGTCAGCGTTAAGGTATCATCTTCGGCATCTTGTAACGTCGGCAGAATAGTCAAAGAAGTATCTTCTTTAACGCTGAGCGAGAGGTTCTCACCCGTTGGCGCTGTGTTTTCAGCAACCACTTCAAGGTTAAATGCTGGTAAACTCGCATTGTCAGTGCCATCACTAACGCTGATTTGAATACCGCTAGTCGTACCAATATCTGTCTCTGATGGTGTACCAGAGAGTTCACCGGTTGATGCTGAGAATATTGCCCAGCTTGGCTTATTCGTGATCGTAAAGTTTAGCGTGTCCTCATCTTCATCTGTTGCTGCTGGTATAAAACTATAGGTTTCCCCGACAGTGACTTTCACACCGGGTGTACCACTGATAGTTGGCAAGCGATTGATGTTGACCACGCTTAGTGTGAAGTTAAGGTTTGCGCTTTCATTACCATCACTGACATTGATTGTGATGTTGTATTGCTCACCACCATCATTAAAGGTAGGAGTACCAGTTAGTGTACCCGTTGTACTACTGAATGTTGACCAATCAGGTGCATTGGTAATGCTAAAGGTAAGATTATCATTATCCTCATCGGAAGCACTTGGGGTAAAGCTATAAACTACTCCTTCATTTACCGTAGAAGCAGGTGTTCCACTTATTGTGGGAGCTCGATTCACATCGTTTACGGTGATAGAAAATGTCAGGTTTTGAGTTGCACTACCATCACTTACCGTGATGACAATACCACTGTAAGTACCCGACTGATCGAAGTCTGGAATTCCCGTTAGTGCTCCAGTCGTCGAACTAAATGATACCCAACTTGGCTGATTAGTAATGGAAAAACTCAGGTTGTCATTATCAGGGTCGCTTGCCGTTGGTGTGAAATTATAAACACCACCTTCAAGTACCGAAGTAGACGGAGTACCACTGATAGATGGTGCCCGATTCACATTTACAACATTAATATTAAAGCTTAGCGTTTGTGTTGCGCTGCCATCGCTGGCCGTTATTACAATACCGCTGTAGTCACCTGCGTCAGTAAAACTTGGCGTGCCGCTCAGGGCTCCTGTGCTGGTACTGAAGGTAGCCCAACTTGGCTTATTGGTAATACTGAAAGTAAGCGTATCTCCATCAGGATCAGAGGCGGTTGGAGTAAAGCTATAACTACTATTTTCATTAACGCTGGTCGCTGGTGTTCCACTAATACTTGGTGTACGGTTTACATTGACGACAGTAATATCAAAATTTAAGGTATCGCTGGCTGTACCATCACTCACTGTAATAACAATACCATTGTATGCACCAGCATCGGTATAACTAGGTGTTCCCGTTAAACTACCAGTTGAGGTACTAAAAGTTGCCCAGCTTGGTTTATTTGTGATGCTAAATGTTAAGGTGTCGTTATCTTCGTCAGTCGCAGTAGGTGTAAAGCTATATGCAACATTTTCGTTAACGGTCGCCGCTGGGGTACCGCTGATAACCGGTGCTTTATTTAGCTCAACTACAAAGCTAAAGGTTTGATTGGTTATAGCGGTAACACCGTCTTCTAAGCCATCCTCTAGTGAAAAGACAAAACTGTCACTCGCATTTTGAGAGTCGTCGTGGGTATAAAAGAGATTACCACTCTCAATATCAGCTTGTGTGAATGTACCATTGCTGCCGAGTGCTTCACCGCTGTCTAAGCTGTCATTACTGTTGGCATCTACAAAGAGGCTTCCGTGGCTTGGTAAGGTAGTTACCGTATACGTTAAACCTGTACCGCTATCATCCACATCGCTTGCAGACAGAGCAGAATTCGTGATGTTTATCGTTGTGCCTACATCAAGCGTTAAACCCGTATTCGTTGCGACAACGGGCGCATCATTAACGTTTGTAACCGTAATGGTGAAGCATTGCTCACTAGTCTCAGTACCGTCGGAAACAATTAAACAAATATAGTGATCGCCAACATCGTCGTTGGTCGGTGTACCTGTTAAGGTCGTTTCAGCAGGTGATATCTTTCGAATACGATGGTTACCTGTATCTGCAACGTACACAACGTCATTACTGTCAACCGCAATACCATAGGGTTGACTAAAGCGTGCCACACTTACTAGGCCGTCGGTATTTCCTGAAGCCCCTGCGCTTCCTGCATAGGTTGTTACCACTCCAGTACTGGTGATTTTACGAATGGTGTGTGCAGCTTGCTCGGTTACATAAAGGTTATCTGCGCTATCTGCGGCCACATCATAAGGTTTATTAAAGCTTGCTTGCGTTCCTGTACCGTTTGTTGAACCTGCAGAGCCTGTGCCTGCAAAAGTGGTTACAACACTTGCCGAGGTGACTTTACGAATAGCGTGATTGTTGCGGTCAGCAATAAATAGGTCGTTATTGCTATTACTGCCACCATTATAAGGGAAGTTGAATGTTGCAGATGTTCCCGTTGCGTCCGTAAATCCCGACGAATTTTTACTACCTGCAAATGTAGTTACGACGCCTGCAGGTGTAATTTTACGAACAATATGAGGGTTTGTCTCTACGACATAAAGATTCCCGTTGCTGTCAATAGTAATCCCAGTTGGTGCTGCGAAGGTTGCGGCCGTACCCGTTCCATCATCGCTACCGTAGGTGCCGCTACCAGCAAAGGTCGTTACTACACCTGCTGGCGTAACTTTACGAATATTATTGTTAGAAGAATCTGCAACGTAAACATTACCAGATGAATCTAGCGTAACGGCTTTGGGGAAGTTAAACGAAGCTGCGCTTCCTGTTCCGTCGTCAGAGCCTGCACTTCCAGAACCAGCTAGTGTCGTTACTACCCCTTCAGGGGTTATTTTACGGATAACATGGTTACCATAGTCAGCGACGTACACGTTACCGTTACTGTCGGTTACCAAGTCATACGGCGATTTAAACGAGGCGGCAGTGCCTGTACCATCTGCATAGCCCGAACTTTGACCTGCAAGGGTCGACACCGTTGCCTCTGTGCTTGTGTTTAAGCTTAACCAGCTAGGAAGCGGAGTACTAGCCGAGACGGAAACGGTGACTGCGTCTTTGTCTGGGTCGCTAGTTGTCACTGAATATTTGTATACTGAATCCTCAGTTGATGCAGTGACCGCTGTAGAAGTAAAGGTTGGCTTATCGTTGACTGCCGTGACGTTTACTGTGCTGGTTGCGGCACTACCATCAACGGTACCATCATTCGGCGTAACCGTAAGCGTCATCGCCGTTGTAGCGTCTGCTGCCGTGGTAATGTTGAGTTTAGTCGTCACATCGAGGTAGGTATTAAGCGCAGCCGCCGACCCACTTAATGTCATACTTGCGGTACCACTTCCAGCTATTGTGACGCTGCTCACTGTACCATTGCCATCAGTGCTTGCGATGGTGCCGCTGTCCAGCGCTAAGGTGACTGTTAAGTTGTCATCTTCTCCATCAGCTAACGTTACTGCAGAGAGATCAATCGTTGTCGCGACATCTTCTGTCACAGTAAAACTTGTTGGTAAATTGCTAATTGTAGGAGCTGTGTTGGAGATATTAGCGTCTAGATAGGCTGACTCATGCCATGCAACACAGATAAAGTTGATAGCGTTATTACAGGGGATACTACCAATTAATGCATACCAGCTGCCATTTTGATTGACTATTCCTTTGACGCTACTTGAGGATGAAGTACCTCCTGAGCAGTTGCTTGCGGTACTTAGAGTGCCATTGGATTCTGAAAAGCTCCAAAAGTATTTTACGTTTCCGGAATTTTCTAGTATGTCGGACGGGGTGCTGAACACATTACTATTAAGAGCGCTAAGTGTGCCGTTGACAAAGTCATCCCAGTTAGTGTCAGCAAGCTTAACGCCCCCGCTATTATAGACATTGACACTAGGCATACTGTAATTGGTGTCAAGGCTGGCAATATCATCTGATGCAGTGAATGACATAACTGCGTGTGCGTTGACGGGTCCATTACTTACAGCGGTTGGCGCTGAACTATCAATTATATTGTTTAAACGGCTATGCTTGCGTATAAATTTACTTTTGCACATTGCATCAGCATTCGCTCTGGCTTCTGCTGCAGTTGCACCAAAGTTACCATTACTCAATTCGCTTGTTTGGTCGGCGTAGTCAAATACCATGAGTTTATCTGAAGCAGGCAACGTTGTGCCATTACTAACATAGTAGGCCTCAAATACTTCAGGTTTAATACGGTTACTCGCCGGTAACAACGAGACAACACCATTGTAGCTGGCAAGGTCACCTCCAGAGAGCGTAACATGGTAAATCGAGCTATTACCCGAGTCGACGGTGACTTGTGTGACTGATGCGGTTGTTTTACTACCTGTGTCAACAGTTGTGTTGTTGTCAGTGTCTTTCTCATCACCTAGTATCGTAAAGTCACTGGCAGTTGGTGCAACGGTATGTGCATTAACAAACGTGACTTTAAAGACCAGTTCATCAGCATTTGTCACTTCATCTGATGGCGTGAGTCGTTCGACTTTCTTCCAATTTTCGAGTGCAAATGCGGATGAGGTTAAGGCGAAAAATATACTGCCAGCTATGCAGTTGTTAGAGACAATCTTACGAACACGGCTTAAAAGTGAGCGCTGTGTAATCATAGTGACCCCTGAGTGTTTCAGTTACTAGGTTGATAACATTAATAGAACTGCTTTGAATGACATCTTTGTGGGTTTTTTATACAAAGATGTCATTTGAGTGTAGTTGATGTTTTGAAGCCTAGTATCGACAGTTATTAAAAACCGTCACCTAAAGCAGGGACTTATAGGATTTTTGTTTTTATTTTTGCAATTGTTTTTTTTTCGTAAAAATTTAATAGAACAAATTTATTAACAATATTTCAATGTAATTTGATGAATAAAGTTATTAATTGGTCGGGTTTAATATCGTTCGTTTTGTTAATGTCAATTATTGGGTTGGCGTTCATTTTTGACTAGAGGAGGCTGGCTGTGTTGTTACTTTCAAAGCTACATCAACTTCCTCTGTTGTTATATTTATGTTATTGGAGAAAACTGAAGCCGCTGTTTATCAATCATCATTTCCAATAGGTACGAAATACTGGTATCAAAATCTTGATACGCTTTACCGAACTTTGTACGCAATGTAGCTTGTAATGATTCTTGTATCTTTGCTGGCGTTGTACCTTTTACTAGTGCTTCATGTACTGCATTCGAGGCATAAGTTAAAAATTGAATATCTCTAGAAACTGATTTCACCGAGGTATTTTCCCCGTGTCCGGTTAGTACGAGGAGAGGGCTTAATTGCTCCACTTCTTTGAGTACCGAAATGAGCTGGGTAATGTTACCTCTAGGTGTCATGATGGGCATAAAGTTGGAGTTTACTACGTCACCACCAATTAGAATGCGTTGTTTGGGTAGCCAAAGCATAACATCACCTGGCGAATGGCCATCGTTGGCGAATACAAATTCAACTTCAGTATCACCAAAAGTACGGGTTTGTTGATGTAAAATGATTGAGGTAGGGATGACGAGTGTGCTCTCACCAGTTGCGCCTTTAGTCATATTAAAAAATGCCTTAACATCAACCGGTCCATCGCTTTTCATCGTCTCAGCGGACAAAGAGGTGGAGATAAGCTCTGCACCGAGCTTTGCAAAAGCGGCATTACCAAGCCAATGATCGGCATGGCTATGAGAGTTGACTACCCAGCGAATTGGCTGTTCAGTTACACGTTTAATTGCTGCGATAATAGCGTTACCAATGTGCTCGGATGAACCAGAATCGAACACTAACACACCTTGAGTCGTAATAATAAAATGACTGTTTGAATTCCACCCTTTATTTTCAACTGTTGGTCTGCCATAAAAAGGAGATATTACGCTATAGACATTCTTTGAGACCGAAACGGCTTCTAACTCAAGTGATTGAGATTGTGCACTGACGTGAGCACAGAAGAGCCCAACAATCATGAGCCCTGATTTGATTCGATTTAGCATCGTTTATCCATATTGTTATTATTTATATCAGTGCTTGAAGCTGTCTACTTCAAAGACCAATTGAAACTACATTTTCTCCAAACTGAGTTCAAGCGCTTACGCTGCTTAAAGTGTAAGCAAGCGTGTCACCTTATTAAACTCGCTTTTTAAAGCCTCAAATTATCGTTCAGCAGTCGAACATCGATGATCTTATGCATACGTATTCAATAGATTGTTTAGCTAGGAATTCTATATTGTTAATCTTGTGTAAATAAGAGGCGCAATAATGAAAAATATAAAACTAAACCAAATTGCAGCGGGAGTGTTGTTAACATCCAGTTGCGTTACACCAGCACATGCCGCTGAAGGCGACCCAACAACATTCGTTCATTTATTCGAATGGTCTTGGCCAGATGTTGCTACGGAATGTGAAACATTTTTGGGGCCAAATGGATACGCGGCAGTGCAAGTATCACCACCCAATGAGCATATTACAGGGGATCAATGGTGGACTCGTTATCAGCCAGTCAGTTATGAGATTGCGAGTCGTAGTGGCAATCGAGCCGAATTTGCCGATATGGTCGCGAGGTGTAAATCTGCCGGAGTAGATATCTATGTTGATGCCGTTATAAACCACATGGCTCATGGCAGCGGGACCGGAGTTGCGGGTAACACTTTTGGCAACAAACAATATCCTATCTATGGTCCACAAGATTTTCATGAAACCTGTGCAATAAACCCTGAAGACTACGGTAATAATGCATGGCGAGTACAGCACTGCGAACTCGTAGGGCTTCATGATTTAGACACCGATGCGAGCTACGTACAAAATACCCTCGCGGGCTTTTTGAACGATTTACAGTCTCTGGGCGTGGCAGGGTTTAGGTTGGATGCAAGCAAGCACATGCCTGCAAGCGATATTGGTGATGTGTTAGCCAAGTTAAATCAACCAGCGGTCGTTTTCCAAGAGGTGATTGATCAAGGAGGCGAGGCGGTTTCTGCTTCGGAATATCATCAAAATGGTTTAGTCACCGAGTTTAAATACAGCATTAAACTGAGCGAGACATTTAAGCAAGGCAAGTTGGCTTGGTTAAAAAGCTTTGGCGAAGCTTGGGGTATGATGCCAAGTTATAAAGCCGTGGTATTTACAGACAACCATGACAACCAACGCGGCCATGGTGGAGCAGGATCCATCGTTACCTTTCATGATGGTAAACTGTATGATTTAGAGAATGTATTTATGCTGGCATATCCTTATGGTTATCCTAAAGTGATGTCGAGCTACGAATTTAATGGCGACACTGATGCTGGTGGCCCTTCGGTGCCTGTTCATCAAAATGGTAACCTCAATTGCACCAGTCAATTATGGCAGTGTGAGCATCGTCGCCCAATGATTGCAGGTGCAATGCAGTTTAGAAATCATACTAATGGCAATTGGACGGTGGCAAATTGGTGGGACAATGGTAATAACCAAATTGCATTTTCTCGAGGTGATTTAGGCTTTGTCGCCATTAACCGCGAATCTTCTAGTATGGTCCAAAGCCTGCAAACGGGGCTTTCTGCCGGAACCTATTGTGATGTGCTAAGTGGAGGTATCGGCCAAGAAAACTGCGCGGGTAGAAGCATCGAAGTTGATACCAATGGTTACGCACAAATTAATTTAGCTGCTATGGATGCCTTAGCCATTCATCATCAAAGTAAACTGGCAACACCACCAGAGATTGGTGATTGGCAACGCACATTAGTCTTTATTAAAGCAGAAACTCAATCTGGCCAGGATATGTTCGTTCGAGGTGGCCTTGATCATGCCGCAGCATTGCAGCGCGGGATTGATTGTAGCGCCAATCCTATTCTTTGCTCTTTACCTATCAAGCATTTGAACATGCGAAACATGACAACTTCGGCTTGGAAAGTGGCTGATACCAGATTGGATTGGCTAGCGGCTGAAACTGGGCAGTCTAGTGATGCCCAAGGGAGTCCGCTGGATTGGACAACCAATATTTGGCCTGCTAACTGGGGCGTGGAAAAACGTTACGACAGCGATGGTTTTGGCGTCATGTCACTCAATCAATGGGGAGCACATTACTGGTTGCTGGAAGTAGAAATGGACTGTAGCAAAACATTCAACGGTTGGTTTGAAGTAAAAGCATTCGTCAAAAATGGTCAAGGTTGGGAAGGGGATATTAACCAACAAGACACGCCATACGCGAGCAATAATCACTTTGCTCAATGCGGAAAATTGAACGTGTTTGAGTTTGGCACAAACTCAGTCTCTATCTCTTCATTATAATAAAGATGGACTAGGGCTAACCTAGTCCAGATTTACATTCCTCAGTTCTGTAAAGATTACATCCAATCAATACATTAATCTTTAATGTTTATATATATCATAAGGTTATATGATGGTATTGATTCTGCATAAGTATCCGCACCTACCTCTACACCAGCAACGTATTGAAGGAGAGAATGATGACGGAGTCAGACAATATTTCAGTCGCGATCTTAGCCACTGACGGGTTCGAACAAAGTGAGCTGATTAAACCTAAGCAGGCGCTTGAAAGCGCTGGATTTAATGTTGATATCATTTCATTAAAAAAGGGAGATATTACCGCTTGGGATGAAGACCATTGGGGTGAGAAAGTCGCCGTTGATTTAACCTTGGGTGAAGCCAAACCCAGTAAATATGCGGGGCTCGTTTTACCAGGCGGGTTATTCAACCCTGACAGACTAAGGCAGGAAAAATCGGCGGTTAAATTTATTCAAGCCTTTTCACAGTTTGGTAATAAGCGTCCAATTGCAGCGATATGCCACGGCCCTTGGCTGTTAATCGAAGCCCAGTTGGTGGAGGGAAAAACGCTTACCTCTTTCCCAAGTATCAAAACCGATCTTAAAAATGCAGGCGCAGACTGGATTGACCTTAAAGTTGCGGTAGACGACAACTTGATCACAAGTCGCAATCCAAATGATCTTGATGCTTTTAATGAAGCAATTATTGAGGCTCTGCAACAAGATACTATCAATTAATTGAAAGAGTGGGTTTGTGCCGTTTCAAGCAGACGCTAATTGGTATAAATAAGGAGAAGATAATGTCAGACATAAAGAAAACTTTTTGGGAAGCGCTAGACAGCAGCCCCAATGTGATGATTGGTTTGAGTGATGACAATAATCACCATGAGCCAATGCGAGCACAGTTGGATAAAGATGCCAACGGCGAGTTTTGGTTTTTTACCAGTAAAACAAATCGTATTGCTAAGTGTGGCAAAGCAACAGCACAATTTTCCAGTAAAGGGCACAATGTATTTGCTTGTATTCGCGGACACTTAATTGAAGAAACACGACAAGACGTACTTGATGCTCATTGGTCAAGACAGGCCGAGAGCTGGTTTGAAAAGGGTAAAGATGACCCCGAGCTTATCATGCTCCGTTTTGAACTGGATGATGCTGAAATTTGGCATGTTAGCCCCGACTTGAGCGGCTTATTAAAACTAGCCGTGGGCAAAAATGTGGAACCGGAAGAAATGGGTGAGCGAGAAACCATCCGCTTTAGGTAGCTATATCACCCAATATAAAGAAACAACTAGGGCGCAAAGACGGTACTTGTTTTTGCGTCTTCATTGCTTCCACTTACATGAAAATGTTCCCAAATGTATTGTTGGTAGTTTAAATATTTAGGACTTTGGGGAATTCTCTGGACAACGGCTAACACTGTGATAACAATGAATGTATTGATTTAAAAGTAAGTTGTTTCAGCTAATTCAGGAGTGTACATGGCCACCGGGGATACCTTTGATAATTGGCAACAGGCCTTATCTGCCAGTTACGAGCAATTAATCAATCAACTTGTTACTCATACACCGCAACTATTGGGCGCGGCACTTATGCTGCTCGTCGGATGGATAGTGGCGTGGCTATTGAGCAAACTGACTATTTCGTTATTTAAGCTTTGCAATCGCGCACTGGCGGGCTTGAGCCAACGAGTGCAAACTGAACAAACGCTTCAGCTAAATCTAAAACACGCTCGATTAATAGGGAAAACCGTGTTTTGGGTCACGATGATGTTTTTTATCGCAGCAGCCACGTCCAGCCTTGGCTTAAACTTCTTCAGTGATTGGATCTCCTCGCTACTTAGTTACTTACCAAATCTACTCGCTGGTATATTTATTATCGTTGGTGGTTATCTGCTTGGTAATTTGGCCAGTGCCATGGCAAGAGCCGGAGCGCAGTCAGTTGGGTTTGCGCGAGTCGAAGTTGCGGGTAACATAGCCAAACTCGCTATCCTATTTACCGCAACGGTAATCGGTATTGAGCAATTAGGGATCAATATTCAATTTGTGACCAATATGGTGGTGGTGCTGACAGGCGTATTGTGTGCAGGAGTTGCATTGGCCTTTGGCCTTGGGAGTCGAGAGTTGATCGCAAATACCGTCGCGGCAAAACAAGCGCTGCGTCACTGTCGAATTAACGATCAAATTGAAATTGCAGGCGTTTCAGGCACGCTCACCGAAATCACAGCAACGATGTTAGTGATTGAAACCCAAAAAGGGAGAACCCTAGTACCGGCAAGGCAATTTTTAAAAGAATCGGCACATATTACCGCGACACACAGCCATTCAAGTAAGCAGTAGGGAGGCTCTATGTCAGCATTAAACCTCAAAATTGCGCAACACTTTTTACAAGAGGAGCCAGCAGGCGCCGCGCGCTTACTTTCTTTGCAAACACCAGATGTGGCTGCCGAGTTACTAAAAACGTTACCAAATGAAGTTGCTTTAAACGTGCTTAAAGTCATGCAGCCCCGCAGTGCAGCGGAAATTCTGATAACGCAAACGGATGTGGATATTGCGAGATGGCTTGGCAAAATGAAGTTGGCTGATATTGCTGCTATCTTAAGGCATTTACAGGAGGAAGAACTTGCACGTTTTCTTAATCTCATTTCAGTAAGACGACAAACACTCTGTAAGATGTTAATTAGCTACCCAGATTATACCGTGGGCGCATGGGTTGAAACGGATGTATTAATTCTTGAAGAAACTATGACAGTTGAGGAGTCACTACTGCGCTTAAAAAAACGTGACTATATCGGGTTTGCGCTCGTTTATGTGGTAAATCAGCATCGCCATGTGGTGGGTCAGTTGTCACTAACACATTTACTTCGAAAAGCGCCACAACAGAAAATTGCAGATTTGATGGATACTCACGTTGTTTCTCTAAGTGGTTATACCGAGTTGCATAGTGCATTGAAATCGCCAGTTTGGGCGCAACAAGATCAGGTTGCAGTTGCCAATCGAAGTGGTGATTTTATTGGCGTGTTGCCACATCACAGAGTAAGAAGTGCACTTGGCAGAATGGATGAAACACAAGATAAGCCAAGCGAATCTTTAGATTTATTAGATGCCTACACCAGTTCATTTGCCAGCATGTTAGATACATTGGTGCCAGTTAAGGTCAAGGGGAAATAAGCGATGAGCGCAGCAAAAGATACATTAGATTCAGCGGTAGAGCAGCTCAGTGATGAGTTTTTAAATAAGTTTCCGCTCAAAAGTGCGCAGCTTCTTGGCACTTTACCTCCTGACGAAGCTGCTGAATTATTACAGCAGCAGGCACAACATATCATTTATCGTTTATGGAAATATTTGCCGCCGGGAGCCGCTGAACAAATTTTCCAGCAATTTCCGGTGGATTATCAAGCGCAGTTTATTGCGAGCCTAGATAGTCATATTGCGGTTGGGCTACTGAATAAACAGTCGCAGGAAGCGCTGCAGGTGCTACTTGCTAAATTGAAGGAGCAGCATTCAACCATAGCGGATGAACTCAGTGAGTTGCTGGTTTTTCCTGAAAATACCGCTGCGAGAATGATGAACAAAAAAGTGCAAGCGTTTTACTCAGATACAACACTACGTGAAGTGCTCGCGCAACTGAAACGATTAGACGGAAAAGTGCCAGACGTTATCTACGTATTAAACGAACAGCAGGATTTAGTGGGCGAGACAACACTCAATACCTTAGTGGGAAGCTCCTCAAGTAAAACCCTAATGCAAGTTGCGACGCCGATCCGAGTCACGCTAAATGTGATGGATCATAAAGATCAGGTCGTGGAAGCGTTTGAAGGGCACAAAGTGCGAGCAATTCCAGTACTTGATGCGCAGCAACAGCTAGTTGGGCAGATCCGATTTTTTGATGCCTATCAGTCAACCAAAGAAGATTTAGCAAGTGATATGCAGACCATGGTAGGTGCAAGTAAAGACGAAAAAGCCCTATCAAGTAGTTGGTTTGCAGTAAAGAAACGGCTTCCGTGGTTACAAATTAACTTGTTAACCGCATTTGCAGCCGCTGCCGTCGTGGGGGCATTTGAGGGATTGATTGCTCAAGTTACCGCTTTAGCTATTTTGCTGCCAGTAGCAGCTGGGCAGTCGGGTAACGCAGGGGCTCAAGCTTTGGCTGTAACGATGCGAGGCTTAACACTACGAGAAATTTCAACGCGACACTGGTATCAGGTGATGCTAAAAGAAATGATGGTTGGGCTGTTAAATGGCATAGCAATAGCGGTTACTTGTGGCATTGGCGTATATTTGTGGAGTCAATCACTCGGTCTTGCACTTGTTATTGCGCTGGCGATGATATCGTCTCTTGTCATTGCGGGAAGCTCAGGCGCTATTGTACCAATTGCATTGAAAAAATTTGGACTCGATCCTGCGCAATCTTCATCAATTGTACTTACGACAATTACAGATATAGCGGGTTTTATGTCATTTTTGGGGATTGCGTTGTTGCTGTCAGATATGTTGCCGAAAGGCTAAGTGAGGAATGAGGAAATTCGTAGAGCTAGTGCAGGCACTAGCTCTGAGCAATACGTATTAGTTAACTACTACGTTGCTTGCTTGAGGACCTTTCTGGCCTTCTTCAACTGTGAAAGACACTGATTGGCCTTCAGTTAAAGTTTTGAAACCGTCAGAAACGATAGCGCGGAAATGTACGAATACGTCTTTACCGCCGTTTTCTTGAGTGATGAAACCAAAACCTTTCTCTTCGTTGAACCACTTAACTGTGCCGTTTACTGTGTTAGACATAATTGAAACCTTTTTCAAAAAATTAAATATGTGGTGAAAATCACCGATAAAGCGATAGATAAAACTTAGCTAGTAACGCATTGGTATATCTATAAACGACTTTTTAAAAAAAAGAGTATCAAGAAAAAACAGTGCAGCAGTAGTAAGTGCTCTAAGTATCTAAAGCCTGCATATAGTATAGCGTTCTTAAGGCGCTGTCCAATGAAGTTTGCAACTTTTTGTTTAAAAAGTGAGCAAAAGTGAATTTTGAGCGGATTTATTGGTGTCACGTTGATTAGGATGGACGAATTTGAAACATGTGTTTTCTAGCCTTGCGTGTTTAAAATCTACGGTTGTACAAGACTTCGCTTAGAGCTATCTTAACGAATACCTATTTGCTCGGAAGCGCTGAGAGATAACGCTTCCAAACTTCTAACTATTTGTATCTGTTGATTTCAACTTGGATCACCCCATCTTCAGGCGTTGAATTAAAGTAGAAGGGGTGATCTTGCCAGCGTTTATCGCTCCCAAATATTTTACCAATAGCCGTTGCGGTTTCGATTGGTTCATCTTTATTGATATATATATCCACTCGACAGGCCGTTTCACGGCAGTCAATATTAGTTACGCGTAGCTTGTTTAGAATGTTGTTTTCCATGAAAAAGTAATGAATTTGATCGGAAAATTCGAATGCCCAAGTTTCGTCTACAGATTGTTCGTTAAAGCCCTTATCATTCGAAGGCGTGATTGTTCTTTCCTCACTTTCTTTAGGTGTTTTGATTTCAGTATATTGGTTAGTGCTATTCTCATCCGCAAACTTACCATTAGGCTTTGGCTTGCTGATAGCTACTTCTTGGAGGTGTGGCTTTAAATTGTCGGAAGCTTTAATGTTGCTGGAGAGAGCTGCGATACGCTCCTCCAAATTATCTCGCTCAAACTCTAAGTCTGAGATTACCGTATTCAGATAGATAGAGTAAGCAGCTAATAAAAAAGTCCCTATTGCTGTAAGGTATCGCATAGTAAATCCTTGTTTATTTTGTAATTATTATATTTTTAATAGTTTTCTCTATCATTCAGTCATGGTAAACGGAACTGAGCTAATAGTGTTTTAGCTTCAACACTATCAAATTGCCCACCAATATGCAGTATGTGTTGGCTAGATTTGTTAAAGATAAAAAGCTCATACTTACTATGTAGACCGCCGGTAATATTCTCAGCCGTTTGTATCTGAAAAATGACTTCACCATGCTCAGTTGTAACGGTGAACGAGGGTAACTCTGAATGAAGAATATTGAGATGAGTAACGTTTTGCTTGGGGATGCAGAGCTTCACTGTACTAAATTCAAGCCAGTATGGCTCGCCTTGGCATTGTGGTTTAGGCCAGCTTTCTGCATAGCTAGGGGTGGGTAATAGCGCAAAAAGTACAATTGATAATAATAACTTCATTGTTACACTCCAATGGCTGCAGACTCCTTTGTAAAATGCGCTTACAGTATTTTTAGCCGACTTCTCTTTGTTCATTTTTACGTCCTTATAAATGATACATTTAACAAAGAGGAGCATATAATGCATGGATAAATACTTAATTAAACTTGAATTTTAATCTGAATTCCTTTTTTACGAACGGCTTACTCTTCTGCCGCTGCTGCGTTGTCTATTACCTGCCTCAATGCTGCATCCATCTTTAGGATAAAATCTTGTTTAAATGGATATTTTTCTTCAAATCCTTTTAAGTACCCAATGTGGGCAGTGCGACGCATTACTATTTTATCTTCAACAATATTACTGGTGTTTAAACTTGGTGTTATCTGTGACATTTTATTAATACCAAGTAACGTGGAAAGGCGATCATTAACGTAACAATCAACGCGCCCACGTGCGAGCTTTTCGATATTTGAACGTGTGCTTTTGTTTTCCCAAAGTTGAATAAGTCCTTGTTTTTGCGCTTCCATTAGGCTTTCATCTAAGATGATATAACCGGCATTAATACCAATATTAAGCACTCTTTCTGGTTTTACATGAGGCAAGTTTTTTAACGTGATCCCCTGATTGCAAAAGGCAACCACCACCTCTTCTTGAAGAGGAATTGAATACGGCCAGATATAGGGGCGTTTTTTGATATGAATATAAGGTGGCATTAACGCCATTGCATCACCGGATGCCATAGAGGAAACACCTCGCTTCCAAGGTACCGCTTGCAAGTTAACTTGATATTCATGACTCAGCAAACGCGCAGCTTGCTTCACTATATCGACATAGATGCCATAAAGCTCGCCGTTAATTTGATAACTATAGGGTGGGTAAGCATCGTCGACCAAAATGGTTACTTTAATAGGTGCTGAGTATTCAGGTTTATGGGGAGCAGCGTTAGATAAAAGCGGCAGAGAGATACAGCAGCAAATAAAAACAAAGCGAAATAAATTCATTTTTCACTTATGTACGGAGTAGTCATTTTTTAAATATAGCCAACAAATAGCTAGTTTGTTAGGAGAGGGTACTAAACTTGTGTTATGGAGAACTTGGGCTAAAAATTCCCAATATTTATGTATTTAATATGCTTCATCAATGCTTAGATTGACGCACTTAGGTATTGACACTGCTAAAGTATATTTAGATCTTTTTAGGGAAAATGTGTACTAAAGAAAGTCAGTTGAATAGTTGGGCAAGAGCAATCAAAGGAGGCTGAAGCCTCCTTGTATGATACGACCGATGACTACAGTTTATTTTCAGCGAGTGCGATAAAGAAACTATAACTTAATGCGACATCGTGGATACGCTTAAAGCGACCAGACGCACCACCGTGGCCTGCTTCCATATCAGTTTTTAGCAGCAGTAGATTATCGTCTGTTTTATATTCGCGTAGCTTAGCGACCCATTTCGCAGGCTCGAAGTACTGCACCTGAGAATCATGCAAACCCGTGGTTACAAGCAGGTTTGGATATGCTTGGGCTTTAACTTGGTCGTAAGGTGAGTAAGACAGCATGTAATCAAAATACGTCTTCTCATTTGGGTTGCCCCATTCGTCGTACTCATTTGTAGTTAGCGGTAGCGTTTCGTCAAGCATGGTATTGATCACGTCTACAAATGGAACTGCCGCATGTACACCATCGTACAACTCTGGCGCTTGGTTAATGACTGCACCCATCAATAGGCCACCTGCGCTGCCACCTCTGGCATAAATACGTGAAGCATCCCCATACTTTTGCTCAACGAGTGCTTTAGTGACATCAACAAAGTCGTTAAAGGTGTTCTTTTTGTTTAACTTTTTGCCATTATCATACCAAGGACGGCCAAGCGTTTCTGAACCACGAATGTGTGCAATAGCATAGACAAAACCACGATCTAAAAGGCTTAATCGGCTTATTGAAAAGGTTGGCTCAACATTAGAACCGTATGAACCATAACCATATTGTAATAACGGGTTTGAACCATCTTGCTTAAACTTATCTTTACGATAAACAATTGAAACCGGTACTTTTATGCCGTCACGTGCGGTGATAAAAATACGTTCAGATTGGTAGTTTTCAGGTGCAAAGTCGCCCAATACTTTGTCTTGCTTTAATAATGTTTTGTCCAAACTAGCAAGGTCGACATCATACACAGAAGCCGGGGTCGTCATACTCTGATAACCAATTCTTACCGCATTTGCATCTAGGTTTTCGTTACTAGTTAAATAAACGGCGTAAGCCGGGTCATTAAAGGTTAAACGCTTGCTTTCGTTATTATCTAAATTTAATACAGTGATTTGGCTAAGGCCATTTTCACGCGTTTCGTAAACTAGGTGCTGATTAAATAGTTCAAAGCTATCTAGTTTTGCATCGGCATTGTGTGGTACAACGGTTTGCCATTTTGAAACGTCACTTGCATCACTGGCTTTAACGCGCATCAGCTTAAAGTTTACGGCATCTTTATTGGTGTGGATGTAATACCAGTCGCCAAGTTTAGCAATGCTATATTCGTGACCACTTTCTCTTGGAATAAAGCGCTCAGGAGTTGCTTTTACATTATCAGCGTCGAGTAAAGATACACCTGACGCCTCGGTACTTGAATGGTGAATGTATATTTTGCTCTTGTCTTTACTCTTTGAGATATACGTGTAATAGCTGTTATCTTTTTCTTCGTAAATTAATTCATCTGTGCTTTGTGCTGTGCCTAGAGTATGGCGGAACACTTGATAACCAAGCAAAGTAACCGGATCTTTTTTGATGTAATAGATAGTTTTGTTGTCATTTGCCCAAACGATAGGACCCGAAGCGCCTTCAATCGTATCGTCCAATAACTTACCTGTCGTTAAATCTTTGATTCGAATCGTATAAATTCGACGGCTTAATGTATCTTCAGCAAAAGCTAACAGGTTTTCGTTGGTTGAAATGGAAAGACCACCGACACCATAATAGTTTTGACCTTCAGCGCGGATATTCGCATCAAAAATAGCTTCTGCATTTTTACCATCTTGATGTTCGCTGCGGTAATAAGTGAAGTATTCTTTGTCACCTTCAGTGGCACTAAAATAATAATAACTGCCGTTTAATATTGGCACGCTGCGGTCATCTTTGACCACTCTGTTTTTAATTTCGTCAAATAAGGTCTGTTGTAGTTGCTCTGTGTTTACGAGCTTACTGTCGGTATAGGCATTTTCTTTGTTTAAGTGTGACAACACCTTTTCGTCACTTCTGGTATCGTCACGTAGCCAGTGATAATTATCAACAAGTTCTTGACCGTGAATGGTGGTTTTGTGTGGGATCTTTTCAGCTACAGGTGCAGTTACCGCTGTGGATTGCTCAGCTGTGACTTCAGACTTTGTGTGTTGTGACGGCGCTTCTTGACAACCGAGTACAGCAAGCAAAGATGCTGCTACTAATGTAAATTTAAATTTCTTCATTTTTATTCTTCTGTAATAAATCAATTTATCGAGTCTAACTAGTTCTTATTATGAGGACAACTAATTGAGACGATATTTTGTAACAATTGCGAAAAACAAGATATTATTTTTCTATTCAGTCAATATCAAAGCGGCCAACCAAACGCTCTAAGTCTTTGGCTAAGCTAACTAATTGGTCAGCGCCTGCATTTAATGCGGCTGTTTCTTCTCCGACTTGTCGTACAGAAACATCCACCGAGTCAATCAAACGTCTAGTGTGGCCTGCATTTTCTCCTTGTAATGAAGCTTGTGATGCTATATTTGAAACCGAAGTTTTAATTCTTGATACTGCCTGCGCGATATCAGTAAATGCTTGCTGCGCGCTTTGTGATTGTTTGATAGTCGTCTCTGACTCGCTTACGCTTGACGTCATTTGGGCTGATACCGTCCTCGTTTGGGCGATAAGATTGGTTAACACTTGCTCTATTTCCTGCGTGGCGTCATGTGAGCGCTGCGCAAGGGTTCTTACTTCATCAGCAACCACCGCAAAGCCCCGACCTTGTTCACCTGCACGGGCAGCCTCAATCGCTGCATTTAACGCTAAAAGGTTAGTTTGCTCTGCGATAGAACGGATCACGCCCAAAATATTAGTGATATCTTGGCTTTCACTTTCGAGCTGGTTCATGGCGTTGGCGGATTCAGCCAACGAGTGATTAAGCCTCGCAACCTGCGATACTGTACTTTCTATTGTGCTGTTACCACGCTGTGCGTGTCCGTCCGCAGTGACAACATCCTCCAAAGTATGACCGCAGCTTTCACTTATTTCAGTGGCAAGTTGTTCTACGGTTTCAGTGGTTGTGGTAGCACTGGCGGAGTCTTCAGCCTGCGCATGGCATTGATTACGGATATCATTGATACTCTTTTGTGACCCTAATGCAGCATCATTCAATGTTGAGGCATTGCTTTGAATATCTTTTACGAGCGAGTTAATTGAGTCCAAGAATTTATTGAACCACGCGGCCAGCTCTCCAATTTCATCATTGGTGATGACTTTTAAACGTTTGGAAAGGTTGCCTTCACCTTGTGCTATTTCTTTTAAACCATCAGACACCATTTCAATAGGTTCAACTATTTTATTGGCAAGTGTGATTGCAATAATAATAAATAAAATCACCATGATGACTGCGATAATAGTGATACTAATCGTCATATCGTAAGCTGAAGCTAAGATTTCATCTTCATCGATCACCGCGATAAATTGCCAACCGAGTGTGTCAGAGCGATAAATCTTAGCATCATAGGTCTTGTTATCAGTTTCAATAGTGAGGTAGGGTTCGTTTGTGGCGCTGCGAATGGCCTTGTAAAGTGGGCTGGTGAGATCTTTAATGTGTTTAAAGTTATGATTTTTATTTTTAGGATCGGCAAGTACAGTGCCTTCGGCATCAAGAAGGATTAAATATCCTGACTCCCCAAGACGAATATTGCTAACGATATCGGTCAGTGTAGCAAGCGTTACGTCTAATGATTGTACGCCAATTACTTTGCCGTCACGTTTTATACCTGTGGCAACAGAAACCATGGCTTGTCCTGTTACTCCTTGATAAGGCTCAGTAAGGATAACTTTGCTGGGATCTTTAGAGGCATTTTGATACCAAGGGCGTTTTCTTGGATCGTAATCGCCAAGGGGCTCCGCAGGATACTGAATAAAACCACCAGATCCAGTGCCAAGATATACAAACAATAATTCTTCGTGGGTTTGTCCAAATGCGCGGTAAAGCTCAAAAATATTGGCTTCTGTTTGACCGTTCTGTAGCGGAGTCATTGGTTTCTCTGCACCAAAATAAGTGGTGGTGTCTTGACCCACTTGTTGCACGGCCTTGGACTCGGCGAGGAAGCGAGCATTTTTCTTCATCTGCTCAAAAAACAGTACAAAAGACTGTTCGGCTTGTCTTATCTCATTGCCAGAAGCATCAAGGAATTTATCGAGAGAGTCACTTTTGGTCTGAGAAATGCTGACCACAGAAATCGCTAAAATAGGAATGATCACAGTGAGAACAAAGCTAATAATGAGCTTTTTGCGCATTTTCATACAGACAACCCTTAACTATCCGAGTGTTTTTATTATGCTCCTAGGAGGAGCGCATATTCTCGGGGCAAACTTGAGCCACGGGCGTGGCTCGTTCAAGTCCGTATAACAAGCTCTTTGCCGTGGTAAATTTGACCAAGCAACGTGCTTCAGAAATTAAAACTAATGTTACCCCTCTAATAGGTTTAGCACTGGATCTCATGTTTTTTTAAGTAATTTGTAAAAATCAGAGCGATTGCGTTGTGCAAGTTTTGCAGCTTCCGACACATTCCCTTCGCAAAGTGCCAGTACTTTTTGGATGTAGTCATACTCGAACTGGCGTTTCGCCTCATTTAATCCTGTAAACGCATTCTGCTCTTTATCCTTAGGCAGGGCTTTTTGTACGATATCTTCAGTGATCATTTTACCTGGCGTAATAGCAACACAGTGCTCCACAATATTATGGAGCTGACGGATGTTGCCCGGCCAATGATAATTCAACAAATGCATAATACTTTGTTGGTTAAATTGCTTTTCGCCATCGCTAAGTGCACTTAAGAAGCGTGATGCAAGTAGTGGAATATCTTCCAATCGCTCTCTTAAGCTTGGGATTTCAACAGACACTACGTTTAATCGATAGTATAAATCTTCACGAAATTGCTTTTCGGCAACGGCGCTTTGAATGTTCTTATGGCTTGCAGAGACAAAACGAACATTGACCTTATGCTCAGTTTGGCCACCCACAGGACGAACGGTTCGCTCTTGTAAAACACGCAGTAGCTTAACTTGCAAATCAAGCGGCATATCACCAATTTCGTCGAGGAATAGGGTGCCACCATCCGCTGCTTGTACTAAACCTTCTTTGTCGCTCACTGCGCCGGTAAACGCGCCTTTTTTATGGCCGAATAGCTCAGACTCCAGCAGGTGAGCGGGCATTGCGCCACAGTTAATCGCAATAAACGGACCTTGCGCTTGGTTACTGGCCAAATGGATTGCTTTTGCCGTCACTTCTTTACCGGTACCACTCTCGCCTTGGATGAGAATGTTTGCATTACTGCTGGCAAGTGCTTGAATTTGTTGTACCAATTGACGCATGGCGGCACTTTGGAATAACAACCCATGGAAGTTATTTGGATCCGAAGTTTGTGCGGTTCTCACTTTTCCTGCAAGCGCCTCATTGATGACATCGAGCATTTGCTGAGAGTCAATGGGCTTGGTTAAAAAGCTCACAAAGCCTTGCTGCATGGCGTCAACAGCGTCAGGAATTGAGCCGTGAGCGGTCATCATCACAACGGGCATGCCAGTGTAATACTTTTTTATTTGCTCATTAAGTTCAAAGCCATTCATGTGCGCCATTTTCAAATCAGTAATGACCAAGTCGATAGGCATTTGCTTGAGGATATTTAACGCTTGTGTACCACGATGAGCTACTTCAACTTCGTAGCCGTGGCTTTCTAAACGCATTGCCAGTAGCTCAGTTAAAGACGTATCGTCATCCACTAAAAGTAACTTTGCGCCTTGTTGTGTTTGACTCATAGTGAATCCTCCTCAAGTGATGGGTTTTCAGAAAGATCGGTTTCTAAACGTTGTTTTTCTATGTCGGCAAGCTTTTGTTTTAGCTCGGCAAGCTGTTTTTGGGTTTGTAATAATTGCTCTTGATGTTGTTGCGCCTTATTGTCAGAGTAATAATTACTGATTTTTTGCTCACGAAGGCTTTGAGTATGCCAAGCCAGCGATTCAAACCAAATGTTGTAATCGTCTGGCCAATAATCTTGTAGCTTTACTTCTTCAATGGCTTTAAGTTGCTTGGTGGTTGAGTCTGTACCGCAATAGGTGTGAATAAAGCCCTGTAAGTGCAGCGCACCTTTATAGTAATCGTTAAATGTCACGTTATGTTTTTTGGCGCATTGGCTGACTAAGGCTTTGATCACTTCAGCTAAAGGCACAAACTTAGCGCTGGTTTCTGTTTTTACAGGGCCAATAAACTGCTTTGTTTGCTCGACGTTTTGCTCCGTTGTGGCACAACCACCGAGCAAAAATAGCGTGATACTTAATGCGATGTATTTCATTTTGGATCCCTTTTTGGAAAGGCGACTTGAATACTGGCGCCAGATTCTACTGATAGCCATTTCACATAGCCTTTTAATTGCTTCACACACTCAGAGACAATAGCTAAACCTAAGCCACTGCCATTATTATTTTTATTTTTCTCACCACGAACAAATGGCTGGAATAATGAATCGGCTTCATTGATGTCGATGCCATCACCGTCGTCACAGACTATCAACAATACTTCGCCATTTTTTTCTTCAATTGAAATAGTGACATTGCTTTTAGCGTGATCGATGGCATTGCTCACTAACTGAGTTAACACTAATTTGCACGGAAGATAAGGTACTTTTAGGTCATCATGATTTTGCCAATTCACTATCACATCAGTCTTTCCTAGCTTATCGCTAAGATGCTTTGAGACTTCTTCTTGGATAAGGTTCATTTCGGCGTCGTGATGTAGGCTATCAGGGTGACTGGCCGCACTATAGCTGAGCAAATCATCGATCAATGATCCAAGCTTTGCAACAGAGTTTTCCATAATGATGAGAATACGTTGTTGTTTTGGATTAACATCTCCAAGTAGTCCACTATTTAATAAGCTGCTTCCTTCGTTTAGCGATGCCAAAGGGGTTTTAAGCTCATGAGTAACATGGCGCAAGAAGGTTTCCTTTTGTTGTTGAATACGCTTAAGTTCGAGCCTTAACCAATTTAACCTGTCACCCAATTGCTGCAATTCATGACTGCCAGAGAGTTCAACCGACTTATCGAAATTACCTTTACCTACCTCAGATACCGCAGATTCTACCTGATTAAGCTGCTGACAAATCCGGTTGATCAAAAAGATACTGATCACGATAAGGGTGGGTAGCAAGATAACGAGACCAAACATAAACCATGTTTGCAGCTGCACGAAATGGGCTTCTTGATCAGATAAGCGTTTATTAAGTGTTTGTTGAAAGCTTTCCTCGAATTGATTAAGCACCTTAACCAATTGTTGAAATTCTTCAGCTTTTGAAGTGGCATTGATCTCATCAGGAGCGAACTGTCGCCATTTAGCAACAAACAGCGAATCGGGTAGGTTTATTTTTAATAATTGAATGCGTTTTTTGGTGTTCTGCCACTTCTGCTCGATGCTTTCTTGCAGTGTTTCACTTTGTAGTAGCTGATTATTTTGCAGCGCTTTTTCAAGCGCGCTGATATCTGCTTTTACAAAATTGTACTCAAGAATAAGTTTTTGATTTTTATTATAAATATCCTGTGTTTTTTGTTGGTTTTTGGACAGTGCTTGGGCGTACCACAAAGTCAGTGTGAGTATTGGAAGCACACCAATAAACATGGCAATAAGTGCCTGTTTTTGTAATGACTGAGAAAAAATTTTTTTCACGATGCTAAATCCTTTAAAAGGGTGCACAAATTTCAATCAAATGGTGTTGCGAGATTTGCAAAATTTTCTACCCCAAAATTTACCTGTTGCAAAGCTGCGACAATCTAACTTTAAGAAAAATAAAGACTTTTTATTTTTCGCTTTTTTAACTGTTGCCATTTAGCAACAGTCAGCCTTAATCCAACCTTAATCTTTTTAAGTGGTTTTTCTTAACTTGTTGATAAACGGTGTTTTTTCAATATTGGCATCAAAGTTGGAATAGTTATCTCGAAAGCGAAAAACGAAACGCAAAAACAAATGCAAAATCAGTTTTTTGCTTTAATAGCAAAACGTTTAACACAGAATTTAGTTTTTAATCTTATGAGGAAAGCACGATGAAAAATCTAGCAATCGCAGTATCAGCAGCAGTAATGACTTTGGCATCAGTAGGTGCACACGCAAACACGGATTTCGACAAATTAGACATGAATGGTGACGGTTACATCTCTATTGAAGAAGCAAAAGCAGATGAAGGCCTTCTTGCTCAATTTAATGAGCTAGATGCTGACCAAGATGGTCAACTAAGCCAAGCAGAATTTGATAACTACGAAGGTTAATTTGCCGAGTTATCACATCACTTTAATCGTTAAGGAGAAGATCATGAAAAATTTACTAGCAGCACTTTCAATTACAGGTATGACATTGGTTTCAGCATCGGCAATGGCGATGGACGACTTCGAAAAGTACGACACTGATGGCAGCGGCACAATCAGTATGAGTGAGGCGCAGGTCAACCCTAAGTTAGTTGAGCAATTTAAGACACTTGACGTTGACGGTAACGGCGAGCTGAGCGAGTCAGAGTACGAGCACTTTGAAGGCTAATTTGAAAGTTTGGTATCGGTGAGTCTTCGGACTCTCCGCCAAGACTGAATTTTAAGGAGAATATGATGAAAAATCTACTAGTAGCAGTATCCCTTGCTGGCCTGTCAATGGCATCCGTTAATGCAATGGCTGGTGACGACTTTGCCAAATATGATGCCGATGGTAGTGGCACAATTAGCATGAGCGAAGCGAAAGTAAATCCAAATCTTGTTGAGCAATTCACTCAGCTAGACGGTAACGCTGACGGCGAGTTAAGTGGATCAGAATTCGCAAATTTCAAAGGCTAAGTAATAGCCTTCCAGTTTCATGAAACGAGCAGTATTTAAATTTTTGAGGAATAAATGATGAAAAACGTACTAATTGCACTATCAATCACAGGTTTATCTTTCGCGTCTGTTAATGCAATGGCGGGTGAAGACTTTGCGGCGCTAGACACAGATCAAAGCGGCACAATCAGCATGAGCGAAGCACAAGCACACACGGCGCTTGCAGAGCAATTTAAAGAATTAGACGCTGATGCAAATGGCGAGCTAAGCGAAACAGAATTCGCAAACTTTAAAGGCTAAACAGTAGCCCTCCAATTTCACGAAACGAACAGTATTTACATTTTTTGAGGAATAAATGATGAAAAACGTACTAATTGCACTATCAATCTCAGGTTTATCTTTCGCGTCTGTTAATGCAATGGCGAGTGAAGACTTCGCTGCGCTAGATACAGATCAAAGCGGCACAATCAGCATGAGTGAAGCACAAGCGCATACTGCACTTGCAGAGCAATTTAAAGCGCTAGACGTTGATGCAAATGGCGAGCTAAGCGAAACAGAATTCGCAAATTTCAAAGGCTAAGTATTAGCTCTCCAATTTCACGAAACGAACCGTATTTAAATTTTTGAGGAATAAATGATGAAAAATGTACTAATTGCACTATCAATCACCGGTTTATCTTTTGCTTCTGTTAACGCAATGGCGGGTGAAGACTTCGCTGCGCTAGATACAGATCAAAGCGGCACAATCAGCATGAGTGAAGCGCAAGCGCATACTGCACTTGCTGAGCAATTTAAAGAGCTAGACGTTGATGCAGACGGCGAGCTAAGCGAAACAGAATTCGCAAACTTTAAAGGCTAATTAGAGCTGGAGAAGTAAATTTACCTGCGCAAAGGAGTGACAGAGGAAAAGGAACTGATGTCAGGGAGCAGGGAATAGAGTTCAAAGATTATGATTATTGTTGAGTTACTTGGCAACATTACTGATTTGTTCAACTAAGCGCCTTTTTTCGGGCAAGTTTAAACAAACTGGTATAAAGGAATACTTACAGCGAGGCATCGCTATCAGAATCTTTGAGCTCCAAATTGAGAGTTTGGATGTCATTAGGGAAGTAAAGTGAAGGATCATAGTCGGTAAGAGTAAGGCGGTTATTCGCACCGCACCCAAAGCTTGGCTTGATAGCCAAGCTTTTCAGACTGTTGAAAAAGGGCTGGACACAGATCTAGCCCTTTGATCTAATAAGCGTAGTGAGTTTAGGGAGTTCACCATGCTTAAAGACAAAACCCCTCAGCAATATGAACTAGAAATGGTCGCTATCGACCAATTGGTTCCAAAAGACCATTTAGTTCGCCTGATTGACCTTGCGATTGATTTCGAATTCATCCGCGATGAAGTCGCCCATCTCTACTGTAAAAACAATGGTCGCCCAGCGGTTGACCCAGTGCGAATGTTCAAGATTTTATTTCTTGGATACCTGTTTGGCATTCAAAGCGAGCGTCGCTTGATTAAGGAAATCCAAGTCAATGTCGCATATCGTTGGTTTTTAGGTATGGGACTAACTGAAGATGTCATCCACCACTCGACGCTAAGCCAAAACCGCATAAAGCGCTTTAAAGACAGCAATATTTATCAATCCATCTTCGATAACATTGTCCGCCAAGCGATGAAACAAAAACTCATAGGTGGCTATAGCTTATTTGCTGACAGTACACACCTCAAAGCCAATGCCAATAAAAAGCGCTATGACATAGAAGACTTAAAAGTCAGTCCTTCAGTGTATGTAGAGCAATTGAACGAAGCAGTACTGCAAGACCGGGAGGATGAAGGAAAAAAGCCCCTGAAGTGTAAGGAAGAAACAACTTGCACAAAACCAACCAAAGTCAGCCGCACCGACCCAGATAGCGGGTTTATGGTACGGGATGAAAAGCCAAAAGGGTTCTTCTATCTAGACCATCGAATTGTGGATGGTAAACACGGCATTATTGTTGATACACACGCCACCGCAGGCAATGTCCATGACTCACAACCTATTATCAGTCGACTCGACAGAGCGCTCGATACCTTTGCACTCAACCCTATCGCGGTTGGGCTAGATGCAGGCTATTTTACCGCCGCGGTATGCCACAATCTGGAAGAAAGGCAATTAGTTGGCGTGCTGGGGTATCGAAGACCAAATAAAAAGAAAGGCTACTTCGCCAAACGTGAGTATCAATATCAAGCCGATACAGATACTTACCTGTGCCCGCAAGGTGAAACTCTAATCTACAAAACAACAAGCCGAACAGGCTATCGTCACTATCATTCCGACCCGAGCAAATGTGGACGCTGTCCAGTCAGAAATCAATGTACAGCCAGTAAAAATCAAACCAAAGTTATAACGCGGCATGTTTGGCAATCGAGCGTAGAAAACGCCAATGCGATTAGGCTGAGCGACTGGGGTAAAAAGCTCTATCGACGACGAGCCGAAACGGTGGAAAGAAGCTTCGCTGATGCGAAACAACATCATGGACATCGCTACTGCAGATATAGAGGTCTGTCAAAAGTGACCGCGCAGTGCTTGTTAGCAGCGGCATGTCAAAATATGAAGAAAATGGCGCTCATGGCTGCACACTAGCAAAAAACCTCGAAAACTCCCCCTAAAAGCCCTCAAAACGATCTTGGACACACCAAATCACAATAATTATCCTAGCCAACACAAAAAACCAACGCTGAAACTTACGGCAGAGAAAACTGCTCCAACAACTGGGAAAAATAAACCCCGCTTAAAAAAGCGGGGTTTATCATCAATCTGCAAAGCTTGGCTTGATAGCCAAGCTTTTTTTGTTTTGAGTGTATTGATTTTTGTAAGGTGTTAAATGTAACTCTGTGGATAGCACTTAAAGTTGATATTTTTCAATCATTAGTTGTGGCAGCGCAAGCTAACAAAAATGAATTTTGTACTTTTTGGCAAACTTAAGTCTGTCTTGTTTACTCAAGGCTGTTCCATCTGACAACCTTGCGATATCTCGAATAAAATTTTCCGACGGTCCTGAAGGTAAATTTATGACAAGTAAATGGCTATCGGTCAACGCTTTAAAGCGCCTCTTAACATTAGGACCAGCCACAAGTAAGTCACCTTTATCTGCAGTAATAACCTCATTTTCAACACCAAATTCTATAGAGCCGTGGATGATATAGAAAATTTCATCATCTATTTCATGGTAGTGCCAAGGTGCGGCATTGCCTTGTGGTATCAGGCTATCAAATATTGAGACTCTATTGTTGGTATCTTCTCCCGTAACAAGTAGTGATGTTATTTCTCCACCAACAAGACGATGAGTTTCTGCGCTATTAGCTTTAATGTATTTGTATCTCATAACAAGCTTCTTTTTCAGCTAGCCATAAATCGTTCAAGGCGAGGCTTCACAGTCAATGTCATAAAAACTGAAATTAACAACCCGACAGGCAGCGCGATGGTAAATGCATGAAACCAAGTGTTGATAAATTCACTCATGGATCTGTAAGGGACATTATTAATAGTTGTAACCGCGGCCATAATTCCTTCCATGATAATGGCCATTGATATACCAATCACAGTATTTTTAATGATCTTTGCTGTGTTTGGCATCAGTGATTCAGCAACCTTTGAGATTACCATAACCATGACAAAACCAATTGGAGCAATAGTTGTGGCAGACAATAAAGTAGAGGTCAGCCATTGCTCAACAAACCGGTTGGTAAACCCTATATTTTGATAGGTCATCACGAAAGTTAATATACCCACCAATGTGACTACCATAGGGACCGCAACAAGTACCTTTTTAACTAAATTCATAATCGCCTCTTAATTAAGGTTGATATTGTCAACTATTGATTCTGTGAAGGTTAGCTGTTATTGTTGATAATGTCAACCAATAAAGGAGTGGATTTTGAACAGAGAACTTCCAGATAGCTTTTTAGCATTAACCTTTAAGTTTAAATCTCTAGTTTTAAAAGCAGTTAGAGAGCAGGGGATTGATGTGGTACCGATGGAAATTCAGTCGCTTCATCTAATTAATAGAACAGAAAACTGTACAGCTGCTCTGATGTCAGAACTAATGGATAGAGATAAAAGTCAATTAGCGAGATTGATTAAAGAGATGTCAAAGAAGGGGTTAATAGAAAAGACAAAAAATCCAAATGATACTCGAAGCCATTTTTTAGGTTTAACAAAGGATGGCAAAGCGATATTGAAACGAATGCTTGTCATAGAGGCTGAGTTGATACAAAAAATGTGTACTGGCCTATCTCACGAACAAGTAGAAGTATTTAACAATATTGCGGTGAGCATGACAGCTAATTTGACAAGAGAACCATAGATGTTGGCTTAACTGTTGTTATCGGTGTTTTATTATGAATTGTATGTTGGATGTCTTGAGATGAACGCCAGTGGGAGCGACCCCAAATTACTTATAGATACCAGTTTGCTGTTCAGAACGCTTTGGAGATAACTGCGCTTCTTGCTCGCACTAAGGCGCCCACACTTTGTAGGCAAGGCGAATTGAGCTGGCGGTTGGAACTGAGTTTAACGCTGCTAGCTTAAAACCTACTCAACGCTATAAAATGGGTAAACTAGCAACTCAAAACAAAAAAGTCGCCCGAGGGCGACTTGGAAACGTGACATCATGTAAAAACAGGGGGAAGTGACCTCAATCGATTATTTATTTTCGATGAGATTGCCTTTGCCAATTTCAATCTTTCTTGGCTTGAGTGCTTCTGGAATCTCGCGCTCAAGGTCAATGACTAACAGGCCGTTTTCAAGTCCTGCGCCAATCACCTTGACGTGATCGCCAAGTTGGAATTTACGCTCAAAGTTACGCTCTGCGATGCCTTGATGGATAAATTTGCGCTCAGCTTTGTCTTCTTTGTTTTGCTTTTCGCCTTTGACTGTCAGAGTATTGTTTTCTGACTCAAGGCTAAGCTCTTGCTCGGTAAATCCGGCAACAGCCATGGTAATTTGGTATTTGTCTTCACCGGTAGCTTCGATGTTATATGGCGGAAAGCTTGGTTGCTTTTCGTTGCGTGATGCTGCATCCATTAACTGTGCTAAATGGTCAAAACCGATGAATGAACGATAAAGTGGAGATAGGTCTACTGTACGCATAATTTGTATCCTCATAAAGCGATAATTAAGCTATTTATTGCTTCAATTAAAGCCAATAAATAGCATATAAAACATTTACTTAGTTTGGGTTGGGACCCTGTCGGCGTCCTCACAATACTATCTATGGACGAGGCAAATACTTTTCAAGAAACTTTTTTAAAAAAGTTTTTATTTACCTGAATTTTATAAGATTCTTTTTCAAGAAAATTGTCTTTGCAGGTGAAGAAGCACCATTTGATGCCTCTTTTTAGTGCGTTATTTAGGACTTAAGTTTTGCTGCCGCAACATAGAGACTTGATCAAACCCTATTCCCCAGTCGTCAGTTTCAACTTCCTCTATGACAACAAAAGTAACTTGTGGCGCTTTATCAAGGACATCCACCATAAGCTGAGTTGCACCTTTTATTAAGGCTTGCTTCTGAGCAGGTGTAACGCCTTCCTTTGTGATTTTAATATTGATGATAGGCATCGATTATCTCCTACAGATCATCATACATTTTGTTGACGATACGCCATTGTTCATCTTCCTTAAGTAAACCGATAAAGTCGATATAGTGATGTTCAAATAGTGGGCAATACAGCTTGACCATTGCTTGATGGTTTACAACATCCACCGACAAAATACGGTAATTAAAAGCAGCGCTTTGGCTTTCGGGCGTTTGTCGAGATGAGACCAAATCTAGCCACTGTGATTTGGTGCGCCTCATTCCTGGAGCTTTGAGCACCGCGTCAGCGTGGAAAATCGGATCCAACTTTTTAATATCTCCTTGGTGTAGCCCTTCAAAATATTGTTGAATAACTGCAGTTACTTTGTCTAAATCCTGTGGTTTGAAAATAGGCTTAGTCATATTAAGCTCATGCGTCTGTACTGTGTGCTTGTTCAGCTGCTATCGAGGCGATAAAGCTGGGTCTTGCCTCAACTTCAGCTAACATTTTGCTGACCTTTTCTGGAATGACAATGTCGACTGGAAAATAGGCGCCCCAACGCGCATATACAGCCAGCATGATATCCGCAGTGGACACCTGATCGCCGCCTAAAAATGCTTGCTGCGCTAATTTTTTCTCGACTAACACCCATAATTCGTTGATGGCAACTGCTGCCGCTTCTAAAAATGGCTGGCGTGCATGCTCGTCAGCAATCGCACCTGTGGCAAAAAACAGACGATTGTAAGCCGGGTGCATCGTAGCATTAGCAAACAGAATGTTTTCTATCGCTTTTTGCTTTTGAAAAACATCAGCTTGAGGAAGAAGGTTATTTTCGTGTTTATTGAGTAGATAAAGTAAGATTGCAGCTCCTTCTACTAAGCTGTTTTCGCCATCATTAAGAACTGGGATTTTACCTGTTGGGTTAATGGCTAAAAAGTTATCAACACCGCGTTTGTCAACCAGTTCGAAGGGTTGTCTTAGTTCTCTTAATATGACTTGCGTTGCTAGCGCACAAGCACCTGGTAGGTAATATAACGTATACATAATGGTTTTCCTTATTTGCTTCTTGGCTAAAAGACAAGCTCAGTGTATAAATTAGATGCTGTTTTATATATAGCTACAATGAGAACCGAGAGTTCACATAGTGGAAACAATAATCAAGGAAAGTATGAACAAGCTACGAGCGATAGAAATGTTTGTAAAACTGGCTGAAGTACGCAGTTTTACTCGTGTTGCAGAGCAATATAATACGTCCAAATCCATGATCAGTAAGGAGATCAGCCGACTAGAAGCTGAGCTTGGTGCGCGGCTTATACATCGCACCACGCGCAATTTACAGCTCACGCATGTTGGAGAAGGCTATTTACAACGTGCTAGGGATATTCTCAATAAGTTAGAGGATGCAGATACCTTCATACAGGAGTCGCAGCAAGCACCAAAAGGCAAGCTAAAAGTGAATGTGCCAATGGTGCTTGGGATCACTGACTTGGCAGCAATGTTCGCCGACTTTATGCAAGCGTATCCCGATGTCGATCTTGAAATACATTTAGGGGATGAGGATATCGACTTAGTTGAACAGGGGTTCGATTTAGGTTTTCGGGCTTCCAGTCGCCCGTTCGACTCAAGTTATATAGGTAAAGAAATTACTCAATTTAATTATCATGTATGCGCCTCACCACAATATTTAGCTAGTCACCCTGCAATCGAATCAGCACAAGATTTAATTTATCATAATTGTTTTGAATACAGCTATTCAAAACGCAAGAACTTATGGCCATTAGACGAAGGTGTGCGAATAAAAGGCTCTCTTAAAGTGAACAATGTCCTTTTTATGTTACAGGCAATTAAAAGCCATTTGGGAATAGGAATTTTACCTGAATTTGCCTGTAGAGAAGCACTTGAAAAGGGCGAGGTAGTTAGTATATTACAGCACGCTGACAAGCCAACTCTAGCCTTATATGCACTGTATCCCGCACGCCAATTTGTGCCAGCCGCAGTACTTCAATGTATCGAGTTTTTACAGGCTTGGTTTAAGCGTGAAGGGCACTGATTGTTAAGCAAATAAGGTGGTTTACATTACTTCATTACTTTGCCACATTAACTATTGGTTTAGATGATGGAACAATCAATGAAATGTGATAAACAAAATGCCAATCGAAAAATAGGTCTGGGGCTCGCTATCGGCGCGGGAATAGGCACAGCCGTGGGCGTTGCATCAGGGCAAATCATGTACACCTTGCCTATCGGTATTGCTATGGGAATATTGATTGGCCGTAAGTATTTTTAATCTATTTTGGCACTCGGGGCGTATGTGTGATTCTGATTAGAACACAACAAGATTAAGCAAGTGCAATTTAGTGACTCAGAAATTTCCAGGATCATTGAAATGGCGTGGGAAGATAGGACGCCATTTGAAGCTATCGAGCGACAGTTTGAGCTTAGCGAGCCTGACGTGATCAAGTTGATGCGTTGTAGCCTAAAATCTAGTAGTTTTAGGCTATGGCGGCAACGAGTAAATGGCCGTAATACAAAGCATATTAAACTTAGAAGCAAAGCGGTAAATCGCGGATACTGCAAAACGCAATACAAGCAAAGGTAATTAAAATGCAGAGGCCGTTAAGCCTCTGCCTATACTAATGAAGGTTACCTATCGTAAAGTGGTAGCGCAACGCCTTCAACGTTAGTGAATTCTAATACCGCGATAGGAGTAAACTGCGTTTTGCGTAAAAATCGCGTGGTGACACTTTTTGGTGAGTGAATCGTAAACTTACCAACGAAAGGCAAGATCCAGCCGCTAGCTGAGGTCAATACGCCACTGAGTTGAGGGATCTTAGACTCATCGGGAAGGTTAAAGCTGGGCACAACATTGTCACCGACTGAGTACAGTGGCGTGTTTGTGCCAATTTTGCGCTGATATTCAGCACTGAGCAAAGGCTTACCATTTTTCTTGGCCAGCTCAAGACGATGTGTATTTTCACTTAGGGTGATGTCAACTTGGGCCAATTGTTTGGGGTAACCCCATATTTCACCGGCCTCAACCGCTTTCGCATTGTCCAGCATCAAATGAAAGTTGAATGAGGCGTAGTCGTGAGGGAGCCCCATCGACTGCTTTTCAGCATTGGCAGTATTGATAGTTGTAAATGCAGCCATTGCATAGTTTACCTGTGCTTCAAGGGAGTTCAGGTCGCTTGGACAAGGTAAATCGAGATCTGGCGCATTTCTGCGTTGAATAAAAAACGTCGCGACCGTTTCGTTGTATGCTCCTGCTGGACTTTCTGTGATTTTTTGAGTGTAAAAAGCCGCAATACCTTTTCCGGAGCTTTTGCCATCACATTTTGGCGTAACAACTTTCCAACCGTCATTCCATAAAAATCGTTTTGCTCGTTTTGCATTAACTAAACCGAGGACTGCACTGGTTGCTTCTCCCTTGACATGAAAAGGGACAGAGATTTCAGTGCCGTCATCCAAGTATTTTATTTCAGTGGTTGGGTATGTATTTTCGAGGTCAAAGGCGAGAGTGTGGGCGCTAAAGATGAGTCCTAGCACGACTGCATTTTTTATCATTTTGCTTTCCTTAAGTAGTGAGATCAACAAAGTAGATTGTCTAATTCAAGACAAGTTGAGTAATTGTTTCCTTTTTAGGGATGTTATGTTAACAGCGGAGTGTGAAAAATCAAAGTGCTTTAGTTGATAGAGTATATTGGTGGTTAGCTCTCAAAGCGACATTAAGTATGTCGCTGATTTAAAGTGATTAAGTAGCTAATTTAATTTAGGGAAAAGGCTATTAGTTTGGTTAGTTTACATCGCTTGCAAGTAAGCCATATAGTGCAGAGTCTGAAACTTCGCCAGCAATTTCCCAGCGAGCACGTAAGTGACCTTCTTTAGTAAACCCAAGTTTTGCCAGTACTTTGGCTGAGCCGGTATTAGCGGGATCAATCTCTGCTTCAATACGCCTTAACTGTAGTGTTGAAAAAGCATAGTCAATGAGTGCAGAGCCTGCTTCTTGAATGACACCTTGTCCCCAGTGAGATTTGGCAATACCAAAGCCAATTTCGGCGCGACGTGACTCTTTATCCCAGCTAAATAGTAAACACTTGCCAATTAATGCTTCATCAATTTTTGAAACAATGGCCAGTGTGATCGCTTGTTGCGTAGTCAAGTCTTCGTGTGATTGCTTGATAAATTGCGTTGCATCGTCAAGGCATTCCCAAGGTGGCGTGTTCCAATAGCGCATGACGCCTGCGTCCGAGAATATGGCAAATAGTGCTTCGGCATCTTGTAAAGTTAGGGGTCTAAGTGTGAATCGCTCTGTGTCGAGTTTGATTGTAGTTAAATGCAATATCTTTTTTCCTTGATAAAAAAGGGCGCAAATTAGCGCCCCTAAGCTTGCTTACTTATTTATTCGCGTCTTTAACGGCTTTTAGCTTCGCCGCGTGGTCAATTTCATAATCTGGCATGTCTTTTTTGCCTTCGATTAGGTAGTTGTCCATCCAGCGCATCAAGCGCAAGCTGTAGTCATATTGAGCCGCTGCTTTGCGGTTACCGTGACCTTCGCCTGGATAGTAAACTAGACGTACGTCTTTACCTTGCACTTTCATATAGCGATATAGCTCCATAGATTGTGCTGGGTGTACACGCGGGTCATCTTTACCATGCATAATTAGTAATGGCGTCTTTGATTGACCAGCCCAGTAAATCGGACTGCGCTCTAGGTACCACTGCCATTTATCCCAAGGGTAAGAGCGAGCGTGCACTAGGTACATTTCGTTTGAGATATCGGTAGTACCAAACTTAGATAGTTGGTTAGTTACCCCAACAAACATCACGCTTGCCGCAAAGTGTTCAGTTAGTTTTGTAGCACCCCAAGCAGAGGCATAACCGCCGTAAGAGCCACCAGTAATACCAACACGCTTGGTGTCTACTAAACCGGTATTGACTAGGTATTCTTTCATATCTACTAAGTCGTCAAACTCTTTACCTGCGTAGTCGCCTTGGCCAAGTTTTGAGTAATCAACGCCTTTACCTGTCGAACCACGGTAGTTTGGATAGAATACCGCATAGCCGCGTGCTGCGCCCATTTGACCTGGATCTGAATAGCTCGTGAGCCAGCCATTCTTATCGTGGCTTTCAGGACCACCGTGCACTGACATGATCAGTGGATAACGCGTACCTTCTTGATAATCAAGTGGATAAATTAATACGCCACCAATTTCAACACCATCGCGGGCTTTGAAGTTAATAGCCTCTTGTTTTGCAAAACGTTTGTTGTCTAACCACGGGTTTGAGTTTGATAGACGAGTTGCCTTGCTTGAGCGGATCACAAACACTTCATTTGGGTGCTTAGCTGTATTCGCACGTAGGGCAATGGTTTTGTCTGAATCAGAGATTGATAGATTCGATGCGATAAACTTACCTTCTTTGATAAGTTTCTTGTATTTGTTTGAGCCAACTTTAATTTGGCCAACAAAACTTTCAGCGCCGACGTTTGCGACAAAAGTCAGCTGGTTCTTACGGTTTGACCACTCAAAATCACCGATGTGACCCATAAAGTTTGGGATCCACTCTTCTACTTTGCCGCTTTGTGCATCGGCAAGGTACAAGCGACCAGTTGCCGGGTCGTGCTTGTCTTCAGCGCCTAAAATAGCGATGTATTTACCATCGTGAGAAAACTCTGCGGTACCAAGCTTACCTTCTGTTTTGAATGACGTGGTAATTTGTTGTGTTTTCGCATCAAGTACATGCCATTGTGACTTCATATACTTGTCATCAATAAGCGCTGTTGGCTGGGTTTTTACCAGTAATTTAGAGGCATCGTCAGCCCAGTTGATTTCACTAACATAGCCTTCGATGTTCAGTGCCGCTGGAGTCAGCGGTTTTTCTGATGCTGTAAGATCAATGATATGAAGCTGTTTGTTTTTTAAACCCAGTTCATACACTTCAGCCATAAAACCAAGCTTTTTCAGCTCTTTTTCTGACTTATCGGCAGCTGGCATTGCAAGGATCGCAACCTGTTTGCCATCAGGACTTAGGCTATAAGCCGAGATCCCAGTTCCTTTTAGTGAAAGCACTTTCTGTGCTTCCCCACCGTTTACCGCGATGCGATAAAGGGCGCGTTGCTTGTCTTCTTTTTTCTTGGTTAGGAAATAAATGAACTGACCGTCGGCCGACCAAGAGATGCTTGAGATGCTCACTTTACCGGTGATAAATGGGCGCTCTACACCTTCGTCGTCAATCACATAAAGTTCACTGTAATTCGAACCATTTTGGTCAACGTAAAGCTCGCGCGGTACAGAGCGAGTAAAAGCAACGAGTTCGCCGTCAGGACTCACCGACGTTGAGCTTACCGATTGGATCTTTGGGATGTCTTCAATAGTGATGGTATCGCTTGCGAGGCTTGCAGCACTGGTGAAGCCCATTGCTAAAGCCAAAGCAGACTTAAGTAGTTTCATTATTTATCCTAAATTTTCATTCACTTGTTGTAACTTCAAGATGAAGTTTTTAGGCATTCTACTTGTCACCAGAATAAAAACCAATGTTTGCGATTAATTGTCGGTTAAGCCTGATAAAGTGAAGCAGCTATCTTTTATAGGCCAAAATTCAGCACGCCTGAATAATCAGCCTGAAACGGCATAAGGTGATTAAGTGCATACGAAATGTTGCCTTTGTCATCCATGATGTAGATAGAAGCACCACAGTGTTTGCAAAAACCATGCTCTTGAATGGTTTGAGCTTTCGAATGCGGCACCACAAATCGTTCGAGAGATTTACAGGGATTTTCGATAAGACCATGAGCCTGAATAAACTGCACACCAGCGCATATTTCGTTGGCTGTTGTCGTGGTGAAAATACGATAGTGGATCTGGCCGCAGTGGCACGACGTGGTGATCATGTTGATGTCCTTTATTTTCTTTTGAGTTAAGTTTACTTTTTATTTTTAGTTAATATATATTCATTTGGTGTAAAGACTTTTTCCCAAGAGGAAATAATGAGAAAGGAATACGATAAACTTCACTTACTTAAAATATTATGTTGTGTCGCTGAGCAGCACTCCTTCAGCCGAGCTGCAGAGCAGCTCGGTACCACGACATCAGCGGTGAGTAAATCGATAGCTCAGCTAGAGTCGTCTTATGGACAAGTACTTTTAAATCGAACAACCCGTAAACTCGCATTATCTGATGCCGGTAAGTTGGTGTACGAAAAAGGGAAAAAGATCCTTCGCGCGCTACGCGATTTGGAAGAAGAAGTCGAACAGGTTGGAGTGCATCAATCTGGTCACCTAAAAATAACCTTTCCAAATACGATAGGGCGTATGCTACTGAGCCAAATTTGTATCGATTTTCAAAAGCGCTATCCGCAAATAAAGTTAGAGCTGATGTTTACCGCAGCAAATCAGGATCTTATCGAAGATGAGATTGATGTGGCTTTTAGGCTGTCTGCTGCACTCAAAGACAGTCAATTTTATGTTTTGAAATTAATCAATATAAACTCGACTTTTGTAGCCACGCCGAGCTATTTGGCCACGCACGGGAAGCCCGAGCAATTGAGCGAACTGAGTCGGCATAACATGTTGTTATCTAAACTTAATCATGTTGAAGATAGTTGGCATGACGGAGCTCGAAGTTATGCTCTGCAAGGTAATTTGATAGCGAACAGTCGCTTTCACATTCGAGAGGCGGTGTTGGCAGGATTGGGGATTGCCATGCTACCGTCTTATTTCTGCCAACGAGATATCGATTCGGGCGCTTTGGTTGAACTGTTCCCCGAGCAAAATAGACCCGAAGTTACTTTGCATGCCATATATAAAGTGAAACGAGAGCATTCTGCAAAGCTGGACCTATTCTTAGGGTTTGTACAGGCGCAATTATCATGCAAATCAGAATTGGTATCTTAACCCCGCGTAGTAGCGCCGACCATTCACATATACCCCTGTTGGTGCGTACTCATTGCGATCATAGGTATAGATTTGTTCGTCGGTTAAATTAATAAACTCAAATTGCGCATCAAGGTTATCACTTAATTTCACCGTGAGGCTGCCGTCTAATTGGCCGTAATTATCCATCATGGTCTCTCCTACACCGGTGGCAAACTGGGTTCGATAATTATAGCTAAGCCGTGCGCTAAATTGGTGGTTCTCGTAGTAAGCGGTGAGATTAGCGCTGTGTTTTGAGGTGCCTGGCACTTTGTCCTGTAAGCCAACGTCAGCGTTGTCACGTTCGCCATCAACGTAGGTGTAATTGGCGATTAACCCAAATCCGTACGCAAGTGTCTGCTGGTAGCTTAGTTCAACGCCACGGATACTGCCGCCAGCGCCATTACTGGGTCTATCGATAGACATCAAAATGCCTTCGTGACGCTCAAGTTTCCGCTCAAACTCAATAAAAGACTCCACATCCTTATTAAATAAGGCGATTGAGGCGAGTCCGGCATCGTCAAAGTACCACTCAAGGCTGGCATCAAACTGCGCCGCTCTATATGGATCTAGGCTGGCGTTACCACCTTGTCCTTGAGCTTGGGTCACGTTGTAATTGGTTGAGGGCATAAGGTGGTGAAATTGCGCTCGTGACATGACGCGCGCAACGGAAAAACGGCCAACTAGACTCTCGCTTAAATCAAACTTGATATTGGCGCTGGGTAGAATATCGATGTAATCCCGAGATTCTTCATGCCAAACATAGCTGTCGGGCGCTTCGATGGGGGAGGCGACACGTTTAAATGCGGCAGAGTCTTGAAAGGTTTTGACCACCCGTACCCCAATGTTGGCTGCATAGGATTCACCAGCGAGTTGCATTTGACCGTAAGCGGCGGCGGTTTTTTCTGTAATATGAAAACGACTGGCCTTTTCTATCTCTTGTTCAAAATTGAGCGTACCGAAGTCTTTGGCGAGCAGCGTAATATCGGCATAACTGTAGTTTTTTAAGGTGTTTGCACTACCTACGCCGCGCAAATAATCATCCACAAAAGTGCTCGGATAGGCGGCCAGTGTAGTGCCAAGCTCGCCGGCTAAACCATCAAGCCCTCCATCTTTGGAGCGATAGCGCAAAAAGTCCCGTTGATGATCCTTGAGTTTAATGCCAAATTTAATCGCGTCGACCTGTTTAAAGTCGATATCGTACGCAAAATCGGCTTGCGCGAAGTATGATTTATCTTTGCCATCTTGGCTGTCATTTCGAGCTTCGGTGATAAACCAACTCGCCGCATCTAACGGTGAAGTCCCATAACTTGCGACGATATTTTTTCGCATTGACGTATCAACGTGAAAACGGGTATTAGCAGAAAACTGTGACGTGACGTCTTCTTTGGTGCCACCTGAGCCGTGGCTTAGGCCCACTTGAAACTGGCTCGACCAATAAATGCCATCATAGACCAAGTCTAGATGGGCACTTTTGGTGCTGATCTGCGAGTCTCGCCAAATGGCTTCCATGCTGGTATTGAACGGCGCTGCTGTGGGTAAATAGTTGGCGCTCACCAAAGTACCATCTTGTACTTGTAAATCGGTTACCCCGCCGCCTAGGTCAATAGACTTTGCACTTTGCCAGAGAAAGTTTTGATTGTTGTTGTCTGCGTTTAGGTGAGAATAAAGTAAGTGACTATTTAACCTAAGTCGTGGGGAAAGCTGAAACGCGGCATTGACTGTATAAGCCTGCAACTCTCTTTGCTGCTGAAAAATCGCCGAACCCCCACCTCCAGGAAACCATAACGTCTGGCTTTTATCTTGTGGGGTCTGCTGGGTGGCGTACCAAGTATCATCATCACCTTGGTATAACGTCCTATCGTGCCATCCCCAAGATTCTAAGCCGTCGCGTCTGAGACTGCGATCTCGCCGTGTTGCAGTAAAAAGCACAGCATAGTCGCCACTTTCGCTATGGTAGTTATAAATTGCAGATAATTGTGGGTCGAGTTTATCGCTCAAGTCACTGTATTGGAACTGGGCCGTTACAACGCCATAGCCTGAAGACGTAAGCAGAGGATCGCGGGTTTTTATATTGATTGCACCACCTAATGACCCTTCATCCTGCATAGCTTGTGGTGTTTTGAACACCTCAAGGCTAGAGACTATTTCACTGGGTAATAAAGTAAAATTAAAGCCACGGCTTGGCTGACTTGAGATCCACCAGTCAGCGGAGGCGAGATATTGACCATTCAAATAGGTCCTATTTTGCTCGGGGGTTGTGCCTCGCACGCCAATCCGTTCACCTTCACCTTGTGCTCGAGAGAGTGAGATACCGGTGATCCGTTGCAGCGCCTCTGCCACGTTTTTATCTGGAAACTTACCTATGTCTTCAGCACTGATCGTATCTGAAACTTGTTGATTGTGGCGTTTATTACTGAGAGACTTGACAACGCTGTCATGGAAGGCACGGATTTCGATGCGTTCTATGGTATTTTCAGCTGTCTGATTTTGCTCAACGGCATAACTTGCAGCTGTGATAAAGAATGCGCTACAAGAAACTGTTCGGATGAGAAATTCTGACATTGTGCTCAACTTATAATACGAGTAAGTTACCTTTAGTTGATACTCATAATACGCTTTTATTACGAGCCTAACCATAGTTTTACAAATTTTTAGTAGTTGATGGTTGAAAACTTAGATAAACGTTTTTTAATCAATGAGATACTTGTCGACCTGAGTAATTTATCTGTGTGTGTTGACGGTTCTTGGAGAAGCATCGAAGCGAAGCATGCGGCATTATTGCGTCTATTGATTGCTAACAAGGGACAGGTTGTTACCAGAGACGCCATCTTAGATATCGTATGGCCCGGTACTATTGTCAGTGATAACTCTGTTAGCCAGCTGGTGGTACAGCTACGTAAGCAGCTTGGTGACAGTTCAAACGAGCCAAAAATAATTAAAACGGTACCACGCCTAGGTTATCAATGTATTGCACAAATTGAAAAAGCCCCGACGCTACTTGAGCAAGTAGAGGAGCTGTCTCGTGGGCGTGGCGCACAATTTGCGCTGCTCGGGTTTTTTATGGGTTTTGTGGTGACTTTGCTTGGCGTTTTTATTGCTAAGCAGTGGCAAAATGAATTGCAACAGCTGCCCGTCACTGCAACTCGGATCACATCCTCGCCGGGTGCAGAAGTCTTTGTGCGCTTTTCTCCAAATGGTAACTATTTAGCTTACAGCTATTTAGCTGAGGGAGCCGATCAATTTGATTTGGCGGTCTATGATCTTGAGACCAAAACAACCCATACGATAAAAAGCAGCGGTTATAGTGAAGAGTCGGCAAGTTGGTCTTTAGATGGTAACTGGCTGATTTATTCGCGCTCGGATCCGGTTTCATGTGAAGTACGGGCGTTACACGTTAAAGGTCCAATAGAAATGTGGCGACTAGCGCGCGATAGCGTGCTTGGCAGCTGTAATAGCGCACAAGACTCAGCGCCTTGGCTTGAATATCGAGCGGGTCATTTTATCACTAAGTCTTGGGATAAAGGTGGGACCTATTTGCAATCTGTAGCGGTCACTTTTGCGGATAATCATCCTAAAGTGCTCAACACTACGGCGTTGCCTATTCGCGATGTAACTCATTATCAAGTTAACCAACAAGCGCTGTTGTATCAGGTAAAAGAGCAGGGCGTTTATCGGCTTAATCTGGGGCAACTTGGGGACCCTGAAAGGCAAACTACCACACTTTCCAAGCAATCTTTTTCGGCATTGAGTCATGGTTATGAGGACGATACGGTTATTATCGGCAAACAAAACTTGAGTGTACTAAAAGGTCGTGAGCAGCAGTTGATATACTCCGGATTTGGTTCGATATCTGAGATTGATGTTAATACGCATTTGCGTGCTTCGGCACACACTGAGGGCGTGGCTGAAATTAACTTTTATCAGCTCGCTGTAGATGCACATAGCGAAGCACAGCAAAAGCAGTTGACGTCGCCCGCAAGGATGGATCTACTTGCCGCTTTGTCTGATGATGGCGCACATTTTGTATATGCTTCGGTGACAGCCAAAAATAATGATGCGCCACAATTTGAGCTGTGGCATAAACATGCTTTTCGGCCAACATCGAGTTTGCTTGGTACGATGCCGCTGGGAGAAGTGCCTATTTTGCTCTTGCTGTCGCCTAATAACGAATATCTCGCCGTATTATCAAAGTCGCATAAAGTGTATTTAATAAGCTCTTTTACTAAAGAAGTGAAAAAAGTAGTTGATAACTTTGCAGAAGTTGCTGACTTGCATTGGTCACAGGATGGAAGAAACCTGTATTATCGAGCGAAGCTCTCGACAGAAGCCAAATGGCAGGCATGGCAATTTACCGTATCTCAAGGGCGCAGTGAGCAACAACCTCTGGTGACTCATTCGTCTGATTTATCCCTGACCCAGAAGAACTCAAGCTTTGTGGGGTACAAAGAACAAGTTAGGGAATACCTAGTTGCTGCGCTGACTGAAACAATTGATGTAGAGCAGTTACGTGGGTCTTTATCTCTTTACCAGCCAGCAGTATACCGAGACGGGGTTTATTTTGTACTGAAACGAGGTCACCAATTGGTGCTTTATCGCTATTTAAGTAGTGAAAACAAGGTCGAAGAAATTCAACCAATTGGGTTACACCTTTATGCGGGGTTTACCGAGTTACAGGTACTAGCAAGCTTTGATGGCAGTCAGGTCATATTCAATCGGATCAACAACTATGAAAGTGACATAGTATTACTGGAGTACGGTGACCGATGAAGATATCAATTTTTCGAAGCTCAGGTTGGGTACAGTTAGTTAACCTGAGGTTTGGATAAGGAATGTTCCAACTCATTGTTGCTAAAGCACAACTTAGTTTTTTCCTTGTCTAGCCAGAGAGTTTTAGGGAAAACAAGGCGAATTTACGCACCAATAGCTGGCTATTGGAAGTGAATTCAACGCAGTTAGCGCTAAAACTGGCTGCTAGAAAGGCATTAATTATCCGCAGCTCATATATGGTCTCCTCCCTTATTGCAAGGTTTCTTTAGTAAATAACAGGGACAGGATTGCTGTCATATATACGGTCTGTTAATGAGTTTTATTTGAAACTCTGACCTAGATGTAAATCGCGCATATTGCCCTAATCAGGTTATCGGTATTTAGCTACCCCTGAGCTCGACAGGTTTTCAATATGCCGGTTTGACCTGTTATGTCATCTACTTCAGTCACTTTCGCAATTCGGTGAAAGAAATCTACTTATCTTGCTTGATATGCCTCTTTTGATACTGTAATTGCCCAGGCCACTCTAGCCATTTTATTGGCATAAGCGACACAGGCTTTATTATGCCCTCGCGTTTGTACAAGTCGATTTATCCAAAGACTCAGTTGGTCTGTTTTATACTTTGCTCTCGATACAACCGATTTCGCCCCTTGAATAAGTAAACATCTCAAATATCGATTACCACGCTTACTTATCCCGAGCAAAACTGATTTTCCACCCGTACTACGTTGCTTGGGCACGAGACCTAATGAGGCTGAAACATCTCGCCCTTTTGTATAACCACTACCATTCCCCACTTCGTTAAAGTAACTACTTGCAACTATTGGCCCTATGCCCGGAATACTCTGTAAATTGACGCATATCTCATTGTTTTTAACTTGCTCTTTTATCTGTTGATTGTACGTTTCAATACTTTCATCAAGCACTTGTAGGAGTTTATAGAGTTGGCTAAGCACTTGTTTAAAGCTCGCGGTCAATACTCGCTCCTCACCTAACAAAGCAGCCACTTCTTTGCGAACATTTTCGATACCTTTAGTAATGGCAATGCCGTACTCAAGTAGCAAACCTCGAATTTGATTACTCAGTGCTGTTCGTTGACCAATTGCAAGCTCTCTCACTTTATGGATTGTTTGACTATCTTGCTGCTCTAATGTTTTCACTGGAACTGAGCGAATATGTGCCTGCTGTGATGCAATTAAAATTGCATACGCATCGTTGTAATCATTTTTATTCCCCGTCAAAAATGGCTTCACGTGTTGTGGTGGTATGAGCTCAACTTGAAAACCTAATTGGCTAATTTCACGACCCCAATAATTAGAGGTTCCACACGCTTCCATGACTAATTTACAATTTGGCATTTGTGCCAAATAAGTCAGTAGTTGACGACGTTTAATAGCTTTCTTTACTACAATCTTATTGGATAGGTTACATCCAATAAAATGAAAAATATTTTTTGCGATGTCGATACTGATTGTTGTAATCTGCATTTGGTCTTCTCCCATTTCGATTGTTTGCAATTCAATCATGGCACACCGATGCCGAGTGTGGGAGGAGACCATTACATCAGGTTAGTTAGCTAGTTTTTGCTGGAATAAGCGTATTGCTTTACTACTCCAATTGCGCTGTGATGCCGACTTCAATGCTTGTGAGGCAAGCTTCTTGGCCTCTACTTGATTATCTGTAAGTTTGGCAGACAGTAGCAGCAGTTCAGGGTGTTCGGGATCGATGGTGAGACCATGGCGGAGCCAAGTCTTGGCCTGAGTTTTGTCGTTGAGACGAGTTAAATAAGTGTTTGCTAATAAAAGAGTGGAGCGCAAATGGCCATTATTCGAGGCCTCTATAAGTACTTGTAGCGCACGTGGAGCATCCTGCTGCTCTCCCTTTGTAAGCAGTGATCGCGCTAAGCGATATTTTGCGATATCCATGGTCTGTGCTGCGTGTTCTAGCCAAAGTACACTAAGTTGATGCTCTCCCACATTGATAAGCTGAGTTGCTAAGCGATATTGTGCCAAGTCCAAGCCATTTTTGGCTGCGGCTAAATACAGCTCATTTACCGGCTCTTCAGAGCGCCAGTGATAACGCAGCAGCTGATACGCGTTGTAATCTTTCATACTCAACCAGTTAGCAATATAGTATTGTACTTGCGCCACACCACGCTCTGCAGCGTCAATATTCTTCCTTAGCTGTTTTTCGTAGGCCTTCTTTTGAATGGCTAAGGTTTCGCGATATTGCTCGCCTTTATATGTCGCAAAATGGTAAATCAAGGTGTGTGCTTGTTTTGGACCACTATAGCGCCACTTCTCTACCGCATTTAACAGGCTAGCGGTGAATATATGCTTGGGATAGCTATCAACAACCTCAATATTGGTTGCCTTACCGCTTTGGTCGATATCAAACTCTAACCAAACCCAGCCCTCAACCCCTTGCCGTACGGCCTCATCAGGGTAGTCAGGTAATACATCATGAGTTTTACTCGGCGTAGAAACGATATTGGGTTGTTTGAGCCGGGCAAGGGTTGAATCAAGTAAGTAGGTGTCTGCTAAACGATTTTTTTGAAGTGTTACGAAATCCTTTAAGCCACTTTGGTCGTCGGACTGTTGCAAAACGAGTTGCGCAGTTTGAAAGGCTTCAGCAATACCGAATTCTTTAGCCAATGAAAACCAAGCAAAGGCATTTGCGGCACTTTGTTCGGTTCCTTGACCGTACAAATACATCACCCCAAGATTATACATGGCGTCTGCATTACCTAACTGAGCTAGGCGATTGAATTCAGAAAATGCAAGAGTGAATTCTTCATTCTGATAGGCGAGGGTAGCATCATAAAGATCGGCTTTTGTCTGCCAACTTATACTCAGAAAAAATGAAAAAATAAGCCCAGAAATGAGATTGTTGCGCATTTTATTGATTACTCATCCTCGGACTGCTCTTTGGGGTTGCTATGGTCATTTTTAATAGGCTATATAACCACAATATAAGGGAAATTTAAATAATAAAAGCTGATAGCAAACGCTATCAGCTTTTTGGAACTCCGGGCAGGGAGTTTACTAAGTCGAACCTGTGTTAGCTTGGAAGCGACTTAATTCGAGTCTGAAACTATGTCTTTACGACTAATAAGACCAGATTTAGTGGTAAAAGTTTCATTCGCTATTCGGTGTTAGAAGTTAAATCTAACCCCCGCGCTAAAGCGCCTTCCATCGGCATAGACACCCGTTAGTGCTTGCTCAACTCCCTTTTCCTGATAGCTAAATGTATGTTCATCCGTCAAGTTGATGGCCTCAAGAATAAATGCCACATTCTCGTTGTAGTTATAGGTAAGGTTGGCATCTACTTGACCATAATCGTCAATGTATCCTGGCCAGTCGCGACCTGTATCATACCCTGTTCTGAAGTTGTATGAGATACGGGCACTAATGAATTCGTTTTCATAATAAGAACTCAAGTTAACGGTATGCTCAGAGTTGCCTGGGATGGTGATGTCGTTACCTTCATCATCTTTGGCTTCACCATCTACATAGGTATAGTTAGCGGCAACGCCAAAACCTTCGTACAATTCTTGTTGATAACCGACTTCCAGACCTTGAATACGACCCGCTTTACCATTAACTGGACGGCTGATCAGTACCTCTTTACCTTCGTGAGTTTCAAGTGCCGGTTGGCTCTCGATAAACGACTGAATATCTTTGTAGAAAAATACCGCAGAAAACAGACCTGCGTCGCTAAAGTACCACTCGATACCGGTATCAAACTGCGTCGCTCTATATGGGTCGATGTCAGGGTTACCGCCAGTGCCGGTTTGTGTTTCTAGGTTGTATGAGGTTGATGCGGTCATATCGGCGTAATCTGGGCGAGACATAACTCGTGCCGCAGAAAAACGCATTAATAAATCGTCATCTAAGTCAATTGCCAAGTTAATGCTTGGAAGAATGTCGAAGTAGTCCTTTTCTTCCGTTGTCCAAACCTCAGAACCTGACTCACCTGCAAACGCGGATGAGGTTTGTTTGGTATTTACAAGTCTTACACCTAAATTACCGCGTAGACCATCTGCATCCAGATTCGCTTTAATGTAGCCTGCGGTAATTTTTTCATTGATATCGAAAGTACTGGCCTTCAATACTCGGTAATTCCAACCCAGCGCATCACCTTCTTGGCGTATTTTGTCTGAATCAGTGATTGCATAGCTGCGCGTTGTGCCTGCCGAGCCTATACCTGAAAGGTAATCAGAAGGCATGGCTTTGGAGTAATCAGCCAGACTCCAGTTTAAGTCGGTACGATTATCCGTTGTGTGTTTGGTATTAAAACGACTGTGATCACGATATTTAAAGCCTATCTTGATTTGGTTAAAGATAGCGACATCAATTGGGCGTTTAAAATCGGCTTGAAAATAAGTTTCATCATCTTTCACATCATTGCTGTCATAACGTAAAAAGCCTAAATTCCATTTATCACCATCGTTTGGATCGGCGGCATAACTGGTTTTTACGTCTTCCTCTTGTGACGCATCAAAGCTGTGAACATAGTTGCCTTCCCAACCAACGGAGCGATCCGCTTGTGAACCACCCGAACCTTCTGTGTAACCTAAGTGATACGAAGATTCCCAAAGTTGCCCTTGATGTTCAACTTTTAAGTCGTACGATTTGGTTTTGAGCTCAGAGTTACGTACTTTGGTCTCATCCAGAATGTTATTACCATCTGGTGATAAGCCAAGTGTACCGCCGACGGCCATCTTGCCAACTACGGGGTGGTCGATAACGGTAATGTCAGTATATTGTGAGCCGCCGTAACCGGGTAACCACAGGAAGTTTTGGTTTTCATTATCGGCTTCAAGCGTAGAGTCTAACGCATTGAATACAATGTCCATATTTTCACTTGGACGATATTGCAAGGCGAGGTTTATACCCGTGCGCACGCGCTGCTGTGAGAACATTGCAGAGCCGCCACCGCCAGGGCTGTAGACATTGTCGACGACGGTACCGTCTTCAAGTGTGATATCACGATAGGTCCAAGACCATGCTTCAATACCATCACGACGCAAGTTACGTTCTTGGCGCACGACAGAAATTAAAGCGCCAAAAGATTCATCATCGGTCTTAAAGTTGTACATAGCGGAAAGTTGCGGGTCGGTTTCACCTGACACCTCGCTGTGCTGTGCGATAATTGAACCTGCGATTTTATTTGCTTCTAAATCAAGCGGCTTACGTGTTCTAACAATCACGGTTCCACCAATAGAGCCTTCGTCAATATCGGCTTCTGGTGATTTGTACACTTCAAGCCCTGAAATGATTTCAGAGGGTAACATTGTATAGTTAAAACCACGGCTCGCGGCTGAGTTAGTCCACCAATCCGCTGAGCCAACGGCTTGACCATTCAATAAGGTCCGGTTTTGGCTTTCACCTGTGCCTCGAATGCTAACGCGCTCACCTTCACCAAAACTACGCGTGATTGAAACACCGGTAATTCGTTGTAGTGATTCGGCAACGTTTTGATCTGGAAATTTACCAATGTCCTCGGCGGTTACTGCATCGACAATGGCGTCAGAGTATCTTTTTGTATTGAGTGATTGAACAACGCTGCCACGGATCCCTCTGACTTGAATAACTTCAACTTCACCATTTTTAGCTGCTTCTTGATTGTTGTTTTCTTCAGCGAGTGCTAGACCCGGTGCAAAAAGTACCGAGCCGAGCAAAGATTGGCTGATTAATACAGTTAGTTTTTTCTTATTATTGCGAAACATAAATTCCCCTTGAGTGCATATACCAATTAGCCTTAATACTTGCTCAGTTTGAAGGAGTAAATCTGACGCTAACAGCGTTAAAAATTTCTTATTTAGAGCAACTAAATAGCAAAATTTTTGCCTTGTTATCGACAAGATTTTCTCGCCTCAAAATAGACCACTTAATTAAGACAATTGGTATTACTTGTGATTGAGAGGTTGACCTCGAGAAAGATTAAACACCAGCGGGGTTTGTTAAATCTTGAATTGAAATGAATAGTTATGAATTTGGAGGTCTTTTACTTTGTATTTTCTTATTTTATTGAAATTTATAGATATAAAATAATTTTTTCTCGGTGGTTTTCGGTTCAAGTTAAGTTTACTGGAGTGATTTCACTTTGTTTTTTGTTAACATTCACAACTGCAAAGAACTGGAAAGGCGACTTTCCAGTTCTTTTTGTGCGTTATAAGCTCTTTTTGGGTGGCAGCACAACGTTTGAGAAGATAAGGCCAGCGATAAGAGACATAAATATTAAGAAGGTTTGTTGGCCAATATGATCCGCATGAACAAAGCTTTGGCCTTCGATCAGTGAATTAAGTCCAATATAGGTTTTAGAACCAGGTACTAACACAATTAAACCTTGCATTGCCACAATGGACGCAGGGGCATTTACCACACGGTTAAATATATTACTAAAAACTCCCACTGCAAATGCACCCACAAAAGTACCAAGCGCATAATCAAAGTAAACAGCAGAACTGATACTGGCTGCGTAGGCGATAAAGCCTGATGCGAGTGACCAACTTGCATGGCGTAACTTTGTTCTAAAGATAATAACTAGGCTGCTACAAAGTAATAGCACTGCAAGCCAAGCCGTCCAACGTGGTAATGGTGATGGTTGTATAAAATCAACTTGACCAAAAAACGCAAACCCTAAACTGATCCCCAAAAATGCACCGAAGTAGAGCTTAAAAAGCAACATAATAGAGTCCATGACTCTTGCGGTGCCTGACACTAGATGACGAGCCGATAATTCAGCAAACCCAAGCGCCAGCGCCAAGCCCGGTATAAACACGATTATGGCCGAAAGTACCACCAAACGGATGTTGATCTGTGGGTCAATGTACACAGATACTGCACAAGCAGCAACCGCTGATACGATGGCGACCAAAGGTTCAAGCATATGTGTTACACGTTTGGAAATGCTAGCCCAAAGCACGAATAAGTAGACCACAAGCGATAATAGCGCCGACCACCATATGTCATTCCAGCTAGTCCCCATCAGCATTGCAAACGCACCGCCTGAAGTTGCAAATGCGAGACCCGTCATTAACTTATTATAAGGGGGCTTAGCGTGCAAAATGGCTTCAAGGCATAGCTCGGCTTCTTGGATCGAAAGCTCACCAGATAACACGCGTGTTGCGACGTCATCCGTATCTGCCAATGAACCTAAATCATGGTCGCCAGGGTCAACACGTGCCACATGGGTATATTCTTCTTCATGACCTTCGGTCCAAATCACAAAAGTGACAGACGTCGGAGACATGACAAAGGAAGACTTTAACCCTAAGTGAGTGGCTACTTCCATTAAGTGTGCTTCGAGTCGATAGGCAGGGGTACCGTATTTGTGAAGCATTTTGCCTAACTTCACAATAAAGCGGCGTTTCTCTGTAAAGGTTGCGTTATTCAACGAAAGAGAACCTTAAATATGTAATACCAATTCTACTGAATGCAGTAAATTGGCGAAAATGTTAAAAAAGTATGGTGTTTGAAATTAAAAAAATCAAACTGAGCTCATCATGGGTACGCGCTGCTAGTAAGGTACATATCATTGCTTTTACTAGATTTTAGTTATGTTTTTACACACGAATTTGATATTCGCAACAGACTATTTTCATAGGTAAATTTGGCGGCCAAGATTGCTGCGAATTCTATCCAGATTCTCAGTAATGTCTATAGTTTTGGCCGCAAATATTTGCATTTTTTATAAACAGGTCATAGCGCTACATTCATTGCTAAATGCTAAGAGTTACGATGATTCTCTGATCTGTAATGAAACATCCACCAAGGTTCTAACGGCAGGTTGTGATTTGTTTAAAATTTCGGACAGTGTATGGCATGTCCGCTTACCGATGTCGTCGGCATCAATTCTGACACTCGTTAATGCGGGCTTCATCAGCTGGGAGTCTTGCAAGTCGTCAAAACCGACAACTTTGATGTCTTCACCAGGTACCAGCCCGTGTTCGCGCATGGCTTCAATTGCACCGTATGCAATGACGTCACTAAAGCAAACGATAGCTTTTATCTCTTTATGGTCGGCGATGAGTGTATTAAACGCTTCCCGGCCCCCTTGACGATTGGTTGGAGCTGCGATTGCGGGTTGCGCTTCATTTAATCCGTTGAGTTTTAGAGCGCTTTGGAAACCTGACAGTCGCTCATGGTAATCTGAGATTTCGGGAGTACCACCGAGAAAAGCAATGTCTTTTATGCCTTGCTCAATGAGGTGAGTCGTTGCTAGGTGAGTCCCTTTTTTATTGTCAGGTAGAATACAGGGGGCTTTCGCGAAGGCCACTTCACGCATAATAGTAATAACTGGAAATCCAGAGTCAGCCAATTGGTCCAGCCACTCTCGTGGAGTACTTGGTGCAGGCACCATAACAAAAGCACAAACGTTGTATTCTTTAAGTGTGTTAACCACTTGGCGTTGGCGATTAAAGTCTTCGCCTGTATTTACCAGCATAGGCACCATACCTAATGCGTAAATATGCTTTTCTAATCCAACAGCAAGCTGAGCAGAGTACGGGTTAGTTAAGTCGTTGATAACAACCGCAACAAGATTAGACTTTTTACTACGTAGCGCTGCTGCGTCGCGATTATAAACATACCCCAGCTTTTCGATGGCTTTTAGTACTTTCTCTTTGCTTTTATCGCTGACTTTATCGCTATGCGTTAGGACAAGGGATACTGTTGATTTAGAAACTTGTGCCTCTTCGGCAACATCAAAAATGGTAACCTTAGCGAGTTTTTTATCGTTGTTCATGCTAATTCGTATCAATTATGGCTGGTTAAGTGACTAAGTGTACATCAAGTTTTCATCGCATTAAATCGCAAATCTCTGCACATTTCCCGATAATCGTTATATGATCATTCGTTAAACGCCGAAGATAGGTAAATACAGTGAAATTATTAAAACAAATCACATTTATCATATTAATGACTACCGTATCATATACGGTATGTGCACAAGAGCAAGGCTACATGACACCTTCTCCAGAGCTGGCAAAGCTTGTTGATGCACCATTGATCCCTACATCTAAATTGAGTGCAAACGGCAATTGGTTGGCATTGTTACAGCGCAATAGGGTGCTTACGCTCGAAGAGCTTGGGCAGCCAGAGCAAGCGCTTGCGGGGATAAAGTTCAACCCGCAAACCTTTATGCGGACCTCCAGCCGCCAATATAGCTCTATTGAGTTTAAACATGTCGCAACCGGTGCCTTAATTAAGGTGACAGGTCTACCTAAAGGCAAGATCAAGTCGCCAAGTTGGAGTGCAGATAGCCGCTATCTCGCGTTTATTCTTGAACAAGAAAATAGTGCTACGCTTTGGGCTTACGATATTGAGCAGCGCAACCTTAAACAGCTCACTCAATCAACTTTAAATGGCGTGGTGACTTCAACGCCATACCAGTGGTTGCCAGACAGTACTGCAATTATCGCAAATATTGCTATTAATCATGGCAAACAGCCAAGCGCAAAAGATAAATCTAGCCTAACGCCAATAATACAAACCACATCTGGCAAAAAAGCATCAACACGCACTTATCAGAATTTATTGTCTAGTCCCTATGATATTCAGCTATTTAAGTTTTATTCTGAGGGGCAGTTAATTAAGCTAAATCTGAATGCCAGCGCGCAGCAAATTGGTAATCCAACGTATCTTAAACATTTCTCTGTTTCGCCAGACTCTACCAATCTAGTGGTTGGTATGATGGCAGATCCCTTCTCATTCCAAGTGCCTTACAGCCGTTTTCCAGCGGTATGGCAAGTGTGGGGAATGCGTGGCTATCCATTATTTGAAGTTGCAAGACAACCGCTAGCCGACGCACTGCCTGCGGGCTTTGATAGCGTGAGAGAAGGGCCTCGAAAGATCCAATGGCGTGACGACCATGGTGCGACACTGATATGGGCCGAAGCGCAAGATGGTGGGGATATGAGTGTGGAGGTTGACTATCATGACCACCTTTACACGATTAGTTCGCCATTCAAAAAGGAACCTGAACTTTTCGCAAAAGTAGAGCGTCGTTTTTCGAGTGTTGAGTGGGCCGATAACAATGTTGCGATTTTGAATGAATGGCGCTTTGCCGATCGCAGTGTTCGTTCTTCTGTATTTTCTCCGCGTAATCCAGAGCAAAATCGCGTGGTGTTTTCAGAGCGCAGTGCTAATGATGCATACAAAGATCCTGGCAACTTTGTATATGAAAATAGTGATTTAGGTTCAAGAGTATTGAAGCTAGTTGGAGGCAGGTATTTGTTTTTAACGGGCAACGGTGCATCTGAGAAAGGCAACATTCCTTTTTTAGATCGTTATGACGTAAAAACCAATACTTCAACTCGTATTTGGCAGTCGAGCGAACCTTATTACGAAAGAGTGCGTGCGATGTTAGATGACGAAGGGATGCGCTTTATTACCGTGCGTGAGTCACGCCAAGAGCAACCTAACTTTTTTGTCCGAGACTTACAGTTTGATACATTGGAGCAGCTAACTAAGTTTGCGCACCCTTATCCCGCATTTAAAGGCGTTGTAAAAGAGCAAATCAAGTACAAACGTGATGATGGCGTTGAGCTATCCGGTAATCTTTATCTTCCTACTGATTATGACCCATCAAAAGGTCGTATACCTGTGTTGATGTGGGCTTATCCGCTCGAATTTAAAGATAAAGCTGTTGCCTCGCAGGTACGTGAATCGCCTTATCAATTCCCATATATTGGCTATTGGGGACCAATGCCGTATTTAGCAAAAGGTATTGCTGTTTTTGATGATCCGACGATGCCGATTGTGGGGACTGGTGATACGCAACCTAATGATACATTTAGGCAGCAATTGGTCGCGAGTGCAAAGGCAGCTGTTGATACCTTAGTAGAAAAAGGTATAGCAGATCCTAAGCGCATTGCGATTGCAGGGCATTCGTATGGGGCGTTTATGGTGGCTAACTTACTTGCCCATAGTGATTTATTTGCCACTGGCATTGCGCGAAGCGGGGCTTATAATCGCACCTTGACGCCATTTGGTTTTCAGGGGGAGCCGCGTAATTTCTGGGAAGCGCAAAACGTCTATGCCTCTATGTCTCCTTTCTTTCACGCGGAAAAAATCAACGAACCTATGTTGATGATCCATGGAGAGGAAGATCCAAACTCAGGTACTTTTCCTATGCAATCTAAACGTATGTTTGCTGCAATGAATGGCTTAGGTGGCAATGCAAGGCTGGTGATGCTGCCAGAAGAAGGCCATGGCTATAAAGCACGAGAAAGTATTTTACATGTACTTTGGGAGCAAGAGCAGTGGCTTGAAAAGTATCTGTTCCCTGAGAAAGAAGAAGCAATCCCTGAAGACACGTCAACAGATGAAATGATCCCGGTTGCAACGGAAGCGACAGTTAACTAACAATAAATCGATACAGTAGAGGGAGTATAGTAAATCTACTCCCTCTATTTACCATATTCAGTTAGACGAAACTTAAGCTACCTACTCTTTACTGGATACTGAACTGCCGACGGAAGCGGTAATTACCATAAAAATGGCAAGCCATTGCCAAACAGTCAGCAACTCTCCGAGAATTAAAAAGCCAGCCAACGCCGCAACCGCAGGTTCAACGCTCATTAAAATACTAAATCCTTGTGCGGGCATTTTTCGAAGCGCTACCATTTCTAGGCTATAAGGCAGGGCGCTGGATAATAAACCAATCGCGATACCTAATGGGATCAGTGACCAATCAAGCAATGCAGCACCTTGTGACACCACGCCAAACGGTACGATAGCAAGGGCAGCAACCGTCATGCCGATTGCCACAGTCACCCCGCCGGAGCTTTCATTGCCTGAGCGTTTACCGTAGAGAATATATCCTGCCCAACAAGCGCCAGCAACCAAGGCTAAAGCAACACCGACAGGGTCTAAACCATTGACATCGCCAAGATCTGGTAACAATAGCAAGATCCCCAAAATAGCAAATGCAACCCACAAATAATCACGTTTCCGTTTAGATGAAAACAGTGCTACGGCGAGCGGCCCGGTAAACTCTAATGCCACACCAATGCCAATAGGGATACGCTCAATGGCATAGTAAAAGGTGATGTTCATGCCGCCCAAGCATAGGCCATAAACGATGAGTGGTCGCCAGTTTGTCGGTATATGACGCCAAGGTTTGAACACCAAGCATAAAATAAGAGCTGAAAATCCAAGGCGATATGCTGTGGTACCCTCGGGCCCCACAAATGGAAATAACTGCTTGGCAATAGAGGCACCGGATTGAATGGTGACCATAGCGCAAAGTAGGCATAAAATCGCAATGACAAAGTCGCGGCTAAGTAGTGGCATTGAGACCCCAATAAGATAAATAACAAGCTTAAAAATGGCGATATAAGGCTAGTCTAATCGTGTCTAAATAATGGCTCAATTACTTTTGTATATTTTATGCCTTTCTTGATTTTTGAAATGGTTATTTATTGATTTGGTTACTTTTTATTTTCAATGTTTTCTTTTTATTATCGTTCCAATTTTGCTTGTGTACTCAGGTAGTTAAGCCAAGCACTTTCATGCCTTTGCATATTTTTATGCTTTTTCGAATCCAAGTGTGCGAGCTTATCGCTGTCATTGATAAAAGGGCCTGCCCTACAGATAGTGCAGTAATTATCACCCAAATAATCAGGTACTTTGAGCTTTTCTTTGATGGCGTGAGCTGGGTTAACAGACCAGTAATAGCTAATACCGCTGGTGTCTTTTACGTGTTTATCACGGTCGACATTGCGAATTTGATACTCTGGGAACTGTGAAATCTCAAATCGAGATTGGCCGAGGTAATATTGTTCAAGTCCGTTGACAAGGCTGCCTTCTAGATTCCACTCAATATAGGGCTTTACGTCCTTTGAGGTAATGATCCCGAGCTGAGCGCCATTTGGGTCAAGTGCATAAGCCGCTGCGTTTATTAAGAATTCTCGCAGCAATTTCCGATTGAGACTGTTAACGCTCAAGGTCTGGTTTTGGAAGCTTTCAAACGAACCAAATGCAGGAATGAGAGGAAATTGAAAAATAACTGCATCAAAGGCATGCGACGGCACATTTTGCCAACAATACGCCTCAGTGACATCAAATTGAGTCACTACATTAACTCCTAAATCATGCAGCTTATCAAAAGCATTATCTTGATATTTATGCTTAAGTTCACTTTCACTATCGTACACACTGGCAGTAAGATGTGCTGGAGCAAAATGTTTTGCTAATGAATATGAAAAGCTTAAATCGCCATCGCCAACGGTAAGAATACGCCAGTTTTTATCGAGTATCATGGAGCTGTCTAATCGGTAAAAGGAGGAGTTTATCAAATCCGGCTATTATCTTGTAGCAATTGGCCCTTTTATTAGTTTAAAACCAACTAGACAGAATACACCAGCCAAAAACCAAATTCCTCCAGCCACAATTGCAAAACTGGTGGTTTTTTCAGGGGAAACTATGGCTAGCGGCAGTGTAATTGCTCCCCTTACTAAACATAACGTTGAAATTGTAAAGATGGCGGGGCGAAGCATAGGTAATGGTTTGATCCACTTGAGGGCCGAAAGTGCGTAGGCGGTCAAACGTACGCAAAGTCACTCTAAATACTTCCCCCAGTCTTGTGCCTGCCATAGCATTTTGTGCGGTTTGGATCGTTGGTTTATCTGTCCGTTTTGCTTGTCAGCAATAAGTTTTCGTTGTGTACCTTTTTGCTCACGTTGGCGATACGCTAACGCACATAATGGGCACTTAGTATCTTGATGCAGTCCAGAGAGACTAAAAAAAGAACACTTTCCAGATAAAATATAGATGAGTAATCGGAAGGATGTAATTTCGATTGCGTTTTGAGTCTCAACGCGTAGCTTCATGGTGCTTAAATCAATTGAGCTTTCTATCTCACCAATTTGCGTCATGCTTGTTTCAAACGTTTCAGTCTTACGTTTTCTCATGTTGCTGTCCTTTTTAATATGCTGAAAATGCCAAAAAGGAACGTGATGTGCGTAACGCATTGCTTTTTCAGTGTGCGTTACTTCAAGTGTCAGATCTTACAAAGGTATGAGTCCAAAAGCTTAGACTGTTTCAGATTTTTACACTTGACCGTTTCATTTGTTTAACACAAAACACACAAACAAGGCTCAGGCAGGACTATAGCGTTGTCATTGTTAGTAAAAGAATATTAATGGAGTACCCTAAGGAAAAGATAAATGACAATTAAAGCAAGCAGTTTAGTACAGCAACTGAGGTTTGCCGCAGGATACTCTGTAATTCAGTTTGCAAAGAAGATGGGCGTTTCAAAACAAACCATCTACAACTGGGAGAGCGGCCTGACAACACCGGATTTAAACCAAGTAATTAGAATGTACATTGTTTGTGGATTGAACCCCAAGTCTTTACTACCAAAGCGAAAAAAAAAGCAGTAATGATGAACTTGGTGATACCGATACCAACCTCGATTAAATAGCGCAATTTGCAATCAAGGTTGTTACACTATGTATACAAATGTTATTAACATAAGGAATACAAAGTGTATAAAAAAGAAACTAATTACATTTCAAAACAATTACTTCCTGGCGAGCACTTAGGCAGTATTATCGGTTCGAGTGGTGTGGTCGGTGATGGTGCTCAAATTAACCCTAGACAAGGAAGAGACAATATAGCGACTTCTGTAGTACAAGTCATTTCTCACAAGTACTTGCGGCTAATTACAGGCTCTGGCGGTGTAGCAGGTGGTGGAGGCGGTCAAGTTGATCCTCAACAAGTGGAAGGTGCGATACAAACGCCTTACTTTAAATCTAGCAACGAGAAAACATGAGTACGTTATATCAAGTCATAATGGAAAATAACCACCTAATCAATATTTCGATTTGGGTGGTTTTGATAATTTCAGTCTTTCTAAGTAAAGACAGCCCTAATGTTCAGTGGTTAGCAGTCAATATTTTATTTGCACGCACATTAGACATTGCACTGTATGAACCTGCTTTAAAGTTGGGCGGATGGTTTTACTTTATAATGGCGACGCAAAATTTGCTTTTGATGGCGCTCATCATAAAACGCAAACAGATTGCAAACTATATAGCGCAGTTCAATTTAAGCTTTATCAGTCGCTTTGCACAAAAAAGCGCAAAAGACTTTTCCCTAACACCAAATGAGCTCACTTACATACTCATTTTAGCAAGTGCAGCTCTCATTCAAACTGCGTCCCTTATAGAGCGAGGGTTCAGAAAGCTAACTGACTTTAACCCAATATTTATCTATAACGCGTATCCAAGTTTGATGCACATACTCACTATTCTTTCCGTGCTGGTTGTATTTTCACTAGTCATTGATGCTTATCGTGGTTTTTATCCTCGTCGTGACTCTACAAGTCGCAGCAGCTCAATGTGAAAGCATGGCTCGGAGTGAATTGGCTTTGTACTATCACATAACGTGCAGAGGTTACTTTTATTAAAATTGGAGAATTCTCATGATATTGTTACCCAATGATATAGCTAAAAAAATAACAGGAGCAGCAGGCGGTGGAGTAACTAGTCCTGACCTACCTGAGAGAAAAGAGTAAAGTTTGGGTGTAGATTGATTTATATACATGATAAAGTATTAGAAGTAGCCGATCACGAGTACTAAGGAAATAGTACCGCGTATTGGTGGAACAGCTTTAACCAACAACAGTGGACATAAAAAATGCAAACAAGGATTGTGGTGTATGATACTAACCATCCTGTACATGTCGTCGATTTTGAACTCACGACCTGTATCAATAGCGGCTTTTTACTCAAAGCGAACCTAGAATCCCAATTTGACCTAGCTGATGAGTTACTCGTCGGCAATATGCTCACGTTTGAAATTGAGTCACCAGATGCAATATCAACATATTTCACTGGGACTTTGTTTGATATCCAATCTGGTTTTGTGTCTGAGCACACCTGTGGTGCAGAGGTGGTCTTAAAGCCTCGCCTTGAATTACTTAAGCAAACAGAAAAAAGCCAAATCTTTGTACAAGCCAATGTTCAGTCTGTCCTCAATAAGCTGATACAAAAAGCCGGCTATTCACAAGACCGGATAAAATGGCGAGTCACTAAAGATTTACCCACGCTACCGCAGTGCGTACAAGCGCTAGAAAACGACTACACCTTTTTCACCCGACTCTTAGCAAAGTACGGCTTAATTTATTGGTTTGAATGCCATGATTTTATTGAGTCGATAGTGATTGCCGAGGGGAATCTTGCAAGCCCCTATATTGAGCGAGGCTTGCTGTCGGTAACGGATAAAGATGGTCTGGTTCACGAACATGAAACCGGCTTTGTTGGGTTTACGCAGTGCCAAAGCCGCCATCGTTTTAAAATGGGTGGCTCACAAGTGCACATGAATGCCCATCCGCCAACCTCGGTCAGCTCGGCGCAGCGCAGCTATTTTGAGCCTGCGGCACAAAATCCCGCTGAGCAATTTGAGCGCACCGGCAATCTCGAGCTTGCCTATCAACAAGGTAAAAATGAAGTCACGCTGGTAGGAAACGTAGCCGAAGCCAATGCTGGTTATTCGTTTTCGTTAAATGGTAAATTGGGCACAGCGAAAGGTGGCGATTATACCTGTATTCGCAGTAAACAGATTTATAAGCAAGGCAGTGCCAATGACCCTAAGCAAGTTGCATATCATAGCGAGTCGGTTTGTGTACCACGGGGTGAGCCAATACGTATCGCGCCCCCAGAGCATAGCCCAAAACCGATGGTGTTTACCGCCACGGTACGTTCGCTGTCAGGGTCAAAGGCCAATCCTCATGTCGATACACAAGGGCAATATGCCACGCAAGTACATTTTGATAGTCAGGTGACCGAGTCGGTCAAGCGCCTCACACAATATGCCTGTCGCGGCCAAAAGCAGCCGACGGGGTTACATTTTCCACTGCTGCCAGACAGTAATGTGCTCATCGGTTGCATGAACAACGACCCAGACCAAAGTTACCTGTTAGGCTTTGCCCTTAACGACACCCAACCGTCGGTTGTTACCAGCGCCAATAACGCCCAAAACGTGTTGTGCTCTCGCGGCCAAAACCTGTTGATGTTTGATGACACCCCAAATACCCCGCATATTGTGTTGCAAACCTTAGCGGGCAACCAGCACTTGGTGTTACATGGGGATAAAAAGCAGCCTTATATTCACTGGCTTGCACAACTTGGTGCGATGAACATTTTTGCAGCCAAAGACATCCAACTTGGCAGTGTTAAAAGTGCAATCCGACTACTCACCAATAAAACCTTTATTGCCAGCGCCAAACAACAACTGGCACTGGAGAGTAAAAAGTCAGTCATTGCCGATGCAGCAACCAACCTAGACGTCACCGCCAATCAAATAGAACCTCAAGGCAGACAACAACCTCACCATCACCGCCCCGGCGGGAAGTCAAATCATTCAAAGCCAAGGCAATATCACGATTAAAGGCAGTGGCTCTGGCAACCTCACTCTTGCCAATGGCGGCAGTGAAATCAGCATTGACTCAAGTGGTAACGTCAACATCTTTGCAGACAAGTTACTGACCTTAAAAGGCAAAGCCATGACCGTGTTTGACGGCAGCATGGAGCAAGATATTGGTGGTAAACAAAGCGCCACTATGCCGAGTGTACCGCAAATAGCGCAGATAGCAGCAAATCAACGCTTGTCGTTAACCGCTGATGGTACGGCATCACTTGCTGATAAAACCATTGACCTTTCGTATTTTTATAGCGACGGCACACCAGTAGAAGACATTGATTACGAAGTCGTGATGGATAACGGCAAAAAATACACCGGCCAGCTTAGTCGCGGTACTGCAGAAATCATTGATGTGCCTGCTGGGAATTATACCGTGAGTTACATCGGCGAGGACGAAGAGAAGATTGTCTCGTTACGCCAAGAGCTTCGCACGGCCCTTGACCAAATGGTTGCAGAAATCCGCAAGCAAGCTGACATTCAAGAGCGCCTGATTGATGACGAAAATCTTGGGATGCAAGGACTTATCTATAGCGGTGCTTTCTTATACGGGCTTTATCAGCAAGGAGAAAGCATTGTAACGGGAGTTGCAGATTTAGTCGAAGGCACAGCAGGGGCAATTTATGATGTTGGCGCAGCAACTTTCCGTATTTTGGGCCACCTCGCAACTGGCGATGTGGAAGCTATGCGGGCAGAGTTACAGCAAATTATGTCAACTGCCTCAGAGTCCATTAATGGCATCGTTGAAGCGTTTGAAACATTAGTTATAATTGCAGAAGATGAAGAAGCGCGTACTTTACTTGCAAACTTTCCAGCACGTTACTTTAATGCCCATTCCAGTGTTGAACGTACCAGAATGGCAGGTCGCTTGTCGTTTGAAATACTGCTTGCCCTTGCCACCTTTGGTAGTGGTGCAGTGGTTTCTGCTATCGCTAAATCCAATTACTTTGTTAAAGCAACCCGCGCATTGGAAAAGCTCACTCAAGCCACCAAGTTAAAACGCTTAAATTACACTCGCTCGGGTACAACTGAAAAAGTACAACTAGACCGGCTCCCAAAGGTCGAAACCGACATTGACGACGTTAAAAGAATTGAGTCTGTCGCACCCGCCTCAGTTGCATTAAAAGTTAACCCTAGGACGCATGTTCAAATATTATTGGATGACTTTTTAAGTGATGCACCAGAGCATGTAAAGAATAATTACCGGGTTGCATTACGAGATGGAAAACCGTATATAACAAGGCGAAACCAAACGGTCAGTGACCAATTGCAGTATGTTGACGGCCAAATTGTTTTCGCCTCGAATAGAATTGATACACCTAATAAAGTCTTGCAACGCTTGAAGGTTGACCACAAGTCACTCACTCCAGCGGCAAAACAAAAGCTTAGGACGCTAGAAGCACAAAGAAATCAAGCCATCGCCAAACGCGATGCCGCATTAAAGTCTGGTAATGCAGAGCACCTTAAAGCAGCATATAAAGATATGCGTGCAGCCAGTGAAGAGCTGGGTGAAGAAGCCGCCCGGATCTTCGTAGAACAAAATTACCCAGGAGCAACACCACTGAGATCAAAGTTACTCACAGATGGTAAGCAAGGACAATTTGACCAATTATATCAAACCGAAGACGGTAGACTCCTAGTTATTGAAGCCAAAGGTGGTAGCGCAACTTGGGGGAGTCGAATGGCCGGAAAGCGTAGAGCTCAGCAGGGCTCAAGAGAATACATGGACTCTATTTTCAAGAATTACGAAGATAAATTAAGAGAGTATCTAGATAGCCCCAATTTTGGATCTGACAAACATGAAGTATTTACAAATCAAGTTGAACAACTTGAAGATATGATAGACGCTTATAAATCATCAAAGCTAACAGAAAGCATAGATTATATAGGTGTGCAACAAAGAGTTCGAGACAACGGACTTGTCGAAGTGATAGACATAACAGAGTTTGATATTATAAGGTAAGTTGGAGCGTTAAAATAAATGGTTAAAAATCACTATAGTTACGCAAAGCGAACGTACGACAGAGCGAATAAGCTATATGAGAAAAGTAATAGTATTTTTTTAGAAACACTTCAAAAAAATGGCTGTCATACGTTATCTACATTCGCGTCGTTAAATTTAGAAGAGATGTTCCCTCTTGAAGTTCTCGAAAGTCCAGGTAGCGACAAAGCATGGCATTACATTGCAAGAGCCTTACAGCTGAAGCTTGCTATTTTCCAATTTAATGAAAGCCCTGATAGCATATTCAAATTTGCCTATGATAACGAAGTAATTGAACTATCTGGGCAGCTATCTCCACAATATGCAAACATATTTAATTGGCAAAAAGCGCTGTTCTGCGCCATTATCACTCGAAATCAAACTGCGATTGATTACTTAATAACTGTAGATAACTCAGTTTTTAAATCAGCCAAATATTCAGAGCAGCTCTTGCCTTTTGATTTTGCATATGTTGATTTGCTCAAAGCTATTTTTACACCCAGTGCAGATTTAAACCAAGCGATAGAAAAAGCGTTAATCGCCAGTGATCCAAATGACTGTAGTGAAGACGACGTATACCTTTATTCAAGTCGCTTAGAATGGCCAATAGTGTCTGTGATTCTTGGTATATTTACCGATGATAGTGGAACGGAATACAACCAGGCAGTAGAGAGTGCTAGCGCCCTGCATAATGAATACTATAACACTGATGACCGAAGGTACTCGTTAGACGGAGCTATTTCAATACCTCTCACTGCCATGGCTTCATTAGCAAAAGACATTAAAGGTTACGACTTGACCACAGAAAATGGCTATATACCTGATTGGTTGGTAAACCCTAACCCACCAAAATGATTAAGTTAAATTAAAAAGATGTCTAATTTGCTAAACCACACTCTTTAACAACATAGATGTTGCAAGGCTAGGTTCAATTATCCTCCTAGCCTACATTTCTCATCAAATTTCTTCTGTTGCTTTCATGTACATTTTTAATTAGAGAAGCTGAGGTAGCTAACTTTCAACTGCTTTATTGAGATGGTATGTAATGGTAAGACGAAGTCACAAATAAAGGCCCAAGACATACCACAACCATAAGTAAGGTTATCTAAAAAAATACTGGAGAATCCCTCTCGGCTGCGCTTGCCGTACTACGCAAGCTCGGCAAAGGCGACCCAGTTAAATACCTAAGAGACATCAACTGGCAAGACCTAGGAAAACAATCCGCCACGGAAGTAAAAAACATCGTCAAAGGCCTACGCGACTCACTTGATGACATGTCTACCAGTTGGCACTACGACCTACTACTTCCAGACGCCGCCATCGAAGGCATGCAAGCCACAGTAAAACGCCTAGACGACGTCACCCCAAAATCGACCAGCATATGCAACAAGCCGCCCAAGAAATCGGACAGCGAGTTAATAAAGCACTGGATGAATATCAAGGCCAATCACCAATTCGAGGCGTCACCGACAAGCCCACCAAAGCCAAAGCCGATGAATTGGAACCACCAAAAGGGAATGAGTTGCCGGGGGCAGCAATAAAACGTATGCCGCAACATAAAGTAGCTTGCTTTAAGAAGAACGATAAAGGCACTGTACAAGAATACGACCGACAGTTAGAAGGCCAAATGAAAGGGCTTAATAACATGACAGTAAAAGAATACCTTGATAATCGCGACGCTTTTAAAAAGATTGGACGAAAAGGAACTGGGAAAGCACAAAAGAAAGCAAGAGAAGACTTTAAGAACGAACTTATTTTAAAGTACGAGGAAAAGCTTAATAATAGCGGTGAGTATTTTGGAGATGAAGCCATCAAGCAAGCCAAGCAGCTCGCGAGTAAAGATATGAAAACCCTTCATGCGCTACATAACCCTGATATGATAGCGGGCGGATTAGATGAGGTCGTTGAATTAGGGGATGCAAGTGTGAACCAATCTATTGGCGCGCAATGGAATAATAACGGCTTTGACGACAACGGTATGAAGACTACATCGAGTCGAGTTGAAATAATGGATATTGAGGCAAAAAAGCACTCTCTACACTTGGTCCCGATACAAAGTTAAATATGAACCTACATAGGTGCAAATAATGAATAAGTTTTTTGACAATTTTTATAACTATAAAGGTTTTGGGCCGGCTACCCACTCAATTGAAACCTCACAGGAGGTTTTGGACTTTTATCATGATAAATTACCCAAAAAATTACTCGACTACTGGCTAGAGTATGGCTTTTCCAGTTGGGGGAAAGGCATATTCTGGACCGTAAATCCAAAAGAGTATGAAGAAGCTTTAGCGTATTGGTTGCGCGGTACTGAGTTCGAAGAGAGACAATTACGAGGGGTTGATAAGTACCACGTAATCGCAATTGGAGCTTTTGGTCGAATGTTTATTTGGGGTGAAACATCGGGTCAAAGTATTAAAATCAACCCAGGTTATGCAATGATTTTACCTACCAACAAAACTGAAGACCTTAATAAGTTTGGCTCTGAACGATGTATAGAGTTATTTTTTGCTACGATGTCAAAGGACCTTGTTGATGAGAAAGACCTTGATGATAGGCTTTTATTTGAACGAGCTTTGGAGAAGTTAGGTCCTCTAGAAAATGGAGAAATCTATGGCTTTGTGCCAGCTCTTGCCCTTGGTGGCGAACCTAAGCTTGAGAATCTCCAAAAGGTAAAAGCCACGGAACATTTAGCTTTCTTAGCAGACCTTGGAGAGAAGCGTGTTATGGCCGATATCGTTGCGCTATCTAATCAATTACCCCATAACCAATAGCACTTTTTTAAGTCCGTTAAATACATAGATGTTGCAAGGCTAGGTTCAATCATCTTCCTAGCCTACACTCCTCACCAAATTTCTTTTGCTGCTTTCGTTTTAAAAATGACGCACTATGAAACAATAAACGTCGATTGGCCAATTCCCGAAGGCTTGGTTTATCCTAAGTGAGATGATGATGAGCGTACTAATCAATTTGATCGAACAGAAAAACAAAATAGAAGAATCGCAATACCAAGAAGGTTTTTTACTTCCTCCTGCAACTGAGAAACAACTTATAAAGCTGCAAGAAAACTCATTAAGATTGTTTAAGAGGAAAATATCAGACCAGTTTATAGAATTATTAAAAATTTCAAATGGTTTTTCTGTAAATGGTTTAAACGTGTATGGTGCAAACACCATCGAAAGTCCAATTTATCTACCAGGTATAATTGAAGCCAATGAATCATTTTATGAAGAGTGCTCCCTGAAGCAATTTATTGCATATGCTGATGAAAACATGAGGCGTGTAGTTTTCAATTTGAACACCCGACTCTATGCTGTCATAGATAGAGTTACTTGGGAAATAATTGATGAGTATGAAACGTTTGAAGAAGCGTTACTTGCATTAATTGAGGAGAGTTGTGTGTTTGAATAATGCATACCAACTCAGGATTACATGAAAAGTTACCCGCTTCAATCGGTGACTGCCAGTCTACGTGTTAAGCGGGTAAATTGAGAAGCCCTGTAGTGCTTTTTATCAATGCCCTAGTTGGTCGAGTAAGTCCATTACTTCAACGCTGGCATGTTCCATTTGGTTAAGCTGTTTTACTGCGCCTTGAGAATCGCCTGCTTTAAACTTTTTCATTGCTTCTACACCGGCTCTATGGACTTCTTTATGCGGAGCTTCTAGGCGTTTAAACGCGTTGTGACCGCCAAACTTTTGGGCGCCATCGCCACTAAACCACTTACCTAAGCGGCACATTGTATGATCGGCAAAGTCGCTGATATTTTTATGGCTATTGCCAATAATAACGTTGTATACGTCTCCTTTCCAAACGACATGATCGAGCTTTACTGTCTGGATAAAAGTTTGGGTGGTAGAAACCAAAATGGTGTCTTTCATTGAATCACAACAACTTACAATCCCTTCGTATTCATCGTTTAAGTGTCCAATACTGTCAGATAGGGTGATATTAGACGCTTGAATTTCTTCCACGGCACTCACGGTTGTATGAGTCGTATCGATGATCTTTTTGACCAGATCGGAGACTTCGTTGGCGGACTCGTTGGTGTTGGTTGCCAGTGCACGTACCTCATCGGCGACAACCGAAAAGCCACGGCCAGCTTCACCCGCTCGGGCTGCTTCAATAGCAGCATTAAGCGCTAACAGATTAGTTTGATCTGAAATTTTTGAAATCGTTGTAACAAAGGTATTAATGCTATCGGCCATTTGTGATAGGCCGGAAATATTGGTGGTCATTCTGTCCATATTGCCACCGAGCTGCTCCATTCCCGCGAGTATTTTACGCAATGCGGTTTCAGATTTAGAAAAGGCGGAGTTTACTTGCTCAATTGAATGGCTTTCTTCTTCAATACTCATAAAGCTTGCAAGAACAGTTTCGCGGATCCCTTGCACTTGGCTTAATCCGGTCAATGCACACTGCAGTAGTTGATTGTCAGTATTATCATTGAGCGCAGCTTGTGAGCTTACAACTTCTTGTTTTAATGACTCATTTTCAGCAATTAATTGCGCATTCGCATGTTTTAAACTGGCAATCTCTTGTTGCGCGGCTAATAAGGCCTGTTGGGTTTCATTGTTTGTAAATAGTTTTGCAAACACGTTATTTTCCCTTGTAACTTGATATTAACGCAAGCTTAGCAATCATTGGAAAATAGTGCTACCTCTTTAGGTTTTAAAAAAGCTATAAATTTAGAGAAGTTAGCGTAGAATTGTGGTTGGATTTTGGTGCGCTGAGCATCATTGAAATTGAATCAATAAAACTGTGTTATGGTGTTACCCTCTAGCACTAGATCTGAGTGATTTACCGCGTTTATCGCCATACATATGCTCATCGGCTTCGTGGATGATGAGATCAGCTTGTTTAGCTGGGTCAACTTTGACCATTCCAATACTCACGTTAATTTTGTAATCGTGTAATCCTTTTAATAATGCCGCTCTTACTTCGTCTGTATCCGGAAGCACCGCATTAATATAGGCAATAAATTCGTCTCCCCCGATACGAAAGCTGTAGTCTAAGCCAAAGTAATCTTTCATATTCTGGGTAAACTTAATCAAAACCTCGTCGCCAATATGATGGCCATAGTTGTCATTCACCTGCTTAAAATTATCCAAATCGAGGTAGAGTAGCCATTGATTATCAAAGCGATGTGTTTGCAAGCCTTCAAAACATGCGCGACGACTGCCCACACCCGTCATCGCATCATGGTTAGCTTCATAGCGCATCCGCTCCTCTAACAACCTTCTTCTCTCTACTTCTTTTTTTAGCTCTGTAATGCTGGCTCTTTTATTGGTGATCATGCAGTAAAAACCAAAGCTGATGAGTAAAAAACCGATATTTTTCAAAGAGGTGTCAAAATTAAGTAAAGGAATGGAAAAACCGTCGGTAAAATTATCAATAATATCAAGGAGTAGGCCCGCACAATACACAAGTAGGGCAAGGCGTAAGAACGGATTAGCGATTTCTCTGGTGATCAAATTGAATAAAGTGAAAGAAATGCCGAACCAGAACAACTCTTCGTAGCTCTCGTATTCGTAGTGACCAATATAGTACATGTAGCCACCAAAAAAGATGATAGCTATCCATATAACTAAGGGAGGTAACGCGCTTTTGATCAAAATACTTTGGCTTCTGGTGCTTCAGTTATCTTTAGTTATAGTTAATTGAGCTTAAGAAGCAAGCCGCTTATGCGTTTAACTCAAGTGCTTGAGCAATCATAAATAGATGACTAACAAAAACGAGAGAAGTCAGTATTGTTCGCATTTTTTGATAGTCTTTATGATAGTCACTCCAGCGAGACGAACTGCGCTCTATAAAATATACAAGCCAATATGCGATAGCTAGATAGAGAAGCAACCATTGTGGTGCTGCAATACTAAGTAAGGGGTATGGGATCACGACAATCACGGCCAGTATCGCTTGTTTGTTGGTTTGCTCACCTGCACGCCATAAACTTCCGGCCATAAAAGCTAGAATCCCCAGACTGTAAAACTGAAAAGCATGAAGCACGTCACTTGATACACCTGTCATTAGCGTCCACGCGATACAAGCCAAAAAGGGAACGAAGCCAAAGTAACCAAGTTGAATATGATTGAAGTACGGGTGCATAGTCACGCTCTGCTGTAGTTAATTGCTGGGATCATACCGTAATTATCTTATTTTTATACTCTTATGCTGAATTAGTTGATCATTTAAAAGTGAATTATCGGTTTTTCCGATTACAGTGATTCAAACAATCCATTTTATTTAATCATCACTTCCCTTTATCTTTGTACTCAAGCCAAGGCGAACAGTAATCGCCAACATTATTTTAAACTAAACAACAGTGAGGAAAGCGATGAGCACTTCATTAATCAATACTAAAATTCAACCATTCAACGCAACTGCATACCATGGTGGCGACTTCGTAGAAGTTTCTGAGCAAGACCTACTAGGTAAATGGTCAATCGTATTCTTTTACCCAGCGGATTTCACTTTTGTATGTCCAACAGAGCTTGGCGACTTAGCTGACTACTACGCACAGCTACAAGAAATGGGTGTAGAAGTTTACTCTGTATCGACAGACACGCACTTCACGCACAAAGCATGGCACGATGCGTCAGACACCATTAAGAAAATTCAATTCCCAATGATTGGTGACCCAACTGGCCGTATTACTCGTAACTTCGGTGTGATGATCGAGGAAGAAGGTCTGGCACTTCGCGGTACTTTTGTTATCAACCCAGAGGGCGAAATCAAAGTTATCGAAACGCATGACCTAGGTATTGGTCGTAGTGCTAAAGAGCTAGTACGTAAAGTACAAGCTGCTCAATACATCGCATCTCACGATGGTGAAGTCTGCCCGGCATCTTGGCAGCCAGGTGAAGAAACACTAGCGCCTTCACTAGACCTAGTTGGCAAAATCTAATTTGTCAGGGGAGTGCTGCATGCACTCCCATCTCAACCGTCAAGATGAATCAAATTCATCGTTTTTGCGAATTTTTACTGTAGTTTCTGCAGAGGGTTACCTTATATGTTAGACAACCAAATTAAAACTCAACTACAAAGCCACTTTAGCTCTCTACAACGTCCGATTGAACTCGTCATTACTGTTGATGACAGTAAAAAATCGCAAGAGCTAAAAGGGTTAGCACAAGACTTAGCGTCCTTGAGCGATAAAATTACTTTATCTGAATCAAGTGAAGGTGAACGTATCCCACAAATGGTGGTGCGTGGCGTTGAAACAAAGAGCGAAATTACGTTTGCCGGTGTGCCTATGGGACATGAGTTTACCAGCTTGGTACTTGCATTATTGCATTCAGGTGGCCATGCCACTAAAGCATCGGCAGACGATTTGGAACTGATCGGGAATATAGATAACGCATTGAACTTTGAGGTTTACATTTCACTGAGTTGCCAAACTTGTCCGCAAGTCGTACAGGCCTTGAATCTCATGGCGGCTGTTAACCCAAATATTACCACCACTATGATTGATGGCGCTTTGTTCCAAGAAGAAGTGGGATCACGCAACATCATGGCCGTGCCAACCGTGTACTTAAATGGTGAACAATTTAGCCAAGGCGCAGTGAGCCTGAGCGATATACTACTCAAATTGGATAGTAAAGCTGGTGAAAAACAAGCGGCTCTACTTAACGAGAAAGACGTGTTTGACGTGCTCGTTGTAGGTGGCGGCCCAGCTGGTGCATCAGCTGCTATCTATGCTGCTCGTAAAGGGCTAAATACAGGGGTAGTTGCGGAGCGTTTTGGCGGCCAAGTTACCGATACTTTGGGCATTGAGAACTTTATCTCAGTGCAAAAAACCGAAGGTCCAAAGTTGGTTGCACAGTTAGAAGAGCATGTTAACCAGTATGGCGTTGATGTGATGAAGAACCAGCGTGCAGCGGCAATTAACAAAGGTGAAACCATTGATATCACACTTGAAAGCGGTGCGGTATTAAGGGCCAAATCTCTAGTCTTGGCAACAGGTGCACGATGGAGAAGCATGAATGTACCCGGCGAAACCGAGTACAAGGGTAGAGGTGTAGCATATTGCCCGCACTGTGACGGTCCATTATTTAAGGGGAAACCTGTTGCAGTCATTGGTGGCGGTAACTCGGGTATTGAAGCGGCTATCGACTTAGCAAATATCGTTGAACACGTCACGGTATTAGAATTTGCCGATACGCTCAGAGCTGACGAAGTTCTGATCAAAAAGGCGAAAAGTCTTGATAACGTTACCATTATTAAAAACGCACAAACCACCGAAGTAGTTGGTGACGGCAATAAAGTAACGGGTTTGAACTACACAGATAGAGTGAGCGGCGGATCGCATTCATTACCATTGGCCGGCATTTTTGTACAAATTGGGCTTGTACCAAATACTGAATGGTTAAAGTCGAGTGAAGTTGCACTTAGCCGCTTTGGCGAAATCGAAATTGATAGCAAAGGTGCGACTAGTCTAGCGGGCGTTCACGCCGCAGGCGATGCAACCACCACACCGTTTAAGCAAATCATAATTGCGATGGGTGGTGGAGCGACAGCAAGTTTAGGCGCTTTTGATTACCTAATTCGGTTAGGACAAGACGACGAGCAAGCTGCTTAACTTCTCGCATTACTGGAAAGAATCATTGCAACAATACACCCATGCAATGCTCCCAAGCCACACTTCAACAGTGTGGCTTTTTTTGGCTTAGGTTTCTAAGACTTATCGCTGCGTAAAGCATCTCCTACTCCAAATTGTATAGTGACTTGTGGATGGCGGTTTATCCGGCGAGAGGTTACTAGCCTAGCAGAGTGGATTATCTTCCGGTGAAGAAACACAAGATCGCTGCGTGAAGCAGCTTCTACTCCAAAGTGTAGTGTGTCTTTGGGCTCTCTATAAAGCAAAAAAAGCTTTGAATTGTCTGTGCTGTCGCCTTTCTGTCGCCAAGCTTTCACTTATTTGGCGTTTTAAACTTCATGTTTTTAGGGTATTACTTAGTTAACGCTAGGGAATAGATATAAGTGTAAAAAATGAAAATTGATGCCGCTTTGATAATCAGGCAAAGGATGCTCAAGGGGTGGACCCAAGAGTAGTTAGCTGGTGCTTCTGGTTTAAGCAAAAGAACCATTCAGAGGGTCGAAAGAGAGGCGAGTGCTTCCATGGAAACTCAGAAGGCACTAGCTGCCACTTTTAATTTAGATTATACGAGTCTTACTCTTAAGGAGGCTGGAGTGATGAAAAAATATGAATATAAAACAGTTGAATTACCATTTAAATTGCGCTTTTTTAAATCAGGGACACCAGACGTGCAGTCGCTATTAAATGCTGAAGGGCAAAATGGCTGGCAATTAAAACAGGTTGTTATTCCTGCATCAGGCTTTGGTGAATCTGATTCCATGGTTGTTATTTTGGAACGAGAGACAGCATAACAGAGCTAGTGTTGGCTCGTTTGTTTACCTGTCGCACCATCACTTCAGATCTAGTTACTATCCATGCGTTGTAATGACGCTGCCGATATAAACTGCTCAAAATGCTCACACCAAATAATCACGCTCTGAAACTGGGTCAGATCAACTTGGCGATACTTGGGCAGCACGAACTGCGAAAATTGGTTTATGTTAGCAATTTCCACCATGGTGTGTTTTTGTGCTTTAAAGTCGGCTTCTGTCTCAATAAATGTTTTGGCGAGGTAAAGCCGATAGTCTGGTCCTGGGGCTATCTCACCCACAAATGCAATGTGGTTATCCGTAAAATAAATCTCACCGGTAGCGTAGTGTAATACGTCTGAATCTTTAAGCTCCTTCTTAAATTGGCCTTTGTATGTTGCGGCGTTACTGATCGCCAGTATCTCTGTGTGACTAGCCGCCGGAGGTTGCGTCATTATAGGCAAAGTGTACACACCCATAATAAACCCTGTGATAAACACCACAATGAGCAACAGTAACGTAAATAGCGTTCGCAAAATCATTTCCAAGTAAGCAGTAAAGTCAAAGTATAGCCAAATTATAAGGCTCTAGTAGTAAAATAGACTGAGTAAAAAGGGTTGTTTTTAATTTTTTTGATAAGAATAAAGTGTTTTTATTAAATGTAATTTAGTACCCAATGTAGATAAAACTTTACACAGAGTAGCGTCTTCTAATTGTAAATTATTAGAGAATAAAGTATTTCAATTGTTTTGGTTATTGTAATAGTCAAATTAAACAGGTGTTTAGGCCTGAATTATGGCGTAAAGGTATTTTTTAAATCAATCATAAAGTACTGAATGTAATTAATAATCTCATCTATTGTTATTGACTTTTGCTTGAGTAAAATGCCTCGAATTCGAGTTGATGCTCACAATAAAATTAACTTGGATACTTTTTTTTTACAAAAATAAAGGCGAGCATGCCATGGACGTGCAATAGCTTATTAGTTGTTAAAAAATGACAGCGTTGTTTTTTACTGCCGAAGTACAGTGGCGTGACCAAGATAAGTTGTGTTTATCAACGAGTAAAATCTTAGTGCGCTGGGCAAGACTGAATTTCGTGTGACAAGCAACAATAGATTCTCGCCCGTTCTAATCTTAATCGAAGTGGCGGCGGTCACTTCTCTAATACGAGTAGAAGAAAATGAAAAACTCTATGTTAACAGTCAGTATTACCATGGCACTTGGCATGGCAGCATCGAACGCATTTGCACATGGTTATATGGATAGTCCAAAGGCAAGGCAAGCGATTTGTGAGGAGCAGGGCGGATTTTGGTGGCCAAAAGATGGAAGCAATATCCCAAACGCGGCATGTCGAGCAGCTTACCTGGCATCTGAGCATGTGCAGTTTATTCAAAAGCATGAGTTTGCAGCGAATGTTCCTGATTATTTTAATCTGCAAGCGGTACAAGCTGCTGTTCCTAATGGACAACTTTGTGCGGGTGGCGACAGAAACAAAGCGGGCATGAATATCGCATCGAGTGAGTGGCAAAGAACCGCGATAACGCCAGATGCTCAAAACCAAATTAAAGTTAGATTTCGTGCAACGACGCCTCATAACCCGAGCTTTTGGCAGTTTTATCTTACTAAACCGGAAGCGGATATTCAGTCAACGCCTCTAGCGTGGCAAGATTTAGAGCTAGTACAAGAGTATGGCAATGTAGACTTCTTCGTCGCACCAGACGGTAAACGCTATTATGAAATGCAGGTTGCGGTGCCGAGTAAATTTAGCGGAGATGCTATCTTATATACGCGTTGGCAGCGTGATGATGTTGTAGGTGAAGGTTTTTACAATTGTAGCGACGTCACGATAGTACGAGATACTACACCGACTGAGCCAGTAAGTTGGACGTCTGCTGGCTTTTTTATCAAACAGGGTCAACTGGCCAATGTAGGCGATACGGTATGGCTACGTGTTTTTGATGGTGATGGCCAAGAGTTGGTACAAGAAAAACTGTCGATAACACAAAGTAATATCAATCATTGGGCTGTGCAATTTGCCAGCACACTTAACAATAATTATGCGAATACGCTGCAAATTGGCGTACAACAAAGTGACGGCAATATTGTATTTGATGCTGCGCAACTCGCTGCTAATCAGCTGTTTGTTAGTGATCCTCAGTACACTTTTAACCTTTCAATTTTAGCTAAGCCTCAAAACCGTGCCCCTGTGGTTCATACCCCCGCCAATATCACGCTAAAAGAAGGCTCAAGCACATCACTTCATGTTCATGCGTTTGATGATGACAAAGATCCACTCACCTTTGCATGGCAGATCCCTGCACCATTGAGCTATAGCGGTAGCGGTGCAACTATCACGTTGGCAGCGCCTGAGGTTCAGCAAAATACCGACTATCAGGGGCAAGTAACCGTTTCTGATGGCACGTTTGAGAAAACCGTTAGTTTTACCATCACGGTGACTAACCAAACCGCACCACCAAATGGTGATACATGGCGTGCCGATCAAGTTTATACCGCTGGTGATACCGCAGTGTATCAGGGCAAAAGCTATCGTGCTAAATGGTGGGTAAAAGGTCAAAAGCCCGACCAAAGTGATGCGTGGGAGCTGGTCGACAAGTCCGATGCAAGTAACACATGGAATGCTAATAAGGCATATACCGGCGGCGACAGGGTGAGTTATCAAGGCGTTGAATATCAAGCGCGCTGGTGGACCAAAGGTCAACAACCAGACAAGCACTCAGTGTGGAAAAAATTATAATAAAACGAGGAAGTATCAATGTTTAAATTACTCTCATCATCTCTTGCTGTCGCGGCAGCTATTGCGTCAAGTGCAGTGCAAGCAGCGCCGTCAACACCAAGCATTACCTGGAAGCCGCAAAGCTATTCATTTGTTGATGTAAATATCTATGGCCGCGGTTCATACAAACAGTTAATTCAAGCCAAAGAGGTGGTTGATATAGAGATTGAATGGAACGCTTGGTCTGGCAAGGGCGGCGACCACTACAAGGTGTTTTTCGATGATAACTTGGTTAACGAAGGGGTGCTTGCCGCAGGCTCTAAATCGGGCGTGATCCGATTTCCTTACACGCGCTCAGGCCGTCATCAGTTAACTATTCAACTTTGTGATGCAACAGGATGCGCCACATCAGCGGCAAAGCCGATTGTAATCGCGGATACCGATGGTGGGCATTTAGCGCCACTGAAACTCAATGTAAACCCCAACAATAAGCAATTTAATACTGATCCAAACAAGGTGGTTGGCGCTTACTTTGTGGAATGGGGTATTTATGGTCGTCAATTCGATGTGACCCAAATCCCAGCGGATAACCTGACACACTTGCTTTATGGTTTTATTCCGATTTGTGGACCGAATGAGTCGTTGGGTGAAATCGAAAATGGCAATAGCCTACGCGCGCTGAAGTTAGCCTGTGGTGGCTCTAATGATTATGAAGTGGTGATCCACGACCCATGGGCAGCGGTACAGAAGGCGCTACCGGGAGTTGATAGCAAAGATCCTATCCGTGGTACCTATGCGCAATTAATGGCATTGAAACAGCGTAACCCAGACTTGAAAATCTTACCGTCAGTGGGTGGCTGGACGCTATCTGATCCTTTCTTTGATTTTGATAGCAAAGCCAACCGCGACACCTTTGTCAATTCAATGCGCGAATTCCTCACTACTTGGAAGTTCTATGACGGTATTGACATTGACTGGGAGTTCCCTGGTGGAGATGGTGCGAATCCAAACCTTGGCTCAGCCAACGATGGTGAAGTGTATATCACCTTAATGAAAGAACTTCGCGCCATGCTAGATGAGCTTGAAGCGCAAACAGGCCGAGAATACGAATTGACCTCAGCAATTGGTACAGGTTGGGACAAAATCGAAGACGTAGATTACCAACGTGCTGCCGAGTACATGGACTATATCTTTGCCATGACGTATGACTTCCACGGTGGTTGGAACAATGTCACGGGTCACCAAACTGGGATCTATTGTGGTTCGCATTTAAGCAATGAAGCCTGTAATGGCAGTGGTGTCGATGAAAATGGCAAGCCACGCAAAGGCCCAGCTTATACGATGGATAACGCTATCCAGCTGTTACTGGCTCAAGGCGTACCTAGTGAAAAGCTAGTTGTTGGCGCGGCCATGTATGGTCGTGGCTGGGAAGGAGTGTATCCACAAAACGCAGCCGTTGCAGGCAACCCGATGACGGCCCCTGCGAATGGCAAGTTGAAAGGTACAACCGCACAGGGTGTCTGGGAAGCTGGCGTTATTGATTATAAAGGCTTGAAAAAGTATATGATTGGTGACAACGAACAAGGCGTGAATGGATTTGAAGTGGGTTACGATGAACAAGCACAGGCCGCGTACGTTTGGAATAAGAGTAAAGGCACATTGGTAACCTACGATAGCCCACGCTCAGTTCGTGCAAAAGGCCAATATATTCTTCAGCATAACCTTGGCGGTATATTTGCGTGGGAAATTGATGCAGACAACGGTGACATTCTCAATGCGATGCATGAAGGTTTAGCGGGAGATATGCCACCGCCGCCTGTTAATAATGCGCCAACGGTGACACTTGCGAGTGAAGTAAACGTAGTGGCAGGAGAATCAGTGCTAGTGGAGGCAACAGCCACTGACCCTGAAGGTAAAGCGCTTTCTTATACTTGGTCAGGTGATGCGGCGTTAACGTTAACGACAGAGCAAAACCGCGTTACCATTGCGACGCCTAGCGTAACGCAGGACGCTGTGTACACGGTAACGCTTGCAGTAACGGACGGCAAACATACGGTCAATCGTCAGCTCAAAGTAAATGTGAAAGCTGCGGTTGCCGAGAATAAAGCCCCAGAAGTTACAGGTATTAACGATGTGGTACTTGACGAAGGTCAGCAGGTAACGCTACGCGTGACTGCTAGTGATCCTGAAGGTAAGCCGCTTAGTTATACTTGGAATGTTCCCGGCCATACTGTGGTTGGCAATGGTGCTAGTGTAACACTTACCGCATCTCAGGTAGAAAAGACGCAACATATTACAGGTAAAGTGACGGTGAGCGATGGCGTAAATGAAGTAACACGCCCATTTAACATCACAGTGAACGATACCACCTCGACGGACCCAGTTGAGCCACCGACTGAGCCGGGTAAAACTACGTGGGATGTAAATGCCGTCTACGTTGGTGGTGATGTGGTTTGGTACCAAGGGGTGCAATACAAAGCTCGTTGGTGGACGCGCGGAGCCTTGCCAAGTAAAGGCGGTGTGTGGCAAGAAATCATTCCTGACGACGGTACTATTCGAGCGTGGCGCAGTGACCTAGTATACACAGGTGGTGATAAAGTCATCTTCGCTGGTGAGACTTATCAGGCGCGCTGGTGGACTCGTGGCCAGCAACCTAGCACTAATTCTGTGTGGCGTAAGCTGTAATCCAAAGCTCCTCTAACAAATTACTGGCAGGTATTGCTGCCAGTGATCACATCCTTCGCTTATCGCAGAAAATTAGATATAGCAAAGTGATAAACATTAAAGAAGTAAGAAGTAAGCAGTAAATGAAAAGACTAACCCCAATTACCCTTGCTATGGTAGCAAGCTTTACTACGAGCGCGTTTGCTCAACAAAGTGTTTCATTAAATAACAACGAAATGCTATCGACTGCATTGATAGAACAATTAAATAACGACAATAGCTTGTTTAGAACGGCGCAAACAGATACTGGTCTAGCATTTGAAACACATAGCGTTGCTGCCGGTGGTAAACATCAACGCCGCAGCCAATACTACAAAGGTCTTCGAGTATATGGCGGTGAAATAGTTACACATCACGATACCAGTCAAACCACTTTCGGCTGGCTGCAACCTGCGCATAAGATTGTCGATATTTCGGGTCGAGTTATCACTGGCTTAACACTCACAGAAGTTACCCCCTCGCTTGATGAAGCGTCAGCATTGAGCATCGCTAAATCACATACAAGTAAAAGTATCGAGCCTAGGGAGCAGGACATTGAGCTAATTGTGTATCCGCATGGAAGTGCTGTAAAGCTTGCGTATTTGGTTACTTTGCTAATTGAAGATAGACACGGAAGCACTCGTCCAGAGTACATTATTGATGGTCACACTGGGGATATATTGTCACACCACGACACCATTAATCACAGTACTGCGCTGATGACAGGTCCAGGAGGGAATGAAAAGATTGGTAGAGTTGAGTATGGCGTTGACCGCCCTGCAATTAAGGTGGCGGCGCTGGCAAACGGCCAATGTCGGATGGAAGATGACAAAATCAAAGTCATTGATATGCAGCATGGAACGACCAATACCAGTGCTTATGAGTTTCGTTGTGGCGAGAACAATCATAAGTTTATAAATGGGGCTTATGCGCCGCTCAATGATGCTTTATATTTGGGTCGGATGACACAAGAGATGTTCGCAAATTGGTACGGCATAAACCAGATTCTTCCTCATAAGCTGGTGATGCGAATCCATTATGGCGATAACTACGCCAATGCTTCTTGGAATGGCAGAGAAGTCACGTTTGGGGATGGTAACAGCGTTGTGCATCCACTAGTATCGACGAATGTAACTGCGCATGAGGTAGCACATGGCTTTACTTGGAACACATCAAAATTGGTGTACCAAGGTCATTCAGGTGGCGTCAATGAGTCATTTTCTGATATGGCGGGCGAAGCATTGGAGTGTTATTTAAATCAGAACTCTGATGGTTCATGCATCGTTGACTGGCAGCTAGGTAAAGATATTCTTAAACGTCATCATGGTGCATTGAGGTATTTTGATAAACCAAGTAAAGATGGTCGCTCAATTGATCATGCTGATCAATATACATTAGGATTAGATGTCCACTATAGCTCAGGCGTGTTTAACCGTGCGTTTTATCTACTATCTAATAGCCCTGGTTGGAATGTGCGTAAAGCCTTTGCTGTGATGGTAGAAGCCAATCGATTTTACTGGGTTTACAACGATGACTTTGATGCACTCGGCTGTGGTGTAACCAAAGCGGCTAGGTCGTTGGGGTATGACACGGCGGCAATTGGTGAAGCGTTTTCACAAGTTGGTGTTTACACGTGTCTAAATAACAAAACACCGACCATTCAGCTCAGCGCACCAGCTGATCAGAGTCAGCATGTAATTGGCAGTGAAGTTGTATTAAGTGCAAATGCACAAGACGAATTTGGTGAGGTTACTCGAGTTACTTTTGAGGTCAATGATCAAATTATTGGTAGTGTGACTCAAGCACCATGGCAATTGACTTGGAATGCAGAACAAGCAGGTAAATATACTTTCTCAGCACAGGTTACTGATAATGAGGGCGCGACAGCTAAAACTGAACTTCGTCAATTCAGCGTCGTCAACCCTGACGATTGCACAACACCTGCTTGGCAAGAAAATAGCGTTTACGTTAAAGGTGATAAGGTTGCACTGGCGGGCTTCGAATATACTGCTCGATGGTGGAACCGTTATCAAAATCCTTTAAAGTCGGGCACTTGGGGTGTTTGGAAAAAAGGAGTCGCCTGTGGTGGAACATCTGATGATGGAAGTGTTAATGAAAATCAGCCACCAACGCTTGATTTTATCAAACCTACAGATGGGTATGTTATAGAGATTGGGAAGGCAATCGACATACAATTATCTGCCACTGATAGAGATAGTAAGATCGATACAGTCACTGTAAAAGTGAACGATACGCTATTAACCGAACTCCATAGTGCACCATACGCGTTTAATTATGTTCCTAACTTAACTGGGAGCTACATAATTAGTGCTGTTGCGACTGACGATAGAGGAGCAAAGTCAAAGTATATTTCAAGGCGTATTGTAGTTGTAGATCCTGTAAAAGAGCCTAAGCCAAACTGTAAAGCTGAGCCTTGGAAGGCTTCCAATGTGTACCATAAAGGTGAGAGAGTAAACTATGGAGGCTTTTTATTCGAAGCGAAGTGGTGGACACGTAACCAGAATCCAACTCAGTATTCCTCTCAATGGGCGGTATGGAAAAAACTTCAAAAGTGCGACTAAACAGAAGCGTAGATAAGCGGTGAGCTAGCTCCTTTTGTCCTTTGTTGATTTTATCATCCCCTTGTCTCACCAATGAGTTTTAGGGGGAACACCGCTATCTGCTCTTACTAAGGCTTCTAATGCTAGCAAGGTGGATTTACACACCAATAGCTGGCTATAGGAAGGCAATTCAACGTATTGAGCGCTAAAATTGGCTGTTATAAGTAGCTAAACAATTTGAATTCGGAATAACAACTTGCACTTCAGCTGTTGTTATTCCGTCCAACCGCACAGAATAAACAGTCCCTAAGCTTTTAACCAAGCTCAGATGAAAGAAGCTATGTTGAGTGTTTTTATTTAAATTTATATTGTGGATTAATTTTTTCAATCTTTAATGTTTTTTGGTTTTATTCAATAATTCAATGTTGTAGTTTTATTGGTTTTTGTATTTGTTGTTGTGTTATTTTCATTTTTGCCATTTGTAGGTTATTGTGTGCTTTTCGTGGTTTTTATATTTTTTAGGTTTGGTTGAATTTTCTGTTTTTAATGTTATTATTATGTTGGTTTTTAATTAAAAGGAAATTTCATGAAAGTTTTATCTACTGGTGCATTATTATTCGCTATAAGTACAACAGCTTTTGCTGGCAATCCAACGAGTGTAGGTGATGTTGTTGCTCGAGATCTATCAATTTCAGGCCTAGGTTGGGCTGGGCACGTTGGGATCTGGGACGGTTCAAAAGTACTTGAAGTATTGAATGATAACACTGTCATTCACAAAAACACGCTGAGTAGCTTTAAAGGTGCTTCCTCATACTGGGGCGCAAAGTACGGTCGGGGTACTAGGCATGGGGAAATCGTTGAAGCTGGGTGGGCACAACGTAGCTTTGATCCAGAATATACAATCACTGCACAATATACAGAAGGTAAATGGGTATATAAAAATGGTAGTTTTGTAAAAGTGAAGGTAAAGTTCCGTTGTGATACTTTTGTGAACTACTCATACAAAAAGGTTACTGGCGAGAATTTAGTTACCGTTTTCACTCCGAGAAATCTTTATAATAGCTTCCCAAGCACTAGATAATTCGAGGTGGATATGAAACTAATTGCAAAATATGTAGCATTATCTTTATTAGCTGTTTTTTTGGTTGTCATTTATTTTGTATCCACAGCAGAAAAGGAAGTAAAAAAAACTGCAGAAAATAATGAGACCGTTCCTTTTATTAGCCAGTCCGAGCTCATAGCTACACTTCCAGATTTTTATGATATGGATGTTAAATTAACAGATAAAGAAAATAATAAAATGTTAGAGTTAGCAGATACGCTTACTTTAACATTGAAGAATAGTTTTGGTACAAAGGCTATGCTTGATTTTGAAGCTGAGCTAATAGAGCTATTAAAAGATCCGAATATATCAAGAAAAGATAAAATAAGTATATTGTGGAATATGGTACAGCAGTTAGGCGTGGAATCAGAGCAAGGCTTGTATGTGCTTGAGTATGTGAGTACGTTGGCTCCTATTGAGCTGTCCAATGAGTTAATTTCGCTATTCGAAAGTGCATCAGAGCGGGCAAAATTTGGCTTACTAAATGTACTTGAGACTATCTTACTGGTTAATGGAGAAGAGGCGAAAGTTTCTGCCATGCATTTATCAGAAGTAAAGCAGCAATTACTCGATGTAATTAGTGGTCAGCTAGCCAATGTGGAAGATCCTGCATTAGGCTTTTCAATTCTTGAGGCTGTTGTTGGTCATCTTCCTTTTGAGAAAGCCAAACTACTGATAGATGACCAGTTTGTGATATCAGAAAATAAATCTAATAACGTATCAAATGATGCTATCAGAGCAACAAAAGCTGGAATTTATAATCGCCTCGCATTAGCTAACCCTCAATCAAGGACTGAATTTTTGCCGCAATATATTCAAACTCTTAATAATGAGCCGTCACAAAAGGTAGAGCGAGAGTCGCTAAGGCAAGATCTCTTTAATATTATCAGAATAGATGAGTTTATGAATGAGGCTCCGCATGAGTTTAAGCAAACGGTGAATGCATTTTTGGCACGAGATCTTCCCGTGATGGACATCGACAGTGCTGAATTTGATTACGATGCTGTAAAGCTGTATTCAGATTTGTCAATTGCGATGGCAAAATTGAGTGCATCGGCTCAACGCTCTAGTGAGAGCATATATACACAACAGATTAATGCAGCTAAAAGCCCACTTGAGCAAGCGATTTTGATAAGTCGTTCACCGTATCAGCTAAATGAATTATTAACTGATGAATTTACCCGAGCAAGAATTAGCAATGACTTGCGAGCAGAGGCCAAACGAATAGGTGCAGATTCTGCCTATTCTGATTTGCTAAACGATGCCGCATCTCGGTTGTAGGTAAATACGTTGTAGCCACCTTTGGTTGGCTACAACACTTACTACGTAATCACAAATTACATTAACTGTTGTGGTTTGATTTCAACATTAGCAAATCGTTGTACCACAGTCCCATTGACATGTGAAACCGTAGTCAACAGTCATTTGTGTACCACATAATCCTGTTTCGCATGGAAAAAATGTCGGATTTTTACCTGCACCTTGGATCTTTGGCGTCATGTCTAGGTTGATATGTTTGTTACTTAGAGAAAGATTTTTGACCTGTTGCTTTTTTAGCTTAAGTTTCATTGCTAATTCCTTTAGTTTTATAATTATAAATAAGAAGTTAAAAATCAATGTAATTATGATTAACTAACTTCAACGCTATAATTTACCCAAAAAGATATCTAAGTCAATAGAATGCTTTCTCGTGTCAGGACATTAGTGACGTCGATGTAAAGCTATTCAGTAATGTCGCCGTTTGGTTTACATTAACTGTCTTGGTTTGATTTCAATATTTGCGCTATCAGAACTTACCCATACTTCGCCATCTTGAATGGTAATAGTGAGCTTGATACTTCGTTCTGCTAACTGAGCTAAAGCCTGAGTCGCGCTATAATCCAAGCCGAAAATACTTAGATTTTTAAAGTCGTATAATTTAGGCTGGTGTTTTTGCCACCAAATTGCCTGATTATTTTCGCCATAAGTATAGAGGATCACTTGTTTTGATTTATTACACGCTTTTTTAAGGCGTTTTTCATCAGGCAGTCCTAGTTCAACCCAAAGTTCAATCTCTTCGCTGTAATTCTTAACCCATAGTTCAGGTTCATCGTCAGCGCATAAGCCTTTGGTAAACTCCAGTCCTTCACAGGTATTTAGTGCATAGGCAAGTAAACGGATCATTAACCGTTGTTCGTTTTCAGAGGGGTGCTGAGCTAGTGTTAAATTAAAGTCTTGGTAAACATGTCTGTCCATATCACTGAGTGATAGTTGGGCTTTAATGATGGTGGATTTGAGCGCCATAAATTTTCTTAAATAATTTTTGCGCTAGTATAGCGGATTTTAAGCCTAGGAATGAGATAAAAATTTACAGAATGCTATTGTAAAAGAAATGTGGTGTAGAAAGAATAAACCAGAAACAAAACACAGCCTCGCAATGAGACTGTGTTTATTTGAGTAACTTAATGCTTAGCGTTAATATTAATTACAGCTAGTCGAAATATGCCAAATATTGGGTAACGACTCTTGTAGTTTGCTTACTTGAGCACAGTCGATATTTGGGTTTCCATATAAACTTAAATATTCCAGATTGGTCAAATCGAATAGCGGTGACAGATCTGAAATGTTGCTATAGTTCAACTCTAAACGGGTAAGTTCGGCGTAATTTTTAATTGCACCATAGTTTTTCAGCTTGGTTCTATCCAAGTCCAAATAAATTAAGGTAGTAGGCAAGCCAAAAAGCGCGAAGTCATATACGGTTTGGCTATTTGTATTTAACTCAAAGGAGGTCAATGATTGAGGAAGTGTAGCTTTAGCCGTTAGTTCACCTGTGAGTCTATAGATGTCTAGATTCTGTAAGGTGTGGAGCTGAGCTAAGCTAGGATCTCGTAACAACGAACTGTTAACTGAGCCATCCAGTGTTAAAGTCTTAATTGCTTCAAACTGTGTAATTCCATTTAATGATTCAATTGCTGAGGCATCGCAAGAGAGTGAGGTATTACGCACAGCATCTTGGTATCTTCGATTTTCAATACATTCCTTAAATGCTTCATCGGTAATTAAGCTCAAATCGACCGGCTTCTTAATACAGTTAGAGTTAGAAAGATTTGTTGTTACACCATCGAGAGATTTTAATAGCTCCTGATCATCACAATAAATGGCACTACTTTGTATTTCAAGTCTTTCCAGATTGTTTAAACTGGCAAGCATGTCTGCTCTAAAAAACGTAGAAAAGTTGCTTAATGTTAATGACTTCAATTTGTTTAATGATGCGATGCCAGAGATGTCAGCCGCTAGAGAGTAGTTAATAAACAGAGTTTCTAAGTTTTCAAATTGAGATATCTGAGTGATATCTTCTAGCTCTTTAAAGCCGCTGAGCTTGATCGATTTCAGGCTCGAGTTTGAACCTAGAGAATCGAGAGTTGTGATTTTCTCTTCATTATCATAATAGTGACCTTTTGATAACTCAACTGATTCGAGCGCGGGGAAGTTAGTCAAGTTCACCATGTTTGAATAGCTGCTGCCCTTCACGTTTAGTGTTTTTAAGCTTGGAAATGTTGTTTCACTTGAAGCTTCAAATAAACTAACTTCTAGGTTAAGTGTTTCTAATGCTTGCATTTTACTTAACGTATCTAGTGCAAAGTTTGAGTAATCGCTGTCGACGGTGAGGTCGCGCATATTTTTAAGCTCAGACAATGCGCTAAAATCCGCGTTATTATCCAATTCACGAATGTACAATTCGGTTAGGTTTGGTGTGAAACTTAGCCAACCTAAATCATTAATGTTATACAGGCTATTAAGCTTTAATGATGTTAGCTGCGGCATCGATTGCAAAAAGCTCAGAGAAGAAAGGTTTAATTCCTCCAAAGACAAAGATTGCAGCTCCGTAAAGGTTGATAGCTCACTGACATTATCAACACTTAAATTGTTTAATGACAGAGAGGTTAGCTTCGCATTACTACTGATGTCCGCAATATCAAACTCAACATTGCTATAATAAGTACTAAGACCTAGTTTTTCCAACTCACTAAATTTTTCTAAGAATGAGAAATCTTCAATCCGTGTTCTGCTGAGTACGAGTGTTGTCAGATTTGTTTTGGCTTCTATTGCTGTTGAATCAGCGGCTTCGATATTATTAAGTGTTAATGCTGTGAGGTTAGGTATGGCGCTTAAAAATGACAGCGAGTCCAGATCTTGTATGTATGTCAAAGATAAACTCTGCAAGTTACTAAAGCGTTTTAGGGTACTTTTATCATCAATGCTTAGAGAACGTAGGGTCAAACGGGTGAGCTTATCACTTGGAAGTTCACTGAGCTGCATAGTTTCATATTGACTACTATAGTTTTCTATTTCAAGCGTCTGAAGCTGCGTAAAGCCTGATAGATCTAGTATCTGGAACGCTAGGCGTTTGCCTGAACTATCTTCTTTGTTTTCAATAATAGACAAAGACTCAAGTTTGTTGAGCTTATTAATTTGTTCTAAACGTGCATCATTATTCGAGCTGTTCTGAGCTGCGGCAAATGCGTTATCGAGCTTTAACACGGTGAGCGGAGAAATTTGAGCTAACTCGTCGAGATTATTCAATTCTGCGTTTTTAATAGACACGGTTGATAAGCCGCTAATACCTGATAGCCCCTCTAACGTTGCGACTGGGTAGTCTGTACAATCAACAACTGAAATACCCACATCTTGATGTGTATCGGATAAACATTGCGCGAGCGCCGCGTCTGAAATCGTTAAGCTTGAGAGTGGAGCGTACGCACTTAGATTGACAGTTAACTCTTGTGAGCTTGAGGCCCCTTTGTCGTCTGTCGCGGTTAGCTTAAATGTTAGCGTGGTCGCTTCATTGATGTCAGGCGCACGAAATTCGAGCGTTTCGCTAGTGTTGTTTGTTAGCTCAACAGTTGTACCTGCTGTCTGCTCCCAAAGCAAAGTTTCAATCGCACCATCTTCATCAGTTACGGTCGCAACGGCTGTGATTGAGTCTCTTTCCATCACAGTAATTGGTGCTATAGTCGCAATTACTGGTGCTTTATTTTTTGATGTGACTGGTGTATCGCCTTTGTCACCGCCACTACCGCCGCAAGCTGCTAAAGTGGAGGTGAGTAATGAGGCTACGATTCCTTTGTATATAGCGCTTTTAATCATCTTGATATCTTATTTTATTGAATAATCATTGGGCGTGGGAGTGTACGTTATTTAGAAACTAGTTTCCAATAATTACACTAACAAATAAGTAGGTCTTTTTTGATTATCATGTGGATAATTATTAAGTAGATATATTACTAAGACCTGTGAAACTTAGCGTCGGCTAAATTTTTATCGCTACTAGTTAGCATTCCTGAAGATGTGCGAATAAGTCGTCGATCTCCAATGAGAATAGTGCTTATTATTTTTGAATCGGCGGCTTTATCTCTCGATAGGCTTATGTCAAAGTGCCATGAAGCGCACTAACTGAAGGCCATAAAATTAGGATAAGTATATGGATAAGCTAAAAGCAATTACGGTATTTAGGCGCGTTGTCGAGCTTGGAAGCTTTAGCGCGGCGGCCGATGATTTGTCGTTATCAAAGGCCGCGATAAGTAAAAATATCAATGAACTTGAGGCGTATTTAAAAAGCCCTCTTATTCATAGAACCACGCGTAAGATGCATGTAACTGAGAGCGGACAGCAATACTATGACCACGTCAGGACTATTTTGGATGAATGGGCTAGCGCTGATCTTTCTATCATAGAGTCTTCGCAGCAACTTTCAGGGCTTTTAAGGATCAATATTCCAATGTCGGTAAGCATATTAATGTTAAATCCAGCCATTTGTGAATTTATGAAACAGTACCCCGAAATATCGGTAGAAGTTGTCATGAACGACCAGTATATCGACTTGGTTGAACAAGGGATTGATATCGCAATACGTGGAGGACAAGCACTAACAGACTCCACGCTTAGGTCCAGAAAACTAAGTACTATGGATCGCGTTCTTTGCGCTTCTCCATCGTACTTAACACAATATGGTACACCTACAAGTCCTCAACAACTGATATTGCATAATTGCTTGGTTTATAGTCTATCTTCTTCAGCAACTAGGTGGACATTTTCGCGTGAGGACGACACGCAAGTTGTCAATATTCAAAAGAGTAACTATTCCGTTAATAACGGTTTGGCTTTAAAACAAGCTGCATTAGCTGGGATCGGAATCATGATCCTTCCAGAAGTATTTGTTGCCAAAGAAATAAACTCTGGTGAATTACTACCGTTGTTACCGGATTGGAAAATCAGTCCCCATGCGCTCTACGCGGTTTATCCCTATCATAAAGCGCAGTCACAAAAAGTGCGTGTATTCATTGATTTCTTAACTTCCTACTTAAAATATGAATGACTCAGATATTTAGTCTAAACGCCACATAGTATGCGCGTACGCTGCTGTTTTATTGTATACTCACAGTGTTTAATTTGTTTACTGTAACTATGTTTTTCTACTCATAATTAATATTTAGACTTGGAAAATAGGCTCGACAGTGATGGTTTTGCCTTACTTGTCTAATTGTTTGAGGAGAAATTAATATGAAGAAGTTTTCTAATTTGGTGCTTGTTGCGCTTGTTGCGCTTGTTTCGGTATTGCCCCTATCAAGCTGTGTCGCCAATGCCACCCAGAGCGAAGGGCAGCTTATACTGTCGTATAGTGATGGCAGAGCAGCGTCGAAGGGGATTGCGCAGGTAAATAAAGTATTACGTCGTGTCGGAGTGAGGGTGAGCACCGTGAATATTCCAGAAGAGGCTCGGCCTATTCTGGAGGTATCCAAGAAAAGGGCAATTAACGAACAAGAAAGCATGCAGTTACTGTCGTTATTTTCTTTACACCGAGGTGAGCTACTAAACGAAATCAAGCAAGCCGGGCGTCAACCGGAAATGCATCGTGGCGGATTTCTATCTACTTCAGAGATAGGCGTTGCACCTTATCCTAAGATATACGACATGAAAGCGATGAGCAGCGAAGTTAAGTCATATCTACAAGAAAAGTTTGGGAAACTACATGTCAACAGCGCTGAAAATGGCGTCGGCATCGATGAAGTGATGACGATTGTATCAGGTGGCCCATGGACGTGGTTCTTTTTACTACCAGATAACGTGATCGGTAAGCTAACGTTAGGACAGGTAAGTAATCACAGTAATGCATGGCGTATTAGCTACCCAGGACTTGTTCCACACGGAGGCTTTTTGGACTCTGAATATGGCTTAGTAGTGGCCTACGCGCACGGGCCAAAAAATTTCGTCATGCGATATGAAGATCCGAGTGTGGTGGGTGCTGAACTCTTAGGCACTAATGCATGGATTGATTTTACGTCGGAGACGCCAACATTATTAGATTAAGAATACCTCAGCGGTTCCACAGCGCTTTTTGAGGTGACGCTTAATTGCGCCATAAAAGAAGCGAGGCTATATAGCCTCATTGGTTGGAGAATAGAGTGGTAAGGACAACGGGTTAAGGGCGTGTGCTAGCGCGCTCCTTTTCCTGAAGTCGCCTAGTCAACGTTTGCGATTGCGGATTCTATACGATTTTCACAAAGGGTAGTACCGGGCAGTGTCGCACAGTATTCGCCAGCTTGCTCGAGTCCGATGCGCTGCGTATTACGGGCGGAAATACGAGCTGTAAGCTGTTCGATTTCAAGCGGGTCTTCAGACACAGCTTTAAATGCACTCAACCTTTCTATTTCGTCATAAACTAAATCTTGATAACTTCTGAGTCTGGCAGACAGTGCAATATAGCGGTTAGATAGTGCGGTGTGACCAGCATAGGCGAGGTCATAATGGCCAGAGTCTTCATAGCTTTCGACTTCGTACTTTAAAACGTTTAAATGTTCGTCTTTAAGGTCGTCGACATACTCTCCACCGTCTAGTAAATAGCTAAATAAATTGTCGGCGTAAGTAATACAGGGAGTTAGATTATCGGTTTTGCAGTGCATGGTGCCATTTTTACTGAGTCTAGCGAGTTCTGGCGTCATACCCCCATCGGTATTCACCTGAATCGTATAGACGGCATCTTTGGTTGCCTCTTGAAATACTTTGGTTTTAGTAAAAGTTTTACTGAAAAAAAGAAATTTCACTTTGATTTTGGTCTGAAACCATTCGTATTTTGTGCGATCTTTAAAATGGAGTTTAGCGGTAACATAGATACGAGAACCAAGTTTGATATTGTGGATGAAGCTGTCACCACAGCGGTTTCTTACCTGAGTCGGATCTGTACTGAGCAGCTCGACAAAAGCGGGTTTGGTGGTTCGATTTTCAAAGTTATAACTTCCTTTTTCATAGGTTAACTCGACCGCCGAGGCTGCTGAATTTCTATTTTTGGTTACTTTCCTGCGCATGGAAAATTTGGCTGAGCCACCAAAAATAACTAAGTTGATACCAGCCTTTACACTACCTGTAATGGTATTGATCATGGTGTCGGAGTCAAAATCGCCACGATAAGCCAAGTCGCCCATGCTACCACCCTGAAATTGCCACTGACCATCGAGGCACGATTCAAGCGGTATGCCTAATTCCTGTTCAAATCCCTGCCCGAGTTGTTCATGCTCAGTATTTAAAGAGTAATAGGTATGTGCATTTGCATAAAAGCTTAACAGGCCACAGAGCACTATTAATATGGTTCTTAAGTGCATACATAAATTCCTGTAGATGGTTTACTGTGGGAGAGGCGAAGAAGTAATAATTCAATGTGCGATTGTTTATTACTTGCCACGCCTCAATTGGACTAATTGAGTCTTAGCGTTTTTACTACTCACTAATTTTCAAAAGCGGTTCCATAGGTTGGTAGGGCTGATTTACATGGTAGCCAAACCATCACGCCCGCAGCTGGGTCATTTGCATCAACAAAGGAAGGCGCCCAGCCCAACTGTCTAAACCCAAGTGATACATGATTTTCTTCAACACCAAAGTTTGCTGTTGCTTCTCGGGCATTTTCACATTTGAAGTATTGCGTCATGTTATCAGCTGGTATATTCAGATCGGCAAGCGTGTAGTTTTGTATGCAGCCGACACCACTACCACTACAGGTATTTAGATAATCGTTCCACGCATCTGTACAAGCTGTACCATAAGGATTATCGCGACAAACTCGAGCATATTGCTCATAAATCCATGCATTGTTGTAAGCGGCTTCTTGTACGCCTTCTGCTTTTTGACGTTGTACATCCGTCATCCAACTAGCGTATTGCGCAAGTACACCACGCGCACGGTGTTCATGATTAACCGACTTTTTGAATTGATCTTCAAGCCATAAAGTACGGTAAGTGGTTTCAAAGCGAATATCTTTATTACCTGAATCTAAACGACGTACATCTTGTGAGCTGATCTCGTAAGGCGTTGCCTTGTAACGCACTACGTTGTAATCAGATAGCGCATTAAACTGATTACCAAAGTCGTTTTTCGCATAGTTCACCGCTTGCTCAAATAAAGTAAAGCAAGGCTCGTAGTTATCGAGTGAACAGGTGATAATATTGTTAGGGATTATGCTGAGAAGCTGTTTAGGATCACCGCCTTTTTGTAAAGCTCTGACGGTAATGCGCACACTTTTCTTAAGGTCTTCGTCGATATAATTAAGCTTACCATCGACGCTAATGCCAATATTACCAGCACCGTAACTTACCCCTAAGTAACCGCCAATTTCACTTTTGTGCTGCTCACTTAAGTATTCAATTTTCATGTTAATGAGTAGCTGTGCACCGTATTCAATCTCACTGATAAATCCATCGCCTGCCATGCTCATTAGTTTACTTTGATATTCATTCGCTAACGTATTACCTGACGGGGTCAAGGTGTAACCAATGTTGGCATCCGCTGGCATAAGTACACGCTTTTTCGGTGTTAATGATGCTTGGAAAGTATAAGTATTAGAAAACTCAGTCGAGGACATTTCTTTGGCTAAGTGACCGCCAGCTTTGACACGAATGACTGGAAAACCAACATCAACATCAACATTACCGTTGAGTTGACGGAGTACTTCGTCATAGCTGCCATTGTTTACTAGTTCAAATTGCACTCGGGTATTACCGAGAGTCTCAATTGTTTCCCCTGCGACAGTTTGAACATTCAAAAAGCGTTTTTGGTCGCTGTTATAAGCCGTACCTAGTACAATGTGATCGTTCATCAATCCAGGAATTTCGCTTTGAAAGGTATTCACATTTTGTGCTTTTTGCATTAATTCCGCTTCGTTGACAAAATTGGAATCTGCGAATGCGAAAGGTGTAGTGCCGGCAATAAGTGCCGCGATAGTCTGTTTGTATAAGTTCATGTTGCCACCTATTACTTCACGTAAAGGAGGTAATCTTCTACCTCTCCGGAGTCTACTTCTTTACATGCGTCATTGCTGCCACCCAAGTAATCCATGGTAACGCGCATTTTCGTCATGCCCTTTTTAGCGCCCGTTGGCGGTGTAATTTCTACCTGAACGGCTTGTTCTGAAACACCTGCGAATAAGGTTTCTTTTGTATCGTTAAAATCACCATCTTGGTTCCAGTCAATAAACACATGCCAAGTTTCCGGGTATGTTTCTGCACTACTAAATCCTGGGGTTAACGTTAACTGGTAGCTTCTATCGGCATATATTTTCGCAGTATCACCAACATAGTTACTGTAAAAGGTGTTGCTACTGGTGTTTTCAAGATTAGAAAACTTGACTGATTGGATAAACTCATAGGCACGTTCACGAGACTTAGTGGCGCAGTAGTTCGGCATTGCAGGTGTAACCATCACCGCGCTTATGCGATAATCTGATGGGATCTGCAAACAAGAAGTCGTTGGTGATTTACCCGCAAACCAGTTCTTTGGATTCGCATTGTCTTCATCTCCAAAGGTAAGGTATTTTGCATCAGTCCTGAGGGTACTATTTTTGTATAGCATTACTTTTTTAAGATTTGCTATTTTCTCATCATTTGGAATGGGAGTTGTGGGATCAAAGATATTATCAGAGACTTCAACCAACAACCCTGGGTAGCACTTTTCCAACCATTGAAAGCGTCCTAACGCTTGCTGTGGCGTAAGTACATCTCGAGATTCAAATAAAGTCGTATTTGCCTGCGCTGATGGTGCTACTGTCGCAGCGAATGAGGCAATTAATGTGCTGGTTAGCATGACTTTTAACATAGTCTTATTCCTTATAATTCTAGCCATTTACGGTCATACTGATGAACGCGGCCACGAGTCTGTAGCTCTCTATCGCGACAGTAATTACCAATTGGATTACGCTTACAATAATCAACGGCGTCTGCCAGAATAAATGAGTTAAAGAGCGCATTATCGCGAATGGTTTCTAATGCAGTTCGATGTGAGTTATTCAGCTCACTGGCGTAGTAATTGAGTAGGTTATCGGCACGACGATTGTCGAGAATTGCCTGTACCCAATCATCACTCATGTTTTTCAAAGCCAACTTAGTCAAGATGCTTTTGGCAGGATAGACATCATCAGGTACTAAGGGAGATAGGCTTGGTCCAGAGTCGGTATAACTTTGTGTTAAGACTCGACCAACGTTGTATTTATCTAAGGTATCAAACTGAGTAACGTAGTTAGTTTTGATGTAATCGATACTGTTTTTAAACACATCAAAGCATGGTGTTGGGTTTTCCATCGTACAGTTGACGAGCTGATTGGGGATCACCTTCAATAGTTCAGTTGGATCACCACCAAGCTGTAGCGCAGAAACGGTAATTTTGATGTTACGCTTCACATTTTCGTCTACTTTTTGCAGTTTACCACTGACACTGACTTTACCCGCCCAGTCCACACCAAGCTGACCCCCCCATTTGACTTTGTCTTCGTCATTTTTATATTGGAACTTGAGGTTGATCATAACTTGAGAGCCGTACTCAATCGCTGATACAAACTCATTACCAATATTATTGAATTTATCTCCAGGGTTAGCATTGACCAAATCAAGCGCAGCTTGTGTAGGTTTAAACCCGGTTTGAGGATCCGCAACTAACAGCCGTTTTTTTGGTTTTAAGGAGAGAAATAGGGTGTAAGTGCCAGTGTAGTTATCTGCGGCGTTTTGTTTTGCGTAGCTTGCGCCAACGCCAACTTTTATGACTGGAACATCAAGTGCAGCGCCTAAATTACCATCTAGCATACTAGATAGTTGGCTATAGCTCATATCTACACCAACGACAAAATCCATTTCGGTATTGCCATAGGTTTCATCAACTCGGCCAAGCACACTTTGCAGTGCATAAAAACCTTCTTTTTCACTATGGTAAGCAGTACCGAGTGTCACTGAGTCTAAATCAGAGTTATTTGCTTGGGTAGTGAACTCTGGATTAGCAATTTGATCAGCAGTAGCTGAAAAACTGCAGGCAAAAAGTCCCATTACCCCCATGGCACGTGCCAATGGAGAATATATAAATTTCATGTTGAATTCCTTACTGAGAAGTATGGCCCCTCAATAGGAGAGGCCAGAAGCAGCGATTAGTTCAGGCTGTTGATGTAGTCTGTTTTCCACTTTTCAGGAAGACGTTGGAGGATCTCTTCTTCTGACATGCGTACGTCCTGATCTTTGTAGTTAAACTCATCTTGTGTAGCAAGATCGCCTACCGCCATACCATTAGCAAACATGGCAAAGTTACGTGACTCAGCTAGTTTAGAATCTGCTGTTGGAGCAAGTTTTAGGTTATAAATCTTGTCGCGATACTTCTCTTTAGTCACGCTTGTTACCAGCACCGATCCATTCTCAGTTAAGATACGATCGCCAACTTTTAGCTCTTTCGCCCAAATAATTCCTTTATTTGAGGTCGAAATTGGGTGAGTCTCGGTAGTTAAGATATCAGAGCCATCTGCGCCTTTTACGCGATACATCTTGATAGCTTCAATCCCAACCGACACATCAATAACTTGCATTGGTTCTTTAACTTGGGTATTCGAAGCAAGTGCACCTAATACCAAATCGCCTTTCGCAATGTCTTCAATAGCAAGTTGTTTGCCATCGGCCATGGTGATCATTGTGCCTGTAGCTAGACAGCTATAACCTAACTTCATCATAGGTAATACTTCACTATAGAAGTTACCAAAACGCGTTGATGTTTCTGACGTTAGTGAAACTTGGAATGCAACGGCACCACCACGTCCTTTCTTAAAGTACGGATAACCTTTAACAGCAAAGGTCATATACCAGTTTGCTTCAGCGATGTTTGAGAACAGTTTGGCATTACCAAAACGGCCCTCAGAACGTGGAATATTCCAACGGATAATCGACTCTTGGTTTACTGTATCAACTTCGAACTCCAAGTAATCGGAAAATTGCTTAACCGCGTTTTCGAGCCCTTTATAGCTTTGCTTTGTCGCGCCGCCATAGATACCTTCTTGTAGATAGATATTCGTTGGTTCATCTATACCGTTTGGCAAATCGCCTACAGTTGGATAGATTTCAGTGATTTCGTGAGGAACACGTAACTCGCCGTTGAATGGGATATTTACATCGGTAATTTCATTCGGTTCACGGTATTGATCTGCTGCGTAATCACAGTCAGTATGACTACGGTTTAAACAGATTTTAATAACCGCGTCGTTGTTTTTATCGATTGGCGCAGTCGCATTATACTTCGGACGTGTATCCAAAGATGAGCTGATCCCTACGTTAAGTGCAGAAGCCTCACCTTTTGCAGCTGGTGTAGCAGAGCCATACAGCGCTTCAAAGTGCTCCCATGAGAACGGGTATTCAGTGTACTTCATCGTCGTACTGATAGTGCCATCTTCTTGCTCTAGTTCAACGTATGAACTTGCGTAAATGATATCTAGGTTGGGAAAGTTTGCTTTCAATGACTTCAGTGAAATAGTCGAAGTTGCAAGTGTGTCTTTACCATCTAGTACATTAAATGTAGAACCTAAAGGCGCAAGCTGATTACCATTTGCATCTTCTAACAACAAGTCGATGTAGGTCGCCTTTGTACCACCAAAGCGTGAGCTTTTTGCACGTACAATGAGATAAGGCTCGTTTGTATCAGACGAAATAGCTAAGTTCATATCCAAGAAGAAATGTGCTTCTTTAATGATATCCACTTCAGTTTCACTAACTGGCGGCACTTCAGAGGTGGTCATATTCATTTTGGCTGATAAGTGCTGTCCTTTTGCTACATCTAGCGTTTTGTGTAGCTGTGGGAACTCGCTCTCAATACGGTTTGCTTTTATTAAGCGTGACTTCGCCAATTGATAGTGCTGCGGATTGGACATATCGAGTTTACGGATCCCGAATTGGTCTGGCTGAGTTACTGCAATACCCTGGGTTGCAGCAGGCCCAGACTTCTGTTTCGACGCCGTGGTAGTTGGTTGTTCATTAACACTGTTGCTAGCAGCAACCGCATTGCTGACTGCTAACGCGATTGCAAGCGGCATGAGCACCTTTTTGTTTAGTTTTTTCATTTTATTTTCCTTAATTCTTATAGATTTCTACAAGGTAGTCTTCAATTTCTCCGCTCCCCGAGGTCGCGGCACTGCTATAGTCAGAGCAAGGATCGATACTATTCACTCTGCTAAATCCGTAATACTGCAAAATTCTCATTCGAGTCGTTGTGACAGGTTGTGACAGCTTATTGCTTGGAATGCTAAATTCACCCTCAACATAGCCTTTACCGTAGTCTTGGTTAGTTTGGTCAAAATCCATAACCAGCAACTCTGATTTGTTGTTTCTCCAATCGCCATCGCCAAATTGACCGTCGCCGTTTAAATCTATCCAGATGTGGTAGTTTTCAGCGAAGGCTTCATTGCCTGCATAACCTGCCTCAATACGATAAGTATTATTCTGTGTGGCATAGAGCTTAATTGGATTGTTAGGATTAACGACACCAGGTTGCTGTGCATTGCTAAATGGACCATCTTGATTGAAAGTCACGTTACTGATGTGTTCATAATCGGTCAGACCTACAGCCGTGCAATATTCAACAGGTTGTGTTGATTTAAGCTCTAGCAGCATATTTTTGGTACCTGTAACTCGGCTTCCCCAATCATCCCAAATAGGTTTGTTGTAACTAATAGTTAGGCTTGCGCTAAAGTTACCTGCGGCTTGATAGGTGTGTTCGGTGTCTTGGCCAAAATTACCAGTTTGCGTAAGTGTTGAGCCATCTCCAAAGTTCCATTCCAATGTTACATCTGGGTATCTTGCAGCATTATCAGGTTTTGTGGTGGTATTACTGAAGCTGACCTTAAACGTACCGTCTGCTTGTTCGCTTACCGTGTAGCTCACATCAGGCGTAAAGCTCGTCTCGCCAATTTTCACTGTTTCAGTGGTAGATTGTGTGCCATCAGCATGATTAATTGTGAGTGTGATCGTGTACTCGCCATCGGCTTGATAGGTGTGCTGAGTGTCTCTTACCGAGGACGTGACACCATCTCCAAATTGCCACTGTATTGTGCTACCTTTAGGGATAACACTCTGATTTGTATCTACATAAACAGTACTACCGGATTTACGAGGTGTGAACCTTGCCGTGATAGTGGTGTTAAACTGAACTTGTTTGTTCCAGCTTCCAATTATCTTGTTGAATCTGTCATATGCTTTTAGTTCGACCGCATAGTTGCCAGATTGCGCATATTGGTGAATAGGCGACTTTTCACTACTGGTTGTGCCATCGCCAAATTTCCAATGCCAACGTTTAACACGTGCATCGACAGTATTGTTTTCAAAGCTAATCTGATTGACACCTTGGCTTGTGCTGATCCTTAAATCAACAGGATCTGTGTTTTCAATGAGCTTCACTGTGTAGTCTTCAACTTCACCCCAAGACATGTCGCCACACGCGGATTTCACTAAACCAAATGACACCATAGTTCGAAGGCGGTAGCTTTGGTTTAGCTCACCACTCAATGAGATCTCGCCAGTCAATTGCGTTTTACTGCTGCCAAAAAGTGCGAGTTCTTCCGTCTTATGAAATAAGCCATCATTATCTTTGTCTAACCAGACATAAAAGTTCTTTGTCTTGTCTTGAGTATCTGGGTGGGGTGCTGCGGTTAGCGTTACATTGAGTGCTTTACCATCCTTAACTTCGACTACATCATGTGAGTAGTCGCTATAATTGCTTGATGTAGAATCGTTTTTGTAGCTGTTCAACGAAACTGATGATAAGTAGTACTTGCTATGATTGATGCCTTGCGCGGGGCAATAGTCGTCAAAAACTTCAATAGGCAGCATAAAAGTATCAGACTGACCAGAGGGGGCGATGGCGGTCAGTTCAACATTGTATTCGCCCGCAGTAGTATAGTTGTGTGTAGGCTCAAAGGCGCTACTTTGTGCACTTCCATCACCAAAATTCCACTGCCATTGCCAGCCTTCGCTGTTACTAGCCGAAACTTGCTGGCCGTCACGGCGGGTTAAGTTCTTAAAGTCAAAAGCTAAGAATTGACGATCAAAGCCAAGTTCACTCTCGAGTCCACGGTCTACCTTCAAACCTATACCGACTTGTGCAAATGCCTTACGTACGTGGTTTTGTAAATCAGTAGCTTGCCAGTTGCTACCATCTTGCTTTTTAACGCCATCTTGAGTCAGCTGATCAGTTACCGTGTGAGTTTGTCTCATTACACAATCAGCACCAGTAAGATAAGTACTATTGCTGGTCCAGCAGTTTTTATTTGCGTTAGCAAACAAGATAAAGGCGTACTTTGTATTCCACGGTGAGGTTTCGTTGTCTAGATCAGCAGTCGTGAGGTAATAAAAAGCTTTGTTAAATACGCCTGCGCCATGGTGAGAAGTGACTGAGTCGTCATAGTCCTCAACATGATCAATCGAATTTCCATCTAGCGTAGGAGTTTTGAAATAACGCAGTGCATCATCAAGGCGGAACGTTTCGTGATTACTTTTCCAATCATTCGCGCCAGAGTAGAAGAATTCAGCTGCTTCACCCGCCATATCAGAAAAGGCTTCATTGATGGCACGAGCTTGACCTGTCAGCATTGATTTTGGCGTATTTGAGCCATACTCTTCGGTAAAACCGTGAGCGATTTCATGGGCGACTACATCCAAGGAAACCATAGGGTAGAAGAGGTAGTCACCATCACCAAAATAGACCTCGCCATTTTCATAAAATGCCTGATCCATGTTTAGACCGTAATGGACATTTTGAATTATCTTTTTATTAAAGTAGGGTTTATGTCCAAGATAAGCCTCGAACATCAAGCTTGCTGTTTGTCCATGATGATGAGCATCATTTAAGGCAGAGCGAGCGCCGTGATATTCTTTATAGTCATTGCGAGTTGAATCTGAGCAGTTATAGCTATAAGGCGTATTAACTTGCGCGGTACCGTGATTGTAGTTTCTGGTCTCAACGTTTTTTGCATCAAACAAGCAGTTAGTTTGCTGAGCATCAGTTTCCATGGCGACAACAAAGGTCTTTGGTGGGTAGGAAACGTAATCTGCTTGTTGATAATCTGGGCGTGAAACCTTGTCATTACCAGATGGTCCGCTTCCGCCTTCATACACAACGCGCTGCAATACATCTGATTGGCTGATAAGCTCGTTTGTTATTAAATCTACAAAAGCAAGGATCCTTTGTGGCTTAAAAGGACCAGACTTAAAATCGGTGAAAAAAGTAAGCTTGGCAGCGTGTCGGGCTTTGCCATGAGCATCTATATAAATTACTTCTTCTGCTGATGAACGTCTAAAAATTCTAGGGCGTTCACTGGTAAACTGAGAAATGACTGAGTCTAAAGTCGCGCTAAGTTGTGCTTCAGAAACAGGAGCGAGCGTGGGTATATCTTTAGCGACGTCAATAATGAGATCACCATAAACTTGCTCAACAGCGCCATTTTCGTCTGTCAGCACAACAAGGTCATGATTCCAGATTGGAATATTCTGGTACTTTTGAGTTATGGTATGGCTTTGCTTCGTTTGACCTACTTGGCTTTGGTGAAATGTAAGCGTGTGACCTGTGTATTGCGCTGCAAATGTTTTCAGCGTGAGTAGATAGTTTTGATTAGAATCATCACCAAATGTGGATTGTTTTTGTTGTAAAGCTGGCGCAATTTTCTGCGTGTCATTGAATAAAGAGACGCGTTCAGCGCCGTGACAATACATACTTATCGCTGATGCTAAAACGCACAGAGACTTTAACCCTTGCATGTTAACTCCATAATTATTTTGAAGATTCCTTCCCACTAAAACGCAACTACTCAATACATGAGATAAAAGAGCGAATGAGTGCGGCTGATTATTAGTGCTATTACTTTGAGCACAAACTCTAAAGTAATAAAAAATTTTAAATAAATAAATAACAAAAAATAAACAATTTACTAACCTTATGTTTTCGTTGGGAATTTAGGAGGAGGTTTTATTTTTTGTTATTTTTATCTAACTAATTATTATTGTTGAATAAATCTAAATTTTTTTAGAGCTTATAAAAAACTAAGAGCAGCTAATACGCTAGGGGAGGTAGTCATCATTTTATAATGTAAGGTAAATTTTAATGCTGGCAGCTTTGCTGTTTGTTCCGTTATTAGGAGCTTTTGCATAATATTGATGAAATAAAATGAATAAGAAGCGTTGTTTTGGGTTGCTTGATTAAAGAGGAAATTGGTCTGGTAAAAAGTACCTAGCTGTTTTATAAGCACTAGGTACTTTTTGTGATCTTTATTGAACGGTTACATTAATGTAGTTAGTAACAAAGGGCGATATCTCAATAGTTCCTGTCGCATAGACTTTTTTACCTACATCTTCACCTTTTATCTTTATATAGTATTGGCCAGCTGGAATAACAATGTCAGAGTAATGGCGTGTGCCAAAGTGAATTGTATCGCCTTTGACCAACCAGCCCTCTGGTGAAACTTCGTATAGATAGCCTTCACACCTTATTTTTCCAATTCGCGGATGTTTGCATTCATTAAACTTAAGTCTGGTTTTACCACTTGGATTCTTTGCCGTTTTCACAAATGCCAATGAGCCATAGTCTCGAGCCGTTTTCGTTGCTTGATGAGGCCATACGTCTTCTTTTTCGACTGAATAATCGTTACTTGAGCCACTACCAGTTGCTGAAACGACGGTCCCTGAACTGCCAAAAATACCATTAATGGCGCCGTCTACACCGTCGTTAACTACACGATTGATATCATTACTTTTACATGCGGTAAGAGAGATAAGTGAAAGTGCGATAAGTGTTACTTTTTTCATTATTTGTCCTTGAAGTTCCATTCGCATCAGCATTTTTACTTAATGTTAGCTGCTTTCTTCAATGCTTAGTAAGTAACATATTCAAAGACTTACTAAGCTGTAAAACTAACACAAAGCAATACGAGCATTCTTTGCTCATACAATGCTTCCAGTTATTTTTGATTTAAATCGCATAAAAGTTTACCTTGTGGCGAAAAAAAGTCCAACAAAAAGCATGCTAGTTAACCTGAATTCGGGATAAGAAGTAAGTTAATCCACTAAAATCACTAAGTTCAAAAGCATAATATCACTCTAGCCAGGAGTTATTTCTTAATACAAGGCAAATTTGTGCGTCAATAGCTGGCCTATTGCAAGCAAATTTAACGCAGTAGTAAGGGATAACGGCTGCTAGAGAACAAGTTGTTATCCCGAGTTCTGGGTAGTTAATGACTCTAGTCATTGAACAGCATGCGAAAAAGTATATTAGACTTGAAATATGAAGAAGGTGTTAGTGCCTCCTTTATTGGTTAGTCACTTTGCAGTGCTTCGATTGGGTCTAGCTTTGAAGCCTTAATGGCCGGATATACCCCAAATGTTAAACCGACTAAAGCACAAATACTAAAAGATAGGAAAATAGCACTTAGAGACCAAGATACCGCCCAATTTGAGTAAAATGCAATTATCTCTGAAAGTAAAATACCAAACACCACACCGAGTAGTCCGCCTAATATCGAGATGGTAAAGCTCTCTGTAATAAACTGGACTTGAATATTTTTCCGAGTGGCGCCTATTGCGCGTAATAAGCCAATTTCTTTGGTTCGTTCAAGTACGGTTGCGAGCATGATATTCATAATACCAATACCACCAACAAGGAGCGATATACCAGCAACGCAAGACATGACCATATTAAAAATAGCCTGTGTTTGTTTTTGCTGAGCAAGCAAAGCTGCGGGAATGGTTAGCCTATAGTCATCAATATCGCTATGGCGATTGGTTAATATGTTAGTGATAGCTTGAGATGCCAAAATTGGACTCTGAGATTTGTCGATGGCAAGTTTTAGTTCGGTAACCTCTGGCTCAAGTAGTCCTTTATTAAAGCGATGGATGGCGGTTGTTAGCGGAACAAAAATACGGCTTTGTTCACCACCTAGAGCAACGCCTTGAAACTCCTTTTTGTTCAGGTGCGGTGCTTGCAAAATGCCAACAACCTCAAACCATAAATGGTTAATTTTTACTTGTTGCCCAACAGCGCTCCCGAGGGGAAATAGGGTTTTTGCGGTATTTGCGCCGAGTAATGCAACCTGCCTATATTCCTTGCTATCTTCAGTATTTAGTAGGCGACCAGCCGCGAGTTCATAATGCGCAAGACTAAAATAGTTTGCTGTTACGCCTGCGGCTTCGCCTTCAAAGCTGCCGAATTCGCTAAATATCTGGTAGGTATCCACCAGTCGCTCAGCCGAAAAGTCGGTCACAAATGGCAGGGCGTCGACAATCACTTGGCCGTCTAATAGATTAAGACCTTGCGAGTGTTTTCGTTGTTCTTTTAGGTCATTTTCTTCAATGTCTTTGGCGCTGACAATAACATTATTGATCCCCATCGAATCGATCATTTTAAGCGCTTCGCGTTCTGCACCTTCACCGATGTTTAACATGGCAATAACGGCACCCACACCAAAAATCATCCCGAGCAAGGTCAATAAGGTTCTGAGCTTATGCTGCTTTAATTGCACAATGGCATCGGTAAATAAATCCAAATATTTCATTACAGTTCCTTATTCGCGACGAGTGCAATTTGTTGCTTGGGAGATAAGCCTGCCAGTACTTCAGTATGGCTTAGGTTGCTTTGGCCTAATTCCACTTTTACGCGTTTAAACTGGCTACCGTCTTTAACTTGAACAAAAAATGCGTTGTTATCATTGATCACGCTATGTTTAGGCACGAGTAACGCTTGTTTATTTTCTTGGACAAATACCGTAGCAAGCACCTTATTACCAGGTTTAAAGTGGGCTGGAGTCTCATCAAGGCTCGCTATGATCTCATAGTATTTTTGTGGATCTCCGCGGCGAATAGATTGTGGGTAAGGTGATACTTTTGTGACTTTACCATCAAAGCGCTCATCGCTATTGGAGAGCAGGGTAAACATAACCTTTTGGCCAATCGCAAGGCCAAGCGCTTCTTTTTCATGAACGAAAAGCTTAGCTTGCAGAGATGAAATATCTGGTAACCCCCCGATCTTTTGCCCAGGCCATAGCGCTTGGCCTGATTTGGGTTTCTCTCCACGCCAATCGGCACTGAGGGTAAGTAAGCCATCGTGTGGCGCGATTACTTCAAGACCTGCTAAGTTTGCGTTGTACATCGCAATTTTGCTTTCATGCTGTTTTGATTGCAGTTTTAACAGTTCCATTTCTCCAAGAGCTGAAGATGAAAACTGCTCTGTCTGCCAGCCAAAATAAGCCTCTTTTGCATTGAGATATTCAACATTTTGCATTTGATCTAAAATGTCGAGCTTTGAGCGGATCCGTTCATCGTCAACTGAAAAGGTCTCGGCAAAGTGTTTCTCTTCACTGACGATAACTTTGTCGCTATCCAAATGGGACTTTCTCGTGGTTAAATCACTATCGGTGACTGTGATATCTTGTGCGACTTTGCCTTTGTCGAATTCACTAAAGCGTTTTCGTCTTTCTAATTGGCTACCATCGAAGCGTGCAATAATATCGCCTTTTTTCACCTGAGTGTACTCAGGCATGATCCATGCGAGGGTCTGAGCCCCTCTTGCTGAGGTTGGGGCGGATATAACAGTTTCACTTGCGGCTTGTAATTCTCCCTCTGCATCCACAGTAATCGAAAATGGCTTTGACTCTACGGTATATAGGAGTTGCGCTGGCTGCTCAGGTGCTTCTTGGCAGCCAAGTAACCATAGTGAGACAATAACTGCGAGTAATGTTTTTCTCATAGCTTTACCTCCACGCCTTGACTAATTCCAGAAGAAATCACGGCAAGTGTCGGTGTGGTATAAGAGACGGTTACCTCTTTCTCTCCGCTGTTTGTGTTTACAAGCACTTTACCCGCACTTTGTTTTAAGGCGCTCAATGGCACGGTTAAGGCGTTATCAAGTTGTGCTGTCATTATTTCTACACGAGCACTCAAGCCTGGCCGCAGCTTTTCGGGATCGACTTTGTCCAGCTCAATAATAGCATCAACAATGCGGCTTTTATCTTGATGCGACTTTTCTCTAAAAGCTTTTCCTATTTCAACGAGTGTTCCGCCGATAACATAACCGTCGGCGCTGTCTATGGTAACTTTGACCTTTTGCCCCAATGTAATCCGTCCAAAATCGGCTTCTTTAATTTGTGCTTTTACTTGCATTTGCTCAATAACTGATAGCTCAACAACAGGTTGACCAAATTGCATGGACTCGCCAACACTGGGCTTTTCACCTTCCCAGTTTGCTCGATATGCAACTAACCCATCCATTGGCGCTTTTACTTGTAAACGCTCTATATCACGTTTTAGCTCTTTTACTTCAGCATCCGTTCGCGCAACCTTGCTTCTTGCCATTTGGATACTCAGCTCTTTGTTGTTTAGGTGAAAGGCGAGTTTACTGCGGGCAAGCTCTAAATCATTGGTTGCAATGGTGAAATCGATTTGCGCCTTCTTTCGGTCATTGTCTGAGCGTGAGTTATCTATGATCTCTGCGCGGCGTTTTGCCTTATCGAAGTTCATTTGCGCTTCAGCGAGTGCGAGTTTGTATTCTTCTTCTTGCTTCTCGACTTGAGCTTGCTTATTTTCCAGTTCTTTTTGCGCTTGGCTTAGCTTCGAATTGTATTCCATTAAGCGATCTCTAACGGTTTGATCGTCAAATGAAACAACAGTTTGGCCTTTTTGAACCGTGGTATTTTCAGGCATTAACTGTTTTATTTTGTATTGCCACATACGCTTGATTGAAGGAGGGGCTATCAACGCTCGGCTTTTTGATTCCAATTCACCATTCGCTTCTACTGTGATAGTGATTGGCTGTGCCTTAACGATATGTATATCGCTGGGGGCCTGACTGCAGCCTAGTAAATAGAGTGGAATGATGACTGCCAGTAACTTAACTTTCATTTTTCTCTCCTGGCAAAGTTATGCTTCCGCTCATGCCCGGTAGTAGTGGCAAATCGGTGTTGAATGTGAACTTAGCTCGGTAATACATGCCTTGGCCCCAGTCTTGGCGCTTTTCAGGTTGTGTTGATAGCTCAGTGAGCGTACTAGGCGTTGATGAGGAGCGAAAGGCGTCAAACTTTAAATCGGCAGTTTGACCCTCCTTAATACCAATAGCATCTACTTCATGGATCCATGCTTCTAGATACAGACCCGCTGTAGAAGGGATTTCTGCTACTTTCCAACCCGGTTGTACAGTTGCGCCAGCAAATAACTTGTTGCCATTCCAAGGGTGATCAGCATACAGAATAGGGCCGCTATTACTAGCCGTTAGACTCATTTTCTCGAGCTGCTCTTGGTTGTGCGTGAGACTTGCTTCTAACCGCCTTATCTCCAGTTGCTGTTTCTGAGTATTTGCCTTTGCTTCAGTTTCGGCCTTGCTTAAACTGATTTCGGCTTTATGGTTTTCGATAATCGCTTTTTCTAACGTCAGCTGGTGTTGCTCGTAGTCGTAGGTGCTGATATTGGCTTTTGGCACGCTAGCATCTATTTTGGCTCTTTCGACGAGCAAAATGGTTTTTTTCAACTGAAACTGAGCTTCGAGTATCTTTTGGGCGCCGTCTTGCTCAATTCGTTTGTACTCATCTTTTGCAGCATCGAGCGCCACTTTATCTTGGTCGATTGAGGTCGCGATAGAGCCGGAATCATAGACGACGACGATGTCACCCTCATTAGCAACTTCACCCTCGGGCAGCATCCATTGAATTTGAATTTTCCACGAGTCGCTCATCGGCGCGTGAAAGATCTGAGTTTCACCTGCTTTAATAACACCCGAGACGATAATTGGTTTGGCAAAAGCCTGCAAAGAGGTGAGTAGGGCGATGCTTATAATATAGCTGCGCATTGGCTATCCTCCACTTTCTCACCATCTTTCATTCTGATGATACGCTCGGCATATGCTGCAATATCGTCTTCATGCGTTACCATTACGATGGTGTGGCCTTGTTGGTGTAGCTGACATAGTAATTCCATGATCTCATGCGAGGTTTTACTATCTAAGTTACCAGTTGGTTCATCGGCAAAAATGACTTTTGGCTCATTAATGAGTGCCCGTGCAATGGCAACACGTTGGCGTTGTCCGCCAGACATTTCGAAGGGTTTGTGATGTGCTCTGCTATCAAGACCTACTTTTTTTAGCATGGCAAGTCCGCGACTTTTTGCCTCTGATGGAGAAGTCTCGGTATACCTTAGCGGTAAGATGACATTTTCCAGCGCGGTCAGGCGAGTAAGTAGGTGGAATGTTTGAAAGATAAAGCCAATTTTTTGATTTCTAATTTGTGATAAGGCCTCATCTTCAACGGCCTGAATTTCTTGATTAGCAAGATAGTAAGAGCCGGAGGTTGGAGAGTCTAAGCAGCCAAGTATATTCATTAATGTAGACTTTCCAGAGCCAGAAGACCCCATTACTGCGACAAATTCACCTTCCATTACTTCTAGAGAAACTGATTTTAGTGCATGCACTTGTGTCTCTCCGCTTCCGTATACTCGGCTTAAGTTTTCGACCCGAATCATTGTAGATTATAATCCCTTGTTTTTTATTATATTTTATTTTTGGTTTAGAGGTGTTTAACCTTGTACCTAAATTTGAGTGTAACTGTTGTGCAGGATAGAGTAAACCGAGAAGGTATTAGACGAAAAGCGAATAAGGTAAAAAGTTGTTTCTGAATACTGAGGATTACTGAAAGTGCCTAACAAAATTGGCTGCTAGGCACTTTGTTCGCAAGGTTATACCAATTTGCTTAATTAGGCTCTACCCAAAACGCTCCAACCTCTTTTTTAACCACTTTGACTTGTGTTCCTGCTGTAATAGGTTGTTTACTTTTTAGTTGCCACGCAATACCAGAATAGGTATGAAAAATACGACTATCTGCATTCAAATCCTTTTCTAGCGTAAAGGTAAGCTCAGCAAAATCACTGGTTACTTCTTTATTGTCGGTGACGTCTTGCATGCGTCTTAGTGGCTTCCATAAAAACACAGCCAGTAATGTCGTGACTAACGCATTAAACCAAAGTGCGGTCAGCCAAGTTTGGTCGAGCATACCTGCGTACATTAGGCCGCCGCTGATCACCAGCGACAAACCTAAAAAGAACAGTACAAAGGTCGCAAAACCAAGCACCGCAACCTCAACAATTAGGCAAGCAATTCCTAGTACTACTAAGGTTTGTGCTAAATGCTCAAGTAAAAAGGCCATAGGCATTACCCTTGCTTTTTATTTAATGTATTAATAATAGACATGCCTTGTGCCACAAGCGAACTTGCATCTGTGCCATTGTCTGGTAGTAATACCACAGAAGATTCTTTGGCTATAGCTTCTTTTGCTGCAATGGCTTTTGTTGCTAAGTCAAGCTGAATAGCTTTTTGACCTTCTTCGGTATTTGCAGCTTCACCGACTTTACGAAGGGCTTCGGCTTGTGCGTCTGCAACGGCAATAATCGCTTTCGCTTCACCTTCAGCTCTTAGGATCTGCTCTGCTTTTTCGGCTTCAGCTGCAAGCACTTGTGCTTGCTTTTTACCTTCCGCGACATTGATTGCGGCTTGACGGTCACCCTCCGACTCTAATATTTGAGCTCGTTTCACACGCTCAGCCTTCATTTGTGCTTCCATTGCTTCCATTACTGAGTTTGGTGGTACAATGTCTTTAATCTCGTAGCGCAGTACTTGAATGCCCCACGGATCAGAAGCTGAGTTGATCGCAGCGACGATGTTGGTATTAAGTAAATCTCGCTCTTCAAAGGTCTTATCCAACTCCATTTTTCCCAGTTCGCTACGCATGGTGGTTTGCGCGAGCTGAGTTACCGCGAAGATATAATCGTCAACACCGTAAGTCGCTTTATACGGATCTAAAACTCTAAAATAAAGTACACCATCAACAATCAATGAAATATTGTCTTTGGTTATGGCTGACTGAGATGGCACATCAACGGCTTGCTCCTTTAAGCTTCTATCGGAGGCTACGCGGTCGATAAATGGCAGAATAAAGTTAAGGCCAGCTTCTTTAGTGGACTGATATTTACCGAAGCGTTCAATAATCCACGCACGGTTCTGCGGGACAAATTTGATACTCCCTTTTAGTACCACAATAACGAAAATCAATAAAAACGCTTGAATGGTAAAAAGGTAATCAAAAATAAGTGTGACTGGATCCATGTTAGCTCTCCTACTACATAAGAATTGTTCGCATCAAATGCATGTTCCCAATATAGATGAATGATTTGTGAATTACCATTGGTAAATTTACTTTATGCTTGAGAGTGTCGGGTTTGTATTGTTGAAGGCTGTAAGGTAAAAACTACCACCCCCCAAATCTTGGCCAAAACTCGATGTCATCATGACTTAACACATGATAGCCCGAGTGCTGAGCGGCTGTTGCACATGCATGATTCGGTAA